>PDSZ01000023.1 GCA_002748705.1 Candidatus Fermentibacterota bacterium
ATCATCAGGTGTGGGAAACCCTCGAGGGCATTATGTGCGCAGAGCATTCTGTATGCACGGTACTAGACTGAGGAAACCCCAGACGAATAGATGAAATGCGGTAACCAACCCGCGGATATCAGTATGATCAGACCATCGATGGACTGACACCGGCCGCTGATCCCCTGAGAGAAGGGAAAGAAAATCGAACAAGGTAAGCTCAACTTGACAGGTCCAACCATATCAGTGTCCTGTCAAACCTCAGATGACGGATTCTGCTTGTTCTTATCTGCCCAGGCAGCGTTGCAGACTCGGTTACATAGCCTCCGGCTATGCGCCCTCACCTGTGCCTCACCTGAACAGATAATAGCTGCGCATACTCTCCACATCCGAAGCATGACAGGACACTGGCTTTCTCAGGTGTGAATCTTTCATAAAAAGAGCCGGGTTTGTGAGTACCATAATTATCCATTACAAGAGTGATTCTGTCAGCCTCAGGGTAAAGCAGGGATATCTTCTCGATGAATTCTGCCTGTTCCAGGCTTCGGCGTCTTTACCATGCGAATTCCTGCGAGGTGCTCACAAGCCATGAAAATCCTGCAGACCCCGCAGCGCCTGTACTCATAGTCAATCCGTGCAAGCCCCCCAGGTCTGGCATGAACAGGACATTGTGTCTCGGCGATTGTTCGGGTGATTGATCCATGCAGACAACAGGGAATCTCGGGTTATACTGCCGCTTGTAAACACCAGGAACCATCTCCATACGAGCAACTAACTCGCCACTGGCACCACAATCACCCATCCTTTACAGCGCCAGGGCTTGAGTTCATTTTTTTCAGGCCCCGGCGGATCGTCTCATGGGAAATGCTGTCGATGTAGTTCAGCTCAACCACCTTATCGGCAAGGAGATGAAGACTCCATCTGAAAAAACCTTCCGGAGGATCGCTGCAGCTCAGCGAAATAAGCTGGGCCTACAGGTAAAACTGCCGGAAAATCTCTTTGATGGTACCCCTGCAACTGAGGTTGACAGATTTAACAGATTGGGTAACCTTGATACTGCCTGCCTGATTCACCGATTAGTCGTATCCATTACAATGGGAATGGCTGTCTGGCTGTTGTACAGCTTTATACAGTGACAATACCGGGCTATCGGATTCAAGTGCTGAACAGGTCATCAGCTCTCTGTCCGCATCGGTCTGAATTCGGTAAAGCTAAGGCTGCTCTTCAGAGCCTGTAAGATACTTCAGAGCCTTTTCAATCTGTTGTATGTCCACCTGGGTGTCAAAGCAGTCGCCGCATGGTCGGCTGTTCTCAACGCCTATTACAGGCACAGGCCATGCATCAAGCATTCCTGAGCTGAGATCTCTGGGGCACGCAACAGCCAGAATCGCCCTGGCACCTGATTCTTTCACTCGTTTTCTTGCCAGAGTACCGCCGGTTGCCACTGCAACAGGTGTACCGTATCTGTCCCCCAGGTTAAGAATATCTCCCACAGGGCACTTGCCGCATCTGAGGCAGTTTGAAGAATCATGGGTTATTCTTCTGTCACAGGTGTGTTCCTGAAGGCAGTGGGGCAGCAGAATAAGTATTCTGTTTGCAGGTACCGGTCTTTTTACCCAGTGGCGGCACAGTGCAGTCATCATGTGAATTGCAGTTTTCTCAGCAATGAAGCCTTTTCCACCTGCGAGCTTCAGCATATGGTACGAAAGCCCTATCATCCATCTGGTACGAAACAGCCCTGCAAGGTTCACGGCAATAATAATCAGAGGAAAAGCGAGAAGATTCTCTGTAATAAGAAGGATTATCACAGCAGGGAACACTGCTGCAGCAGAGAGCCCCAGATGATAGTAAAGGCTGCTGCGGCTTTCAGCCAAGCCTCTCACCTGGTTCCAGACGGTATCCCCTTGTGAAGTCCTGCCAGCTCATTCGTTTCCTGCCCTGTACCTGAAGCTCATGAATCTCAACAGCTCCGGTACCGCAGGCAATGGCTGGAGGTGAAAGCCCTATAACCTCTCCAGGGGTTCCGCTCATATCGGAGTGAACCGCTCTGTATATCTTGACAACCCTGCCGCAGTGTACTGTCCTTGCCCCTGGAACAGGGTTGAAAGCCATAATTTGCCTTACTATCTGACGGGAATCCAGAGTCCAGTCTATTTGGGCTTCTTCAGCGGAAATCTTTTCTGCGTAGGATTCCTCACCTGCCTGAGGCTGCGGTTGCAGTTCTCCGGAAAGATACTTTCTCAGAACACCTGGAATCTCCTCTGCAGCTTTTACCGCAAGAATATTCTCCAGCTCTCCGGCAGTGGTGTTCACCGGCACAGGGAGTGTTACGCATCTGATAACATCACCTGTATCCCAGCCATTGTCTGTGAGCATGAAACACACACCTGTTTCACTGTCTCCCTGAAGAACAGCCCTGATTACAGGCGCCGCTCCCCTGTGTCTTGGCAGCAGCGAGGGGTGAATGTTTACAACACCGAAGGGGGAAAGTTTCAGAAACCACTCTGGAAGCCAGCCTCCGTAGGAGGCGGATACCATTACTTCAGGAGCCAGTTCTTCCACAAGCTCCTGAATACCCTTGAGCTTCTCCGGCTGAAGAAGGTTCAGGCCCAGTTCCAGAGCCTTTTCAGCTACAGGAGGTTTTCTCAGTTTTCTCCCTCTGCCTGCAGGTCTGTCAGGTCTTGATACAACAGCTGCCACATTGATGTCATCAGCAGCTGCAAGGGCTTCAAGTGCAGGAACAGCAAACACAGATGTGCCCAGAAAAACAGTCTTCACCTGGTTCCGCTTTCTTCCATGAGCCTGTTAAGTTTTCGTTTCAGCAGTTTCTTCTTCATTGGGCTGAGCCTGTCTGTGAAGAGAATACCATCAAGATGATCGGTTTCATGCTGAAAAAGCCTTGCTGAAAGCCCCTCCACCTCCAGAGAAAACCGGTTTCCGTTTTCGTCCAGAGCGTTAAGCCTAGCACCTGAAGGTCTTTCCAGCGATTCCCATATTCCGGGAACGCTGAGACAGCCTTCCTCCCGTTTCTCAAGGGGGCCGAAAGGTTCAACTTCAGGGTTGATGAAGACAGTATGCCCCTTCAGGTCTTTCAGATAATCAGGGATGGCAATGAAAACTCTTACCGGGTGGCCTGCCTGAGGAGCAGCAAGACCCAGACCTTCCTGCTCTTCAAGTATTTTTCTCATTCCGGCAAGGAGTTCTCTGATGTACTCACGGTCAGCAGGGAACTCAAGGGCTCTGCTCTTCATTCGAAGAGCGGGATCTCCTATTATCCTGATGCGAAAGCCGGAGGGAATCACTTTGCTTCAACTTCTTCCGGTGTTACCAGAGTAAGTGCATTCCTGTCAACATCTATCTTGACTGAATCAGCTATTCTGACAGTTATTATCTCACCTTTGAGGTTGGTTATGACTCCGTGAATACCGCCGCCGGTAACCACCTTGTCACCTTTCTGGAGAGAATTGCGCATCTCATTAAGTTTTTTTGTCTGCTTCTGCTGAGGCCTTATAATCAGGAAGTAGAAGATTGCAACCATAGCAACGATAGGCAGAAGCCCTGTTATACCCCCTGAGCCAAGGCATCCTGCAGGAGCTTCTTCTGCACCGGTTCCTGAAGCTTCCTGAGCCAGTGCAACTGCTGCTGCAAGTATAGGTACAATCATGAAGTTTCTCATTTTCTCTTTTCCCTTTCAAATGAACCTGCAAGAGCGCCTACAGTTCCAGTCACCGCTCCCAGCAATAATACCAGAGTAATCCAGAACAAAGGAATGAACCTGTGTGCAACTGCTTCTGAGAGAAATGCGGAAAGACCAGCTGCAATAGCCAGCCCTGCAGCTGAACCTGCAATGCCCATGAGCATCCCCTCAACCACAAAAGGTATTCTGATGAACCACCAGGGCGCACCTACTATACCCATTATCTCAACTGTGAGCGCTCTTCTTACAACAGAGAGCCGTACAGTGTAAAAGACCACCATGGAGATACTGAAAACCAGCACTATTCCAAGAAGGAGAACCAGCTTTCTTATTGTGGTCACTGTCTTGATCAGCCCTGGAAGGAAGTCTTCACCGTAAACGGTTTCCTCAACGCCTTCCATGGCTTCTATTGCCCTGGCTATCTCCTCAAGCTCGCCTCCTGATATTTCCGCGTCATCAAATGTTACCTGAAGTGAACCTGGAAGTCGAAAGTTGGAACCCATTACTTCCAGCAGGTCGGTGTGTCCTGGAAGTTCCGCCCTAAAAAGGGCTTCTGCCTCAGTGGGAGACACATAGTAAACCCACTGAATACCCTGCATCCCCGTTACCAGATCGCCGATCATTCGACCTTCATGCTCAGAGAGGCCGGTTTTCAGAAAAACTTCCATGCCCACCATGTTCTGTTCCCTGTACAGAAGGTCCTGAAGGTTCCAGGAAATAATCAGGAAGGTATCGAAAACCACAAATGCCAGTGCAACCATTATCAGGGTCACAAAACGGGCGCCAGGTCTGTATTTCAGATTAAGAACTGTTTCCCTGAGGGCTGCCTTGAGAATGTTCATCGGTCATCCTCTATCTCAGGCCACACATCTGCCCCTCTCAGAATACCCCCTTCAAGGAACAGGAAGCGTCCTTTGCCTGGAGGAACCTGCCTTGGATCATGGGTGGCCATTACAACTGTGGTGCCGCCTCTATTTATCTCCAGAAGAAGGTTAACCACCTGTCTGGATACTTCAGGATCAAGGTTTCCTGTAGGTTCATCTGCCAGAAGAAGCACCGGATGGCCCACCATTGCCCTGGCAATAGCCACTCTCTGCTGCTCGCCGCCGGAAAGCTGATGGGGATAGGAATTGCTTCTGTGGCTGAGCCCCATTCTGGCAAGAAGGGCGATAACCCGTTTTCTGACTGTTCTTGCCCCTGTACCTGTTACCTGAAGGGGAAGTGCGACATTCTCGTAGACAGTTCTTCCCTGAAGAAGCCTGAAATCCTGAAACACTATACCAATCTTCCGCCTTAATGCAGGAAGCCTGTTTCGCTTTATTGTTTCAGAGCTGAAGCCGGCAACCTCAACCAGGCCAGTGTCAGGCCTGTCCCCCATCCACATAAGCCGCAGAAGGGTTGTCTTTCCTGCGCCGCTGGGGCCTGAGATTACCAGGAACTCACCCTGCGATATCTCCATGTTTATTCCGTCAAGTGCCGGCCACCTGCCGTAACTGAGCCTGACCGACTGCATTCTTACAAGCAATCGTCCTCCTCGGATACAACTCTGTAAAGCTCTTTCCTGGCTGCCCTGGAAACATTCTTTCCCTGGGGTATTTCAAGAACCTCAACTGTTACAGAGGTTCCGTCAGGTTTCACAAGATTGATAACAGACCCTGGCAAAACAGTACTGGAAGCCTTTGCCTTTCTGCCGTCAAGAACAACTGAACCGGAAGATATGGCTTTTCCGGCAATTGATCGGGTCTTGAGCAGACCGGTAACCTTCAGGTAATAATCTATTCTCATTATCAGATATTGATCAGTATGGGAATCTCTGTGCGGAGCGAATCCACCATACTGTCATAGTAAGTGTTCCAGACAACTGAGCTGAGCATGGACTGAAGTTCTTCTTCAGAGAACTCACTCCAGTCTGGAACGGCCTGATCCAGTCTCTTAAACACAGCAACTGCCATTCCCTGCTCAACCACAACAGGTTCGGAGATTTCACCTGCTTCGAGGTCTATCACTGCATCATGGAGTTCACCCTCCCAGCTGCCTGCATTAACTGTTCCGAGAAATCCGCCGATATCTGCCGTTGCAGGATCTGCGCTTATGGCTCCTGCCATTTCCTCAAAACTCTCACCTGCCCTGAGCCTGGAAACTGCCTGAGCACCCTCTTCCATTGCAGCTTCAAGATCTGAAGCTGCCGTCTGGGCCAGAATCAGAATATGACTTGCTCTGACCATATCCCCGTCTCTGTCGGTAACCTTCACAAGATGAACACCGAAAGGTGTTGTGAAAGGGCCTGCTATCTGGCCGGGTTCCAGGAGATTTACCTGTCTTTCGAAGGTTGCTGTCATGTCTCCGCCGGTAAACCATCCCAGGTCACCTCCTGATGCAGCGGAACCATCCTGTGAATAGGCTGCAGCTGCTGCTGAGAAGGTAGTTTCACCGTTCTCTATCTGAGCGCGAAGGTCTGAAAGGGTCTTGTATGCCTGATCTGTGTCAGCAGGAAGCACAGGAATGTAGATCCAGCTGAGAACTCTCGGAGCAAGAATGTTCTCAACAACAACAGGGTTTTCTCTGAAGTATCCCTCAGCATCCGCTGGCATGGAGGCCATAACATTACCGGCCCTTAATCTTACAAAATTCTCACCGGCAATCCGATCCCCCAGTATGGTCTCATAATTAGCTCTCAGGGCGCGTGATGTCATTCCCATGGAAACCAGATAAGCCTCAAACTGCGCATCTGTTTCAAAACCTGCCCTTGCTTCAGCCATGGACTCATCTGCAGCCAGAACTACTTCTTCTCTTTCAGGGTAGACTCCTGCTCTCCGCGCAGCCTCAACAAGAAGTTTCTCCTGAATAACCTGATCCATTGCTGCTTCGTAGGCGGGAGAACTGCAATCATTAATGGTTTCACTGTTCCGGTCCACCCCTGATTCTATCAGATAGGTGACCACCTCAGAATGAAGTACAGGCTCTGAACCTACAACTGCAAGCACTCTGTCCAGAGTGAACTGAGCAGATACCATCGCTGCAGACGCCAAAAGGATTGCTGTGTTCATATAACCTCCGTGGACAACCTGTCAGAGGTTGCCTGAATAACACTATCCATGGCAGCTTCAACTCTCTGCCTGTAAAGAAGTTGACCGGCGCTTTCCACTGCTCTTAAAGAGTCCTGAATATCTCTGGTTTCAGACACCTTGAAGATGTGCCAACCCAGACTTGAAGGAACCACAGGACTGAGGCCATCCAGTCTGGCAATGTGTTCAGGAAGACCGTTGGCAAGCATTTCAGCTCCTGTGGCAAAACCGAGATCGCCGCCGATACCGGCCTTCTGGCCTGTGGAGATGTTCTGAGCGGTAACCTGGAAGTTCTGTCCCCAGCCCAGCCTTGTGTGGATTGAATCGGCCATAGCGCTGTCTGCTGCTATTATCTGAAAGTAATGCCTTTCAATAAGATAAAGCTCAGGATCAGAATACATGAAAACAATGATTTCTTCCTCTGTTGGAACCGGCACAGAAAGGGTTATCTCATCTGTCATCAGGTCTCTCAGGTAAAGCTGCCTTGCCCTGGCCTGAACAAACCTGCTCACTGAAGGATTCTCAAGGCCAGCTTCCAGGGCGGCACAGGCAAGTATCTGGTCCCTGGTCCAGCTCTCTATTGCTCCCTCATCCGCCCTTATCAGGGCCAGATCGGTTTCATGAAGCACATAGCCACCTATTACTGCCAATGTGTCGCCAGGGGGAGCAGGAACATCAGGAATGGCTGGTGAAACAGCAGTGGCAGAACCTGAGAATGAAACAAGAAACCACACTGTAACACCAAGCACTGCAGCTGCAAGTATCCAGATCCAGACAGAAAACCTTTCAGACAATGGAGCTATCCCATCTAGATGTGATTCAGAAGCCGCTCAGGCCATGTGTTCACTGTATAGACAGTTCGAAGATCATCGAGCATTTCAACGATAAGAATCTCCTGTTCAGCAGAGACAAGTTCCATTGTTGCAAGCTCTATGATATCAGCCTGTGTGAGAGTGTTCTGTAACGGTCTCTTCTCCAGAAGCTGCATGATGTGATAACCCATGGGAGTTTCAATCACACTGGATATCTCACCGGTTTCAAGCTGACAGACTGCCTCCATGAACTGGGGAGTTACCATACCTCTGCTGACCCAGCCGAGGTTTCCTCCGGAAGGGCCGCTGGGACCGGTTGAGAACTGTGTTGCCAGAGTAGCGAATGATTCCCCGCCATTAAGTCTGGAAAGCACCGAGGAAGCCAGTGCCATATCAGGAAGAAGAATGTGCCTTATGTTGTACTCGGTGTTGTAGGTGTCACCCCACACATCAACATAGTTCTCCACTTCAAGTCTGGATATTTCCACATCGGCAATGGCTTCATTGATGTATGCCTCAAGAAGAATCTGGTTTACAGCATTCTCAATCGCAGCTGCGACTTCAGGATTATCAATTATACCGCTATCTTCCGCAGCTTCAAGAATGAGCTGTTCTCTGACCCAGGATTCCAGCACTTCATTCGCTGCTTCTGTGGTGGTAATTCCAAGAGAAGCAACAACCTCAGGCCCTCCAAGAAGACCAACAAGATTCTCCCATGTCAGTTCTCTCTCGTTGACAACCGCAAGAGCCTCTGCTGAAGCACTACCTGCGGCAATAAGAAATATTACCGCTGCTGCAAGGATTCTCATAAATATCCTTTCCTTATCTCATTCCGCCCCAGAGATCAATCTCCACCACTGCAGCAGTATCAACTACAACAGGATACGAAGAACGAAGATCACTTATAAGCGTTTCAAAACCTTCTGAGAAAATCTGATTGGCAGCTGCAGAGACAGCAACCGGATAAATTTCATCCAGTGCTGCAACTCCAGATGGCACAATCTCAACTACCTGGAACCAGGCAGCAAGTTCCCCGTCCAACTGTACAGGCCCTGAGAAAACCCCAGGTTCAGCCTGAAAAATCTCAGGTCCGAGAATCTCACCAAAAGACACCTCAAACTGGGCAGGTGTTGCCACCATCTCACCGTCTTCATCAACTATCGTCTGCAACTGATCAAGCTGCTCAAAAGAAGAGGGAGCAGTTTCAGCCAGAGACCCTTCAGTATAGCCCAGAAGAACAGAGCGTCTTTCAGGCAATACAAACATATCGGTGTTCTGCTCATACCAGAGGGCTACTTCAGCGCTGTCCGGAATGGATGGTTTCAGTACTCTATCCCTTACAACACTCTCTGCTCTTGCATAGTCCAGAGTGCCTGAGGGTATCTGTACGCCTGCTGCGGAAGCTGATTCCGCCAGAGCAAATCTCTGTGCAACAGACCTGGCATAGAACCAGATAGTTATCTCAGGGCTAAATGTAAGCTCAGGAGGGCTGAACGCTGCAAGCTCTTCAGGGACTCCGCCGAAAAAGTTTGAAGGAGAAGCCATTTCCATAACTTCAAGGAAGTCGGAAACGGTTATAGTATCGGTACCTGCAACAGCAACAGGAGTACTGCTGCCCTCACCTGCAGGGACAAGGACGGTACCTGAAACAGCACAGTTGCCTGCGAGTTCTCTTATTCCTGCAGCAAGAAGCTTTTCTCCGGATCTGACACCTACCAGGTTCATCAGACCGATGCCAGGAGCAGATTCATCCGAAACCCACTCTCCCTCTTCAAGCTCCAGAAGCCCAACACCCCACTGGCCGAACATAGGCAGTACATGGGCAGTTCCATGCTCCATTTCAAGGAGTGGCAGAAATACAGGAGTAAGGGTATGCAGCGGACCTGAAAAAAACCTGTAGCTTGATTCTGTACTGGGATTACTCCATGGAGCGGAAACAGATGGAACAGTCTGGTCAAAATTGCCGGTATTCCACTGTTCTGCCAGTTGAACAGCTTCAGAGGAATCAGCAAAAAGAACAGCCCTGAGGCTGAAAGAAGAATAACCAGTTGATGAAAGCGAATCAATATACGATTCTGCATCGAACTCCATGGCTATTCTGCGGAACATGGAATCTGAAAGCACTGATACAGTGTACAGTTCCTCCCATGGACCTGAGACAGATGTGTCTTCAGCCCATGCTGCCAGAAGAAGCTTCTTCCTTACTATACGCTCCATCAGCTCCATTCGTCCTCCAGGCTCAAGAACTGATACCTGCTCTTCAGCAGGAAGGCCGTTGAAAACCTCAAGATACTGTTCCTCTGTAACAGGCTCACCTCCGATGGAGCCAAGTTCACCGGCTCCGCCGCAACCGGCTGCAAGAATAGCCAGACCCATTACAATGCATACAAATGACTTACGAACCATTGCCTCACCTTAATCCAATCTCCGGAAAAATCCGGAACCGAATAATTATTCTCTGTTTGCTGTTTCCATGTAATCTGCGAATATACGCAAAACTGCAAGAAGTGCCGATACAGGATCTGCACCACCGGTGAGTGTCAGGACAGTTCGTCCTGTTTTCTCCGCTGATGTCTTCCAATAATCGCCTGCAAGGTTTCTGATACGCCTGACAGATATTCCGCAAAGAGGGCTGAAGATTACCCTTGCCGATGATGACGAGGCCACAGCATCTTCAGCGCCGCAGCAGGACGCAAGGTAGTTTATCCTTGCACGCATTGCCACTCCCTCAACAGGCCCGGGAACTGAACCGAATCTGTCTCTTACATAGTCCATCCATTTGTCGATATCATTCTCCGAGGATGCCCTCCATACCCACCTGTAAAGCTGAACCCTCTCTGCTGTATCAGGCATATACTCCTCGGGAATGTAGGCAGGCCCAGGTACCTCTACTCTGGGGCGTACTTCAGGAATGCCTCCTCTGCCTCCTTTGAGCATTGACACCTCTCTGGCCAGCAGCTCCTCAAACATTGAATAGCCCACAGCATCAACCTGACCGCTCTGACCTGCTCCAAGAAACTCTCCTGCCCCTCTGAGTTCAAGGTCACGCATTGCTATGTGCCACCCGCTGCCAAGGCGGGTATATCTTTTAATGGCCTCCAGCCTGTTCCTTCCCTCGGGCTTGAGTTTTGAAACTCCTCCAGGGGTGAGCAGATAGCAGTAGGCCCGATGATGACTTCGCCCGACCCTTCCCCTTAGCTGATAGAGTTCTGAAAGGCCGAAGTTCTGAGCATTGTCTATGAACATCGTGTTTACTCTGGGAAGGTCGATGCCTGATTCAATGATGCTGGTGGAGAGCAGCATCTGATACCTGCCTGCCATGAAGGAGTGCATTACATCCTCCAGCTGTGCAGGTGACATCTGACCATGCCCAACAGCAATATCAATATCAAGGAAGCTCTCCAGCCTTGAACGAACCTTTTCAATTGTGCTTATTCTGTTGTGGACAAAGAAAATCTGACCGTCTCGCTCCAGCTCTCTGACCACTGCTCTTTTGATTATGGCAGGATTGAAAGTTGTAATCTCAGTCTGCACGGGATACCTGTCACGGGGGGGGGTTGAAATTATTGAGATGGAGCGGAAGCCGGAAAGTGCCATGTGAAGAGTTCTGGGAATAGGGGTTGCAGTCATTGTCAGGGTATCCACATTGGTTTTTATCTCCCGGAGGTACTCCTTCTGCTTCACTCCGAAACGCTGCTCTTCATCAACAACAATCAGCCCCAGGGAGTTAAAGCGAACATCTTTCTGAAGGAGACGGTGAGTTCCCACAACAATGTTGACATCTCCCTGGGCAAGGTCTTCGATAATTTTCTTCTGCTCTGATCTGCTCTGAAACCTGCTGAGAACCTCCACCCTCACAGGAAACTCTGCAAGCCTGTCACGAAAGGTGTTGTAATGCTGTTCCGCAAGGACGGTGGTAGGAGCCAGCACCGCCACCTGAAGACCTGCTTCAGCTGCTCTGTATGCTGCACGCAGTGCCACTTCAGTTTTTCCGTAACCTACATCTCCGCAGACAAGCCGCTCCATCGGAGAATCTTTTTTGAAATCTTCCATCACAGCCTGAATAGCAGAGGCCTGATCAGGGGTTTCCTCGTATGGAAAACTCTCTGCCATTGCTGTGGTCAGTTTTCCGGGAGGAGGCAGCGGAGGTCTCTTTCTCACAGCCCTCTCAGCATAGAGAATTGCCAGCCTGCCTGCTATCTCATGTGCCTTTTTCGCTGCTTTGGAGAGCCTCCGGTTCCAGGAAGTTCCGCCTATCTTGTCCAGGTGAGGGGAACCTCCGCCGGGATTAAGGTATTTCTGAACCTGCCCTATCTCTTCCAGAGGGACCAGCAGTCTGTCGCCGTCCCTGTATTCAACCTCAAGACAGTCAACTTCATCACCGGCGCTATCCACCCGTTTCAGCCCCAGAAATTTTCCTATGCCGTAAGCTTCATGTACTATGAAACTTTCCGGCTGCAGCTCTTCCCAGGATGCAAGAACCTCTCCTCCTCTGAACTTTCGTACCCTTTCAGGGCGTCTTCGAGTACTGAGAAGCCGCCGTTCACAGAGGAGCACAATTCCCTGCTCTCTCTCCCGTCTGAGAATAAACCCGTCGGAAATGGAAAGCACTTCCAGATCGATGAATTCTTTCAGGTCTTCCGGAAGGAGTTCCCGAAAGGTGGCAAGCTCAGCTGGAGTATCACAGGCTACAGCTATGCGGAAATCATCATCAATCCACCGGCGCATCTGCCTGAACATCTCATTCCTGTGACCCATGAAACCTGTCTGGGGCTCAGTAGGCAGGTACATGTCAACATCCGACTGGGGAAGAAGGCTGTGCTCCAGTATTCTGCCGCACTGTTCAATCTTCTCTTCTATCTCCCTTGAAGAGCAGTAGGCATCATTTACTGAAAAGGGAAGATTATTTGGAAAAGAGCCTTTTCTTGCTTCCAGAGCAGCTGACAGAACAGACTTAACTCTCACTGGCTCTGCAATAATCAGAGTTCCTATATCAGAGAGGTAATCAAATATTGTGGAAAGCTCATCAAAGAAGAGCGGCAGGTGGTGTTCAATACCTGGAAAATCTGAGGAGCCATACATATGCTCCTCAAGAGGATGGCCTTCCGGTACTCTGTCTGCTGCAAGGTTCCACTGGTCAGCGGTAAGAACAACTTCACGGGCAGGAAGAATCTCTGCCCTTCCAGCGCTGTTGATTGTTCTCTGTGAGTGCTGATCAAAGAGGCGGACCGATTCAACTTCATCGCCGAAAAACTCTATTCTGAAAGGATTATCAGAACCGTATGTGCCCACATCAATAATACCGCCCCGACGGGACCACCGCCCCTGCTCATATACAGCTGCTTCTTTGCTGTAACCTGCTGATAGAAGCCAGCTCTCCAGAACATCAGGATTAAGCCTCATGCCCCGGTATATGGCAAATGACTTGAAACCGGCAACAGGTGCCAGCCTCTTCAGAAGCGCTCTGGCAGGAACCACCGCCAGAGTATCAGGTCTGGCGGAAAGCAGCCTGGAGAGGCATTCTATTCTGTCAGCCACAACGCCCTGATGGGCTTCCTCTCCCTGAAAAGGAAGGGTCTCGTATGCAGGGAAATAAAGTACTCGACCGGTGTTGAGCGCCAGAAGATCATCACGAAGGGACTCTGCTTCTGTAACTGTAGGAACAACAGCCAGGGTAGGGCCTGCCAGCCGGTGGGCAGACATCACAGCCAGTGCCAGGGACGCTCCTCCGAGACCGCCTATTGAAGTACGCTTCCTCTCTGGAAGCAGATCCAGCATGGGAGCAAAAACAGAGTCCCAGAAAAACTCGTCAGAAGGCCAGGAACTCACTCCTCAAGGGCCTCTGTTGAATCAGCGGAAACAGGTATTACCTCCGGCACAGGCAGTTCCATACCTGACATCATGCTCCACTGGGCTTCCAGAACAGGCAGCTCAGCAAGGAACCTCTCCAGTTCCGGACCTTCAAGGGGATTTGCAGGAGGAACTATCTCCTCTGCAGGATTCACATATTCGCCGTTCCTCTTCATTTCGAAGTGAACATGAGGCCCGGTTGAAAGACCGGTGGAACCCACATAACCTATTATCTCACCCTGCCTGACATAACTGCCTACACTCTGACCGGCAGCAAAACCGTTGCAGTGTCCGTAGCCGGTTTCATATCCGTTGGCATGACGAACTCTTATCATGTTGCCGTATCCCCCTGCCCAGCCGCGAACGGTAATTGTGCCATCGCCTACTGCATAGATTTCAGTCCCCAGAGGCGCAGCGTAATCAATTCCTCTGTGTGCCCTGGTGTAACCAAGCACAGGGTGCATTCTTGCATCTGAATAGGGAGAACTCACCCTTCCAAAGGGAACCGGCATCTTCAGGAACATGGTTCGAAGGGAAGCACCGTCTCTGTGATAGTGATCCAGAAGTATCTCGGCACCCTCTGCCTCATCAGGCCTGTGAAAGAATGGAAAAGCCTCGGCAAGACCGCCGTAGGCAAACTTATACTTTGCTGCAAGAATCCTGCGGAAACCTGTCTCTCCATCACCTGGATACCTGTTTTCCTCGATTATGAGCCACAGGCTGTCACCAGGCTGCACATCATAGTAGAAATCAATGTCATAACAGAAGAGTCGATCGGTAAGTTCATGCTGCAGTTCTGAAACATAACCTACAGCCCTGGAGGAATCACGGGAAGAGAGCAGCATTCCCGACTGGCTGAGATCAGGGGGAAGAGCACTGTCCCAGAGAGCGTCCCATACTGTTGAGGATACCTCACAGCAGATAGTTCTCTGCCTTATCCATCGTTCCTGAGGAATGTACTCCCAGGCAACCGGTGAACCATTTTCAAACTGTATGCTGTAAAAACCTCTCCTGTTCCCTGGAAAGGCCCGAACTTCTGAAAGAGCCCCTCTGCAGTAAATTGCTGAAAGGGTATCGCCTCTCTGCTGAACACTCCACCCCAGACTGTCCATGAGTATGCCGCAGGTTGAGAGGTACTGGCCTCCGCCAAGACCCAGCTCTCTCACAGCCCCACCGAGGAAACCATCTCCTATGACAGAGGTAAGAACATCAATGGTATCTGCCATGGCGGCACGAATCTCTGTTTGCGCATCTTCCATGGCTGATATGTAATAACCAAACCGCCAGGGTTCACCGAGATTTCTGTCAGAAGGGGTTCTAGCGATGAATGTTACAGCTGCTGCAGCAACGATGAGAAGTACCGCCCACAAGTTCCTTTTGTATCTAAGCAAGTTTTTCCTCCGCCTGCGGTCAGTTGCCCCCTGAGAACAGCCTGTCTCCATAGTCTCCAAGACCTGGTCTGATGTACCAGCTGGCATCCAGCTCCCTGTCCACGCAGACGGTGATAACAGTGAGATTATCGAAGTCTTTCAGCCTGGCGATACCCTCAGGTGCCGCCACCACTGAAACAAGAATCACCTCAGATGCCCGTTTATCAAAGAGATACTCCACAACAGACCGGGCGGTTCCTCCTGTGGCCAGCATAGGGTCAAGGACAATCACCTTTCTTCCTGCAACATTGGGTATTGAAGTGTAATGCCAGACAGGCTCGGCAGTGCTCTCATCGCGATTTATACCGATAAAGGCAACGGGAGAATCAGGAAGCAGATTCTGAAAGGCATCCAGAATTCCCAACCCTGCTCTGAGAACAGGAATAATAACAGGAGGGTTCTCCACCACCTCCCCAAGAGTCTCTTCAAGTGGTGTAGAGACCTGTGCGGGAACAGTGGTAAGATCCCTTGTGGCTTCAACTGCCAGGAGGTATCCCAGCCTGTTGGAATAAGCCCTGAATCCGGCAGGAGAGGCGTCTTTCCTTCTGAGCCTTGTAACAAAATCTCTTGCAACAGGATGCTCGAATTCTATAATTTCCATTTGGCGGTTTCCCTTTCTGAAGTTCGTTGACAAAATACAGAAAAACCGTTACAGTCGCCAGATGTAAACACTAACCTCAAGAGGGGAAAAGACATGGATGTGCTTCGTGATCTGAACGACAGAAGTCTCGTTTACCAGATGACCAACGAGGAGAAACTGAATGAACTCCTTAATGCAGGAGCACTCTCATTCTATGTTGGCTTCGATGCGACAGCCTCAAGCCTTCATCTGGGACACCTTGTTCCTCTCATGGCAGCAAGCCACCTCCAGAAAGCAGGCCACAGACCCTGCATACTCATAGGAGGAGCAACGGCACTGGTAGGTGACCCTTCAGGAAGGTCCACAGAGAGAACTATTGAAACAAAGGACACAGTAAAACAGTGGGCAGATTCCCTGAAGAAGCAGATGGGTGGATTTCTGGATTTCAGCCATGACAAACAGTCAGGGGCAGTTCTTCTGGACAATGCCGACTGGCTCACAGAGCTGAACTACATTGATTTCCTCAGAGACATAGGCAAACACTTCAGCGTGAACAGAATGCTCACCGCTGAAAGCGTAAAACTGCGGCTGGAAACAGGGCTGTCATTCCTTGAGTTCAACTACCAGCTGCTCCAGTCCTACGACTACCTGCATCTCTTCAGAGAAGAGAACTGCATACTCCAGGTGGGAGGAGCCGACCAGTGGGGAAACATTGTCGCAGGAATAGACCTGATAAGAAGAAAGGAAAGTGCCGAGGCCTATGGCTTCACCTGCCCTCTGGTAACAACATCCACAGGAGAGAAGATGAGCAAATCACAGCCTGGAGGAGCCATCTGGCTGGACCCTGCTCTTACCTCTCCATACGACTACTACCAGTTCTGGATAAATGTTGACGACAGAGATGCAACCTACTTCATGAAGCTTTACACTTTTATTTCTACAGAAGAAATAGCTGAATACGAAGCCCTGAAAGGTGCAGACATCAGGCAGGCAAAAGAGAGGCTGGCCTTTGAGGCAACCTCCATAGCCCACGGCAGAAATGAAGCGGAGAAAGCAAGGGAAGCCTCAAGAGCACTCTTCTCAGGAAAGGGCAGTCAGAACGATGCTCCAACCACCACAATCAGTTCAGCAAGGCTCACTGAAGGGATCACCCCCCTTGACCTCTTCACAGAAACCGGACTCTGCAGCAGCCGCGGCGAGGTGCGCAGAATGGGCAGGCAGGGCGGCCTTTACATTCAGGGCGAGAGAGTAACCGACCCTATGGGAAGTATACCTGCAAACACCCCTGAAGACGGAGTTATTCTTCTGCGAAAAGGAAAAAAGAGCTACCACAGGGTTATAGTAAAACAGCAGAAGGCTTGATTCGAAAAGGCATTCGACACCAAAGAGAGCAGCAGGTGATTGCTCACCGGCCATAAACTTCCTGAACCTGCCGTTTTACCGCATCAGAGAACTTGAACACTTCAAAGCTGCCGGACACTTCAGCAGCAAACGGAGCAGTATACTCATGTGCCTGCAGTACAGCTGCACTGGCAATCAGCAAGGCTGTCTGCCGCTGATACCTGTGCTGAACCGGAAATGAATCCAGCAGCAGCTCCTGCAGCTGCGCTGTTTAATGACTGAATCATTCTCTCCATCCTGACGGTTTTCAGCAGGCTCCCCAAGGCAGGGCGCAGGATGCAGATCTTTCAATTGAACCTGCAATGGAAGGCGGGTTTGTTGTGGAAGTGGACGCAGGCTATTCTCCTGACGGTCTGTTCGGTGTTGTATTCAGACACTCTGTTACCGGTGAGATTGAGTGGTATGACTATGTTGATGAAAACTCCTGCTTCGCTGTACACTGTGTCCGTCAGCTCTCAGCGAGTGGATACATTGCTGCAGGATTTGGCGCTTATAATGCGCAGGCTTCCTGATGAAGTATGCTCCTGAGACAGGCATTGCGGAACCTGAACCTTCCTCTTTCCCTTTCCCCCAACCCCTGCAGTTCTGTTCTGTCACTTTCTCTCTCTGAAGCAGGCCATGCTTCTGTTCACATCTGTGATCTGTCAGGGCGATTGATTTACCCAGTTGCAGAGGAAGTATTTCCGGCAGAGAAGAATAATCTGGAATGGTCAGCTCCTGCTGAACTGAGTTCAGGCTGCTGTCTGGTACATCTGAACTCTTCAGGAGACTCAGTTACAGAGAGATTATTGCTGATTAACTGATCAGTCAGCCAGTTTCTGAATTCTGCCGACTATGCCGGACTCAAGCATTACCTTTATTCCGCGGGGGTGAGAGGAAGACTTTGTAAGTATTCGCGCAACCACCCCCTCGGTCAGTTCACCTGTACGCTGATAGTGTTTCTGAACTACCAGCACTCTGGCGCCGATTGGTACATGTTTTCTGAAAGGCACCTCAGACAATAGATTTCAAGGCTTCCAAAGCAGCTTCGTAGTCAGGTTCCCGGGCTATTTCAGGTACAAGCTCAGCGTGAATGACAAGATCGGAACTGTCAAGAACCACAACAGCCCTTGCAAGAAGCCCTGACAATGGGCCGGATGTGATGGTTACACCGTAATCCCTGCCAAACTCCTGCGAACGGAATACAGAAAGGGGTATTACATTTTTCAGCCCCTCTGCCTCGCAGAATCTGGAATGAGCGAAGGGAAGGTCTGCTGAAATGCAAAGAACAACAGTATCTTCCAATGCTGATGCTTCACTGTTGAACCTTCTTACTGAAGCAGCGCAGACTCCTGTGTCCAGGCTGGGGAATATGTTCAGAACCTTCTTCTTGCCTGCAAAGTCTTCAAGACCCTTGATAGAAAGGTCGCCTGCGGTAAGAGAAAACTCAGGAGCCTTGTTGCCCTCTTCAGGAAGAACTCCTGAGATATCAACAGGGTTGCCTTGAAGTGTAACCTGTGCCATTTCTTTCTCCTGTCACTTTTCCGAGAGATCAATCATGACAATGGTGTGGTCATAAGAGATGCCCCAGAGTCTGAAGTTATCATCTATCACAAAATCGTTAATGCCCTTTGCGGTTACTATAGTGTTTAAAAGTTCTCCAGAAGGGCTGAACTTCAGCAGTTCACCAAAATCGCTTACCCAGATGTTACCACGGGGATCAACATCCATGCATACAGGCATGGTGAAAACTTCGTCACTGCCGAATCTGTCTGCGTAACTGCTGCTGCTGTCGTATACAACCACAACAGAGTTAAAAGAGCCCAGTATGTACTTCTCCCCGCTGTTTCCTGCTGCTGCAATGGCATTCAGCTCACTGTCTCCGGTAACTCCGCTCACTGCGTTATGTATGACCTCAGGAGCCTTATCGCCGGAAAAGACAACAAGGTCGTCCCTGTTACAATACCAGGAAGCGATGATATCCCCGTCTGGAGCTGTATCCACATCACTGAACCCCCATCCGTCAGGATGGCGGAGGTTTCCCAGAAGCTCCCCTGTCATACTGTCATGAATGTAAAGTTCACTGTCATAAACCATGTACAGTAAATCGTTTCCGTCAGATGCAATGCTGCCCAGATAGAACTCTTCAGGCTCAGCAAAGTACCACACATGGGAAAACTCTCCTGTCTGGTCGAAAACCTGTATTCTGCCGCTATTCATCTCTCCCACAAAGATGTTTCCATTTCGGTCCGCAGCAATACACTGAGGATCGGTGAAATAGCCGGGACCGGTTCCTGTTCCTCCAAACTCCAGTTCAGCAGATGTTTCTTCTGAGGTCAAGGATAATATATTCTTGCCCTCTTCAATGCCGTTTTGAGATAAAGTGTAGAAAACAATTCCAATTGTTACTGAGAAGATCACTGCAGCCATAGAGAATGTTATCGCCATTGATTTACCGCACCCTGAATAATCCGGCTTAGAGCCGGACGAAGGTTGCCCCTGCATTTCAGGGGGAATGACCACAGTATTTCCACAGTACTTGCACAGGGCAGAGTGGGAACTTCCGCTGTACTTTACAGCTGCTCCGCATGAGGGGCAATCAATCTGTTTTGCCATTTCACTCTCCCTTCCGTTCTGTTTAGTATAATCCTGAGAACACTCTCTTACCACTATTTCAGTCAGGAGAGTTGCAGAATCTTTCAGAGGCTCTGCAAAAGCTGCAAAAGCACCGCAGCGAACTGATTGCAGCATTCTTCAGACAAACAGGAACCATAATCGCAGCAGATGATTGAGGATTATCGTTGATCTACCTTTTGGCAGCAGTTTTATGCAGTACAGCAATTGCCCTGATTCTGAAAAGAGGCGAGGAAAGAAATCTTAACAGATTTGTCATTCTTGCCATGAACTACACAACGGCCACTTTGTCAGCTCTGTTCTTCTCGCTCAGAAAGGGGCTTTTCAGTTTACCGGGCAGTATATCAGCTTCGGAACTGATCTCTGAACTCCAGCACGGGCACAGCGGTATTGACGGTTTCCTCAATGCTCCGAACTCTGCTCTGTGGGCGCTTGTCACAGGTGTTCCCACAGGTTTGCTCTACTTTCTCGGCTTCTTTTTCTATCAGAAGGCTGCAGGAAAGAACGGCGCAGGACTTGCAGGAAGTTATGCCAAACTGGGCATTCTTGTACCTGTTGCTCTCAGCATGATTGTCTGGCATGAATATCCTGGAGGTTTCCAGTGGGCAGGAATGGCACTGGCATTGGTTTCCATCGCAATGGTAAATCTGCCGTTGAAAGAGATAAAGCCTGCTCTTATGCTTCTGTTCCTCACAAGCGGTTTGGCTGAGTTCGCCAATAAACTCTACCAGAGATACGGCTGCCTGAATGTGAAAGATCTGTTCCTTTTCACTGTTTTTCTCACTGCTCTTATTATAAGTGTCAGCCGTATACGCAGAAGACCTGAAAAAGAGGAGATATATACAGGTCTTGCCGTTGGAATACCCAACTTCTTCGCATCGTTTTTCCTGATAAACGCACTCTCTGTACTTCCTGCTTCTGTGGTCTTTCCAGTTTACAGTTCAGGTTCAATAGCCCTGATCTGTGCAGGAGGAATGGTCTTCTACTCTGAAAGACTCTCCAGAAAGGAAACTATAAGCATCGCTCTCACTGTTGGAGCCGTGCTTCTCATCAACCTGTAAACGATATTGCCTGAGATTCCAGCGGTAAAGGTATTGAGTGGTAATCACCACCGATTCGATACTGTTCTCGAATGCGGAGATGGTGAAACAAAAGCCGTTCTGATACCCTTCGATAAATACACGGAATGCAGGGTTACAGAACCGTCGAACACTTAGCAGTGGAATAACCCATGAATAGTTGCCATGATTACCTCTGCAAGGTGAAGAAAACACTTATTGAAATTCTTGTAGTTATTGTATGCTGTACCGGTGCAGATACAAAGCAGCAGACAATTGTATTCAGGAAACGAAGTCTTGACAGAATCAGGAAAATCACATACGGTTAAATAAGTACGCACAGCGAATGGAGGTTGGTGATTTAAGCGGAGACCTGCAGCCGGGTATTTGCCTGAATAAACAAAAGCAGATGTTGCAGCCGTTAAATTACTAAACATCAGGGGCTACAGAGTTTACTGCAGCCCCTGATGCGATGATAACCTTCAGAACAGAATTCTCTATCTTCCTGTCAAGTTATCTCCTGCTGTTACCTGCGGCCTGAGGATGAACCGCCGCCGGAGCTTCCTCTGCCTGCTCCTCCGCCTGTTCCGCCTCTGCCTGAATTGCCGGACCCTCCTGAACGACCAGCGTTCCCTGTGGCGCCTCCACCGCCGCTGATCCGAATAGACAGATTGTCAATCTGAGCCTGAAGGCCGCTGATGCGGCCCTGAAGAGACTCGATCACATGAGCCTGCTCTTCTATGAGAAGGGTCTGCTCCTGAACAAGAGCGGTCATCTCGGTAATTATGGAATCGTTTGATTCGGTGAGTTCTTCTATCTCCTCTGAGATATTTTCCATGAGTTCGTCAGTGTCAAAATCAGGTATTTCAAAATCGCCGCCTATCTGATCCTCAATGGCCTCAAGCCTGTCCTTCATCTCGTCGGCATTTTCGGTAACAGTTTCTATCTGTTCCTCAATGCTCTCAATCTGATCATCCATTCCCTCGCTCACCTTTTCCACACCAGGCAGCTGGCAAGCTGCAAAAAGGGCAAGCAGTGGTATTAGCAGTTTCTTCATTTTCTCTCCTTTTCTTCTGTTATCACCTCTGCGGTGTAAACAGATATCTCTGTTTCCTTATTTCGCCAGGCTTCCGGCGGAAGACCTGCCTTTATACATGTATGACTGAGGAACTGTTCTCTGTTCCAGCCCTCTTCTGCAGCTACCTGGGGAAGAAGGGTTCCTGCCCTGAAACCCTGCCTGACATAAAGACCGTGAATCCCAGGTTCAACCTGTTCAGCAAGACACCTTTTCATTGAAGAAAGAACTGAAACCTCAATGGTTAAACCAGGGAGTTCTTCAGGGTTTACAGGAATGAACCTGGAATCATGAAGAGCCGCTTCTCCTGCCATTGCCAGAATGGTCTTTCCCAGAGAGCCAAGACCGGTAAAGTGACCTATACATCCCCTGAGCCTGCCTTTTGATTTAAGTGTAACAAAAGCTCCGTTCTCTTTTCGAAGAATTTCTTCATCAGGTATCTCAGGGGGCGGTTCTCCCCTGGCAGCCGCCTCTACGGCACTTCGGGCCAGCGCCAGAACACTTTTCTTTTCTTCAGCGGTCATTCTGTAACCATTCCTGCAAAATAACCTACCACCTCTTCTGTGCCTGCTCCTGCATCTGCTGAAGTTGAATAGGATATTTCCATTGCCCTGGTACAACCCTTCAGCGCACCAAGGTGCATCAGTGTCAGAACAGGGTCCCTGCCGCATGCCTCCGCCCCTTCAGAAAGGCTTCTCTCAAACAGAGCAGGGTTCATGGTCAGGAAACCGTCAATAGCCTTTCTGTCAAGCTTTTCAGCAGTTTCAAGAGGGTGAAAATGAGAGAGATCGCTGGAAGCTATGAAGTAGGCGTTCTCCGCTGTATCCATGACCTTCTCTGCAAGCCTGGCGCAGTTGACACCGATTCCGGTAATAAGCGGCACTACCTCTGCTTCAGGCCATCTGAGCTGAATAAACGGCACCATTACCTCAAAGCTGTGTTCGTGAAGCACAATTGCCGAGGTTGACTCTGCAAGGGCATCTGCTGCTTCTCTGTTTACAGAACATACCCCCAGAGGTGTTTCAACACCGTCAACCTGAAGCACTGCAGCACCATTGAACGGGTAACGGTGACTGGGAGCGCAGACAACAACAGTTTTAACACTGTCAGGGGCATGGGAAAAGCCCAGGCCGGCAGTCCTTCCTGAATAGATGTATCCTGCGTGGGGAACAACCATTCCAGGTGAATGGGCAACAGGAGATACGCCGGTATCAAGGAACCCTGTTACCATATCAAGAAGTTCCATCCTGTTCACAGGATAGAATGATCCTGCAAAAGCGGCCCTGAGAATATCAGCCAAGCATATCCTCCATGGAGTAAAGACCGGGGTTCTTCTTGTAAATGAACTTCGCTGCTCTGACAGCGCCGGCGGCGAATATCTTTCTGTGGCCGGCACTATGGCTTATCTCCAGCCTTTCACCCTGTCCGAGAAAGTAGAGTCTGTGTTCCCCTGCCACATCTCCCCCTCTGACAGCATGAACACCTATCTCCCGGGAATCTCTGGGGCCTGCAGAGCCTTTCCGCCCGTGCACCCTGGTTCCAGTGAATGGTTCCAGAATAGAGAGGGCTGTTCCGCTGGGACTGTCTATCTTCCGGTCATGGTGAAACTCCACAAGCTCCAGGTCAAACCCTTCTCCAAGCATTCGCCGTGCCTGCAGAGCAAGTTTTTTCAGCACATGAATACCGATGCTCATGTTTGCAGAGTAGAAAACAGGCCTTTTCTCTGACCATTTTCTAAGCATTTCCCTGTGTTTCTCATGCAGGCCGGTGGTTCCGGAAACCAGAGATGCTGTTCCGGTACTTAGAAGAGAATCCAGAGATTCCCAGGCGTCAGGAAGGGAAAAGTCTATCACAACTTTAACCTGAGGGTCCAGAACCGGCTCATCACCCTTGTCGAAAGATTGAACAATGCTTACATCCTGAGAAGAACTTCCCTTAATCAACCTGCCCATTCTGCCCTTTGCACCGAATACTGCTGCCGGTATCACAGAAGGTCCAGATCGTGAAGGATGCTCCGGAGTATATCAGAAGTTTCAGAAGAAACCGGAACAAGGGGTTCCATGGGAGTTCCGTCTGCAATAATTCCCATCATCTCCAGCACTTTTTTCACAGGCGCAGGATTTGTCTCTATGAAAAGTGACTTGAAGAGAGGATAAAGCTCTTTATGAATAGTTCTGGCCTCGTGTACCCTTCCGGCAAGGCCCAGATTGATCATTCGGCTCATAGGGGCAGGCGCTGCGTTTGAGGTTACCGATACAACCCCTGATGCGCCCATGAGTACCTGGGGAAGGGCTATGTGATCATCTCCGCTCATGTAGGTTATTCCTGAGACCTTTGCCAGCTGAGTAACCCTCTCGACACTTCCTGCAGCATCCTTCACTCCTATGATGTTTGAATGCTCTCCAAGGGCGGCAAGTGTTTCAATGGTCATGCAGGTGCCTGTACGACCTGGAACATTGTAGATGATAACAGGCTTTTCGCTTGCGTCTGCAGTTCTTGTGTAATGAACCTTCTGACCTTCAGGTGTAGGTTTGTTGTAGTAAGGAGTGATTACCAGTACAGCATCAACCCCCATTCGGCTCACCTTTTCAGTGAACTCCACTGTGGATGCAGTACAGTTGGTTCCTGTACCGGCTATCACCGGCACCTTTCCAGCTGCCTCTTCAAGA
This sequence comes from Candidatus Fermentibacterota bacterium, assembly GCA_002748705.1. The sequence goes on from PDSZ01000023.1 coordinate 24,230, forward strand.
ACAGTCTCAATTACCCTGATTCGGCCTGATTCTGAGATTACTGCCGGTTCACCGGTGCATCCGCAGGCCAGAAGAGCGTCAATTCCCGAGGAGACCTGGTGGTTAACAAGTCTCCTCAGGGATTTGTAATCAGGTTCTCCGTTCCTGAATGGGGTAACCAGAGCGGTTACTGTTCCCTTCAGTTCCACTTTCTAGTCCTTCATGAACCGCTTGAAAAGCTCAAGCGGTATAGGGAAAGCAATGGTTGAGTTGTTCTCCACAGCAATATCCCCAAGTGTCTGCAGATACCTCAGCTGCAGTGCTGTAGGATGGGTGTCTATCACACTTGCGGCTTCAGCAAGCTTCTTTGAAGCCTGAAGCTCTGCATCTGCATGGATTATCTTCGCCCTTCTGTCCCTCTCTGCTTCCGCTTCCTTTGCCATCATTCTCTGCATGGCGTCAGGCAGGTCAACATGCTTCACTTCAACTGTGGAAACCTTGATTCCCCAGGGGTCTGTCATTCTGTCAAGAATATCCTGAAGCTTGGCGTTTATCTCATCCCTGTTGGAGAGAAGCTCGTCAAGGGAGGCTTCACCGAGAACACTTCGCAGTGTGGTCTGTGCAAGCTGATTAGTGGCGTACATGTAGTTTGTAACCTCAAGAACAGCCTTTCTCGGATCAACCACACGGTAATAGGTAACTGCATTGACCTTAACACTCACATTATCCCTGGTTATCACATCCTGAGGGGGAATATCCATTGTGATAACTCGAAGATCCACCTTCTTCAGGGAGTCGATAACCGGAAATACAAAGATAAGGCCGGGCCCCTTCAGGCCTATCACCTTACCGAGCCTGAAAACGACACCTCGCTGATATTCTTTCAGTACTCTGAGAGATGCGAGAAGAAAGAGTATGATGCCGACAGGTATACACATTACTCCGTACATGCTATTTCCTTCCTATTGGTTCAACAATCAGTATAAGATCCCGGGGGTCAACTGCTGTAACCTTCACTTCACTGCCAATTGCAGGTTTGGTCTCTGAAGAGAGACTGCTCCACCAGAGTTCGCCGCGGACCTCTACAACCAGGCGGCCTCTGAAACCGGAGATTTTTCTTACTATGCCTGTTTCACCAATCATTGCTTCGTCTCCGGTAAGACCAGGCTTCTTCTGAGCCCGAAGCCCGAGCCAGAGAAGAAAGACAGCTATGACAGCAAAGGTTATTCCTCCAGCCCAGAGTGCAGTTTCCATTTACTCCATCCTCCAATCGTCAGCAGATTCAACTCCCTTTATTTTCAAATCAAGACCTGTGGGGTTTGTTGCAGCTGCCAGGGCAGTTTCAACATCAATCTTCTCCTCTTTGAGAAGACGGAAGAGGCACATATCAAAGGTCTGCATACCGTAGGTGTTTCCTCCCTGCTCCATGGTTTCATGGATTAGATGGGATTTCTCCGGATCTGTAATGCAGTTTCCTATAGTTGCAGTGTGCACCATGATCTCCGACGCAAGTACCCGACCTGAACCTTTCGCTGCAGGAAGCAGTCTCTGTGAAATAACCGCCTTGAGAAGCCCTCCCAGCTGAATGCGAACCTGTTTCTGCTGGTAGGCAGGAAACATATCTATAATTCTGTTTATTGTTTCCGGAGCATCTGTTGTGTGAAGGGTGCTCATTACCAGGTGACCTGTTTCCGCACCGCTCAGGGCTATTGTTGCAGTCTCAGCGTCACGCATCTCACCGATGAGTATGATGTCCGGGTCCTGCCTGAAAACAGCCCTGAGAGCTGTTTTCCATGAAGGAGTATCTATTCCCACTTCCCGCTGGCATACAGAGCAGTTGATATCAGGATGAAGAAACTCTATAGGATCTTCTATGGTAACAACATGCGACTTACGACACCTGTTTATCTCGTTTATCATAGCTGCCAGAGTTGTAGACTTGCCGCTGCCTGTGGCTCCTGTAACAAGAACCAGACCCCTACGCTCCATGCAGATACGGTTAACCACATCAGGATGGCCCAGATCAGAAAGCTCTGGAATAGCAAAAGGTATCTTCCTCATTACTATTGCAGGGGTTCCCCGCTGATGAAAAAGGTTTACTCGGAATCGGGCTTTACCGGAGAGGCTGTAAGCAAGATCTACCTCCTGTCCCTGCTGGTATCTTTCACGCTGGTCGGAATTCGTTACCTCGTTTACAATTTGAATGAGGTGCTCTTCAGTAAAGGAGGGGAAATCCTCTGAATGGAGAACAGCGCCTGTTCGTCTTACAACAGGAGGTGAACCTACCTTGAAATGAATATCGCTGACCTGATCATCAACCAATACATCAAGAATTGTGTCAATAGCCTTTTTCTGACCCATAGAGCCTCCTGTCCCTTATATATGCCTCAACGCTTCCTGTTACAAGGTAAGAAATATTCCGGCCTGACCTGACGCGATCTCTAAGATCACTGGATGACGCAAGCACACCTGGAAATTCAAAGAGTGTTACTTCAGACAGTATGCGATTCGGAACAGAGGATGCGTCAAATCCAGGCCTGGTGCCTACTAAAACCTCTGCAATCCTGAGTATGCGTTCCGGCTCACGCCAGTTTCTGAAGTCAATCAGACTGTCCATACCCATAATGAACCATGGCCTGCCTTCCTTTGAGGATATTCTGTTCAGAAGATTAACGGTATAGGACATCTGACCAGGCAGTTCAAGGTCTGCCACTTCAAAGAATGGACTGGTCTCACAGGCAAGCTGAAGCATTTTCAGCCTGTCTTCCCAGGAACTTATACCGGCAAGGGTCTTGTGCGGAGGCACTCTGGAGGGAATAAAAAAAACCCGGTCAAGAGAAAACTTCTCAAGGGCTTCCTGGGCAAGGCACAGATGCCCCAGATGGGGCGGGTCAAATGTGCCTCCCAGATAACCGTGATTCACTCCAGCTCCCTGAGTCCCTTCAGCGCTTCCTCTTCCTCATCAGGAGTAAGCTCGCAATCCTCAAGCGCCCTGTTGTAATAAGTTTGAGCGGAATATGTATTGTGGACAGATCGATAGAGATCCCCTATGGCAATAAGCACAGCTCCGCGGCATGATGTTTCTCCGTAGCTGTCAAGAGCATCTCTCAGATAGAGAAGCGCCGCATCTGTTTCGTTTCTTCTTGAGTAGAATTTTCCAATGAAGAGAGATCGCTTTGCCAGATGGTCATTAATATTCACCAGCAGAACCTCTGCTTCACTGCGAAGCTCAGAGGAAGGATAATCATTCAGAAACCTGATGGCTTCCTCCCTTGCCCTGATTACCTGGGTCTGATCCCTGCGATAATCCCTGCGCTGCATCCACATGGTTTCAGCCAGCGCAAACTGGGCATCATCGGACCAGGGACCTGCAGGAAACTCGTTGACAACACGGTAGAGATAAAACTCTGCATCTGCCCAGAGCTTCATCTCCCTGTCTGCAAGACCGCTTCTCAGAAGAAAGAGATCAGTCTGTATGTCACCTGGGTACCTGAACATCAATTCTGTGTAAAGGAAAGAAGCCTGCCTGTACTTACCGTCCTGAAAATAACGGTCTGCCAGCTCAATAATGCTTTCTCTTTCCAGCCCGTCGGTACTTGGAAAGCTGCCGCATCCGGCAGCAAGGGCAACTACCACAATAAACAATGAAAGTTTTTTCATTTATCTTCCTCAGTTATTCCGTCAGGGAGCAGCCAGATATCTCAGCGAATCCCGTTTGGCAGCTGCTGCCATTGATGCAGCAGAACTCTGTCCAGGAGCAGTGGAGCAAGCTCTGTTGTACCATAACAGCGCATCCAAAGCATCACCTGAATCCTCTGCCATAAGCCCCAGTTTGTAAGCAGCTTCAACTCTGGCTCCTGTAAAACTGGAATCCCATACCTCAAGGAGCCTTTCCCGTGCCATGGAAAAGTCTCCTGAAGACGCGTCTTCATCTGCCAGCAGAAGAAGGACATCCATTCTTCTTCGCCGCTGGGCAGGAACAAGACGGCCCATTCTGTCAAGCTCTGTCAGAGCATTCAGTTCATCCTCTTCCCTGCCAACGGTGTACCTGAAAAGGGCTATCTGCGCAAGAAGCACATCTCCCCGAAGGTCGGTTCTCACAAGAGGAACCCTGTTCAGCTCAACAATATGGTTTTCTGCAACAGATGTGATGAGACTGTCAGCATAAGGTGTTCCGAAAAGGGAATCTGGAACACCGGCCACAGAAGCGGGATGATCTGCTGCATACCTCCCTCTGAGAAGCCACTCTTCTTCAAAAGTCTGGTTCAGTTCAGCAGCCATCAAGATTGCCATGCCGAAAGCATGGTAAGCCTGAAGAGAATCGGTATCCCGCACCATCTCCCAGCCAAGCCTTCGCCATAGCTGACCTATGGACAGGGAATCACATTCTTCCGGCCTCTCAGAGAGAAGGCTCAGAGCTGTTCCCGCCCGTTGTCTCAAAGCACGGTTCCTCTCTGCCTGACTTGCAAGAACAGCAGTTTCAGCCACTCGGAACTGGAGTTCAGCATCATAACCAGCCTCTGAAGTGTCAGATGCCAGTTCTTCATAGAGTGACAGGGCCTGTGAATATCTTCCAGCTCCAAAAAGTATATCAGCCTGATCCCTGATACTCTCAGTTTCAGTGTCAGGCCCGCAGCCGACAATCAGCGCCGGCAGAATGGTCAGAAGCAGACAGATTCTCTTCAATATCAGTTCCTGCTTGAATAGAACAGGTAGACAAGTGCAGTAACCACTCCTGTGACCACAAGCGGTTCAAGGATGTTACCGGATTCGTCGGAAGAAAGCTCTCCATTTATCCAGCTCTCGTTGCTGCTCTCCAGAAGTGGAATCTCACCTATTCCTGCCTTTCTTTCAAGAACAGCGCCTTCTCTCAGGGTGAGGGCTACATTTCCGTCCAGATCAATAAGGGTTGCCGCAAGCTGACAGCTTGCGTATCTGGGGACCTGTCTTCCTCCCAGAGCCCAGCTCCTGCAGGTGGTACCGTAGGTTACTCCTAACTCCATAGGTCTGATCTCAAGACTCCATGGCGCTTCTTCTCTGCTGCCTGTGCTCACAGTAACTCCAGCTTCATTAAGTATACCGGAAGCCATCTGTTCCAGAAGCCAGCTGCCCTCATGTTCACCGGCTACAGTGAGAAAAACTGTTTCCGCACCATGAGCAGATATTTGCTCAGCCACTGGAAGGAGTGCATCACAGGTTACAGCTTCCACCATTTCAAGATTTGTCATTGCAGCTGTAAGAACAGCTCCTGCAAGCAAAAGGTTCAACATATACTTTCCGTGCCTTCCTCTTTGTCTTACTGAAATCCGGTTACGATTATATCACGAGTCAGCAGGTTCCGCCACAATCACAGCACCTGATGAATCAAGTATCCTGGACTTTACGAAAGTTCCTGCTTTTACCTTCTCGGTAAATGTTACCACACTGTCCACCTCAGGAGCGTCCCAGAGAGTGTGCCCTGAATTATCGTCATCTGCAAGAACAGTAACTATCTGCCCCTCCAGCCTGGTATCCCATGCTGAATAGGCAGCGTCACCTATTGATGAGAGTTCAGCAAGCCTTGAAGCAGCAACACCGTACTCAACAGCATCACACAGTTCAACAGTTCTTTTTTGTTCAAGTGTGCCCTCTTCAGGATACCACATGAAAGCCGCGATGTGACGGAGCGAGGGGTAATCTCCGAGAAATGTTCTCAGCAGCTGAAAATCGCTGTGGGTTTCTCCGGGATAGCCTGTTATAACAGTCATGCGCACTGCTATATCCAGATTTATTCTCTCAATGGAATCCATCAGTCTTCTCAGGTGTTCTTCTCCGTAACCTCTTCCCATCCGTTTCAGTACCTTCGAGCTGACATGCTGAACAGGAATGTCAAGATATGGGACAATGTTGCTGTGGCAGGTCAGAAGCTCTTCAAGACCGTCAGGAATATGGGCAGGATGGAGGTAGTAGAGTCTTATCCACCTGTCAGGGTGACGCACGGCAAGCTCTTCAGCAAGCTGAAAGAGATTCTTTTCGCCTGAACTCCACCTTCCTGCGTCCTGAGCCACGAGACCAAGTTCCATGGCTCCCTGCCGAACAAGTAAATCTGACTCTGCAAGAACAGTCTCAGAATCAACTGCTCTGAACCGGCCTCTGATTGATGGTATGGTACAGTAAGCACAACTGTTGCTGCATCCCTCAGCTATCTTGAGATATCTGTACGGCCCGGTACCGCAGACAAGGGATACATCAGGGGGAATCGTTCCAAGCCATCTGGCCAGTCCCTGCCAGTCTTCCGGCCCCAGCAGAAGATCAATATCCTCCAGACCTCCGCTTCCGTCATCACTGTACCGTCCAGGCAGACAGCCTGCAACAACCAGTTCTCTTCCCTCTTTCCGCCTTTTCCATTCAATGAGATCCGCCATGTAGTCAAGGGATTCTTCTGCGGCAGGAGCAATGAACGCACAGGTGTTAAGAATTATCAGATCAGCAGATTCAGTGTTTACAGCATCAGTCAGACCGGCTCTTTGAAGTATCCACTGGTACCTCTCAGAATCCACCCTGTTCTTGGGGCATCCCAATGAAATAACAGAGTAGCTTCTTCTCATCAGACAGAGCCGGCATCTACAACGGAGTAACCAGGCAGTTCCGGCACCTTGAAAATATCAGGAACAGAATCGTGAACCTCCAGATCACGAATATCCCATCTTGTGGAGTTGCCGTTGGCATCCACAGTTACAAGAAGAAAAGGCAGGGAATCCGAGAGGGTGTAGCCTGCGGTTATTCCTGTTATTCCACCGTCAAAGGAGCCGGTCATCGTTACAGTAACACTGTCTCCGCTGCTGGTGATATCGGTTTCAGAAGAAGACTCATCTCCTGAATTCAGAATGTGCAGAAACCCTTCAGGAGAGCCTTCATACAATAGTATTTCCTGAAACTCAGGATCAACGGTAAAAACACCCTCACCGGTGCAGCCGGTTGATCTTCCAGGAACATCACTGTACTCCAGAAGAAACAAGTTGGGATGGGCAAGATGAAGATTGCCACCGGTTGTTTCAGAATCCAGAGTAAGGGCCCAGTAGTCAGTCTGGGTGAAGCTGCCTGTAAGATAGGAAATGTTTTCCAGCCGGGAGGTAAGAGGCTCAAGGGTAAGCTGCATAACAATAAGTAGAATACCGGAGATCATTACAAAACCTTTCTCATTCGGCGTATTCCTCAAAAAGGGCGTCATCGCCAAGTATCACCATTACATCAAACCCTGGAGCAACAGTTTCTATCAGTTCATCTCCAGGCCTTGAGATTACTTTTTCAGGACGCTGCAGCCAGTGCTCCAGTGAATCTGCAACTGTTGCGGCTTCGCTGTTAAAACCAGCGCTGAAAAAGACAACTGTAAGCTCAGGAGCCTGGGAATCTGTAAGTTCAGATACCGATGCTCCGGAACTTCGAAGAAGGGCTGCTGCTGTGGTCACACCGGCGGCGGCGCCTGCCCTTCCCACTACAGCTATCCTGGAAGAGAAAGAAGGTTCCGGAATACCGCTTTCCTCAAATGATTCCTGACCTGTCAGGTCGCATTCTATTCTTCTCACAGCAAGCCTTGCATCCCCTGCAAAAGGAGAATCAGGAAACCTGTATACCACACCATTAAACTCTTCAAGAGAAGCTGTAAGCCTTCCTCTGAAATAGAGCTGACTTGCTCTTGTAAACTGCTGGTCTGCACTGGAATTACCTGCAAGTCCATCACTGTCCAATGAACTGCCGCCACAACCTGCCAAAAGTACCGGAATAATTGCCCCGATAAGTCTAGCTCTCATTTTGTTCCTCCTCATCCGGCTCAGGCTGCAAAAGAACCTGCCTGGGCTTGCTGCCCACATGGGGGCCTACAACGCCCTGTTTTTCCAGCATATCTATCAGCTTCCCCGCCCGGGCATATCCAACTCTGAACTGTCTCTGAACCATTGATACCGAAGCTCTCTGCTGCACAATGACAGCCTTCTTCACTTCCTCAAGAAGCGGATCATCATAGTTCAGTTCTCCAGGATCATAGAGGTTCCCCTCGCTGTCTTTGGGCAGTTCGTATTCAAAGGCCATTTCAGGCTGTTCCTTCCAGTACTCCACCAGCGCTCTTGTTTCTTCAGTGGAAATAAAGGAACCGTGAATCCTTATTGCTTCAGGGGCGCCGCTTGGAATAAAGAGCATATCCCCCTTTCCCAGAAGCTTCTCTGCTCCGTTCTGGTCCAGAATAGTTCGACTGTCGGTTTTGGACTGAACATTGAATGCGATTCTTGAGGGAAAGTTAGCCTTTATCATTCCTGTGATAACATCCACTGACGGTCGCTGTGTGGCTACCACCAGGTGAATTCCAACAGCTCTTGCCATCTGGGCCAGTCTGGCAATGGGAGGCTCCACCTCTCTGGCGGAAACCATTATAAGGTCCGCAAGCTCGTCTATTACCACAACAATGTAGGGAAGGTGCTCTTCCACCTGATCTGAACCAAAACGAAGGTTGTAATCCCTGATGTTCCGTACACCTGTTCTGGCAAGTAGGCTGTACCGTTCCTCCATCTCCCTTACCAGCGCTTCAAGAAGGTATTTAGCCTTGTCTGCCTGAATAACCACAGGAGCCCACAGATGAGGTATGCCCTTGTATGCGGAAAGCTCAAGCATCTTGGGATCTACCATCGCAAGGCGAACCTGATATGGAGTTCGTGTCATGAGAATTGTTGAGATAATGGCATGTACACAAACGCTCTTTCCGCTTCCTGTGGCTCCTGCAATGAGCAGATGCGGCATATCAGTCAGGTCCGCGATGAACGGATCACCTTCGAGCCCCTTGCCCAGCGCAACCGGTATCTTCTCCCTTGAAAGGTGATTAATTATCTCCCTGAGGTATACAGTTTCCGGATTCCTGTTGGGAACCTCGATCCCCACTGCGCCTTTTCCCGGAATAGGAGCCAGTATTCTGATCCTTTTGGCTGCCAGGGCCATTGCCAGATCGTCTGAAAGGTTAAGTATTCTGTTAACCTTGATTCCAGGTCCGGGAGTCAGTTCGTATCTGGTGAGAACAGGGCCTGAACAGTATTCGGTAATGGTGGAATCTACACCGAAGTCTGACAGCTTGCTCACAAGAAGGTCTGCTCTCTGCTCTATCTCCGCCTTTGTCTGCTTTACCCGTTCAGAAGGAGCTGGAAGGGTGAGAAATTCCTGACCGGGAAGCCGGTATTTCTCCTCTGAATCACCATGGGCAGCTTCTATGGGAACAGGAGGCTTTGCAGATGAAGGTTTCTTTTTAACCGGTTTTTCCTTCGGAAGGGTGAAAATACCGGTTTTACGCACAGGCCTAGTTTCCGTTTCAACTGCAGAAGCATGCTCAGCGAACAGTTCAGGTTCAGAAGGGAGTTCAGTCTGATGAACCGGATTGGAAGCAGGGGAAGCTTCCACAGCGCTCTGTCCCCAGGGATTGGTTGACACTGGAGTTGCAGAAGGCCTGGCATTTTGTTTCTCAGGTTTTGCAGAACGCTTCCTTCTGCTTAGAAGCGCATTGATGTCATCGGCAATGCTCCAGCCTGTGAAAATCACAATTGAGAGAAGAAAAAGGATAAACAGAACTATCCAGGTTACCACTCCGCCAATGATTGACTCCATGGCAAGAACCAGTCTGCCTGCAAGGGCTCCCCCTGGAACAAAAAGAAGATTGGGAGAGAACCGGCAGAGAATCATCGCAACCATTCCTGCAAGGAAAAAACAGCAGATAAGAACCGCTCCGGAAACTTCAATCCACTGCCTGGCAAAACTGAGCCTGAGAATCATGGCGCCTGCCAGAAAGGTGAAGAGGGGAATAAAAGCGGAAAGAAATCCGGCAGCGCCTTTCAGCGCTGTTCCAGTATTCTGAAGGAATCCCTCCGAAGGAAAGGTAAGAGCAACTATGGTCGTAAGGGACACTGCTGTGAGAAGGAGAAAAAGACTGGCTCTTAACCTTCCCGCTTTCTTCTTTTTTCGGGCCAAATCAAACCTGCCTTAGAGTAACACCACTGCTGTCAGACCTGTAAGCAGGGTCAGGGCGCTTCTCTCCGTCAACGGAGAAGCAGTACCTTATCCACTGGCCTGAGGGCATGGTGAGTTCTGTAAACCAGCTTCCGTCGGGAAGTTTCTGCATCACTGAGCTGCTGCCTTCCCAGTCATTGAAATCCCCTACAACAGAAACCGTTCCTGCATCAGGGCATCCTATGCAGAAGAAGGCAACTCTGGTTCTGGGAGCAAGACTGTCCTGAACAGCATCTCTCAGCGCGGGATAAGCCCTGAAAGACGGTCTGTACCTTGATGGAATCTCCATTACTCCATTATCCCTGGGATCTCTAACCCGTCTTTTTCGGCCCTTTTTAGCAGAAAAACAACCAAATCCTCTCAGGTAAACACTGTCACCGCTGCAAAGGGCTTCCCTTATCAGTTCCAGCACTGTCACTATAACTATCTGGACTTCTCTCATGGTGAGTCCGGTTCTGACAGCTGCCTCTCTTGCCAGTTCCTCCCTTGTCATTCATACCCTCCCCGGAGTTATCTTACCATCTGATGTACTGTTGAATATCAGTAACCAACGCTGGCGTCAAGGAGAGTACAGTTGATAATTGCTCTGGCAGGCCCCCCGTGTTCAGGAAAAACCACGACTGCGAAAATTCTTGCGAATAAACTGGGCATGAAGTTTCTGGATACAGATTACCTGGTGGAATCAGCTTCAGGCTGCACAATACCTGAAATATTTGCTGAAAAAGGAGAGACAGTATTCAGAAAACTTGAGAAACAGGAACTCCTTGCTGCGCTGAAAAACGATAATTCAGTAATTGCGCTGGGAGGAGGAACTCTGATTGATCCTGATACACTGCAATTGGTTATGAGCCAGTGTACTGTATTCACCCTCACTGCTCCTGCTGAGGTTCTTACTCTGAGAAACAACTGCGAAAGACCCCTTGCAACCAATGACCAGGCTTTTCGGAATCTTCTTGCCGAAAGAAACCGGCACTACCTGAACCTCCCTGGCAGAATAGATGTATCACAACTCTCACCTGAAGAAACAGCTCAGGAAATCTGCCGTCTTATCAGGAAAGAAGCTCTTTCTCGGTAGTTTCAACAAGTCCTGCCTGCTCTATTGTCTTTCTGGCATGATCCAGCCCTACATAAAACCTGTCGGTATAGAGGGTGTAGTCGTCTCTGAGCCTGCCAGGGGTCATATTGACCGTTATCACATTGGCGCCAGCCTGAAAACACCTGTACTGACCGTCTTTCATGAGCCGTTCAAAGGTGCTTGTTGCGGGAATGAGAGTATTCTTCAGATAAAGCCTCATAGCTGCAATGAATCTGAGTCCAAGCCGGGGATTCCCCGGCAGACTGTTCTCAAGGGGAGTTCCCTTTGCCGGCAGAAAAACCGCCACGCTGGACATCTCCACCTTGAGCTCCTTCAGCAGAAGCAGGTCCTGAACCAGTGAATCGACTGTCTGGCCTGGAAGGCCCAGAAGAGGCCCTGAACCTATGTGGTATCCGTGTTCACGAATAACCTTCAGCCAGCGAATTCTGTCTTTAAGGAAAAAGCCCGGTTTCATTGCCTCAAAAAGTTCACGATCTGCAGTTTCGTGTTTCAAAATGAATTTAGCCGCGCCTGCTTCACGCCAGAGATCAAGGTCCTCCTCTGAGTGTATTCCAACACAGAGAAGCACTGCCATATCCAGTTTGTGTATTTTCTCAATAACACCGGCCATCCACCGGGAACCGTAAGTCTCGCTCTCAGCCGCCTGAAGGAAAAATGTTTGTATTCCGTTCTCCCTGGCCTTTTTTGCAATATCTACAAGCTCCTTCTCTGTAAGGGAGTAACGGACACCCTCCGGATTGTTAAGACGCATTCCGCAGTAGAGACAGCTGCACCTGCATGAGTTGGCGAACTCCACCACTGCCCTGATAAAAGCCTTTTTACCGAAGACAGAGTCCCTTACCTTTCTGGCAGCTGCGTAGAGCACTTCAGCCTCACTGTCACTGGACTCCAGCATCGTTTTCAGGTCTCTGGAAGAGAAACCTCTCTCAAGCCTTTCCTCCACCCACCCTGAATCTATTTTATTCATTGAATCCACTCCTGATTCTCTTCAGAGCCTCGGCTTTAACCCTGATGCCCGGCTTGTGTCCTGTCCAGATTCTGAATGAGCAGGCTGCCTGCTCAACAAGCATTTCTTCCCCTGTTGCCACTTTAACATTTTTCAGAGAATTACGCCACCTCCACCGGGAATTGTAGTTCAGATCAATGAAAGCCCATTCAGGAGGAACCTGAATGGGAAAACTGTCGTCATCACGCCACCCCAGAGGAGTCGCGTTGACCACAGTACCTGTGGAAGGCAGGTTTTCCGGAAGGGAGCCGCTGCGGCTGTTTACAGATATCACATTCCCCTTTTCAGCCACTCTAATTGCAGCTGCGGCACCTCCGTTTCCCACAACAGCCAGAGGTCTGGGAAAACTGCCGGCAATCGCCCTGAAACCCTGAACATCTGTGTTGTATCCCACAGCTCCTCTTGAAGAAAATAGAATAGTGTTCACAGCGCAGGCACTGGATGCTTCATCAGACAGAACATCACAGAACTCAGCTGCAGCCTTTTTGTGGGGAACTGTAACATTTACTCCGGAATACCCATCTGAACCAAGAAAGGCTGCCCTCTCCATGAAGTTTTCAGGAGCCACACTGAAAAGCAGATACTCGCCTTTTATATTGAAATGGCTCATGAACACCTGATGAATCAGCGGCGACAGCGAGTGTTTTACAGGATAGCCTATCAGTCCCGCCTTCATGATCTCCGCAGTTTTCTCAACCTCTGAAAAGCCTTTATGAGCAGATCAGCTGCTCCGGCAGGTTTGTAAAATATCGGCTCAAAGAGTTCTTCCCCAGGGTGCAGCTTTCCTGCAAGGGAAGACCCCTTGTAAAGCCTTATAGTACCTATATTTATGAATGTGCTGTTCCATCCCAGCTGCAGCCTTGCCCGCATCATGAACAGGAACTTTCTCACAAGAGCTACAAAATTCTCACCTGGAGTGGCACTGAAGAAGTTAACTCCAACCACCATTCCTGCTTCCCTGGCAGCTTTTACCGCAGGCCAAAGTTTTCTGATATCCCCACCTTTGCCCATAAGCTTCCAGCCCTTTCTGGAAATAACATCAGGGGAAAAATCTACCCATTTGCACCCTGCTCTGCTCATTTTGGAGAGAGAATCCAGAGGAACAGATTCTGAGAGCCACGCTTCCCATACAGGCGGATCATCAATCTTTGCAATAGCGTCTACAAGTTCATTAAAATATTTTACAGGGTGATCAAAAACGGAATCCACAAACATGAAACTGTCAAATCCCTGCTTTTTTATCTGAATTATATCGTTCACAACATCCTCCACCGGCCTCAGCCGGAAACCCTTGCCGCTTATGGTTTTGTAGGTGCAGTAGGCACAGTTGAACACACAGCCTCTTCTGGTCTGTACACCTACAGCGCCCTTGCCTGGATAATCGCAGGCAGGAAAAAGGGAGTAGTCCGGTGAAGGTACATCCTTCAAATCAGGCCTGGGAGGCTGGGCAAATCTGCCGTTTATCCAGTACGGTTTCTCTCCTCCGCTGATCCAGGAGATTATGCTCTGCATGCAGTTTTCACCCTCTCCTCTCAGCCCCAGATCTATTCTATCCCATATCTGAAGAATCTTTTCAGCGTAGATTGAGAATCCTGCTCCCCCTGTTATGACAAAGCCTTTCCAGTCCTTCAGTGTATCCATGATTAGTCCGAAGGAATCCAGATACCAGAATGTTTCAGGGTACGCGCTGTCATCAATGTTTCTCAGGGAAACCGCAACAACTTCAGGAGAAAACTCTTCAAGTGCATTTCTCAGATCTTCGGCAGGATCAGCAGAGAGGCTCAGGTCAAGACCTTTAATGGAATGATTCTTCAGAGAACCTGCCAGGTAGGCCAGTCCTATGGGATAGATAGGAGCCTCCGGCCGTCCCACCGGAGACTGAACCAGAAGTATTCTCATTCGGTCTCTTCCTGTGCACTTGCCTGTTTCACAGCTTTTACTATAATGAAAAACCTGTTACTGTCCCATTGTAAAAAAGGCTCAGGGAGGGCAAAATCAAGGCCAGTTCCAAGAGACAGCTTGCTATTGCAGCGGGGTTTCTTTTATCCGGTTCAGCTGTTTTTCTTACAGATCAGAAGATATTCGTATTCCTTACGGCTTTTGCCGGCCAGATACTTACCTATCAGGTACACCGGGCGAAGCAGGACGGAGTAATGGCCCCTATACCAGCTGTCTGCTGGGTAATACTGGTAACATCTGGAGCTGCTGCTTCAGTTGTTGCCACAGCAGGAATACTGCTTACCGGATTGCTATTCAACTGGAAGAACAAAACTGTACGAAACCTTTTCCTCAGCTATCTGCCTTCAGTTATTTTTATTCTCTTAGTCGGTACAGAAACCAATCCGGCGCTTATCATTTCAGGTGGCGCGGCACTTCAAATTGCTTTCATCTCCACTCAGGAACAATTCAGAAAGAAAACAGCACAGATTCTTTTCGCAGGCTGGTTGATTAATGCGGTTGAAGCGTGGACTTTGCTTTTCTTCTATGGAGAAGACGGCATTCCAGGTGCATTTGTCATGTTAAGTATCATGCTTCTTTTCACAACAGTTGCATCAGAAAAGGGTAGACAGCTTGTCAGCTTCACAGGAGAAATTGGCACTCTTTCCCTTCAGAACCGGCTGATAAGCCATCTTTATCAAAACAGAAACCCCTATACTCTTTACTTCTTTGACGGAAATAAGGTCTGGACAATGCAGGGACGGCTGGCTTCAAAAGTACCGGATCCTGCCATGCTGAAGAAAAAACCTGATAACAGATGGAAGGTTTTTCCAGTAGGCGCTTCATCCTTTCTGGCTTCAGGTAAAGCAGCGGAAGAGATGTCCGCTTTGCGGGGGAGTGAACTCAGAGAAACCCTGCTGCTTCTTGAATCAATATGGCGGGCATCCTTTGCCAGAGTAAGAATGGAAAATGCATTTCTTGGAGTAGCGGCAATTCTTGTTAAGATAGCCGACAGAAAAGACTCTGAGACACACAGACATTCCATTCGGGTAGCCCGAACAGCTTACAGATTAGGTGAAAAAATGGGGCTTCCTGAAGAAGAACTGCTGCAGCTGAAAGTAGGAGCAATGCTCCACGACATCGGAAAACTTGCCATACCAGGCAGTATTCTGCGCAAGAAAAAACTACTTACGGAAAAGGAACGGAAAATTATAGAGACACATCCGGTTGCAGGCGCCAGGCTTCTGGCTCCCATGGAACGGTATGGCCATGTTTCCTCTATTGTTCTTCAGCACCATGAAAGAATAGACGGTTCCGGATATCCTTATGGTCTCAGAGGCGCAGAGATTTCCCTCCATGCGCGAATAGTTGCTGTAGCTGATACATTTGACGCCATACTATCCACCAGGTCCTATCACATGGGTAAACCTGTGCACATGGCCATCAGGGAGATTTCCAGACACAGCGGAACCCATTTTGACAGCAGGGTAGTCCAGGCTCTGGAGGAGATGGTGCAATGAAAAGCAACTCACGATACATGCTTCTTTCACTTGGTCTCTTCTTCCTTTTCTTTGTTTTCCCTTTGGAAAGCCCATCTGTACACAGCAACGCAACGACTCTGGTACTGACTCTTCTGGCAGCTTCAGGAATATTTCTTGCAAGGATACTGGTTGTCTGCTCAGGCAAAGAGGATCCGGTAGGCATTGAACCTGCTGTGCTTGTGGCGGCAGTATCCTGGAAACTTCCACTGCCGATATATCCTCTTGCCTTTTTCTTCACCTTTGCAGGAAGCCTGATCAACTTGATAAGAGTTGAACAGGGAACAGGATTCAGCAAGGCACTCTTCCATGCGTCTCTGTTCACTGCTCTTCTAAGGCTTGGGGCGCTTCTCTACCAACTGTTCATGGAACTGCTGAACAGCAACTCAGCAGCAGTATGCTACACTGCAATGGCTTCAACTGCCATTGTAATAACTTTTTTCCGAGTACTCTCTGCGAGACTCACTGGAACCCGAACCGGCTCATTTCGCAGAAATCTGGCAAAAAGTGTTACCTTTAACACCTTTGTTATGCTTCATGCGGTTCCAGGCGCACTGACTGCCATGAACAGCAGCAGCGGTACCACATTTATGACAAACGCAGGGCTGGGGCTTTTTGCCATACTGTTTATTCAGGCAGTCAGCCTTAGAGTCAATCGGTCAGAGCACGAACGAACTGCAGAACTGGATACAGTACTTAACCTTCAGGCGCTCTTTAAAAAACTGTTTACGGCAAAAACCCCAATGGATGTTCTCACAAACCTGTGTCAATCCATTTCAGACGCGTGGCAATGCAGAACAGCTGCGAGCTGGAAAGGGCTTAAGTACTATCACGGAGAAGCGTGGAATACTGAAGGAGCTGTTTACTGCTCCCACCCTCAGGGGCTTACGGTCTGGGTTGACACATTTATGTCAACTGTTCCAAGGTACCTGAAATCTTTCGTTAACAGGACTGTGCCTGTTCTTTGCGGGCTTGAAGCAGAAAAATCGGTAAAACAGACATCCTGGGAATCCATGGAAACAATGGTTTCTCTTCTTGAGGCTAACCACAGTGAATTTGCAGGATTCAGCAGGAGAGTTGCCAAAACTGCATGGCAGCTTTCCTCTGCTCTGAATAAAAACGAATGGTTCATGGACTGCGCAAGGCTTTCAGGTCTGATTCACATAATGAACCTGACAGATCTGGATGGTTCAGATACAGGTTTTGAAAACATGTCACTGCCTGATATTACCCTTCAGGCTCTGAAATTTCAGCACGAACACTGGGGAGGAACAGGTCCTGAAGGGTTGAAGGAAGAAGAAATACCACTGGAAGCCAGAATTCTTTCGGTAAGCATTGCCTGGGAGAAAGCCCTTAAATCAGGCCTTGAAGTTGCAGTAAGAGACCTGAAAATGAGAGCGGGGACCCTTTACGACCCCTGCCTGGTTGAAATACTGCTTGAACTGAAAGGTTAGTACCGGGCAGTCAGCATTCCCTCACTGTACCTGGTATAATCCGTCTGTTCTGAAGAACCTGTAAGCAGTCCGCAGATTCAGTATGACCCCTGTGGGAAACTGCTGCAGTTCCATGTATACGCCGTCAGATAATAAGGTTATGGACGGTTTCCCATTATCATGTTGATCTCAGGAATACTGCGATCGGCAACAAGAATGAAATTATTGAAGAAAACAGCACCATTGACAGTGCATTCTCAACAGGAGCTGTCTGTGATCATACAAGATCATCTTCCATTGAGGAATCCTCCCTCTCAGGAGGGTCTGTGAGCCAGCTGTATATATTCCAGCTTCCCAGCATGGGGAAACCGGGGGGATGTTTAACTCCCAGCCCCTCATCCCAGCTTATTCCAAGCTGATACCCGCTGCCTGCTGAAGAGAGCCTGCCCATAGATTTCTGAGTAAGGCTTCCATTTATGGTAATTCTGGAAGCTTCATCTGGCAAGTATGGAATCTCTGCTCTGAGTTCCCCGGCAGGAATGACAACCGAAGTTCTGAGCAGAAGGGCATGATCAGTCTCGATCTGCCACATGCCTCTCCAGTCACTGTCACCTGTTTCATCAGGATCAGCGGCAATTATAACATCTCCCATTGCAACAAGCCCCAATAAGCCGCCTGCAGAGACGGCGCCTCCATCAATCGAACCACCGATCAGCAGATCATTTGCTGCAAGAAGAGTTACCTGACGGTCTGGAATACCAACAGACTTGATCATCACAGGAGCAAAACCGTTTCTGAGAATAACAACATCTGCCTGAGAAATATCCACGGAAAAATCCTGTGAGTTCTCGCTTTCCCTGCAGATAAGAGTATTGCCGTCAATGAGTACCCTCTCAGCGGCGACGGTAACAACCTGTGAACCGCCTCCACTTGAAATCAGACTTGAAAAGTGTTCTCTCATTCTCTGAAAATCAACGGCAGGAGCTGTATTTCGCCACCATGGCGCCCCCTGTATGTGCCGTGAATACGGCCTGACCCACACAGAACTGCCTGCGGGATGCGGAACTTCTGACCGTCCGGAACCGGCGAAGTAGAACCCTCCTTCAGAAGTGGTTGATACCATCTCCACAAAAGGATCATCAGTGGAATCTGCAGTAGAACTGCTGAAGGTAACAGTGCCGTTGGAGTGGACAGGGCCATTGAGAACACATCCGTCGGTGAGAAATCCCTGAGGTATTCCGTCACATGTAAGCAGGGAATAGCTTGAAGGATAAGCAGGGGCAGCACGAACAAAAAGATCCCTGGTTTCATTTCCAGCCAGTCCTCTGGCCCTTATCTCCACAGCACCGTTGCTCAGTCTGCCGCCTGCGATGTTCACAGGATCTATCACCACCTTAAACCCTTCCCCTTCAGCAAAGGTTATCCAGCCGGCGCTGTCACCCTCCATCTCGAGAAGGAAAGGATCCATGCTCTCAGGCATTGTTTGAAGGGTGGAAAGGTAATGAACGGCAAGGGCAACCCCTGCTTCAGCGGCAACAGATGCCCTCAGGCCGTTCATTCGAAAAACAGTTGCATTGGCATTCATCTTGAAGTAGGTGTAAACCACCCCTGTAAGAAGAAACATCAGCGATCCGATTATCACCACAGTAGCCAGAACGCTGCCCTTTCTGTTCACAGGGCTACCATTCTTCGATGCCGATTTTAACCGCGCTTCTGGTCATTCCCGGTACATACTCCCACATGGTTGTGTTCCAGTTGCCTGTGGTTGGAAAGAAGGGCGGGTGCATGGATAGAAGTCTGGGATCAAAGTTGACCGATATGTCAAACCCTGTGGTATTTGTAGAAGTGAACCCTTCATTCTGAATCATGTATCCGCCTACAACGGTAAACTGAGCAGGACCTGGCTCTGGCTTACGGTAATTCTCCGCTTCAAGAACCCCCTCCAGAGCCAGAAGTACCGCATTAACCTGAAAGTCGCCCTCAGTATCTATCTGCCAGCCGCCTACCCAGTCAGGATTACCACTCAAGTCCGGATCTTCAGCGATAATGAAACTGCCGTCTACAGTTATAAAACCAACCAGGCAATGATTCTCAGGGTCCTCAAGATCCTGATTTGAGTACACCAGATTGCCTGCAAGGTAAAGGTCTCCATTCATTCCCACCGTAAGGGCCGAATCCATTCCGAATGAAGGATCACCGTGGCCTCTGACATACATTCTGTCAGAAGAATTGTTATCAAACCAGATAACAGGGTTTTCCAGCGCATTCAGATCAAATATCTGCTCAGGTGATCCATCTGCGGTTTTAAGTTCCAGCGTATTTTGTACCAGCCTGAATCTTGTTCCGTCGGGTACCTCTTCAGCAGTAAAATACAGACCTCCGGAAATAGCGGCGTTCCTCACACCCTGCCAGTTTATCTCATTTTTTCCGAAAGGTATGGTATCGACCTCCAGCTCGAAGTATGGCGCTCCCATGGAAAGCCTCTCGAAAGGACGCATCTGAAGGTTACCGATGGCCGGACCTGTGGCATGGGTGCCGCTCCAGTCTGAGACATAGTAGTCCGAAGTAAGCTGGAAGGAGTAGAAGAAGGGATCCTTTTCGTGGTTCGGTGTATCGCTCACTACCCTGACAGGACCGTTGGCATAGAAAGGTCCGTCAAACCTGTATCCATCTGTATAGGCTCCTTCAATAGTAGGGTCATCCATGAACACAGAAAATCTTGCCAGGTTCAGGGGGCTGACAACAGCTCTGACCCCTGTTGAATCACTGCCTCCGGGATTAAAACCTATACAGTTGAACATATAGGCGTTGGACGAAATAAGGTCTTCGTTATTTCTGTTGGAATGAACGGTTACATACGCACTCCCGAGGCTTCCAGGAAGCACTTCAGGAGAAGAAACGGTTCCCAGTATATCCTCTGGACTGGAAGCCGTGGGCAGGCTGGCTCCGGCCACCACCATGTGGGTGGCCAGATGAATACCTGCTTCTGCAGTGTACCTTGACTGCATTCTGTCCCTTGTCCATATGTGGGATTCGGTGTTGTACTTCAGGTAAGTGTAGAGGGCACCGGTAAGGATGATAAGAAATATGGCTGCGATAACCACCAGCATCAGTGCCGATCCCTGTCTGTTCCTGTCACTCATTTCTGCCCTCCTTTCTAAATAGCGTTACGGCCGTAGAAGCCTACATTGTCAATGTTCCATCCGCCATCCTCAGAGTAGATTCCAGAATCCAGAACAAATCTGATAAAGTAGTAATTTCTGCCCAGTGCCTCGGCTTCTTCAAACTTCTGGGTGAGATCTATAATGTCTGTAACCCAGTCCGTATCATAGTAGTCGCACTCCTTGAGCAGTATCCAGTCACTCTCTGAAGTTGGAGGGTCAACCGTGTCAGTAAAGGCAATGAACACATACGCTTTGTCGTTGTATGACCGCCTGAGACACCTGTCGTAGGAAACTGCAATAGAGTCATAAATCAGTGCGTCTGCCATGGAGTATGCGCATGATCTGAGCCAGTTCCATGATTCAGGATCGTACCGGCCGTCAACGGTCAGGTCATTTCCCGCAATTCTGTTTTTGTTCTCTGGAGCGAGATTGGGGTCCGGATCAGGTGTAAAGATAGGTGTACCGAACTCCCAGTCATCATTTACTCCGCCGTGCTCCCAGGTTATCTCACCGGTAAACCCGAATTCATCCATAAGATAGATGGCCTCAAAGTCTCCGTACTGGTACTGTGATGCCAGAGGCATATCCGAAGCTGTCCCGGTGGAATCCTGATCAATGTACCGGATTCCGCCTGACGCGGTACTGATCATGAACGAAGGTCTGATATCTGCTCTGACCAGAAGCGCAGGATCCTCCACAGAGGATACAGCCCTTCTGGCTAAATCGGCATGAGAGCCGGCATACCATTCGTAGGGAACTGTCGGCGCAGCCTGGTTCATCTCCAGCTTGACCAGAAGATTGGTGGCTTCAGGAAGAAGGAAAGAATCGTTCAGAACTATTTCCACCCAATCCCCTGAAGCAGGAGGTAAAACCTCATAAGTACCGGCATATGTCAGTGTGCCCTTGTCCCATTCGCCGTCATCGGGGAATGCAACATCTGTAACACCTCCCAGCCACACATCCACAGTATTGAAGTGCCATGCTCCGGCAGGTTCTGCTGATTTGAAACCTATGGACTCAATTGAAACGCCGGTAACTGTGCAGGTAGCTTCAAAGTCGTCAAGCACCCAGCCGGAATAGTTATTGGCCCCGTCAGACTGGAAGAAGAACATGAACTGAATGGTTTGGCCAACCCATGGTGTAAGGTCAATCTGCTCCGTTAAGGTGCCATGGGTTCCGGTATAAGCCCCGTGTCCTCCGGTTACGCCGTTATATCCAGGCGCATCCACATGCTGCCATGATGCTCCGCCGTTGGTGGAGACCATTATCCATCCGTAATCACAGTTGTTTTCAAAGTTGATGGAATGGTTGAAAGACAGTTGAGCATCTTTGGCTCCTACAGGTATGCTGAGCTGAGGAGTCTTAAGCCAGCATTCCGAGCTGTTGCTGTAGGCAGCAGGATTGTTTGAGTGAAGAGTCCACTTGTAGTTGCCTGAGATATTCTCAAGGAACCAGTCGTCTACTCCTCCTGTATACAAAGGTCCGTGGCTCCAGCCTGGTATTGAATGGACCATTTCGATAACGCCCACTTCAAAGTTCCTCCAGTGCATTCCGTGTGATGGCCATGAGCCCATGCCATACTGACTGATCCCGATACCGAAATTGCCTGAGAAGGGAACACCGTGAGCAAATGCCTCATCGTCAAGGTCGGCTCTTATGGTCTGCCAGTCTGAATTATCGGAAGGAACACCGATTCGTTCCATGGTAATAGTTGCAGCATTGGCAACCACAACCACATCGTCAAAGCTGAGACCGTCATTTGCTGTTTCAGAAACGGCAATATCATTGCCCCTGTGGCTGAAAACTATGTACAGAGTTGAAGGCATGGTACCGGCAGGAATGAACGAGTACTCCATGCTGTACCACTGTCCGTCGGACATGCTTTCAGGATACAGAATCTGGTAATCCTCCACTGGATCAGTTATGCCGCTGCCGAGACTCCATCCGATGAAGTCGCCTTCAGTGGTCGAGATGAATTGATTCTCATCATTATGTGAAGAAATACGGTAGAAAACAGTTATGGAGGAACTGTCACTGAGAGTTGAAGTATCAACCTCTATTATCATTCTTTCATCAGACATCTGGTTACTGACACTGGTGTCCAGAGTAACAAATGCTGTTCCGTTGTTCCAGCCCGGTGAGTGAACGCGATGCCTTCCCTGGGAGTTTTCCCAGAACTCCACACCACTTCCCGGAGTAAAGGACTCAAAATCCTCCCTGAACAGCTCAGTTGCCGACCCGGGAGAGGTAATAAGGAAGAGACCATCTTCGGCGTTGATGGTTTCTGAAGTGCCTTTCCAGGTATCCACCTTGATGTATAGTTCATCTGAAAAAGAGCTGTATCCGGAAAGATCAGTTACAGTTGTGGCAATGTTTCTGTCAAAGCTTCCAAGATGGGACCTGTCCATCTCAAGGGTATTGTCGGCAAGTCTTGCTATTCTCCCTGCGCCGGTGGAAGTGGTGTTCCATGTCATTTCATGGGTGTCTCCCTGCTGGAAATCGTAGTAGATCGGAGTGGAATCAGGAAGCAGTATACCGCCTTCCAGGTCTTCGTCCAGGAGGGTCATGAAGACATCCTCAAGTTCTTCGCCCTCGAATCCCTCTGTCTCTATCTCATCCCCCAGATCAGGAGGAGCCGCTTCAGGAAGGGCCCAAAAGATGACATTGCGAAGGAACCGTTCACCCATCCAGCTGTAGTAGTAGAAATCAGGAGCACAGTAGTGCAGCCTTCTGAGCAATTCATTCGGAGACTCATACCTTACTGATACTCCGGAAACAGTATCCGCAGGTAAAGCGCTGTAGATACAGGTGATTACATAGGGATCATTACCAGGTATCGGTGACGCATAATTAAAAAGTGTATCCAGTCTTGTAACAGTAGCAAGTGTATCGTACACAGTGAACTGCGGTATGCCCCCAACCTCAGGCAGCCCATCATGAATCGGGTGGGTGGGAGTGGCTCCCAAGAGTTCACAGATACTGGGTAACGGCTGTACCGCCGCGGCAACTCCGATTCCGAAAAGGTTCTCTGCATCGTCCGGATCAAGGCAGATGACAGGAATAGTTAGCATCTGCATTTCAGTTGCGACTGCTGTATGATCACCAAGTGGGACATTTCTGAGAATAACCAGGTCTACACCTGAACTGTCGTAGCTGTAATCGGCCAGCTCATCATCACTGAGCTGAACCGTGGAGAAACCCCAGTCATCAAGCAGTTCAACAAGTCTTGTCTGATGTATTGTAGGCGAATGTGCCCCTGAATTACCGTCGACATTGACAACAACATTGGCATCAATAGGTGGAGGCTGATAGAACAAGGGATCAAAGTTGTGAACCACACCGAGGTTCATGGGAGTAACAGTGGTTTTCATAACGGTCTGGTACACATCCCCCAAATAGGTATCTTCCAGTGTTATCTTCACCTCAATGTGTCTTACGGCGTCCCTGGCTACGGTGTCCAGAGGTTTTGTAAGCAAGACACCTCTGTAGTCCATGTAGTTGAACTCTATGTCAACAATGTTGTGTCCTGCACGCCTGAGCATGGAACCATCGTCTGTGATTTGAATTGTGCCATCGGCTCCCAGAAAGATGTTCCTGTGGTCTGAATCTTCCAGAATGCGGTATGTTTCCCTGTCTGCGTAAAACTCCAGGGATGTGTTGGCCCCTACCTCTATAGGATGCCACTGGTCCTCGCTCCAGCCGCCTCTTGGCATATATCCGGCCCATCTTATCTCATCGGTGAGAATTTCAAGAGCCAGACGGCCGCTGGTTGCAAGTTCATTCTGCCTTCTGGCAAAGTGGAATTGTTCTGTGCCTTTGGTGAAAAAGAGGTAGACGGCAGCGAAGATAACGCCCAGTACGCCGACAACTATCAAAAGTTCAATAAGTGACATACCTTTTCTGTTCTTTCTGTTACTCATTCCGTTCACCTCCTTAGAAAATGGTGCTGAGGTCAAGGCTGTCAGCCCCCTCTGCACCGTACCAGTTCACCCTGCACATAACCAGTTTAGCTTCAGGGTACTCAGCATATGGAGTGTCTATCCAGATTCGGCGGGTAAAGCCTTCAACTGTTTCGGGGGTTTGCCAGCCGTCCGGAAGTATCTCCACATCCTCAGTTCTCAATTTCTCAATTCCGTCTCTGCACAGCTCAAGGGCTCTGGCCTGATCGTCCATTTTATCAGAGAGCTTGATGATGTGCAGGAAAAAGAACGCGATACCTGACATGACGATTGCCAGAATAACGGCAGCGATTATCAGCTCCACAAGGGTAAATCCCCTCTTTCCCCTGCTGCATGGAACAGATGTTCTCATGGTTTCTCCTGTCTTTATGTGTTTACAAGTCATTACCGTAATATCTTCTGGTGAATTCTATGGACAGACTGTCCCCTGAAGAGACAGCCACCGTAACATCGATAGTATTCTCATCATAGGATACCGCTGTTGTTTCTACCAGGTAGTTGTTGCCCATGAGTGAATCCGGTCTTGCTGTAAATCCCGGTTCAGGCAGTGAAGCTGCCCTTTCTATACCGGCCAGCTCAACCTGGGCAAGTGTTGCGGCCCCTTCCTGAAGCTCCAGTTTTCTGCTTCCCCTTACGAAAGCCGAAAGAGCCAGAACAAGAGCAGAGAGAACTACAAGGATTATAACGGAAGCTACAGCCACCTCCGCCAGTGTAAAACCCCTTCGGCAGCTCACCTGTTCACCCCTTCAAGATCATGAAATACCCTTGTTCCAGTTCCAGTTTCGTAAAGGTTGAATACATGCGTTCCACCTGGCTCTGTATTCCCCATCCACGAGTTCCTGGAATCAAAGACCAGCCTTATTCCATCACCGTAAACCGGATTAAAACAGGCCTCAAGACCATCGTCCACAGTCCTGAAGAAATCAAGAGCACCTTTATCTGCATCACCGAAAAATGCCTGGTCAGGAAAAAGCTGCTGAAAGAAACCTGAGGAAGATCTCACAACTGCAGCGCCGTCTATAAAACCGGCAAAGGTGTTGCCGCTTGCGGTAAACCTGCCCTCCCAGCCTGCCTGGTATATGTTTTCAGGCACGAACTGTGCAAATCCATCCCAGCTAGCCCTGTACCAGACCGGATCACCTCCTGAAGGCTTCCACATTCCAACAAGACCATTCCTGTTCTCAACCTCTCCCCAGCAGACAAGGCTTCCCCCTGGAGCAGTTCTGTAAATGTCTGAAGTTGCCCCTGAAACCCAGGAGAGGGACCTGTCAGTGGTAAAGGCAATGTCATCTCTGCCGTCTGAATTGAAATCGCCGTAAAAGACATCCCTGACCCTGGCAAGACTGAATGACGGTGAAGCTGCTCCTGTCTCCCCGAAGATAGAGCCATCCGGCCAGAAGGCGGGGCAGGTTCCGGCAGGTGTTGAGATGTGCGCAGATGCCCCTGTTGACACATCATGAATAACACCGGTGTTACCTCCGCCGGTCGTTATAAGGAACGGAGAGCCGTCAATGACAGCGCCTGACATATGACCATTGGAAGGGGCGTAAATCGACTGAACTTCCGAGAGGGCAATAATACCTTCAGGGCCCACTGCACAAAGCACATTTCCTTCAGAAGAGCCGAGTATGAATACTGCATCAGCTTCTTCTGTGTTTATTAAGGGAGTTCCTCCAAGGGGAATCAGTGATTCCTCAAGATAATAGCTGAAATTTACCTGAAAATTCTCGTTGCCGTAAAAGCTGAAAACAGTTCCTTCTCCCTGTGCAGAAGTAACTGTGATAAGCATTTGCCCTGCAGGAACTGCCACTGTGTTTTCAGGATGGTCTATACTGAAGAATCCGGTTCTGATCCCGGAAGAACCGGAACCTGTAAGGGTGAACTCGGTTGTAACACCGGCAAGCTCAAAAGATACAGGCCCGGAAACAGCTCCTGCTCCGTCACACTGAAGAAGCCATGCCAGACCGTCAGCAGCACTGGCCTCGGAAAGGGCTATCTGTGTATCAGCTATTCTATCAGCATGGCCGTTTACCATTCTATCTGCAAGGGTGATAAGCAGAGTGGCAGCCAGCATGACAACCAGCGCGGACATGAGAGCTATCATCATGGCTGCGCCTCTTCTTTTGCCGATTGTTGTTCGTTTGTTCATGCTCTTTGTTTATGCAAGATACTTACCAAAGTTTTACTGCATTTTATAACTATATTACTTAATATATATAGATTTAGAGTATGAAGTCAGCTTCAACTCTGTGAAAAAGATTTCACACTACAGAGGTGAAAGCTCCCCCTGGACGGCGGACAACCTGACCGGCAAGCTCAAGCTCAAGAAGCCGTGAGGATAAAGCGCTGCGGTCTGAGCCGGTGATGCTGATTATCATGTCCGGTGTCAGCTCCCTGTTCCTGAGAAGTTTGATCAGTGGATCATCTGATACAGCTTCAGGCTGCTCTGCCTGCAGACCAAGGTCCTGAAGAAACTCTTCCGCTGAAAGGATTATTCCGGCCCCATCGCGAATAAGCCTGTTGGTACCGGCGCTTGTCGAACGGCCAATCTCTCCTGGTACTGCGTATACATCACGGCCCTGATCAAGAGCGGTTCCCACAGTTATCATGGTTCCGCTTCTCTCTCCGGCTTCAACCACCACAACAGCATCTGAAAGACCGCTGATTATCCTGTTTCTCTCAGGAAAAGAATATCTGGTAGGTCGAACTCCAGGGGGATACTCGGAAAGAAGGCATCCACATCTGGCTATTGTCTCAGCAAGTGCACTGTGTTCAGCAGGATATATAGAGTCGAGACCGCCTCCGAGCACCGCTGCAGTTCTGCCGCAGTGCAGAATTGCTCCACGGTGTGATTCGGCATCTATTCCTCTGGCCAGCCCGCTTACCACACAGACACCTGCAGCTGAGAGACCGCCTGCAAGTTTTCTGGCTGCTTTTCTGCCATAGAGAGAACAGCGCCTGGAACCTATCACAGCAACAGAGGAACCTTTGAGCACCTCAGGTGAACCTTTTATAAAAAGCACAGCAGGCGGATCAGGAATGCTTCTCAGCCTATGGGGATAATCTGCTGAAGTAATTGCCAACGATGTGATACCATGGTTCAGTGCAGCATTAAGAGAAAACGATAACTGATCTGTTTCAGGAAGGGTTGAAGCAAGTTCTTCAGGGGATTTGAGGGCCAGAAGCCTTCTCAGCTCTCCCCTTGAAGGGCAAGGGGAGATGGTCAGCCGGATGAGGGCTGCAAGTTGGCTTCGCGAATTTTTTTTATGACTGATCCCAGCTTTTTCAGAAATACCTTTACCCCCCTGCCGGTTGCGGAGCTGAGCGCCATGGTTCCTTCCGGCAGTGAAGCCAGGATTTCCTTTTCCTGCTCCGGCGATATGGTATCGCACTTTGAAAGAACCGCCATAGCCCTTGCCCCTGTTACCTCAGAGCCATACGCTGCAAGCTCCTGCCTGAGTATGGAGAGCTGCTCAGCAGGAGTAACCTCCAGATCCGGTGAAAGTACAAATACCAGAATACTATTTCTCTCTGCATGGCGCAGAAAACGGAGCCCCAGCCCGACACCTTCTGAAGCTCCCTCAATAAGCCCCGGCAGGTCTGCCACGGTAAAAGAAAAACCACTGGAGAAACGAACAACCCCCAGTGAAGGCGCCAGGGTGGTAAAGGGATAATCGGCAGTTTTAGGTGTTGCTGCACTTATTGTTGAAATAAGAGTGGATTTCCCTGCATTGGGAAACCCTAACAGCCCGGCGTCAGCCATGAGCTTCAGTTCAAGCCGCAGCTTAAGCTCTTCACCTTTCCTGCCTTTTGTTGCTATTCTGGGAGTTCTTCGCTGCGGAGTGGCAAAGGAAGCGTTTCCTCTGCCTGGTTCGCCGCCTCTTGCAACAATGAATTCCTGACCAGGTTCGGTCATGTCCACAATGAGTTCACCTGTAAGATGATTATAAATCTCTGTACCAGGAGGGATCTGAAGAAAAAGGTCTTTTCCGCAGGCTCCTGTCATTTTGTTTCTGCCGCCCGAAACACCGTTCTCAGCCCTGAAGACAGAACCTCCGGTGAAATCAGCAAGGGTTGTAAGCCGGGGATCAACCCTCAGAACAACATTACCGCCTCGTCCTCCGGTACCTCCGCTGGGACCGCCTTTTGGAACATAAGCTTCTCTTCGAAAGGCAATTATTCCGTCGCCGCCTTTACCGGCAGCAACGGATATTATCACCCTGTCAAGGAATCTGCCTTCCAGTTCGGCTCCCCTCAATCTATACAGGGGAACACCACATACGGTGTTCCCCTGTTGAATCGGTTACAGAATCAGACTGTCACTGGGAGTAACGGTTGACCCTGTCTATTTTTTCTTCGCACAGACTGATGGCATTCCGTGCTGCGCTGACCATGTTCTGAGCCTGTCCGGATCTGTAGCCGGTAACCTGGTTCAGGTAAGTTATGGCACTGTTGAGTTCACTGATAGCAGATTCCCATGTGGGAACATTGGCAGGAACAAGCTCGCTCACTCTGGCCTTTGCGCTGCCGCTCTGGTAGTAGAAGGCGCCAACCATGTAGTTTGCAACAGGATCCCCGGGATAGGCGCTGTGCAGTCTGTTGAATACCGACTGCATGGAACCTCTCTGTCCGCTGTCTCTGTAAACAGTTGCCAGCATAAGATAAGCCTGCCTGCTGCCTGTTGAGGAGATGATACTCTCAAGCCTGTTCACAGCATCGGAGGTCCTGCCTGCCCAGGCCTCGTACTGGGCAACATAGAGCGCAAGTTCAGGATCGTTGTCTCTCTCTTCAAGAACAACGATGGCGTTATCAGCCGCTGCTGAGTAGTTGCCTGTTTCAGCATATGCCTTAGCCAGCGTAAGCCGCAGGTTTGTGTAGTCAGGGCGGGCATCAAGGATTGCTTCAAGATGCGGGATTGCCTGGTCGTAATCGTCAAGCTCAGCATAGAGAAGACCAAGAGCATACCTTGCCTGAAGGTTCTGAGGATTTGAGGCAAGGGCAGATTCAAAGCTCTGAACGGCCTCATCGGTCATGCCCATTGCTGTGTAGGCGTTCGCCAGACCTGAGTATGCTGCTGTGTTGTCAGGGTCTGAAGCTATTGCCTGATCAAAGTAATCCTTTGCGGTCTCATACTGTTCTCGCTTCAGGGCCACTGTACCAAGGCCGCTGAGAGCAGAAGAATGCTCAGGCTCTATGGCAAGCATGGCGCTGTATACAGACTCTGCCCTGTCCAGAGAGTCAACATCTGATTTTGTATAGATTGCAGCCAGTTCACCCATTGCCTCCATGTGCTCAGGATCAACTTCAAGAACCTGAAGATAGGAGGTAATGGCGCTGGGCCAGTTGCTGTTTGAACGATGGTAACGGGCCATGTTCAGAGATTCTTCAGCTCTGGCACCCACATGACTGTTTATCTCCGCAGCAATTGTTTCCGCAAGATCTCTCACAGGGTCAGTGTTCTTCTGTACCATTGCAGGAGCAGGAGAGATGGTGTTTCCGCTGGATACCACAACAACATTCCAGAGAACCTGATACTGGTCTCCTCCGGCAGGATTAACAAATCCAAAAATCATAAGATCAGCGTCTATTCCGGCACCTGCTTCAGTGATCATCTCAGGAGGAATACCGTACTGAAACTGATCAGGATCAAACCCGATGCTCTCAAAAGCATTTTCAAGGTCATCTTTTTCAATAAGGGAGAAATCCGGGCTGGATTCTATCTCGTCAGCGAGGAAATCGTTGAGCTTGTCACTTATCCATCTGGAGTTGTCATCACTGTAACCAAACTGAATAAGACCGACAGACGCTCCGTCCTGACCGTTACCTGCCACTGCAGTGGAACAGGCAGCAAGAAGCAGTACAGAAAGAATCATCACTATTTTCTTCATTTAATCTCCTCTCAGGAAACACACATTGTCTGTTATAATGGCCTGTGAATATGTTCAGGCAAGCCGGCTTCTGCAAGCCGGACAAGGTTTCTGCAGGAGGTACCGTTCCTCCTGTAACTGAACAGCTCTTCTGTTTCCATGGTGCACCTGCTGTCTGAAACCACTTTAAACCTGTCACCGACCAAATGACGAGCCCTTCTGATTGCACTTGCGCGGAGATCAACTCTGCCTGGAGGAAAAGCTGAAAGACCTGCAGGGTCTGTTCGCGCAACCTGCTCCCTTACATCTTCTTCAACTTCATAGCATTCACCGCAGATGCACGGGCCGAGAACAAGATAGCGAAGGGGCTCATCAACCATGCCCAGCATGTTCTCAACTATTCCTGAAGCCAGTCCGCGCCACCCTGCGTGACATGCTCCTGTGAATGAATCCCATACTGCAAATACAGGAAGACAGTCTGCAACTTTCAGAGCCGGTGACGCACCATTCCCGGAAAGTATCATTCCATCGGCCTCCTGGCCTGATGAGGGATTCAGCAGGACCCTTGCGCTGTGAATCTGAGTAAGGCACACAGAACCTGAACAGCTGCCTCCCGGTGTAACTGTCATTTCCAGACCTGTGCTGCCTATTTTCATAGTCATTTCCCTTCGCAGGTGATACCTTCTTTCTTCAGCTGATGTTCCCTGAGAAAAGCTGAAGCTCCTTCAAATGTTGTAAGTTTGAAGGGCGAGAGGGATCTGACAAGCATTTTTCCGTAACCTGACGCGATCAGTCGCCGGTCAAGAATGTAAACAGCTCCCCAGTCTCTGTCTGACCGGATAAGCCTGCCGGTTCCCTGCTTGAGCCTGGTGGCTGCTTCAGGAATCATCACAGATGAAAAACTGCTCATCCCCTGCTCTTCATAGAGATTCATTCTGGCTTTAACCGGAGGATTTCCAGGGCTTGGAAAAGGTATTCTGTCTATTATCAGCGCATTGAGAAGCTCACCTGGAAGATCTACCCCCTCCCAGAAACTGGAGGTTCCCAGAATAACAGCAGCAGGATTGTTCCTGAACCGCTCAAGTATCTCTGATCGGTCCATTTGCCCCTGCACCAGAAGTTCTATACCTTCCAGAGGCTCTTCAGCTGCAAGTTCAGAACAGAGCTTCATGTTCCTGTAACTGGTAAAAAGTACCATTGTTCTTCCGCCGAGTATTTCCGCAGCCTCAGACGCTGTCTTCCAGGCCAGTGCAGCAACAGCTTCGTGATCGTTGTGATCAGTACCTTCTCTGTCCGCCAGTGCAAGCACCGCCTGTTCAGAATAATCAAAAGGACTGTGAAAAACCCTCCTGTCTGCCTCTTCCGGAACACCAAGAAGAGCGTCCCAGTATTTGAAAGAGCCTCCCACAGAAAGGGTGGCGCTTGTGAGAAGAACCGCAGGAAAACTTGTATACAGCCGTTCCGCAAGAAGAGGCCCTGGATTAACCGGAACACAGCTCAGAAAAGGAGACCTCCCTGATTTTCTTATAAAAGAACACCAGTTATCGCCTGTTGTACATATCATGTCAAGCATGGTTCTCTCAAGACCGGAAAGAATAGTTGCAGCGCCTGCCAGCTCCTCGTGGCAGCTCATCTCCTGTTTAAGTTCGCCTGCATTGTCTGCTGCTCTCTGAAGAAGAGGTTCTGTAACTTGAATATCAACCTCTCCATCACTGTTGCCTGAATCGGTTATCTCCTTCACCAGTGCCGACAGTTCACCTGTCTTTGCCAGCAGTTCAGCCTTTCTTTCATGGGCCAGACCGGTAAGAGCAATCTCATCTATGACGCCGTTAACCATAGGTTCCCCCAGGAAGAGCCCCAATGTGGAAGAAGCTGCCCCATGAAGAGAATGAGCCTCATCCACAACAAGAAGCCAGGACTCTGGAATAAGGTCTCCGGAATCAAGTCCGCAGAGAAGAAGATGATGGTTCACAACAAGAACTGAAGCCTTTCTTGCCTTGTTCCTTGCCTTGTAGTAATGGCAGTCTGTAAACCTGTGGCAGCGGGACCTGAGGCAGTCCATGGAATCTCCTGCAAGCTCTGCAGGGGGTCTGTTATTCATGCCCTCTTCATACACTGCTCCTGAAATATCAGCCTTTCTCAGGCAGAGATAGTTACAACGCCCTTTAAGCACCGCTACAGAGACCTGTAAACCCAGTATTTTCTCAACTGCAGGAATGTCTTTTCTTACAAGCTGATCCTGCAGAGTAATTGTAGCTGTGGAAATAACCGCCGACTGACCTGATAGAAGCGCAGGAACAAGATAAGCGAAGCTCTTGCCTACACCTGTTCCTGCTTCAAACACAGCTGTACCGCCGAACTCCACCAGGTCAGAAACAGCCTCAGCCATCTCCTTCTGGGGAACCCTTACTCTGTAGCTGCTCTCATTGCCTGTAAACAAAGGCCCTGTAAAAGTCTCTGAGACTTTGTATCTGAGGTTCAATTTATTCTTACCGCCGCAGGCTTTATATCCTGAATGACCAGCTGCACATTGCCATTACCCCGCCACTTATCCGGCTTGAGCTGAAAGGCTATGTCAAGAGGTCTTTCCAGCTCGGCGGTTCTGTTCCCCATATCGAATCCGATAGCCCGAAGAACAATACCGTTTTTCTGAAAGGTCATCTGCAGGTGCCTACCTTCCTTTCCAACAACCCTCCAGGAAGATGGGTACATGTTACGGGACATCCATACAGGCTCAGGGTTCCCCTGTCCGAAAGGCCCGACCTTTTCAAGGGCTTCAAGTACTCTGAAATCGCACTGTACCGGATTAAGACCTCCGTCTATGTAGAGAACCGGTTTTCCCGGCTCCACAAAGGTTTTTGAAGCTTCTTCTGCAACAAACTCTGCAAACTGACTGTATTTGTCCTTATGTACCGTGATCCCTGCAGCCATGGAATGACCTCCGAACCGTTCAAGGAGGCCGGCTTTGTATGCTGAAGCAAGTACAGAATGCACAGGTTTTCCTGTAATTCCTCTGGCGCTTCCCCTTCCTGTTTCACCATCCCAGGAGACAAGAACCACAGGCCTGTTCAGCCTGGATGCCAGCTTTGAAGCGGATATACCCAGAACTCCAGGGTGCCAGCTGGAGGAAGCGGCAACTGCAACAGGAGAATCGGAGTTTTCCAGTTCCTTCAGAGCTTCTGTGAAAACTGAACTGTCAAGTAACCGTCTCTTTGCATTGGTTCTGTCAAGTTCTGAAGCAAGCTCCTCTGCCAGACGGGAATCAGAAGCAAGAAGAAGACTGAGGGCTGAGTCTGCGTGGGAGATTCTTCCGGCAGAGTTGATTCTGGGGCCAAGGTCGAAGCCCAGGTCAACAGCAGATAATGTTTCAGGCTGAATTCCGGCTTTTCTCAGAAGAGCGCAGATTCCCGGAGAAGGTGATCTCCTCATTCGATAAAGGCCTTCTTTAACCAGAAGTCTGTTATCTCCTTTGAGTTCCACCATATCGCATATGGTACCTATGGCAACCAGATCCGGATGCATCACTTCAGGCAGTTCACCTGAAAAAAGCCCTCTCAAAACAGTGTGTATTACTCCTGCGCCTGAAAGATGTCTCCAGGGCTGACCGCTATCCTCTGTGATTTCAGGATTCACTATCACATCAGCTGCAGGAAGTTCTGTACCTGGAACATGGTGATCGGTTACTATAACAGATATGCCTGACTTCTTAAGCCTGGCTATTGGCTCAATAGAGGTGATTCCGCAGTCAACAGTGACCACCAGCTGCACCTTACTGCGAATGCACCGCTTTACCCCTGCAGCACCAAGGCCGTAACCCTCGCTGAATCTGCATGGAATATGCGATTCAACCTCTGCCCCCAGGTGTCTGAGTACCCTTACCGCAGTTGCAGTCGCTGTAACTCCGTCTGCATCAAAATCGCCGTATACAAGAATTTTACCGCAGGAGGCAATGGTTCTGGAAATAAGTGAGGCAGCCTCTTCCGCCCCTGGGAGCTCTCTCCAGTTGGAAATCATGGAATAATCGCTGTCAAGAACTTCCGGACCTATACCCCTTCGTTCCATCAGCGCCCTTACCGGCTCAGGAAGCCCTTTGCCGGTTTTCCACATGGCAGGGTTTGATGCTTCCGGTCTTGGCAGCCATCTGTATTTCAATGCGCACTTCCTGTCAATCGGGATCCGGTCGGGCTGTAAGCCGGGTTCTGTATTGCTTTCGCAACGGCGGCCATCCGTCTGAGATGCCCGTTACCGGACACCTTAAGCGGCCAACCCGAAGAACAGAGGGAACGGGCAGCTCCCCAGCCAGAGGCTGTTCTTCCTATTAGGCCTTGCACCGGACGGGGTTTGCCTCTTTTCACCCTTGCGCCTGAGGCGCAGGTATCGTTTCTGCGGCACTGTCCCTGCATTGCTGCACCAGGGATTTCCCCTGCGTCCTGCCCTGCGGAGCCCGGACTTTCCTCTCGGCATAAGCCAAGCGACCGCCTGCCCGGCCGGATCAATCAGTTACTGCAGGGAGCTGTCATCAGTCCATACAACAAAGCTGCCGCAGATAGGGCAGGCAAATGTTATGCCGCCTTTTATCTCACCTGCGCTCTGGGCAGGGATCTTGGTAAGACAGCTGCCGCACGCTCCGTTTCTTATCCCTGTAACAGCTTCCCTGTGGCCAGTTGCCCTGGCCTTCTCATATCTCTTCAAATACCTCGGATCCACTTTCTCAGAGGCTTCCGCCCTGAGCTTTTTCAGCTCTTCAAACTCAGATTCCATTTCAGCCAGTTTCTCTCTGAGCTTCTGCTCTCTGGCCTCCGACCTGCTGACAGCCCTGTCCCGTTCCTTCCTTGCCTTATCCATCTCCTCTGAAGCCTTATCTTCTTCGTACATAGCCTCAATAATACGGCTGTCAATCTGGTCAATCATTTTTTCACAATGAGCAATCTGTTTCAGCATGGCAGAGTATTCTTCATTGGATTTCAACTCAAGGAGCCTGCTCTTGCAGTTGGCAATTCGGGACTTCTGGCCGGCTCTCTCTGAAGCAAGGTCCTTCTGTTCCCTGCGAACCCCCTCCAGCTTATCCTCGAAGACCTGAAACTTCTCAGTATGCGCCAGCGTATCCTTCCTGTGGATCTCTATTTCACCTGGAATTGAGTCGATATCAGACCTGAGTCTGTCGATCTTCCTGTCGATATCCTGAAGGTCCAGAAGCTTTGCTATGAATTCTTCCACGGCACACCTTTCCGTTCCTTAAAAAAAAAGGACACCTGATGGTGTCCGATGGTGGGCGGGACAGGGCTTGAACCTGCGACCCCAAACGTGTGAAGCTTGTGCTCTACCAACTGAGCTACCCGCCCTTCATGCAATAATGGTTGGTGGGCCCACCTGGACTCGAACCAGGGACCGACCGGTTATGAGCCGGTGGCTCTAGCCAACTGAGCTATGGGCCCTTTGAACGCCGAATTTACCTGAAAACAGCCTGTTTGTCAAGGTTGCAGAGAACCACTGCATCAATTACATTCAGAGGCTGTGCCGGAGTGGCGAAATGGCAGACGCGACGGACTCAAAATCCGTTGCCCCAAGGGGCGTGAGGGTTCAAATCCCTCCTCCGGTACCACAGTCCAGTTATGCTGTTGAACAACCTGAACTGTTCCAGTCTCAGCCTGTGACTTCGGAAACCGCTGAAGCAAGGAGGTTGATGCTCAGCGGCGGAGGTATATTCACCACCTTGAGTTCACCTTCATAGGAAAGCTTATTTTCCGAAACAAGAATCAGCCCTATGCCGGAGTTCTCTATTTCAACAGCCAGGTCGGTTATATCCGGATCATCGGTACAGTCCTCGCTGACAACGAAGTAGAAGCGGCCTGGATTCTCTTCAAGCATTATCACAGCACTTGAAGGTTTATCAACCTCGATTATCTGGAATCCTATCATCTGAAGCATATCTGCTCCGGATCTTTCACCATCCGAACCTGTGATATACAGCACCACACGGCGAACACCGGAACTCAGCTTGCTCTTTCTGGTTCTCAGAGCTTTTCGTTCTTCCGATTCAGCAGGAAATGTCATAAGCACCTCACCGCAGGTATCGGCATAAAGTTTTATGGGGCACACATCATTGAGTTCCAGTTTCTTTTCTCCACCTTTACCGGAGAGAATTATGGCGTTTTCCACAAGCTTGGCTGCGTTCACAGGGGAAAGAATATCTGCCACAGATGCTCCCCTGCTCAGGTCACCTTTCTGAAACTCAGGAGGGAGGGTACCTGCTGTTTCCTTTATTACAAGATCCCTTGAGAGAGAACCACCGGATATCTCTGAAAGAATGAAGGGCACTCCGGACTCGGAGAGAACTCTCTTGAAAAGATTAAATCCTTCTTCAGCTGCTCTTCTCCCTCCCAGTAGAGTTGAGTCGTTAAGAATGAGTATTTCAGCCTTGCTGCCGTTTATTCTTATGTGCCTCTTAAAAACAAGCACAGGTATTCTGGCCCCTGAGGAGTCAGTTATGTGGCCTGCAGCAGGCTGCCCTGGAGCAGTCATGCTCGATTGCTCCTCTGCTGAAAGGCCTATACCTGCTTCTGCTAATGTACTGCCTATAATGGAAGACCTTTGAACCCCGAACAGATCCAGGGCATAGTCGTTCACCTCAAGAATCGAACCTTCCTCTATATCCCTTAGTAAAAGGCCGCAGGGCAGATTTCTGAGAATAGCATTCTGCCCCTCGGCATCAGAACAAAACGCTAAAAGCTGCGGTTCATCAGCTGTTCTGAGCTTGGCGAGGATATCTCTTGCAGTTTCGCTCATTGCCGACCTCCATCTGAATGATCCGAATAGTTAAAACTTGAGGTGTTATCGTCAAGCCCTCTTTTAACCAGAACACCTGTTGCCATGGCAGCTGCGGCAGCTACAGGCCTTCTTCCTGTTCTGAGATAGGATTTGAGAAGAGCCCCTGCAGAAACACCGCCTCTTCTGGATATCCATCCCAGAAAAGCACACAATGCGTCATCTCCTATTCGCTGCCCCCTTTCCAGCCTGCTGGCGATTCTTGCTGTACAGGAACGATCGGCACCTACTCCCAGTTTGTCCAGAAGCATAACCACCCTTCGAAAAAGCTCGCCGTAACAGCTTCCAAGGCTCTTCTTCAGCCCGGCAGCAGCAGCGGAAGAGATTTTGTGAGGATAACCTTCAAAGAACCTTACAGCAGTAACTATGGTATCTTCGTGCTCCAGAGATGATACAGCAAGCTCTTCAAGGGCTTTCAGCATTTTGCGACTCATTTCGAAGGTATTCAGAACAGCAGGTAGCTTTTGGGAACCGTTGAGAATCATATCGGCTGCCATATCTGTACCTACTGCACAGAGCGCTTCAAAAGCAGCTTCAGCAGGCTGATAGTCAGGTGTTCCGCAGAGTTTGAAAAGTAGTTCAGCTTCCGCTGAAAGGCCAAGCATGGAAATACCTTCAAGGGCTGCCCGTCTCTCCTCAATGGTGTTCACCCTTCTTCCGTGGGCATGGGATACTGCTGCCTTCTCAAGGATATTTGCGCCTTCTGTCCATCCTGACCTTCCTATTCCACGAAAAACAGCCCTTCTAACCCATGTTGAACAGTCGGAGGACAGAGGACCAATTACAGGGCCGGAACTGCTTCCAAGGGCAAGCACCAGCCCCTCAACAGATCTGGTGCGAACATGAGGATTCCTGTCTTTAAGGGATTCAAGCAGCAGTTCGGCGCATCTGGTGTTGCCTATATGCCCAAGAGCAAGTGCGGCGCTCTTTCTCAGGTTCCAGTGAAAGCCCTCTGTGAGTATGGAGCTGAGAACCGGTACTGCCTTCTCCTCCCGAAGTATTCCGCATGATTCGATAAGGGCTTTCATGTCCTGAACAGGAAGACCTTTTCGAACAGCCAGATCAAGTACCGGGTAAATTGGCTCAACCATCTGTTCGCCTTTTAGAAGCTTCTTCTTTCTTCCTGCAGCTGCAGCCAGTTCTTCCAGTGAAAGAATACTCTGGTCCTTTTCTACAGGAACAACAGTCACATCCAGCATTGGAAAGAAGCGGTAGCTTCCTCTCCTGTCAAAGGCCTCAATTCCACCCTGAGCCCTGTCTCTTTTTGTATAAAAACCTGGAATGATACTTCTGAACCTGTGTCTGGCCTCTTCCACAGCAGAGAAGAAATCGCTGCCGGAACCTGCGCAGATGAAATCGTCACCGCCTATGTGACCTGTAAACCATTCACAGACCGATTCTGAAAGTATCATTGCAAGACGCCTTATGACAGCATCTCCCAGGGCAAAACCATAGTGGTCATTGAAGGGCTTGAAGTTTTCAATGTCAACATACACAGCGGTCATTTCACCACTGATTACATGTTTATTCAGATATTCAGCTATGGATCTGTTTCCTGGAAGCCCGGTAAGGGGACTTCTGTCAGGAAACATCGCCAGGCTCTCCAGGGAGCATTCTTGAAAGGATCATAGCAGGTGTAACAAGCCTTGATGGCTGACCGTTCACATCCATCAGCACAGCAGCCTGGGCTCCAGACCTCCACAATTCGGGCAGTATTCGCAGAGCAGGGAAATCGCACTCGAAGTAAGGCAGACCTGTCTGAAGCCTTGTAATAGCACCGGTGCCGTCCCATCTGACCAGATCAGTTCCCCTGACTATGCCGGCAAGGGCGCTTCCCTTCTTCTCCCAGACCAGAAGAAAACCCTCTCCTGAATCGAGAAGTACGCCGACAGCTTCGTTCCTCTCTGCTGATGTTTCAACTGAAGGGCATTCATTCAAGGGTATTGAGTATTCTTCAAATGGAGCTTCGCTCATTGCCAGAACCGCAGCAGCCAGCCTGCCCTGCTCTCCGCCTGAAGAAACCAGAAGCCCTCTGACTTCTTTTCTGCTCTCAAAGAATCTGCCTCTTTTGTCCCTTCCTGCAATCAGCCCTGAAACACTGGAAGCAAGGGCAATCAGGGGAAAAAGCAGATACCGGATGATTCTGAGGGGAACAGCTGACAGAACTGCTGTGGTGTCGCTTCTGAAGAGTGAAAGCTGCTTTGGAATTACCTCAGCGAAAACAAGAAGGAAAACAGCAGTAAAGAAAGCGGAGATATACTCCCAGAGCTCTCCTCTGCCTGAACCCCATCCGTGGCCGATACTGGAGGCAAGAACAACCCCCACATTGGTTCCCACAAGGGTTGTTACAAGGTAACGGGCAGGTCTGTTGAGAAACCAGAGTGCCGGTTTTCCCCGTCTGCCTTTTGCAGCAATTCGTATTCGCCCTGCAGCTGAGAAAGCAGTTTCAGTTCCGCTGCAGAAAGCGGCAAGGGCACACGCCAGGAGATAAACAATTATTTCGCTCATTATGACACCTCCCTTCGAACAAGTATTCTGGAAGGTGTTCTTCCGTTCATCTCAATGACTCTGAACTGATATCCCATATAGGTAATCTCATCACCTTGAACCGGCAGCTTTCCGGTGACCTCCTGAAGAAGCCCTCCGCAGGATTCGGCGTATTTAGCAGTAAGCTTCTGGTCTTCCAGCAGCACAGAGAGCAGGTCAAGGGAAAGCCAGGCTGGAACAGTAAAGCCTCCGTCACTTCGGGAAACTCCTTCAGGGAGAGGTGAACCTGGCATACCTGCAAAGAGAGCCCTTGAAAGGACATCGCTGACTGTGATTACTCCGCTCCAGTCACCATACTCGTCCACAACTGCCCCTATTCCGCCGCCGGCTTTACGGAGGCCGTCGAGAACTGTACTAAGCCTGGCTGATTCGGGAAAAAAAGGAACTTCACGAACTCTGAACTCCCCTGCACCCAGCAGGTCCCTCATGTCAACAACACCAGACATCATGCCATTGTCTTTGTCAACAAGAGGATACGCTGAGTGTTTTGACTGAAAAGCCTTTTCAGTCATCTCAGAAATGCTGAGATCAGAGGTAAAGCTTACCACCTTTTCTCTGGGAATCATTGCTGTTGCACATGCCCTCTGATCAAGCTCCAGAATAGCAGAGGCCATGTCTGCCTCACCTCCGAGAAAACCCTCATCACGGGCAATCTCCATAAGAATATTAAGCTCCCGTTCCCTGTAGTTATCAGGATCATTTCTGCCTGGAACGAACCTGTCTGCAACCTCAGCAGGATACTTGAGCAAATCTGCTGCCGGTCCAAAAACTTTCAGCATTACGGTCATCACAGGCGCAGAAGCCTCTATCCATGCCCTGTTTCGCCTTCTTGCAATGCTCTTGGGGCTTATCTCCCCCAGAACAAGGAGAAGGAATGTCATTACAAGAACTCCTGCTCCCATCCCAAGTGGGCCTGGAATCAGTTCTGCCACTATTCCTGCCGCCACCGAGGAAGCAGCAACATTTACAAAGGTGTTTCCCAGAAGAATGGATGTGAGAAGCCTTCCCGGATTCTTCAGAAGAGCCAGTGCCCGTCTGCCTCCGGATGTTGCTGCCATTCTCTTTCTCTGGAGCTGATCAAGGCTGAAACAGGCCGTTTCAGTTCCGCTGAAAAATGCCGACGCAGCCAGTAAGGCTGCAAGGACTATGTATTTCAGCCTCTCCTCCCTCCTGAAGAAGGTGCTACATAGCCGGTATCATCAATATTTATCGTATCAACCCAGTTCTTATCGAAATAAGTTCGGCTGGAATAGAGCGGTTCAGCATTTACTCTCACAGTATACTCTCCTGCAGGAACTCCGTTACCCTGAAGGGTGGTTCCATCCCATGAAAAGCTGAAAGTGCCTGCGCTTCTTCTGCCTGTGTAAAGATTTCTTGCAAGTGTTCCGTCAGGATAGTGAACATTGACTATAAGTGTCGCGCTTTCAGTAAGCAGCCCTGACACTGTGCATCCCTGCCTGTCAGAGGAAACCGAAAGGTTTCTTATATCAGTTCCCACCCAGAAATACCGGGCGCCGCAGCTCTCTGCTACGAAGATCTGTCCGAACCTGTCCCATATGGTCAATCCTGTAGGGTGCATGAACTGATTGTCTGCATCGCCGTAACCCTCACCCCAGCTGTCAAGCAGGTTAAGACTGCTGTCAAACTTGTGTATTCTGCAGGCTACGGAATCAGTTACCCAGACGAAACCGTGATAATCTATCTCAACATAGTTGAAGAACCTTCCTCCTGCTTCAGCAGCAGAAACAGAAGCGGTTACCGTTCCGTCCTCCAGCTTTGCCAGGCTGGAACCGTCTCCGGTAATCACAACCTGAAAAGCATCATGACCGTTGGTATATCTGCCAAAACCTGTTGCAGCAACACCTCTGGGAGTATCGATATTAATTACCTGCGGCGAAGAGTCTTCAGGTGAATCATACCTGGAAAGGGTTCCCCCTGCTCTGTCAGTAACCCAGATGTATCTTCCGTCAAGGGCAACATCCCAGGGCTCTGTAAATCCTGTGATAAATGAATTCGGAGATATCCTCTGCCCTGATCGCTTCAGCACTGCTATTCTTCTGTTACCGGTATCAGCCACATAGACAGCGCCGTCAGTGGTGGCTGCGATACCGTGTGGAGAAGAAAGCTCGGCATCTCCGGAACCCTGGCCTCCGTAGTAGCCCAGTGTATACATGGAGGCATTGTAGATAACATGACCGCTGCCGCTGTTCACGCCGTAAACTGCAAGCTCATCATCATCCCCGGGATCTGATGTATCCCATTCATCAGGAAGCACAGCAGCGAGACCCTGGGGATCATCAAATGAAAGCATTCCCCCGAGAAGCATACTGAGCTGCTCCTGACCTGCCCTGTATATTCCCATACAGTGCCCGTAAGGCGGGTAAACCATTGTTGTGTTCATGTCAGGGTCACCGGCCAGACCACCTGCCAGTGCTGTGAGTAAAAGAACAGCGGTCATCTTCTTATCCTTCCGTAGATCCAGGCGGATCGCTGAACCTTCTTGGAGTACATACGGGTTTCCCTGTATGTAATCTGCTCAATGTAGAGTTCCTGATCCGCAGAATCAAAACCATGCATATCAATCCATCTTGATGCGTTTCCAGGGCCTGCATTG
Organism: Candidatus Fermentibacterota bacterium; assembly: GCA_002748705.1. The sequence continues at coordinate 66,216 of PDSZ01000023.1, forward strand.
TATGCTGCAAGGAACACTGCAGGGTGACTGTATCTCCTGGCCTGGGAGTTAATGTAAAGGCTTCCGTACAAAACTGAATTCTCAGGCGTAAAGAACTCCTCCGGTGAAAGCCTGGGCAGACCATTCCACCTTGCCACATCAGAGGCAGTGCCAGGCATGAGCTGTATAAGCCCTGCCGCCCCTGCGGAAGATATGACAAACCTGTTGAAGTAGCTTTCCTCACGCATAATACCCTCCACATATGAGGCATCCAGTGTCATTGTATCCGTAACAGCAGTTACCAGTTCCCTGTATGGGCAGGGGAAATACCATCCAATAAGACTGTCCGGAAGAATACCAGTTCCGTTCTCCCTGTATTCAGTATCCATCCTTCTCATAAGAGATATTGACCGTCCGTACTCTCCAAGGATGCCCATTGCTGCAGCTGCGCTGCCTCTGCCGGCTATTCTGCCGTAAGAGAGCATCTCCACAGCAGCGGTACCGTAACCTTCTTCAAAGAGTTCTGCAGCTGTCTCAAGCACAAGATTCCCGCGAATAACCGGGCTGAGAACAGTCATATCAATCCGGTAAGGAATACCCAGCCTCTCAGCAGCCAGCATTCCATAGAACTCCCAGGGATGCTCGGCAGCAGCCTGAGAGAGCAGTGCTTCCTGTCTCTCTGATTCACCGGTTCTTCCAGCATACCTTGCTCGCCAGAAGAGCATTTCATCACGCCAGCGGCTGAAGGGATACCTTGAGCAGCCTGCTTCCCATAGAGAATCCCCAACTGAACCCCGGCCGTTCATGTAGAGACAGAATCCGCCCCGCCAGTGGCCCCTTGCGTCACCGTCCCAGGTACCGGAAGAACGAAGACTGGCCAGATAGGCATCTGCCGCTTCTCGCCAGTTCTGTTCACTGTCGAAGTACTTGCCTGCAAGATAAGCGGCTTCTCTGGCTGTAGAATGCCATGGGAAGCTCTCTGCAAAGTGATAATAAGCCCTGTAGGCCTCGGCGTTTCTTCTCTGTCCTCTCAGGGCCCTTGCCCTGAAAAGAGCCGCCCTGCATCTGAGCTGTTCAGCTGCGGAATCGGGAATTGAATCACAAAGGGCTGCAAGCTCCGAATAGCCTGCCGAGTTCCGAAGAACTGCCATTCTTACCCCTGCTGTGAAATCAGGGTCTCCCCTGTTTTCAGCAATGGTCATGGCCTGTGAAGAGCCTCCATTTTCAATGAGAAGGTCACATACCTGCCAGTCCGCATACTCAGGCCATCTTGAGGCTATCACCGAAGCAGCCAGCGCTCCGGCTTCAGTATTCAGAAGGCTGGTCCAGTAACTCCGGTCTCCTGTGCTTAACCTTTTATTTCTCTGTGCCTGCAAGCTGATAGCAGACTGGCTGTTCAGCTCAGGATCAAAGTTTTTCAGCACATCCTCCCACCAGCTGCCTGAGCTGCCGCATGAGAGAAGAAGTTCATCCCTGATTCTGGGACCTACGGTGACAGGAAGAAGATGAACATCCTCAGAGGCCAGCATCAGCTGCTCTCTGGTTATGCCCTCCGGTGCCAGAAGCAGCCTTGCAGCCCGTTCTCCAAGGTGAGTAGGTATGGGAATGGAACCTGTTATACTCAAGGTGTTAAGGCTGTCCCGAAGAAGCCATGCCTTAAGAAGCACATCCTCCGGCTCTGCCAGTTCCAGTGCCATTTCGGTCATTCTGTTCAGATCCAGCACAGAAATTTTCCATCCGGTCAGGTCTCCCCAGCCTGCAGATTCAAGACTGTCCAGCATCTCAATGCACCTGCCCGGCATTCCTCTTCCGTTGTATGCTCCTGCGAAACGCCAGAGGAGGTCGTTCCTGTTATCAGCAGTCATGTGAATGTTTCTAAGCAGCCGCACCGCCGAATCCTGATGGCCCGTCTGAAGCAGAGAATCAATTCTGCTGTATGGAGAGGGGGCTGAAGCGACTGGAACATCAGCGACATGAGCAGTCTCATCGTTGACCACCCTGCAGGAAAGCAGCAGGAGCAGCCCTAAGAGAATGATTTTTCTCATCAGTGTCTGAAATGCCTTGTGTCTGTGAACACCATTGCAATTCCGTGTTCGTTGCATGCCTGAATCACCTCTTCATCCCTGATGGAACCTCCCGGCTGAATTATGGCTGTTATTCCAGCTTCCGCAGCCTTGTCCGGACCATCTCTGAACGGAAAAAAGGCATCGCTGGCAAGAACTGCGCCCTTTACCTCATTTCCTTCACGAACAGCTCTTCTTAAAGCAAGGTCAATGCTTTCAATTCTGCTGGGCTGGCCGATGCCCACACCTATGGTACCTCTGCTGTCTCCTACAACAATGGCGTTGCTCTTTACTCCCTTTACAACCCTCCAGTTGACATTCAGGGCAGCAAGTTCCTCAGAAGAAGGTTTTCTTTTTGTTACAACCCTGCAGTTGAGAACATCTTCAATTGAAAGGTCCGGCATCTGTGCCAGAAGACCGCCTGAAATGGACCTGAGCTGAAGCGCCGCATCTTCTTCCACAGCCATTCTCAGAATTCTCAGGTTCTTTCTCTTCTGCAGTCTTGCAAGGGCATCTTCATGGAATTCAGGAGCTATTACTATCTCAAGGAAGATTCCCTTCAGAGCCTTCACCAGCTCAATGTCAACAGCTCCGGTACAGGCCAGTATTCCGCCGTAGGGAGAAACCCTGTCTGCTCTGAATGCGTTCTGAAATGCTTCAGCTGCTGTGGAACCGACACCTGCACCGCACGGGTTTCCGTGTTTTGCCAGAACAACAGAGACTCCGCCGAGCTTCATGTCGGCAGCAATGGAAACAGCAGCTGAGGCATCAAGGTAGTTGTTGTAGCTCAAGGCCTTTCCGCCGAGCACCTCTGCAGCTCCGAAACCGCTTCTGGGCCAGCTGAAGTGAACAGCAGCCTTCTGATGAGGGTTTTCTCCGTATCTGAGAGCAGGAACTATTCCCTCCTCCAGTTTCATGGCAACTGAAAGGTCATACATTGCTGTTCTTGAAAAGGTTCTTGAAGCCATTTTTCTGCGGTACAGCTCATCATCAGTACCTTCCAGAACCGTTTCAAGAACTCCGGAAAAGGAATCACTGCCTGTGGCGCTTATCACATGAGCCCAGTTCTTGGCTGCACCTCTGGCCATTGAAGGCCCGCCTATGTCCACCAGCTCAATGGTTTCAGAAGAATCAGGAGCCATGCAGGCGGTTTTGTGAAAGGGATACAGGTCAACAGCCACAAGGTCAAAGACCGGTTTGCCTTCCCTTATGCGGTCTTCTCTGTCACTGCCTGCAGCCAGTATTGCTGCATGAAGTTCAGGATGAAGTGTCTTGACCCTGCCGCCTAGAATAGAACCGATACCGGTAATCTCTTCAGTTCTTCTGACTGAAATGCCTGCTTCCTCTATCTTCGCGGCAGTTCCGCCTGAAGCCCAAATCTGCCATCCTGCGCCGCTGAGCCCCCTGGCGAACTCAACAAGACCGGTTTTGTCCCAGGCACTTACAAGAGCCTGTCTTCTTTTGTTTTCCATCCATTATCTCCCTGGCTTTGAAATAGGGTATAGGGTTCCGCTTGTGGGCACTGGACCTGTAAAGCTGCTCTATTCTCACAGCTGCAGCAGAGGGAACCGACTCTTTTCCCTCCACATGGTACTTTTTGATCTCTGTATAGGTTACTCCCATTTCACTCTCGTCGCTCTGACCTTCCCAGAGACCGCCGGAGGGGACTCTGCTCAGTATCCAGTCCGGCAGACCCAGATAACGACCAAGCTCCCTGACCTCATCTTTCCAAAGCTCGGCAAGGGGCATAAAATCTGCTGCTCCGTCACCCCATTTGGTCCAGTATCCGGTGACTGTCTCAGAGAGATTTCCAGTACCTGCAACCAGTTTTCCCCTGGCAAGGGCATATTCTGTGGTCATTCTCAGTCTGGCCTTCACATTTGCAAGCTCCAAACGGTTTTCTCTGTTCAGATTCCCTGCCAGAATCATTGCCTCAAGAGCACCTGTCAAATCAATTTCTCTGGAGGGAATGCCAAGGTGCTCAGCTGTCCTGTGACCGTCTTCGGTATCTGCTTTGATGCTTTCACAGGGCATGATAAGGCCGAGAACATTTTCCCGCCCCAGAGCCCTGGCGCAGAGAGCGGCAGTTACTCCGGAATCAATACCTCCGCTGAGTCCTACCACTGTACCTGTCATTCCTGCTGAAGAGAAATAATCCTGTATCCAGGATACTATTGAACCTGCAAGTTCACGATACTTAGTGTCATTCACTGGTGTCACCTCCATTCTGCTTCTCAGAAGGCAGCAGTGACAGTTTTCTCTCCAGAGGATCAGCGCTTTCAACTGTTACAAAGACCTCTGCCCCTGGTTCAGTTACTGCTGGAAGTCTTCCAGGATACTCTTTCATGGCAGAGACATGAAGCAGCCCCTCTGCCGGCACATCAAGAAGCCTTATGAAAAGGCCGTAGTCAGCAACATCCCTCACAACTCCTCTGAAAGACTCGCCTGTTCTGCGGGAAAGGTAAAGCAGCGCCATCAGTTCAGTTGCATCTCTTTCTGCCTTCTCTGCCCTTCTCTCCAGAGCAGAACAAACCTCGGCAGCGGAGGCTCCTGACTCCCCTCCTCTTACTTTTCCCTGTTCCCATGCGGTAATTGCCTGATGAACCATCAGATCCGGATACCGTCTGATAGGGCTGGTGAAGTGAAGGTAGTCTCTAAGCGCCAGACCGTAGTGACCGGTGTTGTCAGGGGAATAAACCGCTTTCTGCATTGATCTGAGAACTGCATCTCTCACAAGGGGATAAACAGGAGAGTCCTGAGCAGCCCTCACTGCTCCTGAGAGAGCTGCGGCGGTTGGAGCTGAGTTCCCCGGCACACTGAAACCGTAAATAGACAGTGTTCTTCTCAGTTTGTCAGAAGCTTCCGGCACCGGATCTCCGTGAACCCTGTAGAGAACATCCATCTCAAGCCATTTGCAGAACTGGGCAACTGCGCTGTTAGCCTCGACCATGAAGTTTTCTATCATTCTGTGGGCAGGATCGTCAGGTACCTTCTCAAAACCTGACGGAAGACCGTCACCTCCGAAAACAGTTCTGAACTCAGATGCTCCCAGATCAACAGCCCCTCGTTCTTCCCTTATGGTATTCAGCTGATTGCTCAACTGCGAGAACAATCTGAAAAGACTGTCAATCTCCTGGTCTCCTGAACTGTCTCCCTGAATAAAGCTGAGCGCTTCAGTGTAGTTAAGCCGCCTTCTTGAGCGAATCTTTGAGGAACAGACTCTGAAATCCTTTCTTCTGCCTTTGCTGTCGTAATCAATAAACACTGTCTTGGTCAGTCTCTCAACTCCCGGCTGAAGTGAACACGAACCGTTGGAAAGTGTTTCAGGTATCATAGGCAGAACTCTGTCAGGAAGGTAAACACTGGTTCCTCTTGAATATGCCTCAGCGTCAATCAGTGAACCCGGAGGCGCGTAAACTGAAACATCGGCTATGTGTACCCCAAGCCTGCAGCCCCCGTCCCCGGTCTTCTCAATGGAAACGGCGTCATCAAAGTCTCTGGCATCCACAGGATCAATGGTGATGGTGCAGAGGCCGGTGAGATCCTCCCTGTTTATAACAACAGGTTCAATTGATACCCTGTCTGCCTCCTCCTTTACATCATTCGGGAAATCAGCAGGAAGGCCTGTATCAATGCACACCGAATCAATAAGCGCTCTGGGAGAATCAGGTGATCCTACGCTGTTCTCTGCTGTAACCTTCATTCCGTGTCTGCTGTACTGAATGGAACAGCCTACAAGGTCTCCAGCCTTCAGCTCCCTTCCTGAAGGGTCAAGAGGCAGGTTTCCAGGAAGCCTTGGATCAAGTGGATCAAGAAACCACTTTCCGTTCCTCTCTCTGGCTATTCCTGCAATGGAATCCCTGCTCCTTTTAAGAACCTCCACTACTCTGCCCCGATACCCGGAGCGGTGCAGATCAGGCTCTGTAAGCCTTACGATAACTGTATCACCATCAACAGCACCTGCTGTATCCATCCGGTCTACAGAGATACGAACCTCGGAAGCCCTGACCACTGCCGAACCGTCTGCTCTGGCTCTTAACACACCTTTTTCAAGGCCCAGAACCCTGAGAACCGCGTAACGGCCTTTTCCTGCGTGCCAGATTTTTCCTTCAGCCAGAAGCTTCTCAAGAGCCCCTGTCTTGTCCCTGACATCAGGAAGCCTGTAGCCTATAGCCTTAATATCAAGTTTTTCCCCGCTCTCCTGGAGCAGGCTGTATATACGGGAAGCGTTATCTTCCAACTGCAAGTGACACCTTTCCTGAATTGTCTGTCCACCGCTGAATGATCAGCGCTGATCCTGAAGCTGATGCTGCTTCTCCAGCCAGTGCAGCCGCAGCAGGAGCCTGTTCCGCTCCGGGCATATGCGTTATTCCTGCACCTTTAGGCTTTTCCCATTCAAAGCTGATAATCCTGCCTTCTGCTGTGCCTTTGATTTCACCTCTGCCGGCAACGCAGAGAACACACCAGGTTGCCATTCCAATTAAGGCTGCAAATGCCTGTGATATGTCGGAGCAATAAAGAGGAGAATCAAGATTCATTGTTTCTGTTCCGGAAGTTGAAACGCTTCTTCCGCATGCTGTATTCAGAAAAAGATTAACCCGCCTGAGGCAAGAAGTATCCAGAACATCAGTACCGCTTGTGCCAAGTGTCCCTGTAAGGGTACGAATAAACTCAACCAGCAATCCGGCGGCACTGCCGGCTGCAAAGAGCTTCTCCTGCACCTTCCTGATATCCGGCATGAACATTTCTGCAAGCTCAATGTTACCTGTAACACCTGCCAGAATATTACTGATGTTATGAAGAAAGTAGGGCATGAGCAGACCGGTGAACAGGTCTATACACCTGCAGTACCTGCAGATCCGGTTGAATTCTTTTACCATGTCAGCATTAAATCTATTCTGGCAGCTGACGCAATAAAAACCAGGCTCCAGAGAAAGCAGGTTATCGCCGGAGTTCAACTCCCTGAAAATCATATCAACCTCCCTCCTGTCTTGCTGATTTTCTCAACGATTTCCACCTTTTCAGAAGCTCAGACAATACCTTCTCTCTGCCAGAGTCTGAAGGATGATAAAACTCAGGTTCTTTAAGCTTTTTTGGAAAGTTGCAGTGTGTTACCATACCATCCGGCATATCATGGGCGTACTGATAGCCCCTTCCGTAATCAAGTTTCTTCATGAGCCCTGTGGGAGCGTTTCTGAGATGAAGGGGAACCGGCAGCGAACCGGTGCGCTTCACAAGGCTGCATACTGACTTCCAGGCTTTATAGACACTGTTCGATTTAGGAGCAAGTGCAAGGTGAACCGCTGCCTCGGCAAGGGCAAGGTCGCCTTCAGGTGAACCGAGAAACCTGTAAGAGTCCACAGCCCTCATCGCAACTGTAAGGGAAGAAGGGTCAGCCAGGCCTATGTCTTCCGATGCAAATCGTATCATCCTTCTGCCTATGTAGAGAGGATCCTCTCCGGAGACTATCATTCTCGCCAGCCAGTACAGAGCAGCATCCGGGTCACCGGATCTCATGGACTTGTGAAGGGCGCTGATGAGATTGTAGTGCTCTTCTCCTGCTCTGTCATAAAGAAGAGGAGCAGACTGCACCAGTTTCAATACCATTTCTTCTGTAACGCCATCTTCGCCTGCCGAGCCGGTTAACTGTTCAAGGATGTTCATACACCTTCTCGCATCCCCGTCAGCAGCAGATGCTATCAGTTTAACAGCTTCTTCAGAAACCTTCACTCCGCATACGCTTTGGTAAAGCTCACATGAGAATGTATGCTGGAGCATATTTGCAAGCTCAGTCTCAGAGAGAGCTGTCAGCACATGAACTGAGCACCTGCTCAGAAGAGGAGCATTTACATGAAATGAAGGGTTCTCGGTGGTTGCCCCCACAAGCCTTATGGTACCGCTCTCCACATGGGGAAGAAATGCGTCCTGCTGAGCTTTATTAAAACGATGAATCTCATCAACAAAGAGCATGGTTCCCTGGCCTGAAGCAAGCCTTTTCTCTGCTTCCTGAACTATGCGCCGCACATCCCCCACACCGCCTGTGACTGCACTAAACCTTACAAAGTGTTCGCTGACATGATCTGCAACGATAAGAGCCAGAGTTGTCTTTCCTGTACCTGGAGGGCCCCAGAGGATGAATGAGCCTGCCGAACCGCTCTCAACAGATATTCTGAATGGAGCGTCCTCTGCCAGAAGACTGGACTGTCCAAAAACCTGATCCAGGGATTTGGGCCTGAACAGCTCCGCAAATGGAGCTGAAGGTCTGTCTGTATAGTTGAAAAGATTGGATTCCATGAGTGAAATATAAACGAAAACTCAGTTGAAAAAGCACTCACGGAAACAGTAAAGCCTGTATTTTACCTGCAAGCTCCGAAACTGAATAGGGCTTCTTGAGGAACCCTTCCGGCTTGATATCTGTGAATCTTGACAGCATTTCATGCTCGTTATAGCCACTGGAGATAAGAACAGGTGTCTTCGGTGACATTTTCCTTATCTCTCTGAACACTTCATCTCCATCCATTTCAGGCATGGTCAGATCAAGAATGACAATGGAGAATTCCTCAGAAGACGCTTTAAATTTGTTGAGCCCTTCACGGCCATTTGAAGCAAGAGTAACCGAAAGTCCCATACCTGTAATCATTGTTTCGGCAATGGATCTGATAAGGGGTTCATCATCAACAAAGAGAATTTTTCCCGATCTCTTTTTCACAGTGCTGTTATCTGATGATGAGCTGTCCTCAAGTGAAGGGATCTCAGCAGCAACGGGAAACAGGGCTTTGAAAGAAGAACCTTCTCCGGGAACTGACTGTATATCCAGAGCGCCGCAGTGGCTGCTCATTATGCCCAGAACAGCAGAAAGCCCCAGCCCCCGTCCTGCAAACTTGGTTGTAAAAAACGGATCGAAAATTTTCTCAAACAGATCTTTCTCCATTCCCTTGCCTGTATCTTTCACCATTATCCAGGAGTAGAGGCCTGTCTTGAGCTTTTCGGTTCTGTTCAGCGTATCAAGATACTCCCTGTCGCAGAATCTTGAACCTGTTGAAACAATCACCTTACCTGTATTCTGCTCCAGAGCTTCAGACGCATTGGTAATCAGGTTCATCACCACCTGCCTTACCTGGGCAGCATCAGCCATAATTACCGGAACCAGCGGATCCATATCAAAAATCAATTCTGCTTTTCTCGACATGGAAATCCTGAGAATCTCAGAAACATCAGCTGCTATCTCGCTGAGATTCACAGGAACTATTCGGCTCTCTCCCCTTCCGGAATAAGACAGCATCTGACCTGCCAGGTCAGATGCACGAGCGACGGCTTTTTCAATAGCTTCAAGGTACTCCAGAGAATCGGTACCTTCGTTCACTGCTTTTCCTGCAAGATAAGCATTGCCTGAGATGGCCATAAGGATGTTGTTGAAGTCGTGTGCAATACCTCCTGCAAGGAGACCCAGGCTCTCCAGCTTCTGAACATGCCTTATTTGAGCCTCAAGTTTCTTCTGCTCCTCTTCCGCTTTCTTTCTCTTGGTGACATCCCGGCAGATAACAAGTACCGAGTCATGATCGTAAGGAGATATAACTGCCTCGTAGTAGTGTCTGCCTTCAGAAAGATTAACCGAATACTCAAAAGTTCCAGCACGGTGGTTATTCAAAGCATCTGCAATGGCATCCAGAGCCTGACTGAGATATTCAGGTTTGAGACCAATATTTGAAATGTTTCCGCCTATGACCTCCTCAGAAGGAATCAGAAGAGCCGACGGATCGTTTGTATAATAATCGAGAAAATCACCGTTGCAATTCATAACAAGCATCAGATCGGGAATAGCACGGAGCAGTGAACTGGTCTTCTCCAGTGATTCATTAAGCTTGATCTGGTATTCAATAAGGCTGGAAATGTCAGAGAGAGCAATAACTCCCATACCGCCGCTGTTGGGTATTGTGGAAGCACAGGCGTGAACATGTTTAAAGCTGCCGTCCTTTGCTTTAAACCTGAACTCATACTCCATCTGTGTACTGAATTCCGAGGCGAGCCTTTCCTCTCTGATTGCTGTAACTTTATCCACATCTTCAGGATGAACAAAATCAATCCAGTTGCGCTTGCCAACCACCTCTTCCGGAAGATAACCTGAGAGTCGCCTGCTGTTGGCATTGGCAGAAACCACAATACCGTCATGGTCAATGATTACAATGGCATTACCTGTATTCTCATGTATGGCACGGTATCTCTCTTCGGTCTTCATAAGTGCCTGAGCATCCCGTAATCTGTCGGTTATATCCAGAGCCACTCCACCGATAAGAGGTTCGTTGCCCTCCTGATCTATTCTGAAATAATGCGTTTCCAGCTTCAGAGGATCTCCGTTATGGTGGACCAGATTCCGAACCTGACAAAGATACCCTTTCTTCAGCACCTTCTGATCTCTGGCACGAAGCCTTTCAACCACATCAGCAGGGTATATCTCTTCAGGAAACTTTTTAATCCAGTCAGAATAACTTTTCATGTTCTTAAGCTTGCTGTTTACTTTAAGGTATCTTGATTGTGAATCCCTTATAAATGCCGGTCCTGGAAAGTTCTCAAGGAAAGCATTAAGCATATTTCTGGTCTTCAGCACCTCCTGTGCTGTCTTTCTCTGCTCTTTTCTGAGCTTGAGTGCTTTCAGTGCATAGTTCAGGTTTCCTGCCAAATCAGACAGAATAGCAGTATGCGATTCATCCAGAACACAATTCATACTGTCTTCTGCAGGTTTGCAGAGGATGTACCTGAAATAACCGTCATCAGCAGAAAGCCTTAGACATACCCAGTTCTTTCCGGGCATTCCTGGAAGAGTCAGACCGATGCAAACACTGCCCTGCCACTCAAGGGAGTCCAGATGGCTGCATGTAACCTTCGGCAGAGAAAATGTACAATCCTGAAAGAGTTCCGACTCCAGAATAACCGCAACAGTTTTCTCAATCAGCTCTTCAGGCAAATGGCTTTCAAAGATTATTCTGTCTGTTTTGTGAAGGGTGTCAAGGAGACGATTAACACAACGGGCTTTTTTCTCCAAAAGGCGTAGATGAGTTACATCTTCAGCGATAATCATAAGGTAATCAGAAGTACCGTCACTGTTCCAGACGGGGCTTCTGTAAACATCAAATGTTCTGCCGTCTGCAAACTGCTCATCACATCTTACTGCAGTTCCTGATTCCCATGCTTTTCTGTCTGACTCACTGCAGACAGATGAAAGAAATGTCACAGAACCATCTGGCGGAGCAGCCCTTCTCCGCAAACTGTCAGCAATATCATTACAGTAAATCCAGTCTCCATTTATTGATTTCAGTATAACCAACACTGAATTAGTAATAGAAAGACTTTTATGGAGTTCTTTAATATTAAATCTAATGGAAGGTGATGATACGGATATATCGATCTCAGAAAGCAAAACTGTATATCCTGTGTCAGACTGAACAGCGGCGACTCTGTAAGAATTCCTGCCTGCTGTAACAGTCTGAACCGAAACTGTATCAAGACTGAAACCGGAAAAGCATTCAGAAATATTCTTTCCCAGCTTCAGAACAGGACAGTTGCCGGATAAAATCCTGCCTGAATTGTCCAGCTCTATTATTTCAGCAAAACCGGATTTCTCAAGAAAGTTTCTGAAATCAATTTTCTCTGTCAAAGCACCTCACCTTCACTATAAACCCCATTATTAATGAAAATAAGACCAAAAGCAAGAAGGGCGCCTGTAAAGACGCCCTTCCTGAAAACAAAGCTGCTGCTATTCTGCTGCGGCTCCCTCGAACTGGGCAGCAAAGCCCTGGAGCATCATTGCAAGAGGAATCACCTGATCAGGCTCGTCTGTCATGAGATTTTCAGCCCCTTCAAAACCCCATCCGGTAACCATTACAGCACCGCCTTCTTCCTGAGCATCCAGAGGCTCAACTCTGGCTTCCATCAAGGGAACAATAGGAAGTTCATCTGAAATGGCAACAGTAATAGTTCCCTCTTCAGGGTGTGAAGCAGTGAAAACCGTGCAGTCAACACCGTCGATATCCACCTGATCCACGCTGAACTCAGCCTGCTCAAGCTCTGCCATCATTTCTTCCATCTCGGCGCCCTGTTCAGGATCCATGCTCTCATCAAGAAAATCGGGATTTTCAGCGATCATCTCTTCCACCAGTTCGGGAACGCCTGCCATATCAAGGAGCATAAGCTGTGTTCCGTCGTTTACCTTGATTTTCTTAACCGCTGTAAGGAAAAGAATCATGTTCTCAAGGTATTCCTCGTTCTCCATGATGTTGCCGTTCTCAGGCATGTACTCTTCCATGTAAGCAACAGGATCTGCCATGAATTCATCTATGTAGCCGCTGCCCATCTCGGTAAGCTGACCGAGAATTTCAGGATCAATGAGAACCTGAGCAACAGCTTCGCCGTCAAACTCAATCTGGTACCATAAGCAGCCTTCTTCTTCAGCAACAATTGAGAATACTGCTTCAGCTTCCTCGCCTTCAACACCGTAAGCTATCCACTGCCCTACTGCAGGGTCCATGTACTCTATGGAGACATCACCGCTCCGGCCTTCTTCACCGCCGCTGCCATTGTCGCCGCTGTCAGCAGCCTCTCCGGCTTCACCGCCTTCACCTGCAGGCGCAGGGTGTCCACCCTGCTCACCGCAGCCGAAAGCAAAGAGAACCAGAAGCATCGCCAGGAGCATTGCGAATTTCTTCATTCTTTCTTCCTTTCAGTACAGACCGGAATATCCGGCCTTAGTTTAATTTTATCAAAGAATGTACCGGTATACCCGACTCTTCAACCTTTTCAGCACCTCCCAGAAAGACAAGGTTCATAAGAAAGGCAGCGGCAACCGGAACACTTCCGTCCCGTTTTATCAGTTCTCCGGCAGCAATGGCAGTACCGCCTGTGGCTATCAGATCATCTACTATAAGCACCTTTGAGCCTTCAGGAAGTGAATTCCTGTGCATCTCAACTGTATTTGTTCCGTACTCCAGAGTGTAGTCCTCGCTGATTACATCTGCAGGAAGCTTTCCAGGCTTTCGAATAAGCACCAGAGGAATATCCATTCTGTCAGCAATTATTCCTCCGAACATGAAACCTCTGGATTCAATAGCAGCCACTGCATTAAACGGAATATTCTCAACCATTCCCAGCATATGCGTAACTGCATCGCCTAAAGCTCCAGGGTGGGTAAGCACTGTTGTAAGGTCCTTGAAGACTATACCCTTCCTGGGAAAATCCACAACATCCCTGTAAAGTGCTGCTATCTCATCAATGGTTAGCATTATTCCTCTCCGTGTTCCTTAAAACAAATTCAACAGCTTCCTCTGGAGTATTAACCTGAACAACCCCTGGCAGATCTTTCCAGCTGCCGAAACAACACACAGGTTTTCCTGCCTGCAGGGAAAAAGCTATCTCTGAAAGCGTTCCGTAAGAGCCTCCCACAGCGCACACCACCTGGCCTGAAAGGGCAATGATTCTGTTCCGTGATGCCCCCATACCGGTTGGTATCGTAAAAGAGAGAAATCTGTTTCCTGAACCGGCATCTTCACCTGGAAGAATGCCGATAACAGTGCCCCCTGCAGAATCGCACCCTCTGGAAACAGCCTCCATAACCCCTGCCCCTCCTCCGCAGACCACAGTAAAACCTGCTTCTGCCAGAAGCAACCCGAGGCGAAAAGCAAAAGCCCCCTCTTCTGAGGATGCACTGTTCCCTCCGATAACGCTGACCAGATGATTCATTGCAGGTAAAATACAATCACAGAGAGCAAAATGCAAAACAGAATTCAAATGGTCCTGCAAGGCAAAAGCTGCAGTTCTCACGAAATAAGTATTCAGACCAGCTCTTCAAATGGCAGTTAAAAGGTCAGCCCATGTTCAACTACCTGATCAATTAATACGGTAGAATCCTCGTGCCTGTCCAGTTTTCGGTAACTGTATGTCTGTGCTCCTCATAGCCGAAGATGAAAACGGGAGTAACGCAGAGAAGGGTCATCTTCACAGTTCCCGACTGGTTGCCCACAGCAGCTCTGGCACAGCCGGTGTTGCAGAGGGCTGTCATCCAGTCCAGTGATACTGCATCATTTCTTCCAAAAGGCAGGTCTGCCTGAAAGGCTCGCCGCCTTTATCTCTCACCACCGGTCCTCCCGACGCATGGCAACCTTCAGCGGCGCTCCATGAATACAAGCTCTGCAATCCTGCTCCATCTGTTTTCCGGATCAGTCCTGAATGCTCTGAACACCGGTTGACGACAGTTGTACCGAGGCACTTAAGGTGCGCAGCAGGCAGCATATATCCCACCGGGGCTTTCTGGCAGTTGTGCTGAGGCAATTGAATCTAAGGTGCAGGGGTTTTGAGCTGATGAGATAATATTGTGTGTATTTCTATGCACCTGATATATACCATCTCATTACAGAAGGTTAAACCTTGCAGCCCCCTTTCGCTGCCTTCGTGTTTCAGATTCAGTGGAACCGCACCTGCTGTCTGTCATTCTCGCCATCATGGCTGAACATGAATAACCGGGTATCTTTCAACATCAGAAGCAGTACCTACCTTATCACAGCTTTCGAAGTAATTGATTCTCCGTCTTCTGTCTCCACTCGCAGCAGGTATACTCCTGCAGGAACCTGATTCCCGGAGCTGTTTACTGAAGGCCATGTAACCGAACTTACAGATTTCCCCTCCCAGACAGCTCTGCCAGTGAGATCGTACACCTGCATTGTCAGTTCTTCACCTGAAACAGATTCAGCGGTAAAACTGCCTGAATCAGTGCGAACAATATCAATTAGCGCTGAAGAAATGTCATCGGAAGAACTGCCGTATACTTCAATCTCAGAAGCTCCATCAGCTCCATAAACCCGAACATATCTGGCTGTGCCGGCTTCTGAACTGAACAGGTTTCCGTCTGCTGAGAATGTGTATCTGCACGATTCAGGGGACTCATTCTCCTGAAGGTTAACATAGTCTGCCGAACCTCTGATTACAGATACATCATAAACAAGGCAAGGTTTTCCAAGGTCTATCTCCACACAGTCAACCATACCGGATTGGGTATAGATATCTTCATAGAGACCATCTGTCAGAATAGAGCAATCACTGCCCACTGCAGCAATACCAGTTGTGGAAGAAAGCGACAGCTCAGTTCCTGAATTTGGAATAGCTCTTACCGGGCATCCAAGGGAGATAAGATCATTGTCCTGAATGCGGAAAATGGTGGAAACACCTGATTCCGAAACTCCATCCCAGGCCCGGACAGAATACAGCACCTTGCTGTTGTAATAGAAGCGGAATGCATCAAAATAAGAAGTCGTTCCTGGAGGAACACTCTCAAGATAATATTCAATGCCTTCGTATGGAAGAAGCTGCCTGTAGATCCTGTAGGCGCAGACATCGGCAGGATCATCTGGGGAAAGGGTCCATGAAAGATTAACGAGAGCCTTGTCGCCCAGGACTGTAAGATTGCCTTCGAGATCCTCTGGAGGCTCCGGAGGATCGTTGTCTTGGGGGAAGCAGCCGGTATTTCCTGCATCATGCTGAAACTGAGGCCAGGGAAGATAATTGAAGGCAGTGTTGTCTTCCAGTTCAACACAGTGAATAACACTCCTCTGCTTTTCACCGAAGACTATCTCAAGTCTGCCGTCTCCGTCTATGTCACCGAGAGCAGGCTGACCTGAAAGGGAATTCGCAGAGGAAATTCTGAGAGGAAAACCGCCGGCATTGCTCCCGTCGTGGTTTATCACATAAAGTCTGCCGTCCATGCCTGCGATAACCAGTTCCAGATGAGAATCAGAATCAATGTCACCAATGCTCACTCCGTCATCTGTCCAGGTGCCCAGGTCAACTGGGAATCCGCTGAGACTGCTGCCTGTGGGACCGTCAAGGCAGTAGAGCATTCCTCCTGTGCTGGAGACAACTATGTCGTTGTCGCCGTCACCGTCAATATCTGCAATGGAGGCTCCGGCGTATATCCCTCCGTCAGTTGGAACGGAATACTGAATGCTGCCTGTTGATCCATCAAGCACACTGATCGCATCGCTGCCTGAAACGGCGCCTGCAACTATCTCAAGATAATCGTCGGAATCAAGATCGGCTGTTGCGATACCGCCGTAAACAGAACTTCCTCCCACATGGGTGTTCCACTCAACGGTTCCGCTGGAAGCGCTCAGACAGTATACGGTTCCGTAGGAGGAGGAGTTGTCGCGCTGGAATGAAGTGTTGTCGGATATGACTATGACTTCAAGGGCTCCGTCGCTGTCAACATCGGCAAGGGAAGGAGTGGATGAAACAGATTCATCCTCGCCCCACAATGTGAACCATAAACTGCTACCGTCATTCTCTCTGGCAAGAAGATTTATCGAGTTGATCACACCCTGGGCACGCTGTCTTCCCAGAACATACTCATTTGCTCCTGTACCGTTGAAGTTCCCTGCAACAGGTGAACAGAGGGCATGCCACCTGAATGCGGTGGCAAAAACACCGTACCAGGGGTTTAACGGCGAGCCTGTTGAAAGGAAACCGTTACAACCGTATGGATGAACAGCAAGTATCTCCGGTGATGAATTCCCAGAAAGATTGACCACAGCCGGAGAAGCCCACACATCAGGATCACCTGCGCTCCAGCCTCCTGATACAGGCCAGCCGCCCATTGAACCGCCGTTGTCATCAAGAACATCAACCCAGCCGTCGGAAGTCTGAAGCACTATATCAGGATCACCGTCAAGATCAATATCGGCAAGCTTCGGTGAGCCATCAATATCAGAATGCAGTGACCTGGTCCACTCTACGCCGGCGGAAAATCCAAGCAGCAAAGCATGATGAGAATCGCAAGCCGGTCCCGGTACGGTTCCCGCACCCTCAGGATCCATAAGAGCATTCCCGTCGGTATCCTCAGCGCTTACCAGAAGGGTGTATACATTATCTGTCAACGATGCAGGAATGTATACCTCGCCGGTCCAGGTATCATTTTCAACCACAGTACTGCTCCATGAACCGCCGGTGATATCCAGCGGGCCAAGAACCGCGTCAACGGATGATGTATTCATCTCTTCGGTGAAGATCAGGGTTACATCAAGATTTGTTGCAGGCTGAACCTCGGTGTTCGTGATAATATTCAGCATGGCTTCAAGCCCTGAACCGTCAGGTATCCACTGACCGTGATAGTAGGTTTCATCTGTTAGCGCATCGGAAATAACTACTTCGCACAGAGCAGGGTGAAAGTTGTGGAGTTCGCAGCCCTGCACACATGTCTGAGATACATCGGGATCATGGGAATAGAGTATTGCTTCAATTTCATACTCACCATCAGGATAACCGGCAAGTACTGGATTTACAGTTACTTCAGTGCCGTTAATATCAGTATTCGTCTGCCAGCAGTTTTCAGCGATATTGCTTATGCCAAGGTTTTCCCAGCCCTGCATATCACCGCAATTCGTGATACACACCACAAGCCCTTCATAATTTCCAGTAGTATATGAGAACATATCATCATAATCAAACTTAAAATACAGTTGCTGTACTCTGTCATCTGGGTTATAACTGAGAGGACAGTCAAAGTTGACAAGGTATTTCTGCTCCACTAACTCAGGGCCGGAAGTTGAAAGAAACTGAATACACCATTCAATCCGTTCTGCTGCCAGATCGTTTGTGCCTGAATTGGGAGTAGTGGACTGCCCGACTCCGCTCAGACCAAATCCCACAAACGCATCTATGGGGCCGCAGAGATTCTCAGGATCCAGAATGTTCAGTAAATCCGGCGAATCAGGCCAGGAAGCAGGCTCACACTGTTCGAGAAAAAAGAACTCATACGCGTTGGCGTAACCGGATGGATTGAAAGTCCATGTGAAAGTGCTTCCTGAAGCTCTGGGCATAAGATAATCCAGAGGATTCACATAACAAGTATCATTAAAATCCCATGTAGTCCACTTTAAATGAGTGTGTACAGTTTGCACATAGGGATTCATTGTCTGAATGGTATCTCCTTCGTTAACCTGAACCCAAGGTCTTTCTCCATGAATATCTCTTGGATCATTCAGGTGCTCGTATACCCATCCGTAATCCTCATGACAGATGGAATCTCCTTCTGTGGTAACAACATTCCACTCTAAATAGGGTTTGCCCAGCGGAGTAGAGAACCAATGAGAGATAGTAGCATTATTTATGACACATCTTACTGCAGTGCAAATTGGATCCTCTGTATGTGAATCTATATCAATTCCGCAGTGAAAGCGCTTCAACTCCCAGTTATTCTGCGGATCTCCGTAGCTGTTCAGCAAGGTCTTTGTGTAATTCATAAGCGGAACAGTTGAGCCGACAGGCCATGGAATATCTGTAGGTGTATTTGCTCCGGCAACTGATGCCAATGCCGCAAGGGCGGCAATACATATAGATGAAAAGATGTATTTCATTATTTACACATCCTCTCTAATGTTTATCACAACTACAGGAAGATTGTATATTTCATTGGCATCATATTTTGATGGATGATTATTGTATGCATTAGATGGCGTAATAAATATGAAATGCCCATTTGGCGATACATCTGCCTGCATGTATGACAGAACACCGGCCACTCGATCAATTCCACTTGGAGGAACCGTATCACTGTATATCATAGTATCGTTAATGTATATTCTCAGTTCATTAACATATTCACGACCGTACACCCTGCGGGTAACTGAAGCGGTGCATATACCCTGACGGGAGCTGAAGACATAAGTAGTCGGATGGTAGGATTCAAGGTCGGAAACAGGATTGGTTTCCTGAAGAAGGGTTATGCCATCTGTCTGAAGATCAAGAGTTCTTCCGGTTGTACGGCCACCTATGTTGAGAACTGTGCCATCAGGTGAGAAACTATAAATACCGGTTAAGTTAGAAGCTTCAGACAAGTTGGGCAATATTCTAGCAGAATTCTGCTCGCAGTCAATAAGACAAGTATTTTCACCAGAAGTGACATGGCACAACCAATGGCCGTCAAAAGACATTGAGGGACGCCAGCACCAGTCAAGAGGCGCAGGAAGGCTGATCCTTGACAGAAGAGTGCCATCTTTGCTGAAAAGATAAGAATGGCCGGGATTCTCCCTGTCATAACTCAGCATACATGTGAATGCCGCCAACATGCCGTCCTGAGAAACTGCGGCACTGTACATTCCTATCTCTTCCAGAGGAACTTCAAGAAAAGTGCCGTCGGGATACATAAAGCATGCGTAAGGCTGCGCTGTTCTATTGTTGGGTGAATTGGTGCCGGTGGACATTACAGAGAGGCTTCCGTCTCTTGACATGGCACTCTGAGCAAGAGGAAAAGGAAGTTCGCCGATCCTCCGGCCATAGCGGTTAAGTATGTAGCCTATATCAAGATCTTCAGCGCCCACCGGTCTCGGTGAATACCCCTCGGCATTCCAGCCGGCAGGGTCCATAACAGAGTTCTCCCGCCAGTAAAGCTCAAGAGGATAAACAGCATCTGCGTCCAGATAGTATATGGTACCGTCTGTGTCTGCAAAGCAGTGTAGATTCTGTGCATAGTTAGACCGGATTCGGCAGTCAAGCCAGTACCTGTCTTCACGGGGAATCGTTGTGTCCCTGAGAGCTTCTTCAAGCCAGGGCATGGGATAACCGTCGGAAAGGGCTGCTTCAAGGTCTGAGACGGTTTTGGCTTCAAAAAGCTCAACTACTTCATAATTCTCATACTCGCTTAGAGGAACAATCTCTTCACCGCAGTCAGGTATGTACTCCTGAATCCAGAGATGTTCTGTTATCTCTCCGGCGATATTCAGTATTTCAGCGGAACCGTTTGAAGAAAACAAAACAACTATGGCTGCAGGAAGGCTTAACAGAACTGACAGCTTTTTCATTTTGCCCGCCTTTCCTAGAGAATAAGTACCATGCATCACTACAATAACTGTTATGAAAACCTTCATATCAGCTTAAAAACATTCTCTAAATAAATATCTTAGGTCATCATCATCTTTGTGTCAATAGGCATGTTCGCTCTGAAGCATTGTTTCAATGACAGCTTTCAGTGTAATTCTCAAGCATCTTCCCAAACCAGGATTGCACACAGCCTCCTGAACAACGAAAAATGCTGTGCAAAACATGTTTGAGATGCAGGGGAAATCTGTTTTTTCCGTTCTCTGCGGAGAATTTCCTGCAAAGTTGAAGCAATGGTTTTCTTCAGAAATCTGTTTCCATTGCTTCAATATCTTCGGGTATTAAGACTGTAAGACACGTCTCAGAGTTAATCACAGTGATTTTGCTGCGGAGGGAAACATTCAGTCTGCAACCACATGGCTTTTGAACTCTTCAAGGTGCTTTCGCCACAGTTTCTCGTTCCAGCTCAGGTCTGTTTCAAGGCAGTTTGCGGCTGCCATGCCCACCTCTATGGTGTGGTGGGTGTTGTCATGAACAAAGAGCCCCTGTCTGCCAAAGGTAACCAGCCCTTCAAGAGATGATGCCCAGCTCTCAAGGGGGGCTGTGTTCTCCCTGAATGAAAGATCGTAAACAGGGTATATGTTGCTCTTTCTTTTCACAGTGCAGTCTGTAACATCCGGTTCAGGCAGGCCGGCTGATGCCAGATCTTGAAGAACCTTTTCTGCTATTTCACTGCTGCCCATATGCCAGACCTCATCGGTTTGTGAGCAGGGAATCTCGAAACAGAGACCGGTTCTGCAGGGAGGTTTTCGAGTATTCCGGTATATCTTAGGCTCGGACATTCTGGAAAAACAGAGATTCTTTGCAGGAAAGTAGTGGGCGTCAAACTCTGTGTATCGGGCACCTTTCAGCTCAAGATAGCAGAAAACCATTGAACGGTATTCAATCTTTCCTGCAGCCTCCATTATCTGTTCAGGCGGTTTGGGATTCATTGCTTTTGCAAGGGTGTTTATGGGAAGGGTTGAAAAGACGAAATCCGCTTTCAGAGAACTGCCGTTCTCCATCACAAGTTTCCAGCTGCTGTTGTCTGCTGTTCTTTCAATGGAGAGAAGAGATGAGTCGGGCATGAAGGTGACACCTTCCGATACTGCTTTTTCGACAGCTTTGCCTGTTATTTCGCCGAATCCCTCAGCGGGGTAGAAGAAGTATCCCTCGTTTTTTCCTGTCAGGGAAGAGAGCGCCTTTCGAATCATGCTGCCCAGGCTTGAGCTGGCAATTCGCTTTTGTGCCTGAACTGGTGACAGTTCTTCAGGTTTAAGCCCCCACAGTTTTTCCGAGTAGGGGAAGTAGAACCTTCTGCTGACGGTTTTTCCAAGACCTCCTTCAAGAACTTCTCTGAATGTTTTGCCTCCGCTGCTGCGAAAAGGTGACCCCAGAGTGTCAAGAATTACACCTGCAGAGAATGACGGAGGAAGTTTGAAGAGAAGATCGGCAGGTTTCAGGGGAAAAGCCACCAGCCTGCCCTCAAGGATTATTCTTCCATGTCTGGGCCGTTTAAGCAGATGATCTCCCAGAAGGTCTCTTACCTGCCTGAGAATATCAGGTGATGTGGCAGGATGAAGCCTGTGGCTGCCGTAGTCGAATATCATGCCCTTCCACTGAAAACTGGCTGTTATTCCCCCTGGAACATCTTCCTTCTCAATCAGGAGTATTCTGTGCCCCGGAAATTTCTTCAGCAGTGTAAGGGCAGTCCAGGCTCCTGCAGGACCGGCTCCCAGAATCGCTATGGAATTCATCTGGATACTCCTCCTGTAAGGTGGTTCCTGTAATCGCTGCTCTCTATGTAGAGGGAATGCCACATCATGTAGTTCATTATGCCCCATAGAGCCCGTCCGTTATCCCTGGCCATTGAATCATGCTCCTGCAGGAGAAGAGTGACAGCATCAGGTTCAAGAAGACCTGTGTTTCTTACCCTTGCAGGGGAGAGGTATTCAAGTGCCATATCACGAAGCTCTTTTCTCAGCCAGCGTGAGTATGGCATTTCCAGCCCTACCTTCTTCTTTTTCACGACAGGTCGCGGCAGCAGGTTTTTCATTGATTCACGGAGCAGCGCTTTTTTTCTGAAACCTGGAAACTTGTGGTGAACAGGAACTTTTGCCAGGTATCTGAAAAGCTCAACATCGGTAAAGGGTACCCGCGCTTCTATTGAGTGTGCCATTGTCATTCTGTCATTCTTTATCATCAGGTCGTTGGGAAGGTGGCATGACATGTCGATCGAGAGAAGCCTGTTCAGCTCTGATTCGGCGGCACTGCTTCTGTATACAGACCTGAAGTAATCCTCCGGCTCTGCTCTGACTGCAGGTATTTCTCTTGAAAGAACACTCTCAAGGGCATCTCCTGAAAGCACAGCTCGCCAGGCAAAATGGGATTCCGGAACGCCAAGTTCAGCGCCGCTTGTGAACCTTTTTGCCTTGAAATCGAAACTAAGCTTGCTGTGGGAGACCGGCAGCATATGGGCAAGGGGTTTGATAACTGCTTTTCTGAGAGGTCCCGGAGCAAGCTTTCTGTACAGTTTTCTGGCTTTCCAGGCAGCGTGAGTGTCGTATCCGGTGTACATCTCATCTCCGCCTTCTCCGGAGAGAAGCACAGTTACATATTCTGAAGCCTTTTTCGCCAGAAGCCATGTGGGAATTGCTGAACCGTCTGCATAGGGCTCGTCTATGTGGGCAAGATACCCTGGCAGCAGTTCTTCCACCTTGTCTGCGGTGACCTTTATTCTGTGGTGTGTGGTTCCCACATGATCTGCGACCATTGAGGCGTATTCCGATTCATCAAAACTTCTGTCGGTGAACCCCAGAGAGAAGGTGTGAAAATCTGCATTTCCTCTCTCCAGGGCCATCAGGGCTGTGAGGGCGCTTGAGTCCATTCCTCCTGAGAGCATCACACCTACCGGCACATCTGACAGGAGAGTTCTGGCAACAGACTCCTGCAGAATGGTTCTGCTCCTTAAACAGGCTTCATCAAAGGTTATGGAGTGGTCTTCACTGAACTCAAGATCAAAGAAACGCCACTTCCGTATCTCTCCTGTTTCTCCATCGACTGACAGTGCAGTGCCAGGTTCAAGCTCTTCTATGTTCTTGAAAGGTGTCAGTGTGCCAGGCACATAGTTGAATGCCAGGTAGCCGCTGAGGGCCTCAGGTGAAGGGGTGCGCTCCACACCTGGAACTACAAGAAGCGACTTTATCTCAGAACCGAACCAGAAGCCATCCTTTGTTCTTGTGAAGAAGAGGGGTTTCACACCGAACGGATCTCTTGCCAGTAGGAGCCGGTTGCTCAGGCTGTTGAAGACTGCAATGGCGTACATGCCGTTAAGGTGTTCAAGAAAGTCTTGTTCAAGTTTTCTGTACAGTTCGAGAATTACTTCAGTATCTGTTGATGACCGAAATGTGAAGCAGTCATCAAGGCTGAAACTGCTTCTAAGCTCCCTGTAGTTGTATACCTCTCCGTTGTAGGAAAGAATCACAGAACCGTCTTCACTGGCCATAGGCTGGCGGCCTGCCCTTGAGAGGTCTATCACGCTGAGCCTGCGGTGAACCATTCCGCACTGACCCTTTACAGTCAGTCCGTGGTCGTCAGGACCTCTGTGCCTGATAACCTCACCCATTCTTTCAAGAACTGTTCTGTCGTGGGGTTTATCTCTGTCAAAGAGAAGCCCGCCGGCAAAGCCGCACACAGGTCAGCTCTCTTTTCTGATGCTGAACGGTACTCGTCTGTTCTGTGCAGCAAGGGCTTCCGCAACCATTCCCATGAGAATAATCTGCAGAGAAGCAAGTATGAACATTACAGCAGTAGGGGAGACTATGGGAAGCTCAAAGAACGGTGCGCCTGTGTTTAACGAAACTGCCGCAGCTGTTGCCAGATCGAAGACAAGCTTCACAAATCCCAGAATGAAGCATATGACTGAAACAGGAAAAAACACTCTGAACGGCCTGAAAAGAACAGAAAGCCTCAGAACGAGGAAAATGAAGCTGAAAAACAGGTCGGGAGTAATCTTGGACCTTCCCTGCCTGCGGTAGTAGTTAATTGGAACATATTCAACCTTCAGGTTGTCGCAGAGAGAGGCAACGGTGATGGTGGATGTGAAGGAGAAGCCGTCAGGATAGAGGTGAATGTACCTGACAGCCAGATCTCTTGTGAAAAGCCTGAGCCCTGAGTTCAGGTCAGGTACAGGCTGCTGTACTATATAGGAAGCAAGACTGCGAACCATTTTCTTGAACGGCACCCTTACAGGTTCAATGTTCACATGGTCGCCTGTTCTTGAACCGGTGACCATCACCGCTCCTGTTTCCTGCATCTTTTTCAGAAGGTCAGGCAGTCTGTCTATGGGATATGTTCCGTCTGCATCTGTAATTGCTATAAGCTTACTCTCTGTGTTCCTGATGCCTGTTTTCAGAGCTGCGCCGTATCCGGCATTTACAGAGTGGCTTATAACCCTGGCTCCAGCCTCCGCAGCCATTTCAGCTGTTCCGTCACTGGAGCCGTCATCAATAACCAGCACTTCTCCGCTGACCCCTGAGCTTTTCAGCGCGGCCAGAGCATGATTGACAGATTCAGTGATAGCCTCTTTTTCGTTATAGGCCGGAATGAGGATACTCACTTGGTGCATAACTCTCCATATCGTATTATCAGGGCACAAAACTATGCGGCTGAAAGGACTTCTTCCTGTGAAATCATACCTGTGAATATCTCTGAATTGTTTAAAACCCGCAACAGCAGGCTCACTGTGCTTTCCATCTGCCTGGCGTTGGCCATTCTGTGGTTTCTTCTCTGGAGAACAGGTTTTGACAGGTTTATTGAGAAGGTTGATGAAGTGCCGCCGATTGTGCTTCTTCCTCTTGCTGTTGTCTATACTGTTTCATGGTTTTTTCGCGGTCTAAGGCTGAAGATTATACTCAGAATGCTTGAAGCGGAGCTTTCTGTTCTGCAGTCCGGATGTGTTGAACTGCTTGCAGACCTTCCCAATCAGTTCATACCGGCAAGGCTGGGTGACGCGGTGAAGATTCTGTATATGCACCGCTCAGGGATTATCGATTACAAAACCGGCACCTTTGCAGCCCTCATGGTAAGGATGATGGATCTTGCTGCTGTAACTTCCCTTGCTCTGTTCAGCGCACTTTTTGTCTCAGGTTCCCTTTCGGAAGGATACTCATCTTATCTCCTTGCAAGCGGTGGAATAATGCTGCTCACCGGAGGTGCATGGGTTCTTGCTGTGAAGCGCCCTGAACTGATTAAGAAGCTGCTTGCAGGGCCCCTTGGAAGATTCAGGGCCGCTGTTGATCAGGTCTCTGAAAGAATGGCGAAAAGTCCCGGTACTCTCATGGGTATTCTCGGTGTTTCAATGTCAGTCTGGCTCTTTGATATCCTCACTCTTTTCATCTTCATGAGGGTTTTTTCCATTCAGCTCACAATACCTGAAACAGCTTTTGTGATGCTTCTGGCAACCATTGCCAAGATCATGCCCTTTACTCCAAACGGGCTTGGGGTTTATGAGGGTATGATGGTGGTTATACTGGCAGGGGCAGGGGTGGATGAAAGCACAGCCCTTACTGTGGCTGTTCTTGACCACGGGTTTATGAATGTCTGGTCTTTTCTGCTCTCGGTTCTTGCAGTGTACCGCCTGGGCCTCGGAGCTCGAGGAGCCGAAGAGCTTTTCAGGCAGTCAGCTGAAAAACCTACATGTGATTCCTGAAATTTCCGGTATTGATGAACATGTCGAACCAGATAAGAAAGTTCAGTATGCTCCAGAGGGTTCTGCCGTTGTCCTGTTTTCTGTTCATATGATTGTTCCACAGTCTTGTTACCTCTTCAGGGTTCAGAATACCGCTTGCACCTGTTCTATCAGGTGAGAACCACTCTGTTCCTATGTGCGTAAGAGAATCCTCGAACCACATTGAGTAGGGAAGCTCTATGCCGAAGTTCTGCCGTTTGCGAACTGCAGGAGGAAGGACCTGTCTCATGGCTTTCTTCTCAACATATCTTCTGGTAAAGCCGCGAATCTTGTACCTGCTTGGAATGGTGGTGAAAAACTCCACTGCTTTTCTGTCCATGAAGGGAAACCTTGCCTCTACTGAATTGGCCATGAACATTCTGTCATTCTTCTGCATCAGGTCTCCGATGAAGAAGTATTTCATGTCCATGTGTGCCAGTTTGTCCAGTTCAGACTGGTAATCCAGTGAATAGAACATGTCAGAGAAGATCCTCTCAGTAGGCTCCAGAGAACCGCACCATGGCATAAGCTGCCTTTTACCGTTTTTGTCAAGAACATGCCGGTAGTGCATGTGAGCTTCAGGAGCGGTAAGCTCCGCACCTGCTGTGAACCTCCTGGCCAGAAACTCGAAGCTTAACTTGCTGTAGGATACAGGAAGCCTGGAAGCCGCAGCTCTGTTGAACCGGCGGAGAAACGAAGGAACAAATCTTTTGTAAAACCGTGACAAATGGTTTGCCATGTGTGTTTCGTAGGCATTGGATATTTCGTCGCCGCCTTCTCCTGAGAGAAGCACCTTCACATATTTTGATGCTTCCTCCGACAGAAGCATGAAGGGAATAGCCGAACCGTCTCCAATTGGTTCGTCCATGTAGGCCATCTGCCTGTAAAGACATCGCATGACATCTTTCGGATTAACCTCTATTTCGTGGTGTATGCTTCCTGCGTATGAGGCCATTATCCGCTGATATGATGATTCGTCAAAGCTTTTCTCGTTTACTTTAAGGGAAAAAGAATGCAGTTCCTTTCCCTTCCCGAGTACCCTTGCGAGGCCCAGTATGGAGCTGCTGTCCAGCCCTCCTGAGAGTGTGGTTCCAACTGGAGCATCAGAGATGAGATTTCTGTTCACAGCATTCAGAATAGCGTCATAGAAACCTTCTTCCGCCTCACGGAATGTCATTCCGCTGTCCGGTTTGAACTGAATACGATAGTACTCCACAGGCTCAACAGACTGAGGTTCGTTCAAGTCTATTTCCAGCATATGGGAACCGTCCATTTCATGGACATTCTTAAACGCCGTTCCGGTTCCAGGAATGTACGCGAGAGAAAAGTAGTGAAAAATCGCTTCTCTGTTCACTTCAGGGGTGAAACCATCAACTTCCATAAAGGACTTGATTTCAGAAGCAAAGTAGAGCCTGTCTCCTTTTCTGTGCCAGAAAAGGGGCCTTGTTCCGTAGAAATCCCTTACTATGTAGACCTTCTGTCTGTTCCTGTCGTACAGGGTGAATGCGAACATTCCTGAAAGGTGTTTCAGGCATTCAATTCCCATTTCCTCGTAAAGGTGAAGGAGCACTTCCGTATCAGAAGTGGTTCTGAAACTGTATTTTGCCGCCAGATCAAACTGCCTGCTAAGTTCCCTGAAGTTGGTGATTTCTCCATTGTATGCCAGCCATACTGATCCTGAATCGTTCTGCATGGGAAGGTCTGCCTGATCTGAAAGGTCAATAATGCTTAACCGTGTATTTCCCAGAAAACACCTTGAGTCGTGCAGATGATCGGAAGAATCAGGCCCCCGATGCCTGAGAATATCTGTCATTCTTCTTCCTGAAGAAAGGTCGGTTTCTGTAAGCTCAGAGCCCAGGCTGATGATTCCCGCTATTCCGCACATGGTTTCCTCTCTTTCAGTCAGGTTCCGAAAGCTAATCAATCAGGAGCATTTCATCCACCTGTTCTTTACTTGGTTATTCTGAATGGGTATTGATTGGTGAGTTCTGGAGGCTGTTCTTGAAAAAACGGATTGACAAAATACTGATTCTGGTGTTTCTGGCTGCGCTGATTCCCAGGGTTCTCGCAGCGGTTTATGCTCCCCATCAGCCCTGGCAGCACTGGGATGTGGCTCACGATGTTGTAATAGCAAGAAATCTTGCCGCGGGACATGGGTTTGCCAATGAACCAGGGCATCCCACGGCATACAGGTATCCTCTTCTTCCGCTGATTCTTTCAGTTTTTTTCAGAGTTTTTGGCGAAAGATACATTCCCTTCATGCTTTTGCAGGCACTGCTCGGCGCACTTACTGCCGCCATGACAGCACAGACAGGAAAGAAAGTATTCGGCAAACCTCTGGCTCTTTCGGCAGGGCTTTTTACAGCTCTCAATCCTGAACTTATCTCGTTTACCAGAATGATGCTCACTGAAACACTGTTCGCCTTTTTTCTAGCGCTTGCAGGACTTTTGCTGACAGGATTTCTTGAGAAACGAAGCTTTCTCTTCGCAGCTCTTTCCGGCGCAGTTCTGGGAGCGGCTTCTCTGTGCAGACCGGTTGCTCTTGTCTGGGAAGCTGTTTTCGGGCTTTTCTTCATTGTAAGAGGCGAAAACAGTTTTTCTTCCAGAGTAAAACTGCTGCTCACAATGGCGCTGTTTACCATTCTTCCACTCTCTCCCTGGCTTTACAGGAACGCAGCTGTATCAGGGAAACCTGTACTGGCCACATCAGGAGGAATAACATTCTGGTTATACGGTCACAACGACGCAGAGAGGGCTGACGAGAATACAGTTCGTCCTCTGGAGTTCATGAAGATCAATGAAGAGTTAAACCCGAGAAATTACTTTACTACAGGAGAAGGTGATCCTGCTGACATGGTTCCTGTTTTCAACATGGAGCCTAGTTATCAGGCCTTTTCTTTTGAACAGCGTGTAGTTGACAGAATGGAAGGCCTTAATGAATTTGAGGCAGACAGAGAACTGAACTTGATGGCAATGGAATACATTCGCGGCAATCCCCTTCCTTCTCTGAAGTTTGCCTTTGAAAACATTATGAAAACCTTTGCATACACAGAGATGAGCGGCAGAATGAACATTGTTCTCTGTATGCTTATGCCGTTTTTCTTTCTTGGTGTGCATACCCTTTCAGTAAACAGAAGTGTTTCATGGACAGTTTTCTCATGTCTGATTTCGATGCTGGCAGTACATTTTATCTTTTATTTTGATCACCGTTTTAGAGTGCCTTATGAGCCTTTTCTTGCCCTTTTGGGCACTGCCGGTATCTATCGATTCTGGCAGGGCAATCTTTCAGTACGGGAAAAAATCAGCCTCATTGCCGGAGTATTTGTTCCTGCAGCTGTAAACTATTTCCTCGTATGGGGTAATCCATCCGGGTAATTGAAGCTGCTTTGCTGACCCCTGGCTTCTTCTACTGCGAAAAGACTCTGTAGAGAGAACAAGGGCTGTACATCAGGAACTTGCCAATCTGTTTTCATTCTTCAAAGCACTGAAGCTGTCAGAATCAGGACAATTTTCTGAGAACAATACGAAATCCAGCAGTTAAGATTGGCAGGCTGTCAGCAGGTTATTGACACTTAAAAGGGGCAGCCGAAGCTGCCCCGCATACCGGACTGCATAAGGTTTCTAGAAGTTGATGCCGCCCTGAATGCCTATCCACATCTCGTCCGTATCAAAGTCCATCAAGTGCAGTTTGGCACTGATGTCTATGTCGCCTGTACCCACAAGAGGAGTAATTATGCCTGCTCCGATGTAACCGCCTATTTCACTGTCAGAATCGTCAGCATCAGTACCGTCGGGAAATTCTATTTCTGCACTGGCTATATCCAGCTCAAGACCCCCTGCTGCATATATTTTTCCCGAGTAGCTTCTTACTCCCGCTGTTATCGGAATGATGTGTCCGGAAAAGTCAATATCGCCTCCGGCACTGGCCTCAAGAGCATCTTCGTAGTCATCGTCCAGTTTCAGCGGTACATAGCCGATTGAGCCTTCAATTGCCACAACTGCCATATGGGAGAGCACCTGGCCGCCGAAGTAAAATGAACCGCTGTAGACATCTCCTGCGTCCCCTGAGGGGAACCAGTAACCTATCTGCGGTCCGAATTCAGTCAGTCCTCCGAAGGCTGCTGCTGCGAGAACTGCCATGATAACAAGTGTTTTCATTTTTCCCTCCTTACAGGGTTGATTGGATTGAATATGCAGTTTTAACTGAAACTCAACCAGCCTTGAGAATAAGGTGGTATTGCCGGAAGAGCACTCATAATTCTGTTGTAATTGAGCTGCATCTACTTATGCCTGGTTTTCAGTTCTTTGAAAACTGCAACAACTGTTTCCACAGATTCTGAGAACAGAAGTCAAATCTGTCAATGCGGCAGCGCTAAAGGCACTGCCGCACAATCTGCATACCTAAAACTGGTTAAGAACCTCATCATCGGCTATTTCAGGAATTGTTACCTTCA
This sequence comes from Candidatus Fermentibacterota bacterium, assembly GCA_002748705.1. The sequence continues at coordinate 96,329 of PDSZ01000023.1, forward strand.
TGAGAGGTTCAGCCTTCATAGCCTGCTTTATTGCCCATAGAGCGCCTTCATTTCTGGCCCAGCTTCTTCGGGCAAGACCGTTGCCCACATCCCAGGAGAGCATTGATTTTGCCCTTGCGGCAGCGTCATCTGAACCGTCCAGGAGCATGCCGAATCCGCCGTTAATCACCTCGCCCCAGCCTACGCCGCCGCCGTTGTGAATGCTGACCCAGGTGGCTCCTCTGAAGGCGTCGCCTATTACATTTTGCACTGCCATGTCCGCTGTGAACATTGAGCCGTCACGGATATTCGCAGTTTCTCTGTAGGGGCTGTCAGTTCCGGAAACATCGTGATGGTCCCTGCCGAGAACCACAGGCGCGGAGATTGTTCCGTTCTTCACAGCCTTATTGAACTCCAGAGCCAGCTCTATTCTGCCTGCCCAGTCGGTGTAGAGTATTCTTGCCTGTGAACCTACCACCATTCTGTTTTCCTCTGCCTGTCTGATCCAGCGCAGATTGTCCAGAAGCTGCTGACGGTTCTCTTCAGAAGCCTCTTCCGCCATTCTCTGCAGAACTTCAGCGGCTATTCTGTCTGTCTTCTGCAGGTCCTCATGGCTGCCTGAGGCGCATACCCATCTAAAGGGGCCGAATCCAAGATCGAAGCAGATGGGGCCCATTATGTCTTCCACATATGAAGGATATGCGAAGGTGCCGTCTTCTTTCAGTATGCCTTCAGCACCTGCCCTTGATGATTCAAGCAGGAATGCGTTGCCGTAGTCCCAGAAGTGCATGCCTCGCCGGCACATGGCGTTTACAGCCTTCACATGCCTTCTGAGGGACTCACGGACTTTCTCTTTGAAGGTTTCCGGTTCCTCCACCATCATTCTGTTGCTCTCTTCAAGGGTCAGGCCGGCAGGATAGTATCCCCCCATCCAGGGGTTGTGAAGGCTGGTCTGATCGCTGCCCAGATCGATGTGGATGTTCTCCTCAACAAGCTTTTCCCAGAGATCAACAATGTTTCCCTGATAACCCAGAGACAGAGGTTTCTTCTCTTTCTGAGCCTTTCGGATTCTGGTTACTACACGGTCAAGGTCATCTTCAATTTCCTGAAGCCATCCCTGTTCAAACCTTGTCTGTGTAGCTTTCGGGTTTATCTCAGCCACCACACCGATGGCTCCTGCTATAACAGCAGCCTTTGCCTGGGCACCGCTCATGCCGCCCAGACCGCTTGTAACGAAGATCTTTCCTGTAAGACCCTCTTCCGCTGTCTTAAGGTACTTTCTTCCTGCATTCAGAAGGGTGATAGTGGTGCCGTGAACTATGCCCTGGGGGCCTATGTACATGAAGCTTCCAGCGGTCATCTGGCCATAGGAGGTAACTCCCAGCGCAGCCATTTTCGTGTAGTCGTCCTGGCTTGAGTAGTTTGGTATAACCATGCCGTTGGTAACAACAACTCTCGGTGCATCCTTGTGTGAGGGGAAGAGACCCAGAGGATGGCCGGAGTAAAGAACCAGCGTCTGTTCCTCGGTCATTTCCGAGAGATACTTCATTGTAATCAGGTACTGGGCCCAGTTCTGAAATACTGTTCCGTTGCCTCCGTAGGTAATCAGCTCCTCAGGGTGCTGGGCAACAGCCTTGTCCAGATTGTTCTGAATCATCAGCATGATAGCGGCTGCCTGGGGGGTTTTTGCAGGGTATTCTTCTATTGCCCTTGCCTTCATCTCATAGGTGGGTCTGAATCTGTACATATAGATTCGGCCGGTGGTTTTCAGCTCTTCTGCAAACTCCGGCGCAAGTTCTCTGTGCCATTCCTTTGGAAAGTACCTGAGGGCGTTCTTCAGCGCCAGCTTTTTTTCTTTCCCGCTGAGAATGTCAGGTCTGGCAGGTGCTCTGTTTACGCCTTCCATTGAAGGGGGCATTTCCGGAATACTGTCTGGAATGCCCTGCATGATCTGTTCTTTGAAGGTGTTCATCTGTCCTCCGATTTCTGATATGACTCTACTGTGGAAAGATATAAAAAACGCCCTGGTTTTGCCCCTTGCTCTGCCTGAGTTGGTAACTCCGGTTTTGACTCTCCTTCGCGATTGTTTCGAATCTGCTATTCCCTTATAACAATGCGTGTTGTTTTTCATCAATCCTGGAGTCAATACTGGAGGTACCCAATGAAATATCTTATTCTTCTGCTTTCTGTTCCTGCAATACTTCTTGCAGGGGAGATCTATTCACTTATGAACTTCAAACCTGTGTCGGAGGAACAGGCAGAGCTTTTCAGCAGGCTCGGTTTTGATGTGGTACAGGTTTACAGAGACGGTTCAGTTGACCTGGTAGCCAATTCCACCGACAGACGGACACTTCTTGAGAACGGTCTTGTTGCTGAAACCAGAATCAGTGACATGGAGGGGTTTTACAGGGCCAGGAACGGCTCAACTGATTCAATGGGCGGATTCTATACCTGGAGCGAAATAGATGCCTGGATTGATTCACTGGCTTCTGCCAATCCGTCCATAACAAGTGTTCAGTCCATAGGTGATACCTACCAGGGCCGTCCCCAGAGGGTTATGAAAATATCTGTTAACAACTCGTTTGACGATGACGATCCCTCAATGGCCAACGCATGGTATGACGGTCTTATTCATGCCCGTGAAGGCGGTGCCATGAGAAACATCAGATACTGGATGATGTGGCTCTGCTCCAACTACCAGAGGAACGGTTACTGCGGATATCAGGCCACCTGGCTTCTGAATAACCGTGAGATATGGTGTCTGCCCTGCAACAATGTTGACGGATGGGTAAGGAACGAGGTTACCAATCCATCAGGCGGAGGCATGAGGCGAAAGAACATGAACCTTACTGCAGGAGGAGGGCTGGATAACGGAGGCATCGACCTTAACAGGAACTGGGCGGTTCACTGGGGAGGTCCAGGTTCAAGCGGAAGTCCCTCCTCTCAGACCTACAGAGGTACCGGCCCCCTGTCGGAACCTGAGTCTTCCAATATCGACCAGTTCTGGCAGAATCATCCCCCTGCCCAGATGCACTCCACCCATACATACAGCAATGTGCTCATTTATCCATGGGGCTGGACAGATCAGCCTACCACCCATTCAGCAGCCTACACAGCCAGCGGAGAAATGATGGTTCAGTGGGCCACCGGTGAGGAACACTACCCCTCCTGGCAGTTCGGCTACTCTGCAGGCAACACAAGGGATCACGCCTACGGTCTTTATGGAGCAATGAGCTGGAACCACGAAACCGGAACCTCATATATGGGTTTCTGGCCCTCTCCTTCCGATGTTGTGTCAATGTCCAGAAGGAATCTTCGCAGCTATCTGGTTTCAGCCTGTCTTGCCGGATGCCCCTACGATCCCCATGAACCCGGTATTCCTGAGGTATCTCCTATTGGTTCAGTAACACCGCCGTTCACCGTTGACTGGAGCGATGCTTCTTATGCTGATTACTATGTTCTGCAGCGTCTGGACAGCTATCAGGTTCTGCTTGAAGACAGTGGCGACAGCGGGCCTTTCGACAGAGTCAACTGGAACATGACCACAAACGGACCTCACAGCGGAACCTACTGCTATGTTTCAAACGGTGATGGAACAATTACCTGGCAGGGATCGGTTACGATTCCTGATGCCGGAGGAGGAAGAATCAGCTTCTGGAGCAAGCAGAACATCGCTCCTCAGAGTTCCCAGGGGGCATTTTCCTATAGCCCTGACGGCGGAGCAAACTGGTACTGGCTGCAGACATTCGGCAGAAATGACATGACCTGGCGTCACAACATTCACGAGCTTGACGAGTTTCAGGGCAAGACCCTTCTGTTCCGCTGGGAAACCAATGTCTCAAGCTCTTCCAGCAAGCTCTACATAGATGACATTAAAATAAATGTCTGGGGAGCAAACTCCATTCAGGCTGACAACATCTCATCGTCACAGTATTCGGTAACCGGAGTTGCCGACGGCGAGAGATGGTTTCGGGTGTGGGCAGTGGATAACGAATTCGGTCCCGGCTGGCCCTCTGAACCTCAGATGGCGCAAATCTCAGGTTCAGCAGTTGAGGACTTCACAGAGGGCATTGAGCCTTCAGTTTCTGTTCTCGGTCTGATAACCCCTAATCCTGTAACCTGCTCTGCAGTTATTCCAGTTTCTGTTTCTGCCTCTGCAAAGAATGTTTCTCTAAAGGTATTTGACCTTTCAGGAAGAGCAGTGGCAGATCTGACCAGTCTGTTGGAACCTGGAAGGCAGCAGAACCTTGTATGGAGCGTTGAGAATCTGCCGTCAGGTGTTCACTTCGTCAGGCTCTCAACCTCTGAAGGTGTAATTAATCAGCGAGTAGTGCTCTCCGGGAGGTAGTTCTTGAGAGTTGTTATCAGCAACTCTATGATTACATGGGGAGGCGGTGAGAACTGGAGTCTCACCGCTGCCTCAGGTCTGGCAGAACGGGGACACGAGATTGTTGTTGTATGCCGCCCTGAGAGTGAGCTTGGCAAACGGGCGGAATCAGCAGGTCTGACTGTTAAAACGGTTCAGCTCAGAGGAGACCTGAACCCCCTGGCAGTTATCAGGCTCTGCTGTTTCTTCAAGGGTTTCAGACCTGATGTGATAGTGTGCAATGTTGACAGGGAGGTTCGTTCTCTGGGGATTGCCGCAAGGCTTTCAGGCCGTATTCCTTTCATAAGAAGAAGGGGAAGCGACTATGCCTTCAAGAACGCATGGCGTTACAGAGCGTCGTACAGATACCTGGTTGACAGGGTTCTTGTTAACAGCCGGTCAACCTGCAATACAATTCTCTCTGGAAATCCCTGGATGCCTGAAAAGAAGCTGCACATGATTTACAACGGTATTCGTGAGTCACAGTTCTTTCCTGACAGAGAGGCAGGTCTCAGGGTTCGAAGAGAGCTGGGAATGCCTGAAGATGCTTTTGTGGCAGGCATGATGGGATCTTTTCTTCCAAGAAAGGAGCACGGTACACTGATAAGGGCTGCACATAGCGTACCCTCGCTCTTTCTTCTTCTGTCTGGTCCTGCGCCTGATGAAAGGTTCTTCAAGGAAGTTCGCAGTTCTGTATCTGATATTGCAGAGAGGGTTTTTTTCCCAGGTCCGGTTACTGATCTGAACGGCTACTACAACGCAATGGATCTGTTTGTTATGCCTTCCTCCAATGAGGGGTTCGGATATGCTGCTGCCGAGGCGATGTGTTCAGGAATCCCTGCTGCTGTAAGCAACGCCACCAGCCTTCCAGAGGTGGTGGGGGATGCAGGGTTTATCTTCCCTGTAGAAGATTTCAGGGCACTGACTTCAATACTGAAAAAGTGTATATCAGGTGAAGCGGATCTTGCTGCTCTGGCTTCAGCAGGTCGCAGAAGGGTTTTGGAAAGATTTACGCTGTCAAGAATGCTTGACGATCTGGAGATTTTTCTGAAGAGGGAGGCAGGGTTTGAAGGTTAAGTGCAGACAGTGCGGTGCAGGTCTTGCGGTAACCACTCCGGATGCCTTTTTAAACTGCCCTTACTGCGGCGCCAGAGGTCTGATAAGCGGTTTTACCGGTCAGAGTTTTTTTCACAGACCGGTACTTTCAAAGGAGGATGCTGAAAGGCTTTTTCCCCCTGAGTCTATTGCTTCTTCATCCATCTACTGGTTTCCGTACCATCCTGAAACACTGAAGAGATGCTTCACTCAGCCCTATGCTGAAATGGACACTTACTCTCCGCCTTCTGCAGACAGACGCATATGGAACGAGAGCGAGGCTGAAGGAACTGTCATTCCTGTTGACCCTGACCTTGCAGAGGGAGAGGGTGTTATCTATCATCCATTCAGAGTAATGATAAGAACCGGCTCAGGGCAGGGTATCATCGTTGATGCTGTGAGCGGATCAGTTGCAGGTTCAGAATGGGCTCAGACATCTTCAAAGGGATTTAATCCGTACAGGGAGGCTTTTGCGGCTTTTACCGCAGGGGTGATTCCTGCTGTTGTTCTTTTCTTCCTGCTGAAGGGGTTCTCTTTTTTCTGGGCTGCAGCTGCAGGAATGGCAGCCGCTATTATCACGCCATTCCTCTTTGATGTAATCAGGGGCAGGAACCGATGAGTGATGTTCTGACCCTCTCCTGTCCCTCCTGCGGCGGACTGCTGGAGGTCAGCGAGGGAAGCACCAACGCTGTATGCTCCCATTGCGATACACCTCTTTTCTTCCATGGAACAGTGAACAGGTATCTGGTTGACTCAAGAATAGATGCCACCTCTGCTCTCAGATCTGTAAGGCGAAAGCTTGAGCAGTTCTCCGGAAGCGTTTTTTCTTCCTGCAGGGTTCGCAAGCCATTTCTGGCATATGTTCCTTTCTGGCTCATTTCCAGCAGGGTAGACGGTTATGTGTTTGGTGTGAGACCGGTATTCAAAGAGAAAAAAGTCAGAACCGCAGGTGATGCGGAAGACGGCTCCGGAGTGACGATAGTCAGAACTATCAAGCAGAGAAAGGGTGTAAGGGCTGAAGAACACCAGATAAGCAACGGTATAGACATGATAGTCAGCGGTGCAAAGCTTGAGCCGCTGGGAATCCCCTCTCTGGGTCTGCAATCACAGATGGGGCTTTCCGGAATGGCTCTCGGCAGATCCGGCTCCAGGCTTCCTCTGAGGGTATTTGATTCAGAAAACCTCCCTCCTGATGCCCATGTAGTTGACCCTTCTGTTTCACTCCTGAAGGCAAGAGAACAGGCTGAAAAGTTTGCCGAGAGGCTCTGTGACGGCGCAGGTGTCGGTCTGGAACAGCGCTGCATGTATCTGGCAGTTACAGGGAGCAGAGAAAGGCTTGTTCACTATCCTCTCTGGATTGTTGACTACACAGCAGGTGAGAGGCTGTACCGAATAGTGGTGGACGGGTGTTCCGGAGAAGTGCTGAAAGGCTCATTTCCTGCTGATACCGGTCACTGGAGAAAGGTATGCCGGATTGTGGGAAGCATCTGGGCAGGCCTTGTACCTGTTGTCTCGGTTATTCTGGCAGCAGGGCTGTTCAGAGTGGGGCCTGTTCTGACTTTCTCCCTGCTTTCTTTATGGGGTCTGGGGGCTGTTTCCATGAGGTTCTTTAAAATTGCCTCGAAAAACTCCGGAATGGACAGTCATATATGAAGGTTATGAGACTGGTCTGCAGCAGCTGCGGTTCTTCTCTCAGAGGGCTGGAATCAGACTGTGTTTTTGTATGCTCAGTTTGCGGAACCGGATGGGTTACAGGAGAAAACGGCCTTGAACAGGTTGAAGTTGAGCACAGGTCTCAGGCAGATTCCCTGCTTCCTCTTCCCTTCTGGAAGATAAGGACGACTGTTCACATACTCAGGAGAACTGTAAGAAATGAGTTTACCGTAAGTATTCTAAGGTATGACAGTCGCTACAGCCCTGATGCAATGCCGGGCAAGGTAAGGGAAACTCCCAAAAGCTCCGACCGCCGCACGCTGCTTTTTCCTGCCTTTTATCTCAATGGCCTTCCAGGCACCGGCACGATGCTCTCTGAGAAGATTGACAGTCTGCCTCCGCTGCTTAAACCTGAAGACAGGTTTCCTGTGGTCTGCGGGTGCGCCATAAGCCCTGATGACACAGAATCACTGGCAAGGTGTGTGGCGGTAGGGCAGGAGACAGATAAGGCTGACTGGCTGGCAGAGATAGAGCTTGTTCTGGCTTCAGTGGAGAAAACTCTGGTTATTCTTCCCTGCAAAGCCCAGGTTGAGAAGGTGAGCATTGCTGAAACAGGAGTTTCTTTCTTTCGAAGAAACGCTCCTCATTGGAACCGGCTTATGGAGTTCCGAAGCGCTCTGTCTTGACCTGAATGAAGTTAATTTCTAAAGTAACACCGTTGGAAAGCACTCATGAAAAAGGAGATATAGATGTCCGGACACAATAAATGGAGCACCATCAAGCACAAGAAGGGCAAGGCTGATGCTGCAAGAGGTAAGATATTCAGCAGACTTGTTAAGGAAATCTCTGTAGCAGCAAGACAAGGCGGCGGCGATCCTGAGATGAATCCCAGGCTCAGGGTGGCCATAGATTCCGCCAGAAGCCAGAACATGCCCAACGACAACATAGAGAGGGCTATTAAAAGGGGAACCGGTGAGCTTGAAGGAGTTTCCTATGAGGAAATGGTTTACGAAGCCTACGGCCCCGGCGGAGTGGCAATTATCGTTGAGGTGCTTACCGACAACAAGAACCGTTCCGCTGCTGAGATTCGCCACATACTAACCAAAGGCGGCGGCAGTCTGGGCTCAAAGAACAGCGTTGCATACCTGTTCAGCAGGCAGGGACAGATAATAATAGACGGTTCAGCTCACACAGAGGACGAGGTTCTTGAAGCAGGTCTTGAAGCTGGTCTTGAAGATGTGGAGGCATCTGACGAAACCATCGTTGCCATTACCGGCGCTGATGAAGTGTTCGAGGTAAAGAAAGCCCTTGAGGCAGCTGGTATAGAAGTGGCTTCTGCTGAAGTAACCAAGGTTCCCTCCAACACCGTGGTTCTTGCAGGCAAGGAAGCTGAGAAGGCTATGAAGCTTCTGGAAAATCTGGAAGACCACGATGATGTTCAGGCCATTCATTCCAATTTTGATATGGCGGAGTGATTGGCTGAAAGGATCATTCTGGGGGTTGATCCAGGGCTTAATATCACCGGCTACGGTGTTATCAGAGCCAGAGACAGTTCAGTCAGTCTTGTTGATGCAGGAACAATAAGAACAAGAACTGCAGATCCCCTTACTCCCCGTCTGACAGAATTGTACAGAGGAATTTCCCAGGTTATAGAGACATATTCACCTGAAGTAATGGGTCTTGAGAAAATCTATTCTCACTACCGGCATCCTACCACTGCTATTATCATGGGTCATGCGAGAGGTGTTCTCTGCCTTGCAGCCGGTCTGGGAGGTATCAGGGTAGAGTCCCTTCCTGCAAGCCGGGTCAAGAAGGCTGTTACAGGCAACGGCAGAGCAAGCAAGCAGCAGGTGAACGGAATGGTTCGCCGAATATTCGGTATCAAAAAAGAACTGAAGCCTGTTGATGTAAGTGATGCCATAGCAGTTGCCCTGGCTCTCTACGAGGAGGAAAGGTTTGCTTGAGAGAATATCAGGTACAGTTGAATCTGTTGAAGGTTCCAGCATTCACCTGGCAGTGGGGCCTCTTCTCCTCAATCTCCTTGCTCCAGGTTATTTCCTCAGATATGTGAAGCCTGGAGAGCCTGCGGTTTTTCATCTTCTCTTTCAGATACAGAATGAAGGCAACAGGGGAGTGCCTCTGGCAGTTGCCTTCCCTTCCCTCTCGGACAGGGAGTTTTTCACCAGATTCATCAGCGTTTCAGGAATTGGCTTGAGAGCAGCTACAAAGGCTATGGTAATTCCCCCTTCAGATCTGGCCTCAGCAATAGCTTCAGGGGACATCAAGATTCTTACTTCACTGCCGGGAATAGGTAAATCGCGGGCGAAACAGATCATAGCCAAACTGCAGGACACATTCTCTGAAGGTGATTATGCCCCGTCAGTAACTGTTGAGCCAGGCAGTGCCGCTGATGCAAGAGCCATACTTGAACAGCTGGGAGTTCCAGCGTCGGAAGCAGCCTCCATGATAACAGCTGCTCTGGACAGGGCAGGGGAGGACGCAACTCCTTCAGAGCTGGTTCGGGCGGCAATGAAAGCGAGGCAGTAACATGGCCCTTGAATCCATTGTAAGGGGAGAAAGCACTCCTCTGGAGGAGAGGGAGTTCACCTCGCTGAGGCCAGCCACTTTTTCAGAGTACATAGGCCAGCGGCAGGTTATCAGAAATCTCAGGATAGCAGTACAGGCAGCCAGGGAGAGAGGGGAACCTCTTGATCACCTCCTCTTTCACGGCCCTCCAGGGCTGGGCAAGACAACCCTTGCCCATGTTATCGCAGCGGAGATGGGCGCCAGCATCGTCTGTACATCAGGGCCTGCCCTGGAAAGACCTGCTGATCTTGTGGGCATACTTACGAATCTCACCAGAGGAGATATTCTCTTCATTGACGAGATACACAGGCTTCCCAGAATAGTGGAGGAATACATCTATCCTGCAATGGAGGATTTCGAGATTGACATGGTGATAGATCCAGGCCCCCATGCCAGAACTGTTAAACTGGATCTTGAGCATTTTACAGTGGTGGGAGCAACCACAAGGGCAGGTCTCATTACCGGCCCTCTTCGTGACAGGTTCGGGTTCTCAATGCATCTTGAGTTTTATGACCATACCGACCTGACAACCATTGTCACCAGATCAGCAGGAATACTTCAGGCAGGTATCACAGAGAGCGGAGCGCTCTCTATTGCAATGCGCTCAAGGGGAACCCCTCGTATAGCCAACAGGCTGCTGAAACGGGTAAGAGATTATGCGCAGGTGATGCGCCGGAATACCATAGATGAGGACACATCTGTTGAGGCAATGGATATAAACGGAGTAGACGAGGCAGGCCTGGACAGGCTTGACCGCAGATACCTTTCAGTTATCATTCAGAATTATTCAGGTGGGCCTGTTGGGGTTTCTGCGCTTGCAGCCACTTTGAATGAGGAGAGGGATACACTGATAGATGTTGTAGAGCCTTTCCTTCTTTCCAGAGGGTTCATCAGTCGTACAAGCCGCGGCAGAATGGCCTCTTCACTTTCATACAGGCATCTGGGCCTTACCAGAAACGGTCAGGAGGAACTGAACCTGTGAGCAGAGAGATTCTTCTTCACATATGCTGCTGCCCCTGTGCCACTGCGGTTCTCGATGAACTTCGTCAGGATGGCTATGAAGTGACCGGTTTCTTTCACAATCCCTCCATACACCCCTGGAAAGAGCTTCAGAGAAGGCTTGATGCTCTGAAGGAATGGGCTTCAGTAAAGGAGCTTCCTGTTATTTACTCCACCGATTACCACCCTGAGAGCAACTTAAGAATGCTCATGGAGGCAGATAACCGCTGTATGGCCTGTTTTTCAGAACGAATGACTGCTACGGCATTTCAAGCCAGGGCACTTGGAATACAATCATTTACCACAACCCTTACCATCTCTCCCTATCAGAATCAGAAAATGATCCTTAAAGCAGGCCTTGCAGCTGAAGAACTCACAGAGGTGAAATACCTTCACAGGGATTTCAGCAAACTCTACCGGAAGTCAATTACCCTGTCCAGAGAAGCAGGAATGTATCGACAGCCATACTGCGGATGTATTTTCAGCGAGCGTGACAGATACATGAAAATTACCTCCCCAGGGCAGTTGTAGTTTCCATGCATCGCTGAGTTCACCGGCGTGTGCAACGAGTCCGGTGAAACGATGCATCATGCAATCAATGAATGATCTTAACTGTAATTTCAGCAATATTAGAAATCAATCGTAGGATTATCTTGATACTATTAATTATTAAAATTATAAGTTAAATAAGATCCGATCCAAGTTATCTTCATTGCCACTGCCTGGCGCAATACTGTATTATCTCAACAGCAATATATAAATAACTTAATGCTAAGCACATTAAATTTTTCTGCACATGTAAGATCGGATACAGCTGAAAACCAATTTTGATTGCTCTTCAATTGCAAAATTTGATTCAGTTAAAGCATTCGAAAACTGTTTCCAGGTGAATCTTGCCTCTTCAGGATGGTGAAATTTAAAATATTTATCAACAAATCGAACTCCTTCATTGTTTACTTCGCAAATAAATAAATGTCCACCTGTTCTAATGACACGGTATAATTCCTTTATTGCTTGCTTCCAATTTGGAACATGATGCAGGATCTCGAAAACAAAAACAGCATCAAATTTTTCATTAGGTTGACTTATATTTGTAATGTCATCAACGGAGTATTTTGCATATGGATTTTTCTTCTTTGCAATTTCAATTTGTTCGGGCATATAATCAAATGCTATTAATTCTTTTGGAAAAAAATTTTCTGAAATAAGTTTTGAACTGAAACCAGAGCCACAACCAGTATCTAAGATCGTAGAGTTAAAAAGTGTGGTATCTTGTTTTGAGATATATTCTTTAAACCGTTTAAATTCTATATGTTTTTGGCTAAACCGTCGTATGGGATTATTCATGGCTAAGAATTCTATTTTATTCAGTTTCATAATTTGCCTGATAATTTATTGTTAACATGGCACTAATCCATATCCTGCATTTCTATATCTCAAGGTTCCATTCAAGCTGTAGCATCCCGTTTACGAATATCATCTTCATGTTCCATCCTTCTGATGTGAATGGACTGTGCTTGCAGAACCGTAAAAGGAAGAGACGGTAATCTCTTCCTTCCCCGGGGAATAACTTTATCAGAAAGAAGTTTTGATCCCTGCCCATGTGTTTCTGGAAAGTGCCGTTATGTCAAATGAAAGCTCGGCTATTTCGAACTGTTCAGAACTGTTTTTGTAGGACCAGAAAATGGTGCCTCTGCTCTCACTGTATGCGAGTCCATAGCTCTTCTGCGGCGAACCCGGGCAGGGAGCGCTTCCCATGAAGGAGAGAGTGCTCCCGTTCCAGGTGTAGAACCATATGTTTAAAGTACTGTAAGCTGTAACCGCCAGGCAAATGCTGCCGTTGTATGGAAAAACTGTCAGGCCGCTGAGCTGAGAAGGAATTTGAGGTGTGGAAAGCATCTCATAGCTTCCTCCCGGCTGAAAACGGCAGACTTCTAAACTGAAGTCGGTGATCCAGTAATCGGTTCCGTCAAAATCCATACCTTTTCCCTCATCCAGCACAGGGCTGGTAACTGTTGCCCAGGTAGAGCCTGAATCATCTGTGTAGAAAAGGTTGTTATTGTTCCAGTCATCTGTGTAGTAGACTTCATTGGTCAAGTCATCGTTAAAGGCTGCGCAGAAGCAGTTGGTGTTGGCGGAACTCAGGTCCATGGAAGCTTGCGGAGAGCCGCTGGAGGCATCGTAAAACTGAATCATGTCACTATTGGGGTTTGCGGCAAGTGCAAGGGTTGATGATGATCCTTCATAGATGTCCATCCCCAGTGACATCTGGCCAGGTGAAAATGTGTTCAGCACAGAGAGGGTTATGCCGTCTGTGGAAGGTAAAGATGATGATGAAAGGATTTCTGTGCATCCGTCGTCATTGGCGAAAACCATAGCGGTAACGCAAAGCATAAAACTAACAGTTCTCATGATATCCTTCCTGTTGTTAGAGTCTTTTTCTATACTCACTATTCTATTATCAGTAAGTGAACAGGGAGAGTCAAGGTATTCAGACATAATGGTTGTACCACCGCCTCTGATCAGGGTACCTTACCCTTGTCAGATAATCTCATCCAGAAGGGTGGTCCATTGTGTTAAGATATGTGGGTCTTGATGTCCATAAGGACAGTATCAAGATTGCTGTTGCTGAGGAAGGCTGTTCTTCTGCACGGTTTTTCACATCTATTCAAAGTGAAAACGGTAAGCTGATCAAACAGATCAACAGACTTGGTCCCAGCCAAAATATCTCTCCGATATAGTTGAAAAGGCCGCTTCAGAGTGTTATATTACATTGAAAGCCAACAACATAGCACTCAACAGAAACGGCCTGATCATGAATACAAAGCATCAATTTAATAATGTTCAATCAGAACTTGAATTTCAAGGTCTCGGATGCAGGAAAGCTGTCGGCAAGTTTGATGGAGGGCATGTCTCCACAGATGGAGGTGCCATTCTTCTGCGGTTTTTCGGGCCGATGAGTACCCGGCCATCAAGACTCCTCAGCATTCCTTTACGGGCTTGATACACTTGCTGTTCAGTGGCCTGAAGAGGCATATGGATGTGTGCGCGCTGACTCAACCAGGTACCTCTGTAACATTCCCGAACGAGGTTAAACCCATATGAGAACGCAGAGAACACTGGCCGGAAGAAGAGATCAGGCTGAATTTTCGGGAAATTCAGCCTGATTCAAGTACTTACCGGGAATTTCGGTTTAAGGGGCAGTGAGATTTTCCGGCTTTACTTCTGTTACCCTTTCACAGTAACGGCATCTGTATACGACCTGTGACGGGTCTTCAAGGGTGAAGTGTTTTTCTGCTCCAAGATTGTTGGTTGCGCAGTTGGGGTTGGGGCAGGTCATTACTCCTCGGATCGTCTCAGGAACTGAAATCTTCCGTTTCTCGCTTACCTTGCCGTTACAAATGATGTTGATTGTTGCTCTGGGGGCAATGAGGGCTATCGTGTCAGTTTCGCTCTCAAGGAGGATTCGGTTCTCTATCTTCACAATGTCCTTGCCTTCAGGAAGACTTTTGGACTGGAAGCCTACGCCGATGGTGAATATTCCCTCGTTGCCTATGCCGAGAATTTCAACCACCTTGAGTGCCAGCGGAGTTGGAATGTGGTCGATAACTGTTCCGTTGTCTATTGAATAAACCTTGTATGCCCTGTCCATCAGCTTATCCCTCCTGTCACCAGCCCGAGAAGGGCCTGTCTGGTGGGAACTCCGTTGTGTGCCTGCCTGAAATAAATCGCATTCGGTGTTGAGTCCACTTCCTCGGCTATCTCATCAACTCTGGGAAGGGGATGCATGATTCGTACCTGGTGTCCCACTGTATCTATGGTCTCTCTGTCAATTCTGTAGCTGTGAGCAATATTTTTGTACTCCTGAGGGTCTCCGAAGCGTTCCTTCTGGATTCTTGTGACATAGAGTATGTCCATCTCCATTTCAGCGGCTTCTTCAGGTGATTCGGCTATTCTGTATGGAATGCCTGCCTCATCCAGCTCGGCCAGTATAGCTGAAGGCATTCTCAGCGATGGCGGGGAGATGAATACCATTCTTGCTCTGAACAATGCCATTGCATGGGTCAGGGAGTGAACAGTTCTTCCATATTTGAGGTCACCCATTATTCCTATTGTGAGATCATCAAGTCTTCCAAACTCCTCATTGATGGTGAAAAGGTCCAGAAATGTCTGGGTAGGGTGCTGATTGGCTCCGTCTCCTGCATTTATCACAGGAACGGTTGCAACCTCACTGGCCAGCCTTGCTGCTCCCTCCACAGGGTGGCGGATTACCATTGCGTCACAGTAGCCTGTTACTGTCCTTATTGAGTCGGCAAAAGACTCTCCCTTTCTCTGTGATGAAGCTCCTGGATCAGCAAAGCCGAAAACCTGACCGCCTGACTGCAGTACAGCTGACTCGAAAGAGAGTCGTGTTCTTGTTGACGGTTCAAAGAACAGTGACGCAACTGTTTTTCCACTGAGGCATTGTCTGTTGATGCCTTTTTTCAACTCCTCTGCCCTGTGAACAATTGTCCACAGGTCATCGGTGGTCATATCCCTGAGGGATACGATATTTCTCCCCTTGAATGAGCCCACTTCTCCTCCGTTCATCTTCCGGCACCTGAACCGATAACCTCAAGTTCACGCACTCTGAATGTTTCTATAGCTTCATTTTCATTTTGTGCTGTCAGCAGGTTGTTCACGAATTCACAGCTTCTAAGCAGCCTGTTAAGTCTTGCCAGAATGTGAACATGCCTGTGGGGATCAGGAAACAGAAGCAGAAAGAAGAGGGATGTGAGCCTTCCAGATGCTTCTCCGAATGGTACAGGGTGCGGAGGAATCATAAGTGCCAGAAGCTCATGTTCCAGATATAGTTTGCCAATGTCAAGGGGGTGAATAAGCGCTGCGCCGCATTTCAAGGCAGTGGAAACAACCTTTTCCCGTTCTTCAAGCTGTTCTCTCAGCTCTCTGGAGTCATAAGCGGCGCCCAGGTCGCAGGCAGTCTGTGCAAGAAACCTGAAAACTGATGATCTGGTGGATATTCTTTCAGGAAAAAATATTCCGCCTCTGGAAAGAAGCTGAGTAATTCCGCAGAACTCTGAATCAAGACCGCCTTGACCTCCTGAAGATACCTCTGCTTTCAAGAGCCGCTCACCTGTAAGTGAACTCAAATCAGATGATATCCAGTTTATCACCTCGCTTCTGGAATACACCAGCCTGCCCTGTTTCTGAACAGTTTTAAGCCCGCTGTTCTTGAGCTGCTTAAGCGTATCAGGAATGCTCAAACCGAGAAATACAGCTATGTCTTTCTCTGTCAGAAATCTCTCCAAGAAATTTACCCTCCCTGATGGCTGAATTTTCCCATACGAATTATACTATTCCCATAACAGGCATTGAAAGGAGTCACCTTGAACTCGCTTACTGAAAGATTCCTCAGGTATGTAAAAGTTGCAACAGCTTCCAATCCGGACTGTGCTGACAGTCCATCTTCTCCAGAACAGTTTGACCTTCTCAGAATTCTTGAAAAGGAAATGAAAGAAATAGGTCTGGAAAATGTATTTCTCTCGAAAACAGGTGTTCTCTACGGTTCTGTTCCAGGAGGCAGCGGTACTGTAACCCTGGGGCTTATAGCCCATGTTGACACCTCTCCTGAATCTCCAGGTGAAAATGTCAACCCTGTAATTCATGAGAACTGGGACGGTTCACCGATAAGCCCCGGTGAAGGGGTAACCATAGATCCGGCAGAGTGTGCTGACATCATGCGTTATGTGGGCGGAACCATCATTACAACAGACGGAACCACTCTTCTCGGAGCTGATGACAAGGCTGGAGTTGCCATAATCATGGAAGCCTGCCGTATTATGATGGAGAACCCTGAAATGAAAAGGCCCCGTGTTGTGGTGGCTTTTACACCGGATGAAGAGGTAGGCAGAGGAGTTGACAATTTTGATACCAGCCGTTTTGGTGCTGATTTTGCCTATACCATAGACGGCGGAGAAGTTACTGAAATAGCTTCAGAAACCTTCAACGCATGGTCTGCAGACTGGAAGATTACCGGCAGGGAAGTGCATCCTGGAAGTGGCCACGGAAGCATGGTTAACGCAGTGAGGATAGCCGGCGAGCTTATCTCCATGATCCGCCCGGAGGAAATGCCTGAAAACAGTCAGGGAAGAGAAGGCTACGATTACCCCCTGTTTGTAAAAGGCACAACCGGCGAAGCAGAGGTAAGAACCATTCTCAGGGACTTTACAACAGAAGGTATGGAACAGAGAAGACGGAGAATGGAAGCAGTTCGCGACTCTCTCCGCTGCTTCTATCCGGAAGCTTCCATAGAGCTTGAGATGAAGGAACAGTACTGCAATCCCGGAGAGATACTCAGCAGGGACAGAAGACTTGTGGAGTACGCTCTTGAGGGATTTCGCAACTGTGGAATAGATGTTCATGAAGGCGCCATCAGAGGCGGTACAGACGGTTCACGGCTGAGTTTCATGGGAGTTCCCACTGCAAATCTGCCAACCGGCGGCGAACTCTTTCATTCCAGAAGGGAATGGATTTCACCTGAAGGGATGGGAATAGCGCTTAGCGGGCTGATTAAAACTCTGGGTATATGGGGTGAGAATATCTGATACCATCTATATCCTTAATTCTGACTCTTTCCTTGATTCCGGAGTTCAGTCTGAGTATTATAATCTATTATATGTGCGACTTTCACGAAATGTTGCTTAAGCAGTTGACAGCAGGCCAGTAGAGCGCTGTAATCCCCCTTGCGCCTATGTCCTGCATTGCCGATATTGCAACAGGACAGTTTAGGGAAGTAGGGGATTATGAGGGGAATGGCATTATTCGGCATTGTTTTGTTGTTTTCAGTTTCAGCTTTTTCCAATGATGCCCGGTCAGAAGCCATGATAAGGACTGAGGTTCAGTTGTTTATGGAAGCTCTCAAGAACGGAGATGGTGTTTCAGCTGCAATGCATTTTTCTTCAGAGGCCATGGTGCAGGTGAATGCTATGCTTAACTCTGTCAAACAGAGTTTTGAAAGGGATCCTGAAAGCACTCTGCGAAGGCTGAGCAATGCAGGCTACACTGTTGATACCGAAGTTTTGGAAGACTGGCAGGTTGCAGATTATCTTGCAGAAACCCTTTCTCTGCCAATGATAAGTGCCAGATATGCACCATATGAGTTGAATATTATTTCAGTTTCTATTGACGGAAGATCGGCAGTGGTTGATATGATCTTTCGTACTGCGGCAGGAGCAGAGATACCTCAGGAGGCTCTGCTGGATTATGAGAATGATCTTTGGAAAATATCCAGTTTTATGGGTATAACTGCATTTCCCTGATCATGACCTTGCTTTTTTAACCTCAGATTTCCGCTGTGTAACTTCCGGACAGTTCAGGCAGGAGTCACCCTCCTGCCAGTTTCCGTTTCGCAGTCTTCGGTAGTAAAAGCCTTTCCAGATAGTATTAAAGCCATCCATAACATTACCAAGAGGTTTTCCTGTGTTCCAGTAGGCACAGGGAAAAACTGAACCGTTAGGGTCAATGTATATCGTTGAGTTCAGATACGGGCAGGGATGGGCAGCAGCTCTCACAGCAGTTCCTGCAGCGAAGCTGAATCTGATTCCCTTTTCGATGGCGGCTCTCTTTGCTTCCTCGACTCTTCTAAGGGTTTCTTCGCAGTTCATGTCAACGGTTCGGCCGAGGGTGTCAAGACCTTCATATGGAACCAGTGGAACAAAACCGGCGCCTTCAGCTCCTGTTGCTGCTGCCAGTTCCACTATTCCTTTCATCTGGTGAAGGTTGTCTCTCTGGAGGGTTGTACTGAAGCTGAGCATGGGAAAGCGATTCCTTCCCCTTTTACCGATAAGCTTTTTGAGCATTGCTATGGTAGCTGCAAGGTTTGCTCTATCCCTTATTCTGCCGTGGACTTCATCGGTGGCTCCATCTATGGAGACGAAGATTGCAGTAGGGGGAAATCTCAGTATTGTATCAATCCATTCATCAGTGAGCAGGGTGCCGTTGGTAACCATTTCTCTGTATGGAACACCGCTTTTGTAGAGAGCTTCAAGGTGCCTGGAAAACGAAGGATTTGTGAGAGGTTCTGCACCGCAGCTGATACCTGCGGTTCTTGCCAGAGGAAAAACCTCTTTTCTGATACGCTGAAACACTTCCTGCGACATGTGACGCCATTTACGGTCAGGATCCCTGTCTGAAAGCCTCATAGGGCACATGGAGCAACGGAGGTTGCAGTAGTTGGTAGTGTCCATTCTCACAGTAAGGAACCGTCTGGGACTCACAGGTCTGAACCAGGGAAAACCGTTCCGTCTGGCTGCGTACTTCAACTGAAACTCCCCTCAAAGACAGTATGATACACATGCGCAAAGATTGTTGCAATCGGTTCTGCCATGCTGTTATTGTACATCGGTATATCATTGAAAGGATGTCTGCTTTGGAAAAACCGCTTCTTGTTCTTGATTACTCTGTTGACATGAAATCAGGGGAGAACATCAGCCGATGGTTCAGCTGTTCCACCGCAGTGGTCAGAATCGCTGACGGTTCATTGTTCCCTGATCTTGTCCCCTGGGACTTCAAGGCGGTGATACATTCAGGTTCCGCCTTGTCCATAGTTGATGATTGCACTTTTTCTTCCGGTGCATGCAGTTTTATTGAACGATGCAGCAGCGAAGGTGTGCCGCAGATGGGTATCTGTTACGGGCACCAGCTTCTGGCAAAAGCTATGGCAGGTTCTGAGGCAGTGGGCAAAGCACAGTCTTTGGAAGCAGGCTGGCTGCCTGTTGAATTTCTTGAGACATGGCCGCAGAAGGAGCTCAGGGGTACTAAAAGAGTCTGGCAGTCCCACTATGACTGCGTTACCGCAATTCCTGAAGGCTCTGTGATAACTGCCACAAATGAGCATACAGAGATACAGGCCTTTCTTAACATGGAACTAAAACTTTTTGGCACTCAGTTTCATCCTGAATTTGACAGGGAGAGCGGAAACCGCTGTTTTCAGAATGATCCAGAGCTGTTTGAGAAAAATGGAATTGATCTGAACAGCATTCTGCAGGGAGGCCCTGATTTCAACACCGGTGAGGTGATATTCAGTCACTTCATAAAAACCTTTGGAGTGGAGTAGAGATGTTTCCATCTGAACTGAGTGAAAAACCGGTCTGGAAGTTTTTCAAGGAGCTTTGCCGTATTCCCAGAACCAGTGGCGACGAAGGGGCTGTTTCCAGGTATCTCATTGACTTTGCAGCAAGCAGAGGGCTTGAATATCTCTCTGATGACCAGATGAATGTGCTTATAAGAAAACCGGGCAGAGGTGAGGCTGTAGCCCTGCAGGCCCACATGGATATGGTAGGGGAGAAGGTATCAGGAAGCAGTCACGATTTCTCAACCGACCCGGTTGACGCAAGGCTTGAAGGTGACCTTCTTGTGGCCCGTGAAACCACCCTGGGTGCCGATAACGGCATAGGAGTTGCCCTGATGCTTGAGCTTCTTGACGGGGACTATGAAGGTGTTACACCCCTTGAATGTCTCTTCACAGTGGATGAGGAGAGAGGTCTTGTAGGAGCGCTGGGTTTTCCGCCGGAGTGGATTACTGCAGAAAGGCTCATCAATCTTGATTCTGAGGATTTCGGAGTAATAACCATCGGCTGCGCTGGAGGTAAGGATGCAAAAGTAAAGCTGCCTCTTTCTTACCTTGATAACCATCTGTCTGCAGTTGAGGTTACCGTGGGAGGACTTAACGGAGGCCATTCAGGAATGGAAATTGCTGCCGGCAATGCAAATGCCATTAAGCTGGCAGCGAGGGTATGCAGAGAAATTGAAGACACTCTGGATGGCCGGCTGGTAAGTTTTTCAGGAGGAACCAAGCACAATGCGATTCCCAGGGAGGCAAAAGCTGTTCTCGCAGTGGAGGATACCTCGCAGGCAGAAGCTCTCTGCTCCAGACTGGAAAAAAATTTTGCAGCTGAGTATGACGGCATAGAGAAATCTGTTTCAGTCCGATGTGTCAAGTGTGATTCTTCCACTGTCATGTCTCCTGAGTCTTCATCTTCTCTGATTGACCTGCTTCTTACCCTTCCCCACGGTGTGGAGAAAATGAGCGGCGTGGTTGAGGGGCTGGTGGAGACCTCCTGCAACCTTGCCATAGTCATCACAGACAGGGAAAAGGCAGAGATACTCCTGAGCGTGAGAAGTGCCCTCCAGTCAGCTAAAGATGCTGTTGTTCAGGCTGCAGCTGCAGCAGGCCGTCTCGCCGGAGCAGAGGTAACCTCAGGCAACGGTTATCCAGGGTGGACCCCTGACAGGAACAGCAGGCTTCTGAAGGCCGCTTCAGAGGCAGTCCGCAGAATACTGGGCAGGGAGCCTGTCATTGAGGCTATTCATGCTGGCCTTGAATGCGGTATCATAGGAGAGAGAGTAGGTAATCTGGATATGATAAGCATAGGTCCGGACATCAGTAATGTGCACATTCCAGGGGAAAATGTAAGCGTGAGTTCCACAGATTCCTTTCTGCTCTTCCTTGTGGAGCTTCTCAGGGGGCTGTAGATGAAAAGGAAGCTGCTTATTCTTCAGGAACCGGGGATTTCTCCGGCGAAAACAAGGTTTGCCGCTGCTGAGATACTTCCAGGATGGAAGATTGAAGGGGGAAATCAGCCGAACGGACATTCTGCGCTGATAACGGTAAGACGGTCTGTGGACAGAGAAATGCTTAAGTCTATTCCTGGAGGAATTGTATCAGTTGCCTTTACCGGATATGACCATATTGACATTGATTCTGCCAGGGAGTTCGGAGTTGCAGTATGCAATGTTCCCGGTTATTCAACCAGAAGCGTTTCCGAGCTTGCCTTTGCCCTTACTGTTAAATCTCTCAGGGATTCAAGAAGAGAGTATGGAATAGAGCTTTCAGGTAAAGTGGTGGGCATTCTGGGCACAGGTGAGATAGGGGTTCGTACCGCTGAACTTTTTAAGGCTGCAGGATGCAAAATCATTGGCTGGAGCAGAACTGAAAGAAGTGAATTTCCCGGTGATTATGTTGATCTGGAAGAACTTTTTTCCCAGTCGGACATACTCTCTGTTCACCTGCCTCTGAACTCTGAGACAAGGCATTTTCTCAACAGGAAACGACTTGAAATGATGAAGAAAGGCGCTGTTCTGGTAAACACTGCCAGAGGCGGTATTGTGGATCAGAACGCACTGACCGGGCTGCTTCAGTCAGGGCATCTTGGCGGTGCGGCACTTGATGTCACCACCCCTGAGCCCCTTCCTGAGAACAGTGTTCTCAGAACAATACCGGGAGTTATTATCTCTCCCCATATGGGATACAACACTTCAGAAGCGCTTCAGAGAAGAACCGAAGAGGCTCTCATGAACATATCAGCCTGGCAGAGAAGAGAGAGGCGGAACCGGGTTGACTGATATTCTCGGCAGGCTCACATCTTTTCACTTTGCAGAGCAGCCTGAAATACTGAACCGATTCAGGGAACTCACCACTGAGGAGATAGATTTTCTCACAGCTTCAGGCTGTTATTCTTCCAATTGGAAAAAGGTTCTAATTGCAAAGGGTACAGACCTTTCGCTGATTCGCAGATGCTCCTTTTACGGAACTGTGTACATTGACCTTCCTTCAGGTGAACTGAGCGATTCTTCGATAGAGGATTGTGTTATAAACGGGCCTCTTACAGTGAAATCGACAGATCTCATTTCAGGGTATTCACTGAATCAGGGTTCCCTTACAGAATTCTGCGGTTCCATTGTATGGAACGGCGACAGCTTTCTCAGGGGAAGCATTCATGGGGGAGTGGAAACCGGCGAGAGGGATATGCCGCTTATTCCTGTAATGGATCATATGGATGCTGCATACCTTGCTTCAGCTCAGGGCAGAAAAGACTCCCGCAGAGCAGAGGCAATTCTCTTGCAGAAGGCTTCAGATGCCAAAGGTGTAATCGGTGAAGGCGCTGTTTTAAGAAACTGCCCTCTGATAAACGATTCTGTGTTCATGAAAGGTTCGTCCTGTGAGAATGCAGGTTCAGTTAAAGGCTCGCTTCTCATGGAAGAAGCCTCAGCTTCCCACGGAGCAATTGTTCTTAACAGCGTGATTCAGTGGAACGGCAGAGCAACAACCCAGGCAGTGGTGGACAGTTCAATTCTCGGTGAGTACTCAACTGCTGAAAAGCAGGGAAGGCTTACCTGCTCTTTTCTTGGCGCCGACAGCGTTCTCGGCGGCGGTGAGATAACCGCTTCTGTGGCAGGCCCCCTTACAGGCATGCACCATCAGTCACTTCTTATAGCAGCATGCTGGCCGGAGGGGAGGGGCAACATAGGTTACGGAGCCAATGTCGGAAGCAACCACACCTCCAGGGTTCCAGATCAGGAGATAAAACCAGGCACAGGGCTCTTCTTCGGCCTCGGGTGTTCTGTGAAGTTCCCTGCAGACTACAGCGAAAGCCCCTGGTCTGTCATAGCCACAGGAGTTACAACGATGCCTCAGAAGGTATCCTATCCCTTTTCACTGATACTTTCCGGAGAGAATGCTCCAGAGGGAACTCCTCCAGGCTGGTCAAGGCTCATTCCTGGATGGATGCTTCGGGCAAACCTCTACTCGGTTCTGCGAAACCTGTGGAAACATCAGAAAAGGGCAAGAGCTGTACACACTAAGGTGGAAACTCAGGTATTCACAGATGAGGTGCTTGCCCTTGTCCGCCGTTCAGCGGAACAGTTGCAGAATACTCCTGTTTCAGGTGCCGGATGCTGTTTCATACTGGAAAAAGACAGGCTTGCAGGAATAGAGACATACGATCAGTGCCTGAGGTTCTTCCACCTTGCAGGGAAAAAGACCGCCGGTAAGCTGACCGGTGCAGAGGCAGAGGAGCTTCTGAACCTGGTGAATAAGATAATTGATTCTGTTGTAAGCTCAAGGACCAGAGACATGGAGAGAGGCAGCAAAATCATCAGTGACTATGCTGAAGTTCGGTGTTCCATAGTTGATGACCCCTTCATAACTGCCATGAAGGCCAGTGCTGACCGTTTCGCCGCTGAGCTGAAAAAGTTTACTGTATAACTGATTTGACCGATTCCTTTCTTTCGGCTTATATTTGAACAAATGTTCAAATATCGAAAGGAGTTGCATGTCTTTTCTGCTTGAATTCGTGGAAGCTTTCTGGAATACTTCAGTGGCACTGGCACCTTCACTTATTATCGGCCTGCTCATAGCAGGTCTTCTTCATGTGTTCGTCAAACGGGGAAGAATATCAGGTCACCTTGGAAAGCCGGGGCTCAGAAGCTCTGCAAAGGCAAGCCTTCTGGGTATTCCGCTTCCCCTTTGTTCCTGCGGTGTGCTTCCTGCCGCTCTGGCCCTGAGAAAGGAAGGAGCAAGCAAAGGCGCCACTGTAAGTTTTCTTGCCAGCACGCCGCAGACCGGAGTTGACTCAATAGTGCCCACATGGGTCATGCTGGGCTGGCCTGTGGCTCTGGCAAAGGTTCTGGCAGCATTCATTGCCGGAGTTACAGCAGGAACCATCACAGATACGATTGAGAAGGGTAAGGGAAAAGAAACGATTACCGCTTCAGGAGAAAAAGAAGAGCATGGTTCAATTCCTCTGAGAATCTGGCGCTATGCTTTCAGCACCCTCTTTCGTGAGATTGTTGTGTGGCTTTTTATTGGAATAACTGTTTCAGCCCTGATTACGGTATTCATACAGCCTGGACAGCTCTCTGAATATTCAGTGCTTCAGGGGCCTCTGGGGGTCATTGCGGCACTGGCAATAGGTATTCCTCTATATGTATGCTCTGTCTCTTCCATTCCGGTTGCTGCTGCCCTTGTTTATGCAGGATTTCCTGTTGGAAGCGCGCTGGTGTTTCTTATGGCAGGACCTGTGACCAATGCTGCCACCATGACAGCGGTGAGAAAGGAACTTGGAAAGACTGCTTTTTCAAGCTACATTCTTACTGTGATTGCTGTAAGTGTGCTTGCCGGTCTGCTTCTCAACGGTCTTCAACTGACAGGAACAGCTTCTGTGCATATGCACATAGGTCATTCTGTCGCGGCTTCCGCTGCAGGTGTTTTCATGCTTGCTGCAATGCTTTACTATTTCGTGAAGGATATAATGACCAGACGGAAAAGACTGGATAAGGTCGGCGAAGCTGCCCAGGTGGTTTACAGTGTTACAGGAATGTCCTGTGGAAACTGTGTTGCAAAGGTAAGAGAGCGGCTTAATTCTCTTCCCGGAGTACTGGCTGTTGAGGTTTCACTGGAGAACGCCACTGCCACAGTTGCGTACTCTGAGGGTTTTTCCGGAGAAGCAGCTCTGGAGACAATAGAAAAAGCAGGATTTTCAGGCTCACTGGCAGAAGGAGATACTTGTGGCTGTGACAAGTGTGATGCCTGAGGAAACAGAACAGCTGGCTCAGCTGTTCAGGCTTGCTTCCGATCCCACCAGGCTTGGTGTGCTTCTTATTCTTCGGAACAGGGAACTGTGCGTATGCAGTATTGCTGAAGAGCTTGGAGTCTCTGTTTCAGCTGTTTCCCATCAGCTGAGACTTCTTCGTGCAGGCAACCTGGTTTCAAGGCGAAGAGACGGAAGGCACATCTATTACACCCTTGCAGACAACCATGTAGAGACACTTGTGGATGTAGGGCTTGAGCACATAAGGGAATAAACTCTCTGAAATAGTGCATATTAAACGCCATGAAGGAAAGCACAAGAATAATTGAAGGTGAAGAGGTCAGAAAAGCTGCTGCAGAGCTTTACCAACTGTCTGTACGGTTCCTTCGCCTGAAGTGACGGCTCTTCTGAAAAAAGCCCTTGCCGCTGAACCTGAAGGGCCAGGGTGGAAGGCTCTTGCAATTGAGCTTGAGAACATGCGCATAGCCGGTGAAACAGGTCTTCCTGCGTGTCAGGATACCGGTACTGCAGTTGTCTTCTCTGAGCCTTGCAACAGGGTGGCGGTTTCAGGGGAAACCATCTCCAGGCTTATTAATCAGGGTATCAGTGATGCCTGCCTCAAGGGATTTTCAGAGCCTTCTCAGGTCTATCCTCCTCTTTCAGGAAGAGAGAACACCGGTAACAGCACACCTGCAGCTGTACACATTGAACAGGTTCAGGGCAGTACTGTGAAACTTTCCCTGGCGGTTTCTCGCACAGAACTTGACAGATTCCCTGCGTTTGTTGCATGGGATATTTACGGAAACAGTATTTACCAACGGATCAGGAGCAGCAGATGACACCTTCAGAAGCCATCAAACAACTGAGAGAAAAACTGCCGCCGGAGAACAGAGACAGTGCGTTAACAGAATTTCTTTACAGGCTTTCCCTGGATGCCCACAGACACCACATGGGAAAGATGATGACGGTTCCCAGGGTGGACCAGGTGGACAGCGGATGGCTTGAGGCCTGGTACACCCCTGGTGTTTCCGCTGTTTCAAGGGCAATCAGGGATAATGAACAGGTTTCCTTTTCTCACACTGCCAGAGGCCGCACTGTTGCTGTTGTAAGCGATTCTGCAAGGGTTCCCGGTGACGGAGATGTAACCCCTTCCGGAGGTATGGGCGTCATGGAGGGAAAGGCTCTGCTTATGAACCTCCTTGGCGGTTTTGATGCAGTTCCCTTATGCCTTGATGTTAACGGAGATATGGTGAGGTTCGTAGATACAGTTAACGCAGTTTCACCTTCCTTTGCAGTGGTAAATCTGGAAGACATTTCCCAGCCAGGGTGCTATACTGTCCTCAGAGAGCTTCAGAAGAGCTGCCCTGTTCCAGTGTGGCATGATGATGCCCAGGGTACTGCATGTGTAACCCTGGCAGGTCTGCTTAATGCCCTTAAGGTCACAGGTAAAACCATTGAAAGTGCCAGAATAGTTTTCATGGGTGCAGGAGCCGCCAATTCCACATCAGCGAAACTTATTCTAGCAGCCGGCGCGAAGGCAGGGAACATAATGCTTTTCGATGTTCACGGAGGTCTGCATGAAGGGAGGCTCAAAGACTTTCAGGGTGATGCCTGGGAGTGGCACCGTGAGCTGTGCAGCAGAACCAATCCTGAACAGGTAGAAGACATCAGGGAAGGGATCAGGGGTGCCGATGTGCTTATTGCTGCCTCTAAACCCGGCCCTGATACCATTCACCCTTCATGGATAAGAAAAATGGCTGACAACGCAATTGTTTTCGCTTGCGCCAACCCTGTTCCTGAGATTTATCCAGATGACGCTTTTGCAGCAGGCGCAGCCATAGTGGCCACAGGAAGAGGAGACTACCCCAATCAGGTGAACAACTCACTGGGATTTCCCGGAATACTCAAGGGTGTGCTTCTCTCAGGCGCAACTGCCATAACAGACAGAATGGCTGTTGCAGCTGGAAGGGCCATTGCAGATTACGCTGTTCAGGGCATAGTAGGCAGCGGAAGAATCCTTCCTGCAATGACCGATACAGGTCTCTTTCCCCATGTGGCAGCTGCAGTTGCCGCTGCAGCCAGATCAGAAGGGGTAGCCAGAATACCAGTTTCCTCTGAAGAGGT
Organism: Candidatus Fermentibacterota bacterium; assembly: GCA_002748705.1. Next base: position 123,500 of record PDSZ01000023.1, read on the forward strand.
TTACCGTATTGCCTCTGAAGACATGAAAGCAGCAAGGGAAGCCTGGGCAGCAGTTACTGCAACATCGGCAGTAAAGCCATATCCTGAGAAGAGATTAAAGGAACTTCTTAAACAGATTCTGAAAGAGTATCAATAGAGGTCGTACCTTGCCAGCCGTCCGTTCAGACCCCCTGAACTGAGTTCTTTTCTCCAGGCAGTTCTGAGCCCCACCTTTTTCAGCAGTTTAGTATCTCCAAGGAAAATGTATGCAGTGGAGCCCTGACACTTCTGCTTGAGAAAGTCTCCGAACTCTTTTACCAGCATACCTGCCGTTTCTTCAAAGATTCTTATTCCATGTGGAGGATTGGTAAGAATCACAGTATCGGCATAGCCTTGTGATTCATGCCAGTCTCTCTGTGATACTATTACTTTTTTTCCGTCTCTGAAGGTTTCAAGGTTGCTTCTGGCGGCACTTACTGCCTCATGGGAAACATCGCTTCCTGAAAGGAGTTTTTCAGGCAGTGAGATTATTCTGTGGTCTGCCTCTGCTTTTACCTGCTTCCATGTGAGCTTTGAGTATTCCTCCATGCGATAGAAGCCCCATTTTTTCCTGTAATAGCCGGCAGGAATACGACAGTACTTCATGAGAGCTTCACACAGAATCGTGCCTGAACCGCACATAGGGTCTGAAAGGGGCTTTTCGCCTTTCCAGCCTGTCATTTCAAGTGCTGCTGCGGCAACGGTCTCTCTCATGGGAGCCTTTACCGTCTGCTTTCTGTATCCCCTTCGGTGGAGCGCTCCTCCTGAAAGGTCCAGTCTCACTTCAGCCCTGCTGCCTCTAATTCTAAGGTCAAGACCTGCATCCGGCTCTTTTCTGTCCACATAAGGTCGTTTTCCGCAGATGTCTCTAAAGTGGTCGGCAATGGCGTCCTTCAGTTTAAGCCCTGCCCAGCGTGAGTGTTTAATCCTTCCCCCTGAAACTGCCGCTGTAACGGCAAATGTGGACTTGATACCGAAAAGGTTTTCCCAGTGGTATTTTTTTGCTTTTGAATAGAGCTGGTCCGAGTCGTGGCACGAAAAGGTAAAAAGAGGCAGAAGAAACCTGTCGAAGAGCCTTGAGCAATAATTAACCCTCATTGCACCTGCAGCATCTGTTTCAAAGAATACACCTCTGAACACAGCCTTTGCCCCTTTGGCTCCCAGTTTCTCAAGCTCAGTTTTGCCGAGTTCTTCCAGCCCCTGTGATATCTGTCCGAGTATTTTCAATTTACAAACTCCAGAATTTTTTTCGCGGTTTCAGCAGGGCACTGCCAGGGAAAACCATGCCCGGTATTCATCATTTCAAGCTGCGAGTTGCACAGGCTTTTGTGAATTGCTTCAGCATGCACAGGAGGTGTTATCATGTCATGTTCCCCTGCAATGATAAGAACGGGTATGCTAACATTTTTCAGCCGGTCAAGGCAACCTGCCCAGTCCTCTATGGCATTACTCTGCCTTATGAGGGTTTCGCCTGATACAGGGTTTTTGACCCTTGGAAAGTAGCTGGATACATCAGGATGATCAGCAAGCCACTTCGGGGTGAACATCATCTCAAGCATCTTTACCGACCACCTTCCTCGGCCTTCAGTAAAATCGTGGGTATCAGGAGGTGAAGGGGGATAATCGTACCCTGCCGGAGGAGCAAGAAGCACTGCCTTCTTTGCAGCAAGTGGATTTTCTGCAAGTATTTCCTGAACAGCCGCAGCTCCTGCTGAGAAGCCCAATAGAAGATCCGGTCTCGTTGAAGGTTCCAGTTCAGAGGCATATTCACCGATGGTGGTTCCGCTTTCAGGCAGTGGCAGGCTTTTTATTGTGAACGACGAACTGAGTATCTCCAGAAATATGTGCGACCAGCAGTCTGCAGTTCCTCCCAACCCTGGTATGAGGACTGCGTTTCCGGTCATTCAGCTAACCTGTCGCCGATTGCTTCAAGCATATCAGGTATTTTCTTTACAGGTATGAGCACTGCTGCAGCTGAGGCCAGTACCTGGTTATCAACCTCAATGGTTCCTGATGTCTTGATTGACCTTCCCCTGTTCTCGGTTACCTTGCCCTTTATAAACAGCGGTACTCCTGTTGGAACAGGCTTGTGAAACCTGACCTCTATGGTTCCTGTAACAGTGAACCAGCCTGTGGTTGAGCAGGCGTAGACCATAGTTTCGTCCAGAAGGGTTGTGATTATTCCTCCATGGGCGGCACCCTTCCATCCGCTGAAGTGATCTGCTATTACCGTTTCGCACACTGCATGTCCTGAACCCTCTTCAAGGTGAAACTTCAGCTTCAGCCCCACAGGGTTTTCAGGTCCGCAGGCGAAGCAATTCTTATCATCAATGAGTATTTCTTTCAGTTCTGCCACAGGTACACCTTCTTTCAGATAAGAATGATACTAACCACTGAATAACTCCTTTGCAAGCGGCACTTGTTATTTAGTATTCGCATCTTTATGTATTGCGAAGGAGTTGAATTTATGGGCATTATGCCTGTTCTTTCGGGGTATTCTCTATGATGCGGTGCAGCGTTTCTGCATATGTACAGGCATTGGACACACAGATTTGGCAGAGCGGAAGTTAGCTTTTAGCAGGAATTCGCTTAAGGAATACAAGTTTATGTAGGATGATCTGCGGATTACGGTCCATGATACCGATAACTGAATATTAAGAATATTACATTTATCAGTTGCAGGACACGATTGGAGGAGTATTTAATGTCCCGTTGCCAAAAAGATAATCATCTCTGGACTGCCAGATTTACCATAAACGGTTCACTTGCCTTCTGGTTCTGCCAAAGATGCGGAGAGACAGACAGGGATGTTAAGAATGTTCAGGAGCCCCTTGAAGATGTGTCACGGATTGCTGATGAGGATTGTCAGTTTACGCTGGAAGGTGATAAGCCTATCATGCCTATGCGGTGCTGGAAGCTCCCTGACGGATCAATTCTGAAAGATGTTGAACCAGCTTCAATATCATTTTGCGGAAAGAGTATTCCAGGCATTACCGAGACTCACAGTTATGTGCTCAGGGAGGCTTCCACCGGAAAGGTCAGGGAGTTTCTTCCAGAGCGGGAAAGGTCTTCAGACCTTGAAGGACACTTCATTCTTACACGATATGCAGTCATTGGCAACAAGCTGATTAAATACCGAATATCCTGCAGGACAGACCGGGAGACAGGAGAAGTTGAGATAGATGAACCGGCAGCGGTTTCCATCCTTTTCAACCTGGTTTTGGTGGAATGAATACTGTATCAACTCCTTTTATTTACCTTTCACCTTCTTCCTGCCTTTGGTTCTGAATGGGCAGTAATCAGATTAAAGAAACCATTCCGCTCATAGGTATCAGCTCCTGCCTCACAGGCGCTGTGGTAAGGTATGACGGCAGTCACGAACTTAACAGCTTCATTATTAATTCTCTCAGAGATAGAGCTGAACTTGTTTGCGTATGTCCTGAAACCCAGTGCGGTATGCCTGTTCCCAGAGAACCTATGGATCTTTTTGAAACACCTTACGGTGTAAGGCTTTTAACTGTGAACACCTTCCGCAACCTTACCCATATGCTTTCTTCCTGGTGCATAGCCAAAGCAGATGAACTTGCATCGGCAGGTGTATCAGGCTTTATATTGAAGTCCGGCTCACCTTCCTGCGGTATAGGTTCGGCCAGGCTCCACTCAGATGGGAACCTGCACAGGAACGGTATGGGCTTCTTTGCAGAGGCTCTGCTGAACAGGTGTCCTGGAATGCCTGTTGTTCAGGAGGATAAGCTGCTGAAAAAAGACAATATTGAACAGTTTCTTGACAGAGTCCGTTCTTACAATGGAGGTTGAATTTGCTCAGAGTAAACGGTTTGACCAAGGTTTTCAAAAACCGTGGCTCAAAGGGTGAAACTGCAGCAGTGAAGAATCTTTCCTTTCAGTGTGTACCTGGTGAGATATACGGGCTTCTCGGCCCCAACGGGGCAGGGAAGACCACCACTCTCAGGTGCCTTTCCACACTGATAAGGCCAACCTCCGGCAATGTCTGGATAGATGACCTTAATGTAACGGAAGATGAACAGGCCTTCAGGTCCAGAATCGGTTTCCTCACATCGGATATGAAACTGGACGGTTATTTTACCCCTGACTACATGCTTGACTGGTTCGGCAGATTGAACAAAATGGATCAGAAAAGCATCAGAAGAAGAAAAGAGAAACTCTTCAAAGACCTTCAGATGGAAGACTTCGTACACAGAAAGATTGATATGCTCTCCACAGGTATGAAGCAGAAGACAGCAGTGGCTATCAGTCTGGTCCATGATCCTGAGGTAATTATCTTCGATGAACCTACCAACGGGCTGGACATTGTCACATCAAAAGCGGTTACTGATTTCCTCTCTTCGTGCGCTTCCCAGGGTAAAACAGTGATTATCTCAACACACATTATGAGCATTGCAGAGAAGCTCTGCGACAGGTTCGGCATACTGGTTAAAGGCGAACTGAAGGAAGAGGGCACACTGGCTGAGATACTTGAAGGAACAGGAGGCATGGATCTTGAAGAGGTCTTCTTCAGATACATAATGCCTGAACGAAAAGGGGGAATGTGATGCTGAGAGACAGTCTCATAATCTTCCGCAAGGAGATGCGAAGGGTTTTCACCGACAGAAGAATGCTCTTTTTTCTGGTGGTGCTTCCTGCTGTGATGCTTCCTGTGATGTACTGGTTCATGGGCAGAGCCAACCAGTCAAGAATTTCGGATATAAGGGAATACACCTCAGCAGTTGCTGTTTGTTCCGGTGAGGGTTCCTCTGTCACCACTGATATGATACTCGCGTCAATGGAGCCTCTGAATGTGAGAATCATTCTTGCTGATGAAGAGGATGTCGAAGCTCAGAAAGAGATGGTCACTGAAGGGGACATTGAACTGCTTATGATTATTCCCGACAGTTCCGACATTTCTCTGGAAAGTAATGAACCTGTTGACATAAGTCTCTTTCATAACTCCACCCTTGACTATTCGACCATGGCCTTTGAGCAGATTTCTGCCATAATTGATAAAATGAATGATATCATCGTGGCAGAAAGGATTACAGAGGCAGGTCTTTCTTCAGGGGTGCTCACAGCTGTTACTGCCAATCAGTCCCTTTTGCCTGACAGCTACGATCTTGCTGCAGAGGGAAGCATGACAGGCAAGCTTATAGGAATGATGGTACCTTTTTTCGTGATCATCTATCTGTTTGCCAACTCCATGAAGGTAGGGCTGGATATAGTTGCCGGCGAGAAAGAAAGGGGAACACTGAGCATACTCCTGGTTAATCAGGTGGGCAGGCTCTCCATAGTTCTGGGCAAGATGTTTACTGTCATGACTGCTGCCATCACAGGTGCGGCGTGTTCTGCAGTAGGTCTTCACATAGGCTCCAGATCTCTCATTGACATGTACAGCAACGGCAGCGCTTCACTTTCAGAGTATGCAGTAAGCCCTGAGAATCTTATTCAGTTTGCTGTTGTGGTGCTGCCTCTGGCAGTTCTGATTTCCTCCATGATTCTTGTTGTTTCAACCTGGGCCAGGAACATAAAGGAAGGCCAGGGACTGATAACTCCTGTTTACATTGCTATCATGATTCTGGGAATGACCACCATGCAGTCCGGAGACATTGTTCCATCCTGGATGCGTATAGCCCCTCTGTACAACTCTCTTGTGATTCTGAAGGATATATTCATGAACAAAGCGGTTTGGAGCAATGTCTTTTTCGCCGCCGGAAGCAGCGCTGTATTTGCAGGAATACTGATTTTCATCACCTTGCGAATGTTCAACAGCGAGAAGATACTTTTCAGAGTATAGCCTCCTTCAGTACACTCATATAAATCTTAGATACGCCGTTATGGAAGTTATCGGTGAATATGATTACTGTTCACACAGCAGGTTATTCTTTTCAGCCTTGAATATCTCTTGACTCTATGAATCCTGCAAGATATACCAGAAAGAATGGGATCATAGCCCTGAATTACACAAGGTGAATAGATTTAGACCATGGATTGACAGACATACAGCATGAATTAATATTTAACCGAAACATTTCAGAAAGGGGTATTTATGAAAACCGCTGTAGTGTTGTTATTTTGCGTGTTTTTTGCTGTTTTCGCGGCAAGAACAGGTTTTACAAGTCAGAGCAATCAGCCTGCTGTCTGCAGAGGGTCATACACTGTAGTCAACAGTTATCCGGTGGGCCTTGGCAGTGCCTACGGTCTTGCTATCATGACTGAAACTCCGAACAGCATCTGGATATCTCAGTATACTCCTGCCCAAATCAACGAGTTCGACATGGCCACCGGTACTGCAACAGGAAACACCTGGGCTATAAATGGCGGAGTTGATGCAGATGACATGGGGTACTGCGAGTATTCAGGAAGCCCCAACCAGTTATTCTTCGGCCACTGGGAAGACAGCTGGATTCAGGTTTACGATGTTTCTGATACAGAGAGTGCCTGCTATCTCAGAGGCAACATTTCCGGTCCTTCTGCCTGGAGCAGGGTATGCGGCGTTGATGCAGGTCACGGAATGCTCTACGCTTCCGACTTCTTTACCAACGAGATAGCCTGGGGACCATACACCGGCACAGAAACTACTGTTTCATGGACTACAGCTCCGTTTAATTCGGTATCCGGTGTGGCTGTATGGGGGGATTACCTCTTTGTATGCACCCAGGAAACCGGCACAGACAACATTTTCATTATGGAGATTAATGCCGACGGCAGTCCCAGCACGACTCCTGTCTGGTCCTGCAGTTTCTCTGAATCTTCTAGTGGCCCCAACGGCGGAATTGACTATGACGGAACCCATCTCTGGGTTTATCCCCAGAATGAGAACCTGTTCGAACTGGAGATAGACTGGGTCTCCTCCCTGCAGCGAAACTCCTGGGGCGCGATCAAGAGTTCCTTCTGAACTGCATTTCTTGAAAACCTTAACAGGCTGAGCTTAATTGAAGCTCAGCCTGATTCTTATATACTTCAGTTTGATCTCAGCAGTCTGAAAAAAGGGCCGCAGCTGAACTGCGGCCCTGTAAATGTCATGGACTGGAATACTAGTACATTCCGCCCATGCCCCCCATACCGCCGTCGCCGCCTGGCATCGGCTTCTCAGGTTCAGGTATTTCGGTGATTACTGCTTCTGTTGTAAGAAGAAGTCCGGCGATGGAGCAAGCGTTCTGAAGAGCGCTTCTTGTCACCTTGGTCGGGTCTACTATACCAGCCTTGAACATGTCGGTGTACTCACCTGTGGCAACATTGAGACCTTCATTCCTGGAAAGACCACGAACCTTCTCCACAACGATGGCACCTTCGAGACCGGCATTCTGTACAAGCTGACGGAGAGGAGCTGAAAGAGTTCTGAGAACTATGCCGGCTCCAACCTTTTCGTCTCCTGTGAGGTCAAGTTCTTCAACTGCCTTTTCGCAGCGAATAAGCGCTGTTCCTCCGCCGGGGACGATACCCTCTTCAACGGCTGCTCTTGTGGCGTGAAGGGCATCTTCAACCCTTGCCTTCTTCTCTTTCATCTCAGTTTCAGTGGCTGCGCCTACATTGATCCTTGCAACGCCGCCTGCTAGCTTGGCAAGCCTCTCCTGAAGCTTCTCACGGTCGTAGTCACTGGTGGTGTCTTCAATCTGCTTGCGAATCTGACCTACGCGACCCTTGATGTCCTCTGTGGCACCGTTGCCCTCAATGATGGTTGTGTTGTCCTTGTCGATCTTGACAACACCGCAGGTACCCAGATCCTCAAGGGTGATGTTTTCGAGCTTGATGCCCAGGTCTTCAGTGATTGAGCGGCCGCCGGTAAGAATAGCGATGTCACCCAGCATGGCCTTTCTTCTGTCACCGTAACCGGGAGCCTTCACAGCAGCAACCTGAAGCATGCCTCTGACCTTGTTCACAACGAGGGTGGCAAGGGCTTCACCTTCAATGTCTTCGGCGATGATAAGGAGAGGACGGCCCATCTGGGCAACCTTCTCAAGAATAGGAAGGAGGTCCTTCAGGTTGGTTATCTTCTTCTCGTAGTTGAGAATGTAGGGCTTTTCAAGAACAACTTCCATGTTCTCAGGGTCGGTTACGAAGTAGGGGCTGAGGTAACCGCGGTCAAACTGCATACCTTCGACAACATCAAGGTCGGTTGTCATGGACTTGGCTTCCTCTACACTGATTGTGCCGTCCTTGCCTACCTTCTCCATTGCATCGGCTATGATGGCGCCGATTTCGCTGTCGTTGTTGGCGCTGATTGTTGCAACCTGTCTGATCTCGTCTTTTCCCCTGACCTCTTCACTGAGGTTCTTGAGTTCCTCTGTAACTGCGGCTACAGCAACATCAATACCACGCTTGAGAGCCATAGGGCTTGCGCCTGCTGTGACATTCTTGAGGCCTTCACGGTAGATGGATTCAGCGAGAAGTGTTGCTGTTGTGGTTCCGTCACCTGCAACATCACTTGTCTTGCTTGCAACTTCACGAATAAGCTGGGCGCCGATATTCTCGAACTTGTCAGGAAGCTCGATCTCTTTGGCAACTGTAACGCCGTCCTTGGTGATAGTAGGGCTGCCCCACTTCTTCTCAATAACGACATTTCTGCCCTTTGGGCCAAGTGTTACCTTGACTGCCTTTGAAAGTTGTTCAACACCGGAAAGAATGGTGTGTCTGGCGTTCTGATTGAATTTAAGTTCCTTGCCTGCCATTGCGGGTCTCCTTACTCTATCACAGCGAGGATGTCGTCCTCACGGATGATGACCAGATCTTCACCGTTCACCTTTACTTCAGTACCGGAGTACTTTCCGATGAGGATTTTGTCGCCTTCTTTCACCACAGGGGCGATGAAATCACCTGTGTCGGTGCGCTTGCCCTTGCCTACAGCGATGATTGTTCCCTCAAGGGGTTTTTCCTTGGCGGTGTCCGGAAGAACTATGCCACCCTGTACAACTTCTTTCGGCTCTTCTCTTCGGATGATTATCCGGTCGAAGAGAGGGGTTACCTTAACTTCTGCCATTTCAGGCTCCTTTCACTATTCATGTTTAACAAAAAAGAACTTGTTCTCTTCCCGAAAACCCCTGAAGCAAGGATCATGCCACAGGAGAATCGTAAAAATAGAGAAACTGTAAGTGATTGTTCATCAGTAAGAAATGAATTGAACAGTTATACCATGCCACTGCTTTCTGAGTATATGTGCATTTCTTTGGGTCAGTTTGACACACGGAAGACGCGCGGGAAATGACCGCTGCGTCTCTCCTTTGGTATATTCTTTCCTCAAAGATTTCAATGCATGAATATTCATAGACCGGAGGTAGTAATGGTGCCGGAAGTTGTTGCAGGTTCTTCAGGAACCTGTATGGAAGAAGTGGAAAGCGTACTGGAGGGAGCATCCTTTTCTCTCAGCAGTGAAGCCAATGATGCCATTGCACAAGGCAGGGAAAAGATAGAAGCGCTTCTCCGGTCAGGTAAGCCTATTTACGGAGTAAACACAGGATTCGGAAGGCTTGCAGGAACAATAATTCCCTCTGAGGATCTGGCTCTTTTGCAGAAGAATCTTCTTCTGAGCCACGCCTGCGGAACTGGAGAGCCTTTTCCTGTCCATCTTGTAAGGGCGATGATGTTTCTTCGTGTTGCTTCCCTGGCACAGGGCAGAAGCGGTGTCAGGGCTGAAACAGTATCAGCGCTGGTTAAGCTTGGTAACAGCGGTTACACTCCTGTGGTTCCTTCTCAGGGTTCCCTTGGGGCCTCAGGCGATCTGGCTCCCCTTTCCAGCATGTGCCTTCCCATACTTGGAGAAGGTGAGTGCTTTGATCCCTCAGGCAGAATAATCTCCGGAGCTGAAGCAATGAAGGCTGCAGGTATTGCACCTGTTGAGCTTCAGGCAAAGGAAGGGCTTGCTCTCATCAACGGAACCCAGGTTCTCACTGCTGTTGCGTGCTCTGCTTACATAAAGGCAAAAAAGCTTATGAAAGCAGCAGATGCAGCAGCGGCAATTACCCTTGAAGCCCTTCTGGGAACCGATGCCGCACTTGATGCTGAACTGGTTGGGCTCAGGCCTCATCCTGGAGCGGCAGCTTCTGCAGCTTTCATAAGGGAACAGCTGAAAGGCTCAGAGATTATTCACAGCCATTCCGGCTGCGGAAAGGTGCAGGACGCATACTCACTGAGATGCACCCCCCAGGTTCATGGAGCATCCAGGGATGCCCTTGAGTATGTTGGTCTTGTGCTTGACAGGGAGCTTAAGGCAGTAACAGACAATCCGCTGCTCATGGAAGACGGCAGAGCAGTCAGCGGTGGCAACTTTCACGGACAGCCGGTTGCCCTTGCTGCGGATCATCTCAAGATAGCTGCCGCAGAACTGGCAAACATTTCAGAAAGACGAACCGAGAGGCTGCTGAACCCTGATCTCAGCGGCCTTCCTGCATTCCTTGCCCCCTCACCGGGGCTTAACTCAGGTCTGATGATAGCACAGTACACCGCAGCTGCCCTTGTTAGCGAAAACAAGGTGCTGGCACATCCTGCAAGCGTTGACAGTATTTCTGTAAGCGGAGCCCAGGAAGACCATGTGAGTATGGGTGCCACAGCATCCAGACAGGCTCTGGCTGTGGTTGAAAACAGCATTCATGTGCTTGCAGTAGAGCTTGCTTCAGCAGTGCAGGCCCACAGGCTTCTTGACCGGGGCAGAATGGGCACAGGAACTGAAAAGACATTCAATGCAGTGGCAGAGCTGTTTCCTCCCCTTGAGAGGGACAGACACTTTGCCGCTGAGCTTCAGGCCATACACGAACTCATCGAAAGGGGAATCATAGGCTGACCCTTCAAAAGGGGTGCTGTTTAAACAGCTGAGAACAGACCCTGGAACCTGATCCGGATAATACCGGCGGAGGAAAAATAATGGAAAATATTGTAACCAGCGCTATTGCAGAAGACTATCACAGGAAGATTCAGGAGAGTGTAACTGCCCATGTGGCCATTGCAGGCGGAGGCCCTTCCGGTCTTGTGGCTGCCGCAGAGCTTGCCTCAAGGGGCCTGTCGGTGAATCTCTACGAAAAGAACCTTACTCCGGGAGGTGGCATGTGGGGAGGAGCAATGCTCTTCAATTCAATCCTCATTGAAGAGGAGTTCGCTGAAACAGCAGAAGAACTTGGAATGAAACTGAGAAAGTACAGGGATTCTGTCCTTCTGGCAGACTCTGTTCAGGCCACAGCCGCTCTTATCTCCAGGGCATGTTCAGCAGGTGTACGAATGTTCAACGGCATGGCAGTGGAGGATGTTACAGTTGACAGATATGACAGGGTAAACGGCGTTGTTGTGAACTGGGCTCCTGTGATGAAGCTTGGAATGATGGTTGATCCTCTGATGACCTGCGCAGGCGCTGTGCTGGACGCAACAGGGCATCCTGCAGAGATAGTGACACGATTTGCAGCAAAGAACAATACAGAAATTACTGTTCCCGGCGAGGCCAGTCTGAATGTTGAGATGGGTGAGAAGCACACAGTTGAACACACAGGCATGGTTCACCCGGGGCTGTTCGTAAGCGGCATGAGCGCCTGTGCCACAGCAGGAGGTTACAGAATGGGGCCTGTTTTCGGCGGAATGCTCAAGTCAGGGCTGAAAGCGGCAGAAGAGATAACGGAATATCTGAACAAATCTCAGTAGAGACCTGGATCCCGGGCAGGAGATGAGGATGCCTGTCCGGGGCCTTCCAGACCCATCTCCTCAAGTTCCTGTTCTATCTTCTCAGGATCTTCTCCTGATTCCAGACGGTTAAGGGCATGTTCCAGTTCCGGTCCCAGTTCTTCGCCCATTTCGTCTGCCATCTGTCTTACTGCCTTTGCCATTGACCTGGGGTCATTTTCATCCACATCTGCCAGATCAGCTGCCAGTTCATCATCGGACTTTTTTCTGAATACAGTGGCTGTGAATGTACTCATGACTCTTTCCAGTTCTCTGGATGAACAGCCAGGGCAGGTCAGGTCTGCTTCCTTTCTGTCACCCCGCATGAGAAACTGGTAGATTGTGTTGCATGCTTTGCAGTAATACTCATAAATAGGCATCAGTTCTCCTCTTCTGTGAACCGGCTGAAAACACCATGGCCTTCACTTAACCCTGTGGCACGGGAAATTACCGGACACTTTACAACGAAAGAATGAAAAATACGAGAATCGTTCAGTCCGAAAAGCCCCTCAAAGTTCCCCTGTCCCTTGGCTATTATCAAATCTGCACAGTTGAAGACATCAAGTGCTTTGCCTTTTAATTGTTCCGGCAGGACAGATGGAGCATCAGTACTTCCTGAAACAAGCTCCGCTTCCAGATGAAGCCCTGCCTGTTCCGCATCGGAAATAACCGCATCGTTCATCACAGGCTTCTGTCTGGTCATGTAGTATCGTTTTCCTCTGAAACCGCTCAGTTCCAGAAAGAGCCTGTCCATTACAGTTTCTCCTGCGTTGTCTCCAAGAATTAGAAGGGTTTCAGCCTTTTCAAGAAGGCCGAGAAATAGAGACCTCTCATCTGCAGCAAGCTGTTTGGCAAACACTTCCATCAGCTCTTTCTTTGAAGGCAGCGGCTTTCCCTGCCCCACATCAAGAAGGTTGCACCAGGTGGAAGCGGCAAGGGCTTTTTCCGGTGGATTTTCAGAGTTTAGAAACTCATTGCGAAGAATACCGTATACTGAGAGCATCTCCTTTGTGAAAAAGGCCTTCTCTTCACTGTAGATATCTGTTCCCTGAAGTGAATCTTTTCTCAGCCATCTCCATGCTTCAGAACCTGCCAGAGGAGGAGTCATGCCCTTTTCAAGTTCACTGTATACAGAGGCAAGGTATCTTTCCAGATACTCCCGGGAAAGACCGCTTCGTCTGGTGTATTCGCTGAACCCTCTGCGAAAGCAGCTGAAACACTCTTCGCCAGGCTTAAGACCCAATTCCAGACTCCCTTAGAAAGAGAGCGTGAACCCTGGAGTCATCGGTGAGTTCAGGGTGGAAACTGCTGAGCCAGACATTCCGGTATCTCAGGAACACAGGCCCTTCTTTCACACTGCTGAGTACCTGAATCTCGTCACTGTCAGGGATGAGAAGAGGAGCCCTTATGAAAACCCCCGGATATGTTTCTTCAATACCGGTTATCTTCAGGTCTGCCTGAAAACTTGCTATCTGACGGCCGAAACGGTTTCTCTCGGCTGTTACAGGTGCAAGAGCCAGGCTCTCCTGGTTTACTTTGTGCTCCCTTTCAGTAACCCTTGAGGAGAGCAGAATGGAGCCGGCGCAGGTGCCCCAGACCGGAAGACCTGCGCTGACTGTATTATTAATGGGCTCAGCAAGATTCCACCGCCGAACCAGTTTTATCAGGGCAGTGGATTCGCCGCCGGGGATTACCAGAGCCTGAAGCCCTTTCAGGTGTTCAGGAAGACGGATCTCTCTGGTGGAACATTCAAGTGTTCTGAGCATCTGCACATGCTCAATAACCCCTCCCTGAAGGGCAAGTACTCCGATAACAGGTTTCATTACCAGCCTCTGTCAGCCATTCTCTGGTCTTCAGGAATAGTGGATATGTTGATTCCAACCATCGCTTCTCCCAGACCGGCACTTACTCTGGCTATCACCTCAGGCCTGTCGAACTGGCTAACTGCCTCAACGATTGCTTTTGCCCTCATTGCAGGATTTCCGCTCTTGAATATTCCGCTGCCTACGAAAACACCGTCAACACCAAGCTGCATCATCAGCGCTGCATCTGCCGGTGTTGCAACACCGCCTGCTGCAAAGTTCACCACAGGAAGCGAGCCGTTCTCGTGGACATATTTAACCAGCTCGTAAGGCGCCCCCATTACCTTCGCAACTGACATGAGTTCCTCAAACGGAGTGGCCTGAAGGATTCTGATCTCGCCCAGCACCGACCTGGCATGACGAACTGCTTCAACCACATTTCCTGTCCCGGCTTCACCTTTAGTTCTTATCATGGCCGCCCCTTCACCGATTCTTCTGAGAGCCTCGGCAAGAACAGTTGCTCCGCACACGAAGGGAACCTTGAAATCCCATTTGTTCACATGGTTTGCTTCATCGGCAGGGGTGAGAACCTCAGATTCGTCGATGAAATCGATCTGAAGAGCCTCCAGTACCTGCGCTTCCACAAAGTGGCCTATTCTGCACTTTGCCATTACCGGTATTGTTACAGCTTCCTGTATTCCTCTTATCATGTCAGGATCGGACATTCTGGCAACACCGCCCTGGGCCCTTATGTCTGCTGGAACTCTCTCAAGGGCCATTACAGCCACGGCACCAGCATCTTCAGCAATCTTTGCCTGCTCGGCGTTTACCACATCCATGATAACTCCGCCTTTTAGCATTCTTGCGTGACCTGTCTTTACCTTCCAAGTACCTTCATCTCTCACGAAACTCATAATTTTACCTCATAGATTGAACTGACATAAGAAACGCCTCACTACAGGACTGCCACCTTTCAAATGAGGCTGAAAGAAGCTCTTTCGAAAGCCGGCTGCTTACATTGCCGAAGCAAAGGCGACAGGTAATAATGCAGTCTGCACATGACTTAAGATAAGATGCCCAGCGCGCGGCGGTTTCTTCCGGAAGATTATCCGTTGAGTGGAGAACAGCATAGCTGAGAGCCGCTTCAGCCCTGAGCAGGGATATTCCGGCGTTCAGCCTGTATACCCTGCCTCTGTCAAGACCTGCCCAGGAGTCAAGAAGCCCTGCCAGCTCCCTGTCGAGACCTGTGAAGGTCTCAGCAGATACAGGAAGAGACAACTCCCAGGTTCCTTCAGTCTGCGGCAATGCTCCTGTGAAGGTCTCAGCAGAGACAGGAAGGAACAACGCCGATGCGCACAGTAAAGCCATTAGTATAAACTGCATTTTCATAGTACGAATATATAACAGTGAACCGGTTGTCCACACCGTTTACACGCTGCCTTCAGGTTAGTATTATGTGCACTGAATTTCTGACACCTTTTTTCGGAGGCCTATTGAAAAATCTTGTTCTTCTCTTTGCTCTCAGCGCAGCTGCTCTGTCTGGAATTGTGGAGGACTGCAACCTGAGAGGTATTCCTGTCACCTCGGCGCTTGTCTCCGATGAGCTTCTTACAGTGGAGATGGAGGGCAGCCTTGCTATGGGGGATTCTCTGCTTAAACACTATGGCGGTGTTTTCTTTCTCCTTGCAGACAGCATAAGTGCAGGATGGCCGGTTGTGGGCCTTCAGGTGGATATCACCGGAGCTTCTCTCATACTCTTCAGGGAAGATGTATTCAGTGCAGTTGAGAGAATGCAGCAGGGGCTTGATGAGTCGGTTCTCGCAAGCTGGATACTTGAACACACATGGGTAACAGATCAGGGGTTATAGCCCTCCTTTTCCAAAGAACATTACAGGTACTGTTTTCATTATGAGTCTGAAATCCAGTGCGCAGGTAGCGTCAATGGTATAGAGAAAATCCAGAAACTGTGACTTGTCGAAAGGCAGTCTGCTGCGTCCGTAGACCTGCCATATGCCTGTAAGCCCGGGCTTCACCTGAAACCGTCTTCTCTGCCATCCTCTGTAGTGTTCAAGCTCATATGGTATGCATGGTCTTGGGCCTACGATTGTCATTTCGCCTTTGAGAACATTGATGAACTGGGGAAGCTCGTCTATAGAAGTTTTTCGAATAATTCTGCCTATGGTGGTAACCCTTGAGGTCTGGTTCAGCTTGAAGGTTTCTTTCTCCTGGCCTGCGCTTTCTCCTTTGGCGTAATTCCTGAAATACTCCCTGTGGGCTTTTGTGTTGGTATTACCAACCTTCATGGATCTGAACTTCAGGAAATTGAAGTGTTTTTCCTCAAATCCAACCCGTTCCTGCCTGAAGATCAAAGGTCCTTTGCTTGTGAGTTTTATTCCCAGAGCAACAGCTGCCATAAGGGGAGAGAGTACTGTGAGGGCAGCAAGGGAAAGAATGATATCAAGTACTCTTGATGGAGCTTTGTTCCTGCCTTTAAGAATAAAGGTTATGGCACCGTAATCATCCAGGCTGAACCAGGGATCGAAGTATCCCAGGCTGAACACTTCAGGGCCGTAAATCACAAATGGGATATCCTTGTCGTTAAGGGTAACGCAGGTTTCAGCTATACAGTTCATTGTGTGGGATGAGTCAAAGAGAACGATAGCGCCGTCGCATTCTTTCTCAGCGACTTTTGTCAGCACGGTATCAGCAGCCTTACCTGAATCTTCCGGAAGTTTTTCTGAACAGAGTGCCAGCTCTTTTCCGCCGGAATAGACTATTGATTTCATTAGAAACCCGGCAACTGATTGATTTTTCTCAGGGTTTCCGATAATAAGAATTCTGGATCTTCTTCTGCCATTGTACAGCCATTTGAAGAACCCGGGCAGAATCAGCATTCTGGCAAGCAGTGAATAGGTCAGAAAAATGAACATGTTCATAACTGTTACCATACGGCTGTTTATGACTATACCTCTGGCGCCCTTAAGTATGAAAATGAAAAGTATGTACGCCCCTGTGACCAGAAAGACCGTTCTCATTGACCTGTAAAGCAACATGGATCTGTTCAGTGTAACTCTGATGGAATAGAGGTTTTCCACAAGTGCAGTGGAGAAGTAACCGACAAAAAGAAAAAGGAAGGTTCCCAGATACTCAGTAAGGGGAAAGACATTCAGTGAGCCGAACCTTATCATCACCGATGTGATTAAAGCCGCAGCGGTGATGACCATGTCAGTCACCACCCCTGCAGAGTAGTATCTGGTATTCAGCGAAAGAGCTTCTGCTCTGGTCAAATCAGCCTTTCCTGAAAAAGTCCTCTATTGCTCCTGCCACTTCTTTCTGCTGTTCATTGCCAAGTTCAGGAAACATTGGAAGTGTCATGTTTTCTGCGGCGTTCTTCTCGCACACCGGAAAGTCTCCCTTTGAGTAGCCAAGGTGAGCATAGGCTTTCTGAGTGTGCAGCGGCTCAGGGTAGTGGAGTCCGGCGCCTATCTTCCTCTCTTCCAGGAACTCTCTGAGCCTTTTTCTTTCAGGTGTGTGCACTGCGTAGAGGTGGAATACATGTCTGGTTTCCGGTGCAACCTGAGGGAGTTCCAGAGGTGTCTTCGCAAGGAGTTTCTCATAACGCCCTGCAGCTTCAATTCTGCCGTTGTTCCAGTTGTGAATATACCCTGTCTTGATTCCCAGCACAGCGCCCTGGAAGGCAGACATTCGATAGTTGTGACCGATGCAGTCGTAGTAATACTTCTGAGAAGAGCCATGATCCCTCAGACTACGCATCTTTGCCGCAAGCCTGTCGTCGTTGGTGGTAACTGCTCCACCTTCTCCCCAGGCGCCCATGTTCTTGCCGGGATAAAAGCTGAAGCTGGCCGCATTGCCGAAACTGCCTGTGCTTCTTCCGGCTCTTGAGCCGTCATGGGACTGGGCGGCATCCTCAAAGAGATGAAGCCCGTATTGTTCTGCTATAGCCTCCAGAGCTTCATAGTCTGCCGCCTGGCCGTAAAGGTCAACTGCAACAATACCTCTTATGACAGCACCTGTTCTGGAATCCACAGGTTTGCCGTTTTTCATCGAGGCTTTAAGCAGCTCTTCAACCTTCTCAGGCGAAAGGTTCCATGTTACCGGGTCTGCATCTGCAAAAACCGGAACATGTCCTGCAAGTATTATTCCCTCGGCAGTTGCAGTGAAGGTATTGGGAGGGGTTATGAGACCGCTTCCAGCAGGAAGTTCAGAAGCCCATATCATTCCATGCACTGCAGCGGTGCCGCTTGAAAGGGCAATGCAGTGTTTCACGCCACACAGCTCAGCGAACTTTTCTTCAAAGTTCTTTACCTTCGGTCCGAGAACATAGTAGCAGGTTTCCATTATTTCATCGAACTCAGGTCTTACTTCATCCCTTATCTGTAAGTACTGGGCTTTAAGGTCCAGGAAGGGTACTGCCATCAGTTATTCCTTTCAGTTCTGTCTTTCAGAAGTATCCAGTTGCTGTATCCCCCTATCTTTCTGCCTATGAGTTTTTCCACTCCGGAAAGGAGCCTCATGGACAGTTTCAGGTGTTTGTGGTCAGGGGGATTTTCCAGGTCCCTGAAGTCTTCCGCGTTCCAGTTCTTGTTTTCTATTCTTTCCTTCATGACCTGCGGGTGGGTTCCTTTGAATAGAGGTATTTTTTCAAGTGGGCCGTAGTCCCAGGGACGGCCAGGTTCAGGATGCCTCTTCTCCACCCATTCCTTTGGTCTGTGAAGAGAGTCAAGAGCTATGGTCTTTCTTCTCATCACAGAAGGGTGCCTTACCCAGCCGTAGTGATATATCCATCCCCTGCAGTCAATCACCTTCAGTTTTGTATCAGGGGTCTTTCTGAAGCTCTGGGCACTCTTTATGGACCTGATCCCGCTGCGGTTTCTTATAACACGAATTTCTCTGTCGTACCAGTTATGCCCGCGGTGTACCCTGCTGTAGTCTCCCCAGAAGTGGTTGTATCTGAAAAGCAGACCGTCAATTTCCTTTCGGCTGTCTGCCCGCCTCAGAGCCTCCAGTATTCGGGAATGGTCTTCTTCATGCACCACTTCATCAGCCTGAAGATAAAAACACCAGTCACCTGTACAGGCATTCAGAGCGATATTGGTCTGGTCGGCGTTTGTTGCCCCTCTCACGAACCGGTCAGGGTTCCACTTAGTGTGTATGAGCTTCACCTTAGGGCTTCCGATGGATTCTATAACGGCCTGTGTGTCATCGGAGCAGTCTCCAAGATTTACTATGTATTCATCTACTATTGGGAGAATTGAAAGAATGGACTCCCGAATGGGGTAATCCAGTCTTACTGCATCTCTTACAAAAGTGAATCCGGAAATACCGGTTTTAATCACTGCTGGCTCCTTCTCAGTACTGCTGCCTTTTTCACAGGGAAATCAGCACTCCTCCGGCGACAGCCAGAATAATACCTATTATACCTGTGGCAGAAGGTTGTTCCCTGAGAACTGTCATTCCAAAAATTACAGCTATGACCGGATACAGTGCGGAGATTGCCGTTGAAGTGCTCACAGGCCCTGAAGCCACAGCTTTATGATAGGAGATAACTGCAAGCCCTCCAAGTATTCCTGCCGCTGCGGCGAATATCACTCCCAGTGTGTCAGGATTTCTGAGGCTTTCACCTCTCACAACAAAAAGGGCGGCAATGGTCAGTGTGGAAAAAAGCGTGTAGATCATCACAGTCTGCCAGTGCCCTGTTCTGGAGGCGGACAGTTTCACAAGAACTGCCCAGAATCCCCATAGTACTGTTGCTCCAAGGCTGAAAATGATATGTTTCTGCATAGAATATGTTACCTCGCCGTTCATTTTCAGTAATATACTCCCTGCATACCCGGTATTGAGAAAGGCTATCATGAAAAATCTGCTAGTTGCACTGCTTGCAATGGTTTCCATTGCAATTGCCGCAGATGCCGAATGGTCTGTCTGCAGGACTGAACAGCTTCTGCCAATCGGATTCACAGAAGAAGAACTTACAAGAATACATGAGATAGGGACATATCGGGAACCTACCTCACCGCCTCCTTCCGGTGTGAGAAACCCTGCAGAGTTTGAGGCTGCAACAGGAGTTATGGTAAGGTATCCACTGGGAGTGCCCTACGACTTTCTCATTGATGTATCAAACAACAGTTACCTGTGGATAATAGTTTCTTCCTCCCAGCAGCCTTCTGCCCAGTCCGACCTTGCCGCTGCCGGTGTAAACATGGGCAACACCGGATTTATTGTTGCAGCAACCAACTCAGTCTGGGTTCGGGATTACGGCCCCTGGTTCATCATTCTTCCAGATGGCACACAGGGGATCTTCGATTTCTCATACAACCGCCCCAGACCCCTTGATGATGCTTTACCCCAGGAGATAGGAGATGCCTGGGGAATACCTGTGTACGCTTCTGAACTTATTCACACAGGCGGCAACTACATGTCCGGCGGCATGGGAGAAGCCATGTCCACCGACCTTGTATATACGGAAGATCCACATTCTCAAAGCTGGGTTGATCAGCAGATGGAGGACTACCTGGGAATCAATCCCTACACAACCTTTCCTGACCCCCAGGCAAGCTACATTGATCACATCGACTGCTGGGCCAAGATGCTCAGCCCTGACAGAATAATGGTCTTGCAGGTTCCCCCTTCCCACGGGGATTACGCAGCCCTCGAAGCTGTTGCCTCCCAGATTGCTGCAAGCCAGTCACCTTACGGCACTCCATGGAAGGTTTACAGGGTATTCTCCAGTGGAACAGAGGGCTATGTCAACGGGCTTCTTCACAATGACACCTACTACATGCCTGTATGGAACACAGGTAACGATTCTGCAGCGGAAATTGCATTCTCAGAGGCTCTTCCAGGGTACACTGTCAAAACTGTATACTATTCCCAGTTTCAGAACACCGATGCACTCCATTGCAGAACCAGAAATGTCATGGACAGGTACATGCTTGAACTGCTCCACACCCCTGTTGATTCACAGCAGTCCACATCGCCGGTTTCCGTAACAGCCTTCATAAGACCTGATCCGGCCAACACACTCACCTCGGCATCTCTCTTTTACAGAACAGATTCAGATGCCTTTACCGAGCTTTCCATGACATCTTCAGGAGGCAGTAATTACACTGCTCAGATTCCTGGCCAGAGTAACGGAACTGTCGTTGACTACTACATCAGAGCTGAGGATTCCTCAGGCAGGGTATCTGCACATCCCAGGTACGCTCCCGCCACATGGTTCAACAGCTACACTGTGTCTTCCGCCGGCATTGAAGGCGAATCATACAGAGGGTTCACCCCGCCTGAGATGCTCTCTTCAAACCCCTTCAATTCAGCAATGGTTTACAGAGGAGAGCCTGGAACATCATTCAGGGTCTATGACTCTGCAGGAAGGCTGGTTCACTCTGGCGAAGCAGACGATTCCGGAATAATGGAGTGGATACCTGCTTCATCTTTCGCAGACGGTATTTACCATGCTGTGTTTGAGAGTCTTTCCGGTTACGGGAGCATAAAGGCAGTTCTTCTGCACTAGCTGAACCGGTAGTTGATCCATCCGGCAGCCATTACCAGAGCTGCTCCGACGAGAACAGCAGGGGAGGGAGTGTTGCCGAAAACGGTTATCTGCCAGAATACTGAGAACACAACACTCAGGTAACCGTAAATGGCAACCTTTCCTCCCTCTGCATGCCGGTAGGCTGCAGTCATCAGCACCTGCCCGAGAACCCCTGCAACACCGATGCCTGCCAGGGGTACCAGAGCTTCAGGTGCAGGAAATCTTCCTGATCTTACAGCGCCTGGAAGGAAAACCAGCATTGTCAGCATGCTGAACCAGAAAACCACCCTGAGGGGAGTGTCATACTTTCTCAGGGCTCTCAGCGTAGCGTAGGCTCCACCTGCGAATACCGCAGAGGCCAGAGCTGCCCATACAGCCACAGAGAGTGAAACGCTTCCAGGGCCTGCCACCAGCGCAACACCTGTGAACGCCACTGCTATTGCAGCCCCCTGAACTGCCTTCAGCTTTTCACCGAGAAACATCCACGAGAAGAGAATTACGAAGAACGGGCTGAGTTTGTTGATGGTTACTGTGTTTGAGAGAGGCAGGTGTTCAAGTGCGTAGAAGTAAAGCACCATTCCAATGGTGCCCAGAGCGCTTCTCAAAAAAAGCAGTCGGGGTTTTCCTGAGATAAGGGATTCCTTCCGTTTCAGCAGCAGAACAAGGGTTACTGCAGCTGCCACAAAACCCCTTGCCACAAGTTTGGTGCCGGTATTCACACCTGCGCCGGCAGGAACCAGTTGTACAGCCAGCGGCACCAGCGAGAGAAAGAAAGCCGCTGAAATCATCAGCAGTGCCGCTTTTGTGCCGCTTCTCATCAGGTTACCTCCGTCAGTTTGAACTCTCTGCTGCCGAGCCCTATGGCTTCACCTATCTCAAGCTGCAGCTCACCGTTTCTCTCCGGTCTCTTGTGTCTGAACTTGTCGCGTCCTGCCGGCGCATTGTCTCCAATGGGTTCCGCTGCAGTTACCATATTCAGGCATGCCTGATCCAGAGCCACCGGATCAGATGAGACTGCAACTCCTATATCATTCACCATTGGAGGCCCCTCGTTCTTCATGCAGTCGCAGTCAGGAGAGACTTTGGTAACAAAGTTGACATACAACGGAATATCCACAGCCATAGAGGCGCCAAGCGCGTATTCAGTCATTCTTCTCATGAATGTATCAGCTTCCTGATCCCACCTTATGCCTATTGCCTGAACAGGACACGCCTGGAGGCATTCACCGCAGCCTGTACATTGTTCCCTGCTGATAAGAGCCGAACTTTGATGCATTGCTATCGCATCTGAACCGCACACCTGAATGCAGTCGCCGCAGGCTATGCATTTCTTTTCCTTTACCGATGGCGTAACAGTAGAGTGCTGATACAGTTTTCCTGCCTTTGAGGCCCACCCCATTCCCAGATGCTTAACAGCCCCTCCGAAGCCTGCCAGAAGGTGGCCCTTGAAATGACTGACAACTACCGCTTTTCCTGTTCTTGACAGGGCGCCAGCAACTCTGGCCACCCTTGTTGTACAGAGTTCAGGCAGTTCTATCCGGTACTCCTCTGTACCTGTAAGGCCGTCTGCAACTATGAAAGGCGGAAAGTCAGGCATTCCGAATCCGTGTTCCCCGGCAAGAATTGTGTAATCAGGGGCTGTCATTCGTCTGCCTCCGTAGAGAACAGTTGTGTCTGTCATATATGTTCTTCTGAACGGCAGCTTCAGAGAATCAATGACCATCTTCATCATTGCAGGTGAGACGAATGAAGAGTTTCCCTCCTCGCCGGGATGAAACTTTACAGCTATAAGCTCTCTGCTTTCAAGGGGAGAAATTGGCGTAAAGGGTTTCAGCAGATTCTCAAAACCCCCAGGGGTCATTCTGTTTGCCGGCAGAAATCTCACTGTACTCATCTGCGCCTCCATTCAGCAGGCAATATAAGCCAGGGCGCCTCTTCCTTGCACAACGGAGATCTTTAAAATATTCTTCACCTATGAGCAGTTCAGTATGGATAGAGCTGAATTCCGGTAATCCGGAGCATAATCTGTCTGCTATCAGAAGCGGACACAGTTTCAAAGGCATTCACTGCGCAGTGGTCAAGAGCAATGCTTACGGTCACGGTGTCAGGGAGATGGCAGGTCTTATACCTTCTGCAGACTGGCTTGCAGTCAATTCCATTGACGAAGGCCTTGAACTGAGGGCTTTAGGTGAAAAGAGGCCGGTGCTTCTTCTCGGGCATGTTCCACTTGAAAGGCTCACTGAAGCCAGAGACGCCTGCCTCAGGTTCATTCTCTGCAATTCTGAAACCCTGAAGGAAATTTCCAGAATACCAGTGAGTGAGAAGGATTTTCTGCTGCACATGAAGGTGGAAACAGGCACATGGAGGCAGGGAGTTCTTCCGGAGAACGCATGTGATCTTGCCGGAAAGGCCTGTTCAATACCAGGTGTAAAGCTTGAAGGAATCTACACCCACTTTGCCAACATAGAAGACACCCTGAACCACAGCTACGCAACAGAGCAGCTGAACACTTTTCTCAGTGTGGTAAGCAATCTCAGAAAGAAAGGCATCAATCCCCCTGTGGTTCACACTGCATGCACAGCAGCGGCTGTTCTCTTTCCTGAAACACACTTCAGCATGCTGAGAACAGGCATCGGCATGTACGGTCTCTGGCCCTCAAGGGAAACCCGTCTTTCAGCTGAGTCATCAGGTGTTCCTTTACCTGATCTCAGACCGGTTCTTGCCTGGAAAACCAGAATTGTACAGGTCAAGAATGTTCCTGAAGGAAGCTATATAGGTTACGGCGGCACCTTCAGAACAACCCGTGAAACACGGCTGGCAGTGCTTCCAGTGGGTTATGCAGATGGTTACAGCCGTTCCATAGGCAACACCGGCTGGGTTCTGATAAATGGTAAAAGGGCTTCGATTCTCGGCAGAGTCTGCATGAACCTCTGCATGGCGGATATAACCGACATTCCCAATGTCTCCCTTGAAGATGAGGTGGTTCTGCTTGGCTCTGACGGTTCGGAGAAGATAAGTGCTGAACTGATGGCCCGGTGGGCTGGAACAATAAATTACGAAGTTGTAACCGGAATCAGCCCTTTGCTGCCCAGGAAGGTCAGGTAGCGATGTTCATTGAAGTTGTAGGAGCAAGCGGTTCAAAAAACTCTGTGAACAGGGTAATCTGCATGAGGCTGGGCGAAAATGTGCTTATTGATGCAGGAAGCGCTTCCTTCATTCCTCCGGAACAGCTCAATGAAGTTAACACCATTCTTCTTACTCACGCCCACCTGGATCACATTCTTGACCTGGGCTTTATACTGGACTCAATGGTTCACACAAGAGAAACACCCCTTGTTGTCACAGGAAGCGAAGCCTGTCTGTCAATAGTGCGAGAGCACTACATGAACGGGCTTATCTGGCCTGACTTTTCAAGGATCAGGAAGAAGGGAAATCCCCTTCTGGAGTACTGCGCAATTGAAGACGAAACCTGGACAGTCCTGGAGCCCGGGCTGGAGTGCATGTCCATTCCAGTAAATCATTCTGCAGGGGCAAGGGGATTTCTGTTCAGATCAGAGGGGAAAATACTGGTCTATTCAGGGGATACCGGCCCTACCGAATTCCTCTGGCAGAGAGCCAGGGAAGAAGGCTGCCCTGAGGCAGTGGTAATAGAAGTTTCTTTTCCGGACTCAATGCGGAATATCGCAATGGCTTCCGATCATCTCTGCCCTTCAACGGCTGCAGATGAACTGAGAAAGCTCGGATGCTGTGATATCCCTGTTTATCTCTTTCACATGAAACCCTGGTTCAGGGATGTTATAGAGAAGGAAACAGCATCACTTCAAGGCAATCCGGTAGCCATTCTGAGACAGGGATACAGAATACTCTTCGGAAATACCTGACCTGAATAGATGCTGACCTTTCCCTCAAATACCTGTTTACATAGGATTACCCTCTGCTCTGGATTGTAAGATAGAGCGATGCCTGGAATATGGACTTGAGAGCAGACACCAGCAGAGCCACTATAAGCACCCACATAACTCCCGCCACCATGGCTGCAATGCTGGCTGCTCCGGTAAAATAGACAAAAAGAAAAGCAGGAATGGATGCCATTACTCCTATGAGGCCGAAGCTGACTCCTGCAACAAGCTGGTGCCCCCAATTGCTCTTGACATCATTCCAGGCACTCCTGAGAGCAGTGAAGGGATTAATTCTGTCAATGACCATTCTGGGGGCAACAAAGAATGAGGCCATTGTCCAGAGAGTTCCAAGAGATCCTGTTACAAAACTTCTTCTGTTCCTGCCCTTGAGCATTCTCAGCAGCAGACCGACAGTTGCTTCAATAATTGCCCATAGAGCTATGTAACCAATTACTGCAAAAGCAGCGCTGAAACCGTCACCGAGAGAGGGATCGCCACCGGACATCCTTATCTCCGCACAGGCAATAACTGCGCAATTGAAAAAAGTTATAAGAAAGTAATTCAGAAAGTAGAAGAGAAAGGCGCCTGCTATAAATGCCGTCTGATTGGTGTTGTACAAGTGCTCAACACCTTTGTCAGCCATTGAGAGCGGAACGAAGAAACTCACGCATACAATAAGGCAGAGAATACCTGACAGTGTTGGAAAAATAAGCAGCTCCTTGTCTGCCATGAGGACAGTCCAGCTTTTTCTGATTGCGTCAAAAGTGCCTGTGAAAACATTTATCATTTTTTTCTCCGTTCCATTGCCTGAACTGCGTTTCTCCGGTATTTTCCACCTATGAAAGAAACCAGAACATTACTCAGGGAAAATCTACCGGGCAACAGGATTTGTCTTCTCTCGCACTGTGCCGCCGTGGATTCTCGCTACAATTCAACGCTGAAGATAATACATGAATGGGGAGTTCTCCACTCTGTTCTGGGTCCCCAGCACGGTTATTACGGAGAGACCCAGGACAACATGATTGAGTGGGAGGGGTATGCCCATTCAAGGTACGGTGTTCCGGTTTACAGCCTTTACGGCAGAACCAGAGTTCCCACTGAAAAAATGCTTCAGGGTGCAGACAGTGTGCTGATAGATTTGGTGGATGTAGGAACCCGTTACTACACATTCATCTACTCCATGGCTCTTACAATGAGGAAATGCAGTGAACTTGGAATACCGGTTGCAGTGATAGACAGGCCCAATCCCATAGGTACCGAATTAGTGGAAGGTCCTGTACTTGATACTCAGTTCTCTTCCTTTGTAGGAATGTATCCCATTCCAGTCAGGCACGGTCTCACCATCGGTGAGCTTGCTGTTCTCTTCGCTGAAATGGATTCCATTGAAGCCCCTGCAATCCTCACGATGGAGGAGCCTCCTGAATGGGTTATGCCTTCACCTAACATGCCCACAGCAGACACAGCGCTGGTCTATCCCGGCATGTGTCTTCTTGAGGCAACCAATCTTTCAGAGGGCAGAGGAACCACAAGACCTTTTGAAATCTTCGGAGCGCCCTGGATAGAACCCTGGCAGCTCTGCGATGCTCTGAACGGATCAGAGTTCATGAAAGGAGCAGTGCTTCAGCCGCACTTTTTCATTCCCACCTTCAACAAGCACAAGGGAGTCAGGTGCGGCGGAGCGATGATTCATGTATCAGACAGAGACCTGTACAGGCCTTTCCTTGCCGGTCTTGGAATACTTCTCCACTGTTTCAGCCTGAAGGAAACTAGGTGGCTTGATCCTCCGTACGAGTACGAGTTCAGAAAGATGCCTGTGGATATACTGGCAGGAGGCACCCATGTGAGGCATGCTGTGAATCAGAGGGATGCCCTCTCTCTTCAGCAGCTCTCCATAACCCCTGAATCCTGGAAACCTCTCGGTAAAAGCTTTATCTGAGTGTATATTCCATCGTTATTCCGTAAAGAGAGGTTCATACTTTGAAAATAGCATTTCTGTCAGATGTACATGGAAACATGCCTGCCCTTCAGGAGGCGCTTAAACTCATTGAGGAATCAGGCGCATACCTGACCGTTTTCCTTGGCGACGCTGTTCACTACGGCCCTTCACCTGAAGCTGCGGTGAAGCTGCTTATGGAAAGCGATGTGGAATGCTTGCAGGGTAACTGCGACAGGGCTGCAGCCAGAGGGCGAAAAAACACAGGCGAGAATTACGACAACTCACACTGGAGGAACATTGCATCGGACTTTTTTCAGTGGACCTGCCAGGCACTTTCCAAAGAATCAAAGAAGTGGCTTAAATCACTGCCGGAAGAGCTGAGGTTTCAGTTGGACAAAACCACAATACTCTGCGTACACGGCATTCCAGGGAGGCAGAACGGCATGCTGCCGGCAAATGCAGCTGCAGAGATATATGACGGCATTCTCACCAGAGCAGGCGCTGACATTGTAGTCTGCGGAATGACCCATACCCCTGCAGTAATAAGAAGACCATCCGGACTTATTCTCAATCCAGGCTCAGTAGGTGGTGGAACACTCCCTGCTGGGGGCACATTCATGATTCTCAGCTTTCCTGATAAAGGCTTCCCTGAGGTTGAAACTGTTCAGTTCTCCTATTCCACAGAAGAACTCAGAAAACAGTACACAAAAGCAGGAAGAGGCGAACTCTTCCTCAGGTGTGCTGAACTTGGTCGTGACCAGCGGGGAAACTGGCATACAGACAAGCCTGAATGGCGACAGAAGTGGGCAGACTTCTCATTGTAAAGCTAATCAGCAGCCACTAATCCGGCATTGAAGATCCCCAGGTATGTTCTGCTCCTGACCGCCTGACTCCAGTTGTTTTGCCATTACCGTTGCTGCAGTTGCTCCTGTGAAGTTACACAATATTCAGGGAATATGTTCAAGTCTTTTCTTAATAAACTCCACCATAGATGCAGGCATTCTGTATTCAGCAGTTTCCTGAGTGCAGAAAAAGCTGCCCTGGCCGGTAATCTACTTGATGTAGCCCAGATCCCTGAGTTTCATCTCTTGCAGTGAATCGATACTTATTACATTTGGTGTGCCCAGTGGAGGCCATGCCCAATAGTCCAGCAACTGACTGAAAAGCTCTGTATCAGTATCCAGCATTATCATTTCTTCCGGATTGAACGCGATGCGGCTCTGGCAGTCCGCTGAAAATTGTTGTCTTTCCTGAAGGGGTTCAGAAGCCTGCGTCTGACAGCAGGCGCATCTTATTTCGGTTTCAGCAAGACTGTCAATGTTTGGTGTGGTTTTCCGTGGTAGCAGCTCATGTGATTTTCGTTTACTGTGTCAATGACCATAAGCAGAATTTCAGGTTTTTCATCAGCAGTTTCGCAGAAGAGCAGCATCAGAATTGCCGTCACCGGTTTTCAAAGCAATATCTGTTTCCTTTCAGGAGTTTTACAGAGTGGTATTATTCTACAGGAATAACAGTGGAGGTGCTGATCAGCCATCAGACCTGACTCCCAGTATTGAGATACCCCAGTTTCGCCACAGGTGTGGTTTGCGCACCACTGAGATGAAACTGCTCCACCTTTCGTTTTCTGAATTTCTTATCATCATCTCATTTTCCATATCCATATACCCGTTTGATGAAACAGGTATGAAACCTTCAGGCAGTTCACCAAACGATACACAGTACATAGAGTTTAAAGGAGAAGCTCTATGATAAAAGGGGCTGACATATGGAACAAGAGGATAGAATACCGGATCAATTTCATCGTAATAGTCTGGAGTGCACGGGCCGATGTTGAGAACAGTAACAGTTCCCGGCGGATGATCAGAAAGCTCACGAAGAGTTGTCAGTATGCTGCCTGCACTGGACATATTCAGAAGTGTTTCTCCAAGCTGTGTGACTGAAAGCAAAAGCGGAACCAGAAGCAGAACATGAAATTTTCTTTGATCAGCAATTCTCAGAAACCCGATTGCTGAAATTACCGCAAAAAATGCTGAGACAGGTATGAGATATCTTGACTGATAATTTGTGTTTCTGCAAACCGTTAGAACAAAGGGCATAAGTCCCGCAAAGACAAGAAGAATCGTCTTTCCACCTGCCGGTTGCCTTTGTCTGAAAAGCATACCGAGAAAAACCAGTATTCCAGCAAAGCCAAGGGGGCCTGGAAAAGCAATAACCAAGTATGCAAGGGAGATCAGCAGATTCCACAATAAACCTGGTATGCTGCCGACAGGATTCTCTCTCTGCGTGTGATAGCTGTTGATCTGTTCAAGCATTATGTCGAAATGATTGAAATACTGCGGAAAAAAAGCATAGATCACAGCAATGGCAGTAATCACAGCAACAGCATTACCTGCCCACACTTTCCACTTGCCCTTGACAATATCCAGTATAAGAAAAAGAACAGTCCATACACAAAAAAGAATTGTAACAGTTGTCACCAGCCCGGTGAACGGAACAGCATCCCTTACAGACATCAGAACAGGTATCAGACATGCTGTGGTCAGCAGTCCCCATCGCCAGGTTTTTGCTCCTGATTCTCCTGAAAACTTATCTGGAAGAATGAGAAAGAAAGGTATGGCCAGCAGAAATCCGACAGGTCTGAATCCGGTCATTAAACCGATAGAGAAACCTGCGAGTAATTCTGCAGAGTAATACTTCGTGTGCGGTTTCAGTGCCGCATACATCAGAAGAGCAAGAGAGAGAAGCAATCCAGGTTCAGGAACAACTTCCAGAGATTCCCTGAGAAGAACCGTTGATGAAAGCATTACCATGAGAGTTGTCAGTATGCTTCTTTTTCTCGTTTGCCCAGTCACGATCAGATTTACGCAGCACCCGCATAACCACATTGTGCCAAACACATAAAGCAACTGAGTCAGACGAAGAGCAACCGGCGCATCAGGACCAAGTCCGGATACGAGAAATCTTTCGAGAATATATGGATTGATCAGACCGTACAGCATGAATGTAGTTGAATGATGACCAGTCAGATACAGTTTTGCTCCTGCTCCAAAAGTAAAGATCGAATCAAGATACAGAGGGCTTGATTCGGCGTAAATCCCGTTTGCTATCCATGGCAATAGCAAAAGAGCGATAACAAGGTAGTAAGACCATTTGAAGCGCTTTTCCATAAGTCTCCAAACCATATGATTCTAATTCAAAACGGTGAATTTACCTGACAAGCTCGAGTCAGCCACAACAAAGTAAATACCTGCTCTTTCTGCTGCCGGTACCTGAATCTCCGTGTTGTTTGAATCTATGTCTTCTGAATAAACTATTCTTCCATACAAGTCATACACAACAATCTGGTGACTGTCTCGATCAGATTGGTTCGAAAGCTGTATTCTTAATGCTTCTCCTGCTCTTATCGGATTTGTATTGAAAATGAGGGATGGAGTAATTTCAGTTGTGAAGTTCTCCTGTGAAGAAACCTCAACAAACCATTCAACATACCTATTGTTGTCAGGATAACTGAGTGAAACGAGGAAAGGAAGTGTTGTACAGTAGTAGTCAGATGGTATACTGTTGCACATTGAGTATCTTAAAAGGTGTTGAGAAGCAGGTGAAAAAACAGCAGTAGTAGGCGAATCATCTAGCCCCGTGTGTTCAGTAAAGCTGTAAGTATTACGGTTGCTATTAGTAGAACTGTCTGAACCAACGACTCTGATCTGATAGACTGAAGGTGAGTTAGAAGCAGATTTAAACTCATAGCAGATTACAGGTTTTTCTGAAGAACCTATATTTGTTCGAGCAACACAGTAGTGATTCATCAATAGTGTTGCCTGATTAGAGATTGCAATAAGGAGGGAGTCAGCTCTGTCTCCATTCGCTCCATCCCACCAGTACTCATAATTTAAGTAGTCTTGAAATACTCTTCCTGTGATATCGTCAATGTCCAAGTCAAACAAGACAAAGTTAGTGTTTCCGCCATAAGCAACTTCTACATTGCTTGTAAGTTGATGTATGCAATGATGATATACATTATGGTATTCTTGCGATGAAAACTGATTCCAGTAAGGAGTTGTTGCTCCTTCAAGAATACAAACAGTACCGTCAAAGCCCGCTTCAGTTAGAAGCTGGTTATATAAGTCCGTACGATTGTGGAAGTACATAGAGCGCCATCTATGCTCATAAGGCTCATAATACCCAGGTTTCCATAAGTCAGCTCCTGGATATCCAGGATCATTCCACAAAGTGAACTGGTGCCAGTCTATTCCATCAGGTTCAATGCCAATATCATTAAATTTATCAAAGACGATATCCATGTATTCTATAAGTTCTGCTTCAGTATCGATGCCAATGCAGGTTTGAGTAGCACCCCATTCTCCATAAGGTTCGCCCATCAGACCAAAAGGTATAAAAGACTCGTCGCATAAGCTGTTTAATATTGATTTGCAATTGCAATAATGCTGAACTAGAAGATCAATCTCCATTTGAGCCGGAGTAACATCATTACCATACACATCAAGTGCTGCCCAGAAAAGGTCAGACTCTTGAATAAGAGAATAGTTTTTCACTCCATCACTTGGATCAAGTGAAGAATACTGTGTTAGAAGTCCACCAATTTTATATCTATCAATCATTAAAGTAAGCCAATTATAGTATTCTGAAAAATAATCCCAGTCAACAAATCTGTTACGAGATTTTATCGGATAGCTTTTGGGAAAAGTAGCTTGATCTACTCTTATTATTGGGATAATATTATTTGATAAAGCTGAGTAAAGAAGACTATCGGAATTATGCCAATAGTAATGATTGGGGACTATTGATTCAGACATGTAAACATGGATAGATTGCGAAGATAAATTACTATTATTCAATACATCGAACATCTCATCATACTCGTAATATAGTGTCCCATAGTTTAGGTTTCCAAAGCTTAAAGGCACATTTGTTGGCGTTCCTATAAGTGATAATAACATTGGTATGATTTGGATTTGATATAGCATATTATAGTCCTTTTCCTTTATGTTCATAGACTATATTATTTTCAGTTGTAATGCATATTAGATCATTTTCATTAGAAACAAAATATTCTATAGACACTGAATCTCCAGAAAAAGTAGAAATATCTCGAGCTAGAGAGACTATGGAAGATCTTCTGTTAAAATGATATTGTGTATTTGATAACTCTATTCCATTAACCATAATTGAACATATTGACTGAATCGGATTACCTGAGTTCAAAAGAAATGCCTGATTATTCGCAGTCTGACTGAATTGTTCAACAACTCGAGTTTCGGTACTCCTGTCGAGATCAGCAAGAATAACATTAGTTGTTGCACAATTGTAATCACTCTGCCACTCTATTGAGATAGAAGGTTCAGGGTCAGCCCAGTCACTAACGCTACATATATAGTCGGCACCGAATAGTATTCCGTTAGAATTTGGATCACTTATCCCAGTTGCCCCAACGACTAGATCAACACCTCCATCGTTTTCTCCGAAATCCGCTACATCAATAAATCGAATTCTGTAGAGAGGATCAAATACTTCCCACTCATTCAGATAAACTTGAGCTTCTTGGATAAGCTCAATCTCAAATGAATTATATGTGTAAAAAGGAGGGGAACTCATATCATCTGAAGAAAAAAGTATAGATAGAAATCTATCTGTATTGCCAGCAATATCCAGAAGACCATCTCCATTCAAGTCAATGCAATGATAGAAGTTTTCTCCGGCAAGAGCAGCTTGAGAGAATGAAGATGCATCCCACAGTGGCTTCGGTAAATTGTTGCTGAGGAAATCTGCAGCGTTGAACAAAATGCAATATGATTTTCTTGCATGTTTGTCAGAATAGTAAGCCCAGGATGTAACAAGATGATAACCTGGTTGAGCTGTTACACTAGAGCACAAGGGAACAGGCATGATAGATAGAGCAAGAGATGAATTCCAGCAGACATCAAGAAAATCATTTGGTACAGAAGAAATAGAGCCATTAATATTGTCATATACAAGAATACGGGCCTGTATATTTGCTGTTATTACTTCTACATAACCATCACAATCAATGTCAGCACAGAAAATATCAATAGTGTCTTTTGAATCTGAAGAAATCCAATATGGGGTATTGGACCATGTTATTGGGGACGACTCCCCTTGACAAATGAAGCAGTAATTATGCCCATCATAAGGCATAAGATTTACTGTACCTGCAATTATATCATCATAACCATCATTGTTCACATC
The DNA here is from genome assembly GCA_002748705.1 of Candidatus Fermentibacterota bacterium. The sequence goes on from PDSZ01000023.1 coordinate 156,581, forward strand.
TGCTATTGTTACTGATTCGAAGCCTTTCGATAGGTATGATGTCCAAATAGGTATGCTATGAAATCCTCCAGAATGGTTGTTTTGGTACACTCGAATATTACCACCATTAGGATAAGAATATTCAGCTGTTACAAGATCAAGATATCCATCAGAATCATAATCAAAAAGCTCAGCATCCATTGTAATTCCCGATGAATAGGTTTCAATCCAGTCAGGTAAAGTGTTATATGGGTAACTACTGTTCACATAAAGCAAAATTAAGGGCATAATATAACTAATCATGTCATCTCCTCGAACCCAAGAAATTTGTACATGAAAACTCCCCTTAATTATTCACCAGTTAAAGCCTTTGTCAATAGCTTTAGAAAAAGCCGGTTTTACCGTCAGCTTTTTTCTTACTGCCCACAGCTGCAAACTGCAGTTTTGCTGCTGAGATAAAACTGTTCGCGAACCATTTGTTTTACAGCGCAGATCGAAACTGTCATGAGAGCTGCCGGTCTTGAAAACTCCATCAGTGTGCAAAGGGTTTTGCTGAATGCTGTTTCGTCAAGGGTGGGAACGAATGACCAGATGATAAATGCAGAAAGTGCCGGAATCAGCAGCCTCGATCTTTTGTGGTGCATAGCGCTTATTAACAGAGGAAGAAGAAAGAGGGCGTAGTGGTCATAGGCTAAAGGTGATACCAGTGGAATCAGCCAGGTCAGAAGATCAGGAAACAATGAAGATTTCAGAACTGCTTTCACATTCTGTGTTCCTGCTGTGCGAATAAGAACAGACAGGAACGCAAGAAGAGTTCCGGCAAAGCTGATGTTCAGTACTGTTCTGATTCTTTCAGCCCTTGCAATTCGTTCTTGCCGAATACCGCGAGCTTCCCTTATGTATCCTGCTGAAGCACTGTTAACTGCGCGGCTGATGTTTGCCAGCAGGCTTCTGTTTCCTGCCATTGAAAAGTCCCAATGAGAAGTATTCCGAAGGGAATTCAGATAGTCTTCCCAGGGACCAGCGCCTGTAAACAACACTGAGCAGACAAGAATTGCAGTTACCGCTGCAAGCAGAATAATCAGCTTTTTTCTGCCGATGGTTACAGCAGGCAGCATAAGCGCAGGTTTTATAAAGAAAAGCAGTGAGAAGGAAACAGCTTCTGCTGAACTCCTTCTGTGAAAGTAAAGGGCCACTGAAAGAAGAAGAAAAACAGGGGCTGTGGCCTGACCCCAGTAAACTGATGCTCTGAAAGGGCCGATAAATATCAGCGGAATACCTGTGCACAGAAGGAGAATGATTGTTTTCCTTTTGGAGCCGTTTCTAAGGAAAAGAAGAAGCAGCCCTGCCCAGAATGAAACATGAATTATTAAAAACCATATCCTCCTCACTGTGGAAATGCCAAGATATCTAACTGCTGAGAAGGGAATGGCAAAGGCAGGGGAATATATGAAGGGAAGCGGTTCAGGGTTCTCCAGTCCGTACCTGGACAGCATTTGCATTGCTGTATCCTCATCGTAGAGATTTCTTTTCTCCGCTAATGCGCATCCTGCTCCAAGGTAGGCCTGAAAGTCGCCTGGCCAGGCAGGTATGTATGTCCTGCTGAACAGGTATCCGAAAAAGAGCAGAAGAACCGGAAAGAAAAGCATAGCGGCATGCCGGTTATTCTTCAAGCTGTAAGCGTCAGACCGCATGATTGCGCCATATCCAGCAGAAGGTATTCAACAGAGAACAGGTAAGGAAAGGAATAGCAAGTTTCCTTTCAGGTCTGCAGCTTTTGAAGTATGCGTAAACCACTGTCAGATTACCTGTATAGCCAATGATGGCGAACAAATTCCAGTCATTGAAAACTCCCAGAGACGCTTTCCAGCCCAGCAAAAGCAGAAAGAGAACTCCAGTTGCCGAGGTGAGGAACTGAATATCCGGTTTTCTGAGAGCTTTTTCGGAAAGAAGGTAGAGCGGCAGAACGGACACCAGGGGAAAGAGTAGAAGCGTAAGGTTAGCTATTTCGGTGTAGTAGGCTCTGGAAAGGGGAGGAAGAACTGATTGAATATTTCCGCCGTGAGCTGAAGCATGGCTGTATTTCCACAGGTTTTCCATTGGAAGAACACCTGCAAGGTCCAGAACCGTCATGCAGATTACTGTTAGAATAACAGGCATTGCTGAAGAAAGAAGCAGATGCAAAGGTTCTTTTCTGAACCGTAAGAATGATAGAAGAATGTGCGCCGGAAGCAGAAAACCCGCTTCAAGATGCAAACACATTCCAATACCCAGAAGAATTGATGGAAGAAGGGATCGGCCTCCTTCAATGATAAGGTTAACTGATGAGGTCAGATACCACATCAGAGAAAAGGCAAGTATCGTATAGTTCTCAACATCTCCGTAAAAGAGCTGCAGATAGCCACTGCCGGTTACAAGGAGCAGAAAAAGCAGCTGATTGTTTCTTATGTGCTTTCGGGTAAAACCTGCAAGAACATGAAAGAAGGCCACTCCTGCCGCTGCTGATACAATATGGTATGATGCTGCGGCGGTACACTCTGTGAACAGATTGAAGAGCCTCCAGACAAAAAAATGCAGCACCAGTTCCAGCATCTCATCGTGAACGGCATGAACAACTTCAGCTGTTTCAAACTTCTCTTCCAGTGCGAGACCGTCCTGGTTAAAATGATTGCTGTGAAGCATCAGCATCATGGCAAAAAGCAGCAGATATCCTGTGTAACAGATGGGGTTTTTCTTAAGTATCAGGCAGCAGCCGGCGATATATCCCAGTACAGCCGCCAGAACCATGGGAACAGCTTTTGCTGTTAAGCACTCTGCAATGCTTTCTGTAAAGAGGAAAAGGGAAGAAGCTGTGCCTTTAAGCAGAAAAAAAACCGACAGTGAAACAAGAACCGGCAATGCAGACCAGGCAGCAATCTGCAGAATCTTTTTCAAGCCACACCCCATGACAGACATAAAAGTAATAAAAGAAACTGCTTAACTGAATTCCTATTCTAACATCTGAATTCACAAAGAACAAGAATTCCACGATAAGCAGAGGCTTATGTGAACTAAATATAGAATTAAGCCCCGACTATTGAATAATTTAATCGCAGCTCTTTATCTCAGATAATTCTGGTTATCAGCTTGCCCTGTGAAAACCTGCTCTGTCAGTCCAGCATTCCTGACTGTTTCAGGCTGAGTACATCGTTTTCAGTAACAATGAAGTGGTCCAGTACACGAAAGTCCATATCATTACCCAGCCTTGTGAGCTTTTTGGTAAGGGCGATGTCCTCCCTGCTGGGTTCCAGTTTTCCTCCAGGGTGGTTGTGAACCAGTATTACCCCTGATGCGCTGTGAGCTATGACCTTTTCCACAAGGTTTCTCGGGTAGACCTGTGTTCTGTTCACCGTTCCGAACTCCAGATCAACCTCAGCTATAAGTTCATTGGCAGAGTTTAGAAGAAGGGCGCAGAACCTTTCCCTGCGCTGTGTGCCCAGCTTCTTTTTCAGGTATTCGGTTACCTGTTCAGGGCTTGTTATTGCCAGGCGTTCAGCAGGGGTTTCCGCTCTTGCAGAAATGGCATTGATAAGCGAGAGGAGCACCGCGGTACTGTCACCGGCTCCCTGAACGGTTTTCAGGCTGTCAGGAGGCTGCTTCAAAATGTTTGACAGGGAGCCGAACTCTTTCAGCAGCTTTTCCGAGAGTTTTCTGGTGTCCTGTCTGGGTATGGCGAATGTAAGGAGAAGTTCAAGGGCTTCACGGTCTGTGAAGCCCTTGATTCCTGCTCTCAGAAACCTTTCTCTGAGTCGATTCCTGTGACCTTCCACTATTTCTCCAGATAGACTGTTGTTGAAGGGAAGGCAAATTCCAGACCAAGATTCTCAACAGTGTGCATGATCTTTATATTGACATCCTGTCTCGACTGGAGGAATCTGGTGTATTCCACGGTTCTGATAAAAAAAGCCATCTCAACATTAAGGGAGGAGTCGCCGAAAGTGGTGAAGTGCACATTAGAACCCTGGTGTTCAACCATCTCGTCATCCACAAGCATCTGTCTCAGATCTTCAACCAGCTTTGCCATCTGTTCCGCAGTTGCATCATAGGTTACTCCAATTGTAATGGCGCATCTGCGCATAGGCCTCTTTGAGAGATTGTCTATTGTTGAGTCAACTATTTCCTTGTTGGGGATGCTCACAAGGGTCTTGCCTATGGTTCTTATTCTGGTAGAACGAAGTCCCACTTCTTCAACAGTGCCGCTTACTCCGCCTACCTGAACAAAGTCTCCCACCATGAACGGCCTGTCAAGGAAAAGTGTGATGGAAGCGAAAATTCCTGCCAGTGAGTCCTGGGCTGCAAAGGCAAACGCGAGGCCTCCGATACCCAGACCTGCTATTATTCCGGTTACCGGATATCCCTTGAGCTGCATGAAAAAAACCACTGCAATAGCTGCAATTGCAACCTTTGCCAGTTTTCTCAGAACCGGAATAAGCTGATCATCAAGCTTGGATTCAGTTTCTCCTGCAAGGTTCAGCATCTGAATAGAAACATCGTCTATGAGCACATAGATGACCCTGATTACCGTAAAGGTGAGCAGTACCTGTATGATGTTAAGAGCAACAAGGTTAACTGTTCCGTGGAGGTTCAGAACCAGAACTGAGAAATACATTCCTGTGAAAACAGCCAGAAAGGCCATCGGCCCTGCCAGTCCGTCAAGGAGTACTGTAAGGAAGTTTTCGGTTCTTTTTCTCGGTTTTCGAAGAACCAGCACCACCAGTTTTCTCAGGGCAAGTGAAACGATAAGTCCAAGGATGAAAAGCCCTATTCTGCCAACAGGTATATCACCGGGAGCGTAGTATAGTATTGAGTTGTAGAACTGCATCGTATTCCTTCCGGAAGTCTTTGTAGGTTTGCTGGAACTCTGTTCTTCCAGAGCCATGGTGTCAATAGCTGGTTGACGAACAGTTTCCTGTTGGTCATTATCGCATTCAACTATTCAAGGGGAGGTAAAGTGAGTCCCAGAATGGAGAAGTACGGGAACTGGTTTTTGCAGCTGGCTTTGGCACTGCTGATATTTTTCGGCTTTCTCAGACCATATGTGATTGAAGCGTACAGAATCCCTACTCCCAGCATGTCTCCAACGCTTCCTGTAGGAGACCATCTGCTGGTACTCAAGGCGGAAAACGGTCAGCAGATACCCTTTTCCGACAGAATGCCTCCTCTGATTCACAACTTCAGAGGCGATTACCGTTGGCTTCTCATGCCTGCAACAGGCTCGGTTGAACCAGGCGAGAGCATAGTGTTCCGGTATCCTGCCAATGAAGAAGTTACCTTCATAAAGAGGGTCATTGCCCTTGAAGGTGATTCGGTAAGGGTAAGCGGAGATACGCTTTTCGTCAACGGTGTTCCTTCTGAATGGGGGCTTGCGCATCAGGATTATCTGAATCCCAGCATTATTGATGATCAGTGGCCTGGCGGTTCAGTGGAGTATCTCTATTCAAATGTCCATGTGGCCGACCTGGCCTATGCGGAGATACAGAACGGTATGCGTCGTGATCCTGAAGGCAACTGGATCTATGTGGTTCCTGAGAATCATGTATTCATGATGGGCGACAACAGAGACCATTCCAGCGACAGCAGAATCTGGGGTCCCCTGAACCTTCAGCTTGTTAAAGGACAGGCTGTTGTTACATACTGGTCATGGCAGCCCGGCTCAGGGTTGCCCAAGCTGGGAAGGATTGCCCGACTTGTACGCTGATTCTTCCATTTCGCTGCCGTATTCAAGCAGTTTCTTCGACAATGTTCCAGTTCATTTCCTGAACCTGGATGCTCTTATCAGAGGAGGCACTGAGCTCAGGGACTTCAGAAAAGACTGCTACTGGTCGGTTTCAGCAGGTTCAGGCGTATTTACCAGACTTATCTTCAGGCAGGGTAAACCATACTACATTGCAGGAAGTGACTGTCTTGATTCTGATTCGTTCCTTGCGATGATCAGAAACGACAAAAGAGAGCTTTTTCTCTCTCTGAATTTTCTTGATGACCATTCACTTGGACCTGTTATAAAGTACCTTACTGAAGAACCGGTGCTTACCGAGCTTGATAATTCCAGCGGTGAACTGGTGCAGCTTCTCAAGTCTCTCAGAAAATCCGGAGAATCAGGAATGATAAGCCTCCATGTGGAAAAAGGCATTGCCCTGATTCCTATCTGTGAAGGCAGAATATCCAGGGGTTTTCTGCCGGGAAGAACCATAGCCGGCAGAGGCCTGGTGGAGTTCCTCAAGTCTCCTGAAGGTTCCGGTATGGCAGAGTTCTTCGATGGGCCTGTGGCTGAACCTGCTGCACTTGGCATCGGTGAGATCAACCTCATCCTTCATTCGGTGAATGTCTGGCTTGAGAGCCTCGGTCCGGTCTGGCCCCAGAGCCGAAGCCTGATGCCCGGCTATGTTGAGAAGATAAGAGAGAGATATTCCTCACTGGAACCTCTTAATTATGAAATAGGGGAAGGGCTTTCACTGAGCAGCTTTATCGCAGAGAGTGACGATTTTCCCAAAGCTATGGCAACGCTGGTAAAGTCTCTCTGCAAAAAGCATCCTTCTCCTGCCACAGCCCTGAAGCTTTTCACAAGAATAAATTCAGAACGGGCAACAGCCCTTGAAGCAACAGGGCTGACCAGGCTGCTTTAAACACCTGAAGAAATGCCTGATCAGCCAATCTGACAATAGTATCAGACTGAAAAAAGGCGCATGGCTCCTGCTGCAACACTGAATCCATAACTCAGACTGATGGGCAGAAACCGGCAGTTATTCAGCATTGCCGCATCTCCCTGAGACTTCATACCCAACCACTATTCCTGTACAGTTTGAAACCTTGCCCCTGTCTTCAGGTTCTTAAAGTTGAGGAGGTTTTTTCCTCTGGCGTTATTAAGGAGTTGACAGGTTGTGAACGATGATATATAACAGTAATTGTAATCAGTGAGAAGAGATATTCAGCCCGTTTTTTAGTGGAATGTACTGTGGCATTCATTCAAGCGGCAGGAGTTGTTTTCTGCAGCAGAGAAAGGGCAGGGCGTTCTTGAAACACTATAGTCATATTCAATTAATATGTTTCTTATCTCTCTTTATAGGTTGTATCGCTCGTGAACTCCCAATGGAGGATTCTTCAGCAGCCGATTCCACTGCGATTATTTTTCAGGCTGACCTTGTTGATAGTGTGAGTATTGCCGACTCAAACGATTTTCAGGGAACCATCACTACAGAGGAACCCTGCTCTTTGCATAACGGTCACAGTTGGCGATTGCACGGACACAGCGGCGCTTTTATAGCGTGTGATACATCAGGAATTTATGTTACTGCCACTGGAGACAGCTTTTACACCGCAATAAGCGCATTCTCCTGGGAGGGAGAACCTGTCTGGTCTCTGGCCAATAGTGTGATACTCGGTGCGGATAAATACAGAAACATCGGACAGTCGCCGGCTTTTGCGATATATTCCGACGGAGAAAGCGTTAATGCTGCTTACTGGTTATACACGGCAAAGATAAGTAATGATGGAAGTGATGTTCTGGATGTTACTGAATTTACACTGGAATCCACAATTATCTCTACTCCCTATACTACCTATATGTCTCGAGGGTACTTGCCTGTAAAAGAACTTAGTGTTCAAAGGTGGTCTTTTAACAAAGGTTACCTTCCTCTTCCCATCATGTCGGTTCTGGATTCTCAGCAGGTTTCACAGTGGGATATTGCTCTGTATAATGCCGAAGAAGGATATGTTCTCAAAAGGGTTCTTCCTGACAGCAGCGCTCTGGAGCTGATTGCCCTGGAGGATATTCCCGAGTGCGGATACTTCAACACAGCGGCAGGTGACAGCACAATTCTTCTTAATCCCAACTGGCTTGATCAGATACTGGAGTTTGATGAAAGAGGTAATCTGCTTAGAATTCTCACCGGCAATCACTTTATTGCAGATGAAAACACACCCTCCCGCAGCAGGCATGTGATCAGGCACATGGAATACCTGAACAGTGATGTACTGGCAGTGTTGTACGGAACTGCCTGTTTTCCCGGCGACTCATCAGAAATCTGGTGCGTGAATATGGTTACAGGGGAATATGCTGTTCTTCCTTTTTCCAGGTCTGTATCAACTTTTTCTGCAACAGATGATGGTTATGCAGCAGCATCATCTGCTTCCGCATTCGACTCGGCAACTGAAACCGGATACGATGAAAGGATAGAGGCGGCAAAATGGGATTTAACTCTGATTCAGGAATAACACCAAATATCGTAAAGCTTTTCTTCGCTTCTCTGTGCCTGCTGATTCTCATCAGCTGCGGAAGCGGTTCACCTTCAGTTGAAGATACTTCAGCTCCTGACAGCATCTCCTTAGTTATAGAGGAATGGAAAAACTGGGCTGAAAGTTCAGATGACGGCTTATGGGAGGGGGATTCCTCACATTCACTGACAATCAGCCTGCTGAAAAGCTACGGAGGCCCTGACGATATAGATCCTCCGTTCTACTATCCTGAAGGATTAGCCGTTGCAGGAGATACTGTTTTCATCACAGACAACAACACACAGAAACTGGTGGCCATTGATGAATCCGGTGAAGTTTTATGGGAAACAGAAGGATTGGGAGAAGGCCCGGGGCATTTCACCGCAATATCTCAGGTTAATGTAAATGATCATTTCATAGCCGTGACTGATCTGGGAAATGCGCGGGTTGACTTTTTCAACCGTGCAGGTGAATGGCTGCAATCTGTTCCGGCTCTCTCTGCTTATGATGTTCATTTTCTTGATGATTCCCTTGCCGTTGTGGCTAAATACACAACTTCTGAGTGTTTTCTGGTAGTCAGTGTTACCGGAGATACATTATCCACTTTCGGTTCATGGGCAGATCATCTTGAAGGATGGCCTTCAAACAGGGACTTGCACATAGATCTGAAAGACAGTCTGCTCATAGTAACCAGTTACTATTCTGACAGAATAGAAATATATGACCTGCAGAAAGACAGCATGACAGCGGCTTTTGCGCGGGATCTGCCGTTTGAGTTCTCCGGTCCTGAGAATGATGGCGGAATGATATCACTTACGCCGGTCATATTGGATGTGTATACCGGCCCAGAGGGTATGATAAATGTTTTATACAGACCTTTTAACGAAGATAAATGCGTAGAATTTGCAATTGAAAATCTTGCTGATATCAGTGTTATAGACAGGTATAACTATGATGGGGAATACCTTGACAGTTACATAATACCGAAAAATGTAACTCAGGCAACATATGATAACGGAAAACTGTATGCCATTAATGATATTGAATCAATGCTGGATATCTACAGCATAGAATGCAATAATTAGGGTAATATAGCAGTTAAATTGCGATTCCGGGTTCAAATGAGTTACAGAAAGATAATGTGCTGCAGGATTATCAGAGGGCGTAATTCATTCTGCTGATTCAGGGTTTTGCTGTGCTGCTGACTCTGCAATTCTTTCTGAGTGCTCAGAAAACTGCTGAGATTGATTCAGTGTTGCGAAAGGCTAATTCTGCCTGTCTCTGAACATTTTCATGTTTCTGTTGGAGCCAATGAGCCAGAGCTGATCCCCTTCTTCCAGAAGGTCATCAGGGGAGGGAATCCTGTAGTCGTATGTGTTCTCGTCGGTTTTCTTGCCGATGAAGGCTATGTTGATTCCATGGGCACGCCTGATGTCAATTTCCTTTATCATTCTGCCCAGCATTGACTTCCTGGGTTCCGTAACGATGAGTTCCATGTCCGCTCTGAGTCTTACATAGTCGGTTATGCCGGAGAATGTGATTTCTCTGGCTCTGGTGAGACCCTGCTCATGCTCAGGGCGGTAGATTTTGTCGGCACCTACTGCTGCGAGAATTTTTTCTTCCCTGTCGCTGCTTGCGCGGCTGTAGACCTTTACCTGTTTTTCCTTCAGCATGGCGGTTATTACAACATTGCTGCCGAAGTCTTCTCCTATCGCCACTACCACCAGGTCACACTTGGTTACTCCGTGGCCGATCAGAAGCTGTTCACTTGTGCAGTCAAAGCAGATGGCGTTGGAAACCGAGTTCTTTATGCTTTCAACAAGTTCTTCCTTGTTGTCTATGGCCATTACCTCTGCGCCCTGGTTCTCAAGCTCTACTGCGAGGCTGCTGCCGAATGAGCCCAGACCTATCACAGCTATCCTCTTTGAAATGTTCTGCATGCCGCTTCCGCCTATCCGATGGTTATTCTGGCTTCAGGGTACTTGTACTTGGCCTTCCTTACCCTGATGGTGGCCGCTGCCAGTGTTGCAGGTGCCGTTCTTCCAACAAGCATTGTAATGATAATCACCACCTTGCCTGCCGGTGAGAGCAATCCGGTTATGCCGGTGGAAAGCCCGACAGTGCCGAAGGCGCTCATGGCTTCAAAAATATAGTCCATATCACTGAAACCCTCAGGAACTCTTTCAACAGAAAGCAGAATCATACTGCTCAGGGCGAATGCCACCATACCCAGCAGTATTACCGCTCCTGCCCGCTGAAGATCGAATATCGGTATTCTTCGTTTCCATATCTCAGGATTCTTGCTCTTTCTTAAAAGTGAGCGGATGGAGAGGAAGAGGAGCCCTATGCTTGTTGTCTTTACTCCACCGCCGGTGCCTCCAGGTGACGCTCCGATAAACATGAGAATAATGAACAGCCATTTTACCTGGGGGAGAATATTTGCAGTGGGCACAGTGTTGAATCCGGCTGTTCTTGGAGAAACAGCTTCCAGAAAACCGTTTCCCAGTTTCTCCCAGAGATTCATTCCTGCAAGGGTGTTGTTCCATTCAAAGGCAAGAAACGTTACCAGCGCTCCTGCTATGAGAATCAGGGTTATGAGAAGAACAAACCTGGCCTGTACAGGCATCGGTCTTGAACTGCCTGTTTTCATTCTGGTGAGCCACGCCCTGCCCATGGTGGTAAGAAGCATGAAGCCCAGCCCGCCGAGAATAATCAGAAAGCCGATTATCAGACCTGTTGCAGGTGAATGCTGAAACTGCTCAAGATTGGTTTCGTTGAGGCTGAAACCTGCATTGCAGAAAGCGCTTACACTGTGAAAAACCGACTGCCAGATTGTTTCCCTGGTTGACCATCCCAGTTCAGTCATCTCTGACCAGGTGTTGAAGAGGAGCAGTGCTCCAATGGATTCTATTGTAAAAGTCCATATGAGAATTGAACCCAGAATGTGTTTTATGTCACTTGCAAACTCGCTGTCCATCAGTCTGCTCAGGTTCATCGTGCCGCTCAGTCCCACATTCTGTCCCAGGGTCATTGTGAAGAAGGCTGCGAAGGTCATGAGCCCCAGGCCTCCCACCTGTATCAGCGCAAGTATCACCAGCTGACCTATTGTCGTGAAGTCGTGTTCAGTGTCAACCACAATCAGACCTGTTACACATGTCGCGCTTGTGGCGGTGAAAGCAGCGTCCAGAATGCTGATACCCTGGTCAGGTGTTGCGTTGGGGGCCATGAGCAGCACTGTTCCGACAATAATCACAAGAATGAAAGTTGCAGGAAGCAGAAGGGCCGGTGAGGATTTGCCTGTGAGTTCCATGAGAAAAGAGGATATGGACACAAAAGCCGTTGCAGAGAGGTAACCATTTACCGCGTAGCCTATTGTCCAGTTATGAAATTGGCCTGTGTGCCTGCCCTTCAGATAAAGCAGAATCACAGCAGCAAGAAAGATGACGCTCAGCACAAGCTGCCAGGGTCGCCGTCTGAAGTCTCTTCTGGAACCGGTGAATACGAACACCGCTGTGAGTGTCAGCAGAGCTGTTCCAAACAGAAGGCCCTGAATAGTGTTCTGTATAAAAGGGTCTGCCAGACCTGAGAAGTATCTCAGCAGAACAAGCACCAGAGTGAACAGTGCTCCATGTATGCTTAAAATGAGTTCAAGGGGGTTTTTCAAGGCTTTTCCCTTTCATGGCTCATCAACCATATTTGCACCACAGGAGTTTTGAGCATCAGACTGGAATAATAACAAAAAGGAGACAGTGAATGGACACCTCGCTTTACAACCGCTTCCTTGAGCTGCGGCCGCTCAATGTGCGAAAGGCTCTTTCAGGCAGCAGATGTGCCCTTGTAAGCGGAAGAGACATATCCAGAACAGCCCGTGAGAATGATGCTATTGTCATGGCCTGCAACATCAGGAATCCTCTAAGCGCCTTTGGTCTGCTGAAGGCGGCAAAGAAAGCTGACAGTTTCGTTCTTCTTGAGCTGGCCAAATCTGAAGCAGGTTACACAGGGGTTACCTACAGAAACCTGCCGTTACTGGCCATGCACTACTCAAGCATTCTCGGTGACGGAATGGTTTACTGTCTTCACATGGATCACTTTGCCATCAAGTCGCACAGTGATCTGGTGAGCGCCCTTGATGTGGTTCCAGGGGCAATTGCCAGGGGCTGGACCTCAGTGGCTGTTGATGCCTCACACAATCACGACTGGGAAAACCTGATGTACACAAGGGATCTGGCAATGCACATTCCCTCGTACATCGGTCTTGAAACAGAGGTGGGAGAGATAAGAGGCGCAGGGGTGCTGACCACAGTTGAAGAAGCCGAGTACTACATCAGCGGCCTGAACTCCTGGGGGGTCTTTCCTGATTATCTTGCGGTCAGCAACGGTTCCAAGCACGGAACCTACGATACATCCGCCGGTGAAGATGAGGGAATCGACCTGGCGAGGACAAAAGAGATTGCCGATGCCATTTCAAAATACGGTGTTACCATAGCACAGCACGGAATCAGCGGAACCCCTCTGGACAAGGTGGGAAAGTTCAGGGAGTATGGAATCAACAAGGGTAATGTTGGAACCCTCTGGCAGAACATCGTCTTCGGTCTTGAGATGGATCCTGAAAGCGGCAATGCTGTTATGGACGGCGGAAGCTATGTGAAGAGGCCTGATAAGGGTATTCCCATGGAACTATGGGAAAGGATGGTTGCAGCTGCGGACAAAGAGGGCTGGGCCAGAAACTCAGGAAACTACAAGAAGCTGAACCTGCCCTTTCACAGTGAGATAATGGCGCTTCCAGGGGAGTATCGTGAGAGAATAGTGGCAGAAACCGAAAGATGGGCACTAAGGTTCTTTGATGCCTTCGGTTCGGTGGGGCTGGGAACAAAAGTTATCGAATCTGTTGTGGCGAGAGGCGACTGGAACTCAACACCGGCGACCAGAATAGTTGCTGAAAGAGGTTGTTCCACCGCTTCAAATGCTCCAGACGGCGGAGAGGCGGATAATGACGGAGGAGACTATTCTGACTGATGACCGGAAAATTCTTTCCGGTGTAAGGGTTATTGATCCTGTCAACCGGATTGAAGGGCTCTTTGATGTGGCTGTGGAAGGCGGCACTGTGGCATCAATGGAACCTGCCTCAGGGAATGGCTCTGGTCTCTGGCTGATTCCCGGAGTGGTGGACATGCATGTTCACCTGAGAATACCAGGAGGTGAAAACTCTGAAACTCTGGAAACCGGCCTGAAAGCCGCTGTTGCCGGCGGTGTTACAAGGGTTGGAATGATGCCCAACACAACTCCTGCGCTTGATACTCCAGAGGCGGTTTCAGAGGTTACCGCCCGGGGAAACAGTCTTGGTCTTGCCCTTATACATCCGGTACCTGCGGTGACAATGGGCAGAAAGGGTATTGAATGCACCGACTTTGAGGCATTCAGCAGTATGGGCATTACCTGCTTCAGCGATGACGGCAGCCCGGTGATGAACGACAGCTCCCTTGCAGAGGCTTTTAAGAGGCTTGCCCCTCTCAACGGGGTGGTGATAGAGCATCCTGAGGTTGTTGAACTGGCTGCAGGCGGGGCGGTTAACCTTGGTGAAGCCTCAAATCTCACAGGAGCAAAGGGAATACCTGAAGAGGCAGAGTACAGGGATGTAGAACGGTGCATCAGAATCCTGGGTGAATCAGGAACAGGCTGCAGGCTGCACCTTACTCACCTTTCATCCCCTGAAAGCGTCAGGCTTGTTGCTCAGGCAGCTTCAGAAGGTCTTCCTGTTACCTGTGATGTAACTCCGCATCACATTGCCCTTGAGGAAACAGAACTGCTCAGAAAGGGCACCCTTGCAAAGATGAATCCTCCGCTGAGGTCGGAGGAGTCCCGCAGAAAGCTGGTCTCCATGGCAGCTTCCGGCATGGTCAGTGCAGTTGCAAGCGACCATGCCCCTCACCATCGCTCAAAAAAGGATTGCCTGATACAGGATGCTGCTTTCGGTATCACAGGGCTTGAAACACTTCTTCCAATTACAGTTGACAAGCTGGTGAACGGTGCTTCAATGAGCCTGATGGAAGTTGTAGCCATGCTTACTTCTGCTCCTGCTTCAGTGCTTGGAATCACTATTCCTGGAATAACTGCAGGTGAACCGGCTGAAATGGTTCTCTTTGATCCTGATGAGAAATGGACATTTACCGATTCCCTCTCCCTTTCAGGTAATTCTCCATTCCTGAACACAGAGCTGAGAGGAAAGGTGCTCAGCGTATGGAGAGGAAGAGAACTCTACAGGGAGGGACAGTTTGTGTAGGTCTCTTCTGGCAGCGGTGATAATGCTTTTCGCCGGCTGTGCGTACTACAATACATTTTACAATGCCAGAGAGAGCTACGAGGAAGCCCTTGAGTTTGCCAGGGAAAACCCTGACGACCCTGCTTCGCACGAAAAAGACCTTCTGGATACAGCTGTAGAGGGGGCAGGCCGTGTGCTTGCCAGGTATCCTGAGAGCCGGTGGGTGGATGATGCCCAGCTGCTTCTGGGAGATGCTCTTTTGCTGAGAGGGAAAAGAACCCTGGTAGGAAGCGGCACAAGCGATTTTCAGCAGGCGATGATGTCCTTTTCTTCAGTTCTTGTAATGACCGAAAGCAGGGATTTCAAAGACAGGGCAAGGCTCGGACTGGGCAGGGCGGCAATGGAACTGGAAAGGTTCAATGACGCCGCTGCAGCTCTTCAGCAGGTCTCTGCAGACGACAGAAGAAGACACGCCATGAGCAGGCTTCTTCTCTGTGAGGCTTATCTCGGGGCTGCGGAGCCTGAGATGGCCGCTGCCATCATGGACAGCCTTCACCCTGCAGGAGGCGACAGCCTTGAAGCTGAGTACTACATCACCGGAGGCAGGATACTTGCTGCTCTTGGAATGCCTGACAGCGGCGCAGTGGTGTGCCTGAAAGCTCTTGAGAGAGTTGACAGAGGTGAAGTCTACTACAGGGCTCTGGTAAGCTCTGCGGAATGCTGGATTCAGGCAGGACAGCCTGACAGAGCCTCATTTGAACTGAGCAGGCTGCTTCAGGGATACAGGTCTGACAGAGAAATGGCTGACATATCGCTGCTGAAGGGAAGAGCTGACGAGATGGCAGGCGACACCGCTGCCGCTCTCACTGCCTATCTGGATGCTGCGGAGCTTGACACATACAGGGAAACCGGCGCTGAAGCCCTTTACAGAAGAGCTGTGCTCCTTGAGCACGCTGAAAGGTTTGATGAAGCCCTTGAAACACTGGCAGATTGCTATTCACGACCGGGAGACTTCATGTGGCTCAGAATCTCTGAAAACAGACACAGGGACCTTGAACTGTACAGGAGCTACAGCGACAGCGCTCAGGTCACCTCAGGAGAAATGGCTCTGAAGCTTCGCCTCCTTGCCGCGGAGAAGAGGCTCGATCTATACGGCCCTGACAGGCAGACCCTTGAGGAATTCAGGGAGATTGCAGACGAGAATCACCTGCTTTTCAGCGCCATGGCCCAGGTGCTTCTGGCTGAGAATGGCGGCATTCCTGAAGATTCAGTTTACAATACCCTTCTTTCAGTTGCCGGAAATATTCCTGCAAGTGATCTTGCAGGGCACATAGAAGAAACCCTGGGTCTTTCACCTCATCCCCTTCACAACACAAGACCGTCAGCTGTACTTGAAGAAGCCTGGGCTCTTCTTGAAGAGAAAAAATGGGAAGAGGGCTGGTTGGCTCTGAATGATCTTCTGAACTCTCCTTTCAGCTACGAAGTTCGTGCTGAAGCGCTCTGGGCAGCGTATGTTGCTGCTGAGAGCGCCAGAATGGACGGGGGAACTGTTGACTCTTACCTTGAGGAACTCACTGAACACTATCCTGACACGCCCCAGGGAGCGGAAGCTGCCCTGAGGAGAGCCCAGGGGCTTGAGGAAGAGGAGCCTGAAGAAGAATGACCGGCATATGTGATGTGAAATGTACTGTGAAGAGCAACTCAGAGATTCTTTCAGGTGTCCGTTCAATGGTGTTCAGCTGCAGCGGGCCTCTGTCAGAGGCGGCGCCTGGGCAGTTTGTTCAGGTGGAGGTTTCTTCTGAGGTCTTTCCGGTGACCAGAAGACCATTTACTGTGAACAGCAGGGTTTCCGGAGGTCTTGAGATAGTTTATGACATTGTAGGAGCCGGCACTGCGGCAATGGCAGATATTCAGCCGGAAACTGAAGTGAAGGTTCTCGGGCCTCTGGGAAAGGGATGGGATCTCTCAGCAGGGGAGAAGTGGCTTCTGATAGGAGGAGGGCTCGGTGCAGCAGGTTTTCAGTACCTTATTGATACTGTGTGCTGTACAGGAGTGGTACTGGGAGCTTCCTCCAGTGACAGGATAGTTCCACTGAGGGGAAGCGTTGAACCTGTTCTGGCAACTGAAGACGGTTCCAGAGGGGTTAAGGGGCTTGTTACCTCTGTTCTGAGCGAAGGCTTGTTTCAGGAAGCGGATGTTATAGCGGTCTGCGGCCCTGTACCTATGATGGAAGCGGTGTGGAATGCTGTTCCCTTGAACCACAGGGCAAAAGTTCAGGTTTCCACCGAGAGCAGAATGGGGTGCGGATGGGGAGTATGTGACGGATGCTCCATTCCTGTCGCAGGAGGCGGCTACAGAAAGTGCTGCACTGAAGGTCCCGTTTTTCCAGGTTTTGACATAGACTGGAAAAGGTGGAAGGAGGCAGGGCTGTGACGGAAATCTCCCTTGTGAGAAAAATGTGGGGTCATCAGTTCAGCTCTCCGCTGATGCTTGCTTCAGGAACAGCCGGTTACGGCAGGGAACTTCTGAATTCCAGCTGTCTGAAAGGCGCAGGCGCAGTTGTTTCAAAGGCAGTTACATATGAACCCAGAGCAGGAAATCCTCCTCCCAGGGTGCAGGAAACAAAATACGGTCTTCTCAATTCCATCGGTCTTGCCAATCCCGGTGTGCATGAAGTGGTTAACCGGATACTTCCCTCTGTGAAGAATCTGCCCTGTCCTCTTCTTATTAATGTGGCAGGGGCTTCAGTTGATGAGTTCGCAGAGGTGGCAGGAGTACTGGAAACTTCTTCTGTTCCCATTGGTTACGAGATTAATGTTTCCTGCCCCAATGTCCATGCAGGCGGAGCCGCTTTCGGAGTTAATCCTGGAACAGTTGAGAAGGTTTCCAGTGCGGTGTCTGCAGTAGTATCCAGACCCTTCGCAGTTAAACTCACCCCTAACGGCGGCGACATAGTGGAAGCCGCCAAAGCTGCTGAACAGGGGGGAGCTTCTGCTGTGACTGTCTGCAACACCTTTCTTGGAATGGACATAGACTGGAAGAGCGGAAACACAGTCATTAAAAGGAAGGTTGCAGGATACACTTCCCCTGCGCTGCTTCCTCTGGTTATCGCAAGGGTCTGGCAGGTTTCCTCTGCTGTTTCCATACCTGTTATCAGTTCCGGAGGTGTCTCTGCAGGTGAGGATGTGCTGAAGCTCATGGCTGCCGGAGCTTCAATGGTTCAGGTGGGCACCAGGCTCATGAGAAGACCCTTTGCCGCCTCTGAACTTTATTCTGAAATGACTTCCCTTCTGGGGCTGTGAGAAAAGCTGCAGCTTCTGCTGTTCTTCTGGTTCTGTTTTCAGGATGCAGCCTCGTCTCTTCACCTGCGTATGTGTACAGGTCAGTTCCAGCTTCGGCAGCAATAGTATCAGGGTTTATTCAGAGAGGCGCTGCATCATGGTACGGCAGGCAGTTCCACGGCAGACCAACAGCCAGTGGAGAGACCTACGACATGAACGACATGACCTGTGCCCACAGAACTCTTCCATTCGGCACGGTGCTGCTGGTAACAAATCTTGATAACGGACTATCGGCAACTGTACGGGTCAACGACAGGGGGCCATATATTTCCGGCAGAATTATTGATCTTTCCAGAGGGGCTGCTTCTGTTCTGGGAATAATTTCTACAGGAACGGCGCAGGTTGAGCTGAAGGCGGTGGGAAATGAGTGATACCAGAATATATGTTGCCCTTACAAGCAGTTGCGGTTCTGATGCAAGGGAAATGCTGCAGCCTCTTCTTGGCTGTCCTGTGGGAGTAAAAGTGGGGCTTGAGCTTTTTTTGAGAGAAGGTCCGCCTATCGTTGAGAACCTGAAGGATATGGGTTTTCCTGTTTTTCTTGATCTGAAGTTCCATGACATACCCTACACAGTGGCAGGAGCTGTGCAGTCAGCCTGTACACTTGAACCGGACATTCTCAACATCCATGCCTCCGGAGGAATGCAGATGATGAAGGCTGCAGCAGAGGCTGTTACCGGAAAGACAAAGCTCATAGCGGTTACAGTTCTTACCAGCATGGACAGTGAGGATCTTCGGCTTCTGGGATCAGAGAGTGAGCCGCTGGAAGCAGTTGTCCGCCTTGCAGGAGCTGCGCACAGATGCGGTCTTCACGGGGTTGTCTGCTCACCTCTTGAGGCTTCAGCTGTAAGAAAAGCCACAGACGATGATTTTCTGATAGTCACTCCCGGAGTAAGACCTGCCGGTTCAGCTTCAGGAGACCAGAAGCGAATAATGACCCCCTGCGATGCCGTAAAGGCAGGGGCAACTGCACTTGTTGTAGGCAGACCCATAACCGCCGCTTCCGATCCCGGCGCCGCTGTGAAAGCCATACTTAGTGAGATAGAGCAGGCCCTTAAAGGCTGATCCATCATGCCTGAAACAACCGGCAGTACCTAAGGATGCTTCGGTTCTGAGAGATAAACTGATACCATTTGTGTTTCCCGGAGACATGGCGGTTACTATCAGAAACAGCCCTGTTTGAGGAGTGTTTGAGTAATCTCAATCTTATAGGGGGATACAATGAGGTACATTATGAGAATATCTGTGCTGCTGCTTTCTGCGTTCACGGCTTCGGGCAGCTGGATTGAGTTCAACGCAGGAGCTTCAGACGGTTCAGAACCTGTGATCAGTCATGGAGAAACAACTCAGGATAACATTCTCTTTGATGTAGAGCTGAGAGGTCTTGATTCTCAGGAGATCCTCCATGAATCAGTTGAGTATTCCAGGTATTCCGGAACACCGGGAGTTCGCATGTACTCTGAAGCAGGTTATCCGGAAGTCCCGGTTGTTACCTGCTTCGTTGCCGTTCCAGACAATGTGGCGCTTTCTCTTGAATCATCAAGATCATGCTCGGATCATCTGGAGAATACAGTGGTGTATCCGGCGCCTTGTCTTGAACTGGTCACTGAAGGCGCATCAACTTATTACAAAGAAGTGTTTCAGAAGAACTCTTCAGCCTACTCCTCAACTGAGTGGTTCCCCGCAGTTGGCGCTGAGATTTCAGGTGAATTCAGACTGAGGGATCAGAGAGTGGCAGTTGTTGATGTGTATCCTGTGCAGTTCCTGGCCTCGGAGGACAGCCTCAGGGTATGGAGCGATATTCAGCTCAATATCTCTTTCAGCGAATCAGCTCCTGTTGTCAGTGTTTCCGATCTGGGTCCTTACGAGAGGCTGATCGGAAACACACTTGTCGGCTATGATCCCGATCCTCTGCCGTATACGGCCTCTCCGACTCAGGGAAGCGTTTACAGACCGGCTGACCTTACAGTAGCCCCGCCTGAGATCCCCGATTATGTGATCATCGTTGCCGGAGGTCTGGATGGTCCCTGGGTCGATGCTCTTGCAAACCACAGGGCTCAGCTCAACGGTTTTGATGTACTGATAGCCACATCCGATAAAATCTTCTGGCAGTTCAGAACTAATGAGCCAATCATTACTCCGAACATGATCAGGGACTTCACTGAGACTCTATGGAACTTCGGAACACCAGGGGACAGACCCTCATACCTTCTGCTGATCGGTGACCATGAAGATGGATCATGTACCACCATCGGTCCATGGTTCCTCCCTACAGCGGAAAGCTCCTGCGGGTTCGGCAATGACGAGTGGTATGCCTACTTCGACGAACCCAGAAGCGTTTATGCGTCAATGCCCGATATGATTGTAGGCAGACTCTCAACCCGGGAAGCTGCTAATCTGCAGGACATGATAGATCTGATTGAGGAGTACGAAGCTCCGGTAACAATTTCAGTTCCGGCTAATATGCAGTACAGAAGATACATCACACGACTGGCGGGCACGGAAACAGATCACTGGTATCCTTCCGCCCGGTGGACGAAAGCGCTTGCAGACTGGCTGGGCTACCAGTGGGATAACTATCACTGCGGTGACGGAGAGGATGATCCTCCCAACAGTGACGGCAGCGATATGACCAGCGCTGAGTGGGTTGATGCCTGCAACACTGTGTTCAACAGGGGATCACAGGTTGCATTCTATGCTGACCATGGTGACTTTCATCTGTTCAATGCGGGATTGAATGAAGAATTAGAGAACTTCGGAGTTCCTGATTCATGTTTCGACAACCTTGATGTTGCTGATCTCGGAACATTTGCCGATCACTTGCCGCCATTCATTCTGATGTTATGCTGCTCTTCCGGGACATTCAACCACACACAGTATCAGCATGACAACAGGTCTCCCGGTATCTGCCTTTGCCGTGAGCCTGTCAATCAGACCTCTCTACCTCCTTATGACCTTGGTCCTGCCTGCCTTGCCGAGGAGTTTATAAGAAACACGGATGGTGGTGCTATCGGAGTTTTCGCAAGCAGCTATGAATCGGGGAACAGCGGCTACCTTGGACGAGCCATTATCAGAAACCTGTTCTGTAACGGTCATACGAGACAGGGAGACGCCATTGCCGCTGGCAGACTTGATATGCTGTACTGGTATTGGGTGGGTGAATGGTTCAACAAAGATCTGGGCAGGTTTAACCTGTTCGGTGACCCTGCTCTTGATACAGGAGATCGAGTCAAATTCAGGGACCATTGCGATCTGATCATCAGTCCTGATGATATGACTCTTAACATATACCCCACTATGACTGTTGACGGAAGCGGAACAGTTGTTTTCAGTGTAGTTGTCAGAAACGCAGGATGGCTGGCTGCCGGTCCATTCATGCTGACAATGGAAATCACTGATAATTCCGGCATGTCCGAGATGCTTTCAAACCAATGCAGCGGCCTTGAACCAGGTGTTGAAACCAAAATTGATTTTGTCTGGGAGGCCACCTGGTTTACTCCTCCCGGCATTCTGAATATCAAAGTGACTGCTTCTGATCCTGGAGGTCAGACTCCTGATTCGTGGCTGCCAAACAACTCCGCAGAGACCGAGTTCAAGATTAGAGACTTCTATCCCAATCAGGACGGGTGGCCTGTTCCCTTGAATCAATCCGTTCTTGTTCCTCCAGTCCTCTGTGATTTCGATGGCAACTCTTCCAACGGCCTGGAGATAGTTTTAGCAACCAGTCAGAAGCTCCTTGTCTTTGACGACAGCTCTCCTCAGTGGCCAGTTTGGGAATCTGACAGAAGACAGCTGTTTCATAACTTAGGAACAGGATTGCGGGCTACTGTTCCCGTAGCAGGTAATGTCTGTGGAAATGCTGATCCGGAAATAGTGATCGACACAAAGACTCATCTCCTGGTATACAGTAACACCTCCACTTCACCTGTTGCATCTTTCTCTCATGCAGGCGGCTGGTTTAGAACGATTCATTCAGTGAGCCTTGGAGACTTTGTCAGCGAAAGCTCCCTGGAGACCCGTGACGAAGTCGTAGTGATCAGGGATGATGATCTGACAGTGTTTGATGTGTCTGGATCTTCCCTTGTTCCCATAAGAACTAAGCAGTTGCCAGGTATCTCTAATGCTCTTTTAATTAACTCATGGTCTGCCCTTGAGGATGTAAACGGGGACGGCACTCCGGAAATCATAACACGGGTAAAATGGTATACTGTGGGCAGCCCGCCCCAGACCGAGTACTATGTATACGATTACGCTGCAGATTCCTTTATTTCCCAGCGGGAATGGCAGGAAAACTGGGTAACTATCCCTGCTGTCGGAGGTCTTTCCGGAGGAAACATGATAGCAGTTCCAACTGACGAATCCGCTCAGTTCAGCAACCCTGCATGGCTCCTGAATCCTGTAAATCTTGCCACACAGGTGCCCTGCCAGGGCAATCCCGGCAGGGAATCGTACCATGTGCCATACTGTGTCATGGCCGACTGGGACCCGACTCATCATGGGCCAGACCATGTAATAGCCAATACTGAGAACCAGTGTTTTGCTTGGAACGCAAATGGTTATCACAGATCGAACTTCCCTTACCTTTACACAGATGAAGGCCTTTCTCAACCACCTTTCCCTGCCCTTGGTGAACTGAATGATCAGGATGATAATGAATATGCAGATATACTTGCTGCAACGCAGGAGGGTGTGGTATACGGGATATCCAGTGGTGGTAATACCCTTATTGATCTCGGTTTTCCTTACACCCTTCCTTCTTCTGTTCAGGGAGGTTTTGTCATAGCAGACATTGACCTGGACGGGAAGGTTGAGGTTGTCTTCGGAACCATGGACAATTACCTTCATGTGTGGGAACTGGGAAGCTGTTCAACCGGTTACGCCCCATGGCCGCAGTGTCAGCATGACGCTGCAAGAACAGGAGTTCTGGAGGAGTAATGTTATCTCTTCTGCTGTTTGCGCTGATCTCTGTAACATGGGCTCCTGGATGGAGTGAGCCCATGATCGCCATTGATGTATGGACTTACTACGGTGAGAATCGGGAGAGGATCGAGGTTACCGGATCAGACACACTTCATCTGGTATGGGGGATGTTCGACAACAAGAGCCGTGTGGGTTACAAGGTGTTCCTGCCTGACGGTACTGTCATTCACCCAGAGACAATGGTTTCGAATGATGTGTGGTCCGGGTATACATCATCATGCAAACTGAGCAGTGACAGTGTTGCTCTTTTCTGGAGAGAAGGGGCACCTGTCTGGTTCACCCTCCGTGACAGTACCGGAGAGGAACTTGTTTCAACAAGCCTTCTTATCCGGGACTCATATGTGAACCGTCCCATATTGGAAGCCTCATCTGACAGCCTGGGACGGATCCATTGCGTTTTTGAGATATACGGAGGAGTCTGCTATGCTGTCTGCGATCCTGTCCTGGGTGAAGTGTTCAGAGACACCATTCCCGGCAGTTCAGAGGAGATATCCAATATCCAGGTTGACGGTAACAGGGTGCATATCTTCTACACATCAGGATATGCAGTACCGGTCTACATTCAGTATGACCTTGAGGGAAACATCACTGTTGCGCCGGTTGTGATGGTTCAGAATCTGCAATTTATAACGCCTGAGTCATCAGTGACTACTGACAGTGATGGTAATTTCTGGTGCTTCATGCACTATGCCAAAGAGGGGGCAAGTTATTATGTACTATCCCTGGTAAAGGTTGATGGGGCATCCGGTCAGGTCCTGTTGATCAGGGAGATAGAGATACCTGATAAGGTTGATGGGGCATCCGGTCAGTTCCTGTTGACCAGAGAGACAGGGACACCTGATCTTGGAAACTGGTTTTTGAACATCATGCCCGGCCCCGATGGAGAAACACTTTACCTTATGTGGCTGGCATACTTTCAGTCTGATCACTGGGTGTACTTCGCGATCATGGACAAGGAGGGGAACTTCATTGAGGAGCCCTACGCTGCTTACGACTACAGTGATGAAAAGATCCAGCAGCTTTACTGTCTTGATGCGACAACAAATGAAGCTGGAGATGTGTTCGCAGTCTGGTCTCAGGCAGACCTTGAGGTTGGCGGTTACTGGATCGTGCTTGGCTGGCTGGACCACAACTGGGTAGAGGTTGAGGAAGAGTCAACCTTACCGGTTGATCCGGTCAACCTGACTTTGATCTGTTCATCAAATCCTTTTGAGGGAAGCACTGTCTTTACCCTTGTCGGGTCATCCGGTTCTGAACAGCTTTCTGTGTACGACACATCCGGCAGGCTTATCAGAACCTTGCATCAAACAGGGGATGGCTGTTTCCTGTGGGACGGTTGTGATTCTGCAGGTAAATCTGTGTCAGCCGGAAGCTATTTTGCTGTTGCCCGAAGTGAGTCACAGGAAAGTGTTCTGCAAGTTGTCAAGCTGGATTGAGCGTTACTGTTACCTAAGTCCTTGTTTTCATTATCTGTTTCTGATTTCCCGGCAGGTGCTGTATTGATGGCTGTCTGTTTTGTTCATTGCTTTGTCATATCTGCAGAATCGGATAAGTTCATTGAGTGCCATGTCAGTACCGTTTTTGTAAAAGAGCGGTATTCTGCTTCCTCTGGACTTTGCATTGATCTTTTACAAGAATTCAGCAGTGACAGAACTGGTGGAAAAGGTGCAGTCATGATCTGCACTGGATTAAGTGGTCTTCTTTCCTGCTTATGTAATGCTATTGTTTCAAATCAGTTGTGCGCTGTTCGCTCCTGGAGGTGAATCAAGGTCTGGAAGAGCAGCTGCTTATGCTGGTCAGGAAGGGTATGAAATTATCAATACTGAATCGTTTTTGCATGAAGAATTTCTGACAAAGCCATGCGCCGACCGCCTGTAATACAGGCAGCAGCAGTTGCGCTGCTCACCCTGCTTATTCCGGCTGCAGGGCATCTGTTTCTGATCAATGCGGTTTCACGCAGAATACATGCCATTGATTCGGAGGCATCATGGAGCGGAATCCGCTTCGGGAATGACGCTGTGCTTCTTGTGGATGCCTCACTGCCGGGAACCGGCCTTTCGGCCGATAGCCTCTGGGTTATTGTTGAGGGAGTTCCCTTTCATGCGAAGCCTGTTATGGCTGTTGGCGCCGGAGGAAGTCTTTACAGCGGTCAGTACCGGGATGAAGAACTTTCTGTCAGTGATGGCGGTGGGGCAGAGCTTGTGCTTTCTCTGATGGATGTTTCTCTTGCAGACGGTACCCTGCTCACCGGAAGCAGGATTTGCGGCGAATATACCTGCTTTCTGGACGGGAGCTGGGGGTCTGCTGATTTGTCCATGGTTTCCGGTGGGTTCACAGGGGTATTTCAGTCGGTCTCAGGGATTCCTTTTACAGGTGATGAACTCCCTGGCCCCCTTGCAGGGCATACTGTTTCAGGAAGGTGTACCGGTACAGAGGGTAACATATGGAATGTAGCAGGTCTGATAACTGAGATTGACGGCAGACCTGCCCAGGCTCTCTTTACAGCAGAGGCAGACAGGGGCGGTCTGCAGTCTGCTTCCCTTTCCATGGATTTCTCCCAGGTGAGTGAACCGGCAATGGCACTGCTGGATTCACTTACAGGAGGTGCTGTGATAACCGCTGCTCCGGCAGGTTCCCTTTCAGTTTTTCTCTCTGGAGCAGATTCTCTTTTCTTCACCGGAGCGCTGGAGTTTCAGGAGCTTTCTGTATACAGGGAAGAGATAGCTCCGGACACCATTACTACAGAGGCATTCCTCTTCTGCAGCGGCGGTGTGCTGCCGGAATCATGTCAGCTTTTTGTTGATACCGGCATGGTTCGTTTGAACAGCGCTGAGGTGTACTTTACCCTTGATGTGTCATGGGAAACCAGAAGAATGATGCGTCTGTTTCTTTACAATCACTCCCTTACAGGTGGGGAGATAACCTCATCGGTTCCTGATGAGCTTATGGGAAGTCTGAACGGACTCAGTCTTGGCGGCGAGCTGGACTTTGCTGCGGAACTACTGCTGGACTGGGATTATCCGGACAGTTCCAATTTCAGCATTGATATTGATTCCAGGGGTCTCAGGGTCAACTGGAGTCCTGTGAGTTTCAGCAGGCTGAGAGAGGAAGATGGAGGGGCTTCCTGCACCATGAGGGACACATGGGGCAACACCAGAACCATCTCACTGGATACTCTTCATAATTCCGGCTTCGTTGTGTTTGATTCCATTCCTGCCCATTTCGAGCCTCTTCTCTGCTGCGCAGAGGATGCTTCTTTCAGAAGACACAGCGGTTTCAGTGAGTATCACATAAGAAACTCCATAAGGGCTGATATGACTGAAGGCAGGTTTGTTCGAGGCGGATCCACTCTCTCCATGCAGCTTGCAAAGAATCTTTTTCTCGGTAGGGAGAAGACCCTGGCCAGGAAACTGCAGGAGGTTTTTCTTACCTGGAGGATGGAAAGGTGGCTGAGTAAGGATCGTATCCTCGAAATCTACGCCAATATCGTGGAACTTGGTCCTGATGTGTTTGGTTTTGATCAGGCAGCTCTCTATTACTTTGACAGGAGATTTGCTGATCTTTCTGTTCGGGAGACTGCATATCTTGTTTCCATACTGCCAGGGCCGAAGCTGTATCACCGATTTGCTGAAGCCGGAGCGTTGCCCGGCTACTGGCAATCATATGTTGACAGGCTCATATCAATATGCGGAAGAAGAGGTTGGCTGGATGATGATCTGGTTGCCTCTGCTCTTGCTGATACCATAGTTTTCAGAGGTGCCCGATTCATCGGCGGTGTTGACAACTGAGCTTCGCAAAACTATTAGCATGATGTATATAATGGGGTTCACCGACTGCTGAAGGAGGGTAATGGCATGACCGTCAAAAAGAGCGGCGCCTGGGAGCTCCGGCGAGGGAAAAGGATTTACAGGGCTGCCGATTTTGACCAGCTTCTGAGCTGGGTCAGGGAGAATCGGGTATCCAGCAGCGACAGCTTCAGAAAAGCCGGTACTGACCAGTGGCTTTCAGTGTTGTCCAGAGAAGAATTTGCTGCTATCCTGAATCCTGATAATCAGTGGACTGTTTCCATGAGAAGTGGAGTGTTCAGAACGCCTGAATTTGAAGTTCTTGTTAAATGGGCAAGAGAAGCACGAATTACTGAAGATGCAGTTGTTGAAGGGCCGAGAACACCTCCAGGGGGTGTAAAGGCTTCGGCTCTTCCTGCTCTTGCTCCCTATCTGAGGGAGGTTCCTGCCGGTAAGATAGTGTCGGTGAAGATAAGGGTAGACGGAAATGTGTACAAGGCAGGATCTACAGACATTGTTCGCAGCTGGATAAAGGAATCCCGTATTCCTGTGGATGCTGAAATATCCATGGACGGAAAGACCTGGGAACCGGTCAGCATGTGCGGTCTTTTTGATCTGGAAGACTGGCCTCAGGCCGCTTACGGCGCTGTGGAGGAAGAAGAGCTTCCGGATATGCCTGCTGAAGATATCTTTGAAAAACATGATGAGCCTGTTTCTGAACCTTCTTACGAACGATTACAGAACACTGTTAAGAATGCTGAAGAAACTCCTTCAGGCAAAGCTGAACCTGAGCCTGCCCCTGAACCCTCGGAGCCACCGGTTGATGATATTCAGTCATTTACAGTTGTTACAGCTGAATCGGAGATAATGGTTGAATCTGCGGCGGAACTGAAGAAGCTGTTGAAAAGAAGACAGATATACTCCTATGATGTGATAAGACATCCTTCAATCAAGCTGGAAGGGATGTCTGTAGGTGAGTATCTTGAGATTCGGCAAAGCGGGAAGAAAAAGTTTTTCCTGCTGCTTCTTATTCCAGCGGCAGCAGCGATTTTTGCTGCCCTTGAATACGCCCAGGTGGTGGATGCTGTTACATGGTTATGATAACAGACCTTCTGAGAGCCAAGCGTGACGGCAGAGCAATTCCTTCTGAACAGCTCTATCAGCTTGCATCAGGTATCGCCAATGGAAGTGTAAGCGATTATCAGGCCAGCGCATTTCTCATGGCTGCGTACATCA
This sequence comes from Candidatus Fermentibacterota bacterium, assembly GCA_002748705.1. Next base: position 184,408 of record PDSZ01000023.1, read on the forward strand.
ACGGCCTGAACTCCGAGGAAACCCTTGCCCTTACAGAAGCAATGCGTGACAGCGGCGAGACAGTAAGCTGGGAACCGTCTCTTTCACCCCTTGCAGACAAGCACAGTACAGGCGGTGTAGGGGATAAGCTCTCGCTTGTTCTGGCGCCTATGGCAGCTTCCATAGGTATCAGGGTTCCAATGATAAGCGGAAGGGGTCTCGGCCATACCGGAGGCACTCTGGACAAGCTTGAATCCATACCTGGATTCAATGTGAATCTCTCAATGGAACAGTTCAGGGAACAGGTTGATAGTCTGGGGGTATGCATGATAGGCCAGACAGACAGTCTTGCCCCTGCAGACAGGAAACTCTATGCCCTCAGGGACGCAACCTCCACAGTGACCTCAATACCGCTTATCTGTGCCAGCATACTCTCCAAGAAACTTGCTGAAAATCCTGACATTCTTGTTTTTGATGTAAAGTGCGGCAGCGGCGCTTTCATGACTGAACTCACTGAAGCAACTGAACTTGCTGAACTGCTTGTAAGAACATCTCAGCTTTCCGGCAAGAAAGCCAGTGCGCTGATAACCTCAATGAATGTTCCTCTGGGGTTCACCGCAGGAAATGCCCTGGAAGTACAGGAATCCATTGATATCATGAGGAACAGAGGGCCTGCTGATGCCACTGAACTTACTGTCCGTCTGGTCTCACAAATGGCAGAGCACGCAGGAATCCCTGAAAGCGAGCAGCTCTGTTATGAAAACCTGGCCAGCGGAAAGGTCTTTGACCTGTTCAGCAGAATGGTAGAAGCCCAGGGCGGTGATCTGGAAGCCTTTGAGTCGCTTCCCCAGGCACCTGTGATAATAGATGTAAGAGCAGACAGAACAGGTTACTGGTACGGCCCTGATGCCCTCACTGTAGGCCGCGAGGTCAGGGCTTTAGGCGGCGGCAGATTCAGAATTGAAGATACTGTTGACCCTCTTGTTGGGTGGGCTCAGGAAATATCATGCGGCTCGCCTGTGGAAAACGGTACTGTTCTCGGGCTTGTTCACGCCTCAGACCTTGAAGCAGGAAAACTGGCTGCAGCACGGATTGCTGAAAGCTTCACATGGGACAGGCTTTCAGAACCTCTTGTTCTCTCGGAGGTACACTGATGAGGCCTCTGGAGCCCTCTGCAGTTCCTGCAACTCTTCTTAGGGACCAGGTTATTTCCCGGTCTGCGTTCGACAGGTACAGGAGGCTTGCAGAGAACTCAAGCGAGAATCCCCTTTCTCTGCTGGTTTCAAGCGGAATAATCGGTGAAGAAAGACTGTTCAGGCATCTGGCGGAACTGGCAGGTATTCCTTACGCTGATCTGGATCCTCTGGAGCTTGACTATCAGTCGGTTACAGAGAGCCTTCCAGGAGCTTTTGCCCAGGCCAACGGTCTGGTTGCATTCAGAGATGACGGTGAATCAATACACATTGCCACCAGCAGGGTGCCTTCAGATGCTGAACTGGATGATATGGAACACATGCTGGGAAAGAGGATAGAACTTTATCTCAGCCGCCCAGGTGCCATAGACAAGGTCATTCGCCAGTTCTACGGCCTTCACAGTTCAATTCTGGCTGCAACGAAAGAACTGTCCTCAGAAGAGAAAGTCGATCTCGGAAATCTTGAGAGGTTCGTTGACAGCACTGCCGACAGGTCCATTGAGCCAACGGACAAGCCGGTTATCAACGCGGTAAACCATCTTTTTCAGCATGCATTTGAAGAGAGGGCCAGCGATATTCACATTGAGCCCCACCGTGAGAATACAATTGTCCGTTTCCGAATAGACGGTGTTCTTCATCTTGTATACAGGCTCCCGGGCAGACTCCATCTGACCATCGCCAGCAGAATCAAGATGATTTCCGGGCTGAACATCGCAGAGAAAAGAAGACCGCAGGACGGCAGAATAAGAACCATGTTCCAGGGTAAACCTGTTGAGATTCGATGTTCCACTGTTCCGGTTTCCTTCGGTGAAAAGATAGTTCTTCGAATACTTGATCCAGGGGTGCTGATGCAGGATCTCTCAGCGCTGGGTTTTGAGTCGGTGGATTTGAGCAGGTATGAAAACCTCATACACAATCCCAATGGTCTTATACTGGTAACCGGCCCCACTGGAAGCGGCAAAACTACAACACTCTATTCCAGCCTGACCGCTGTTTCCACAGAAAGCAACAATGTTACCACCATTGAGGATCCTGTGGAGTTCGTTACAGACGATTTCAATCAGATTTCTGTTCAGCCGGCAATTGATCTTACCTTTATAACAGCTCTCAGGTATGTACTCAGGCAGGATCCTGACATAATCATGGTCGGTGAGATAAGAGACAGGGAAACAGCTGTCAGTGCCATGCGAAGCGCTCTCACAGGTCATCTTGTTCTCAGCACCCTTCATACCAACGACTCTGCGTCAACGGTGATAAGGCTGATGGATATGGGCGTTGACCCGTATCTCCTGGTGAGCACACTGAGGGGTATCGTTGCCCAGAGGCTGGTCAGAACCATCTGTCCCCACTGCCGGATTCAGTATGAACCTGATAGTTTTCAGAGAAAGGTGCTGGGAATTGAAACCGGTATATCGCTCACAAAGGGCTCAGGATGCCGTGAGTGCAGAAACACAGGTTACAAGGGGAGAACAGCGATTTTTGAAATTATGCTTATAAATGAGGAAATGCGGACTGCCATGCTTGCAAGGGCTTCAATGGGAAGCATAAGAGAGCTTGCAGGGAAGTCGGGAATGCATACACTGAGAGAAGCAGGAATCATAAAGGTACTGCAGGGAGTGACAACAGTGGATGAACTTGTAAGAGTTACGGCAGGTACAATGTGAGCAGAAGAATATTTATCGCGGCTGTTCTTTTCGCTCTCCTTTCAGGGTGCGGAGAACAACAGGGTGAAACCGTTCCGTCAGCTGCTTCAGACACAACTGTCGTCAGAACAATGCCTGAAACTCCCCTTGAGGTAGCCCTTCAGTTCTCGAACCTTCTGGGCATGAATGATCCTGAGTGTATTGAGCTTCTTGCTCCTGAGCTGAAGGATTCAGTTGTTTCCACCGGTTTCTCTCCCTGGGAATTCTTCGGCAGATGGCGGGGCTTTGACCAGGGGGGCAGGCTTACCCCTGTTCTTCCAGGTCCTGACAGCCTCTACAGAACCAGTTACTACTGCTCCATAGTCAGGCTTGAGGAACTGCCGCCTGTAATACGAATGGATTTTGTTCTGCTGAATGGTTCCTGGTTCATAGAGCGCATTGAGAATGAGCTTACTGGAAATGCCATTGATTCCCTCAGTGTTGAGTATCAGGCTGCTGTTATTCTCTCGAATCCTGATCTTCTCAGAGAGATGCGACTTGCAGGAATGCTTCTTAAAGATGTAGATCTGGACAGAGAGGTTCACTGGTCTTCTTGGCATGCAGCTGAGGCAGCAGGCACATCCTTTGAAGATTATGTTGCAGGTCTCTCTCAGGAGAGTTATTCAGTTATGGCTCTGAGCAATGTAAGGGCAGCTGCCAAACTTCAGATAGTGCAGGACAGAGCCACTTTTCAGGTAACCGATTTTCCTGTTGAACTCAGGGAACTGGTTGCTGCCTGGCGTGAGCTTGCATATCTGGAAAAAGCAGTTCTGCGGGCGAACCACGAAGCAATGCAGAACCTGAGACAGACAGGGACATGGATGGGCCCTGATGTGCAGGAGGAAGAGGAGAGGATTGCTTTTCTTCGCAGTGTTTTCTTTGCTGTTGACGCACTGATTGAAGAGAGGGATACCCTTTCCAGAACATATCCTGCGCTTCTCACATGCGGAAGCAGTGAACCTCTGGAAACCCTTCTGATATACCTTGATCCACACCAGCTGGAGCAGAAGGTGGAGAGCGACATAGGCATTCCTGTCTGGAGGGCTCTGGGAGTTGACATGAACGGTGATCCGGACCCTGAACGGGTGGTTTACTGGGCAGGTGATATCTATCTCTTTCTTGGAACACCTACAGGATACAGACTTGTCTGGAGAAGCTGGAAAGATTTTCAGAGCGATTTTCACAGCCAGTTCGGAACCCAGACAGGTCCGGCAGGTTACAGAAGCGTGGTTCTTGTGGGAAACACAGGGCAGTACGAATATGAACTCTCCCTTTCAGCAGATGGTAAGCCGCTCTTTACAAGAAAAGAGATTCCTGCGGACTCTGTTCAGGTTCAGGACGACCTGCTCATTGAGAGTCCCCTGTTGAACGGAGCAGGCAACTGATGAAGAAAACACTTGCAGCAGTCGGTTACTGGTTTGCTGTAACTGCTGTTATTGGCGTGGCTTTCTCCGCAGGATTTCTTCACAGAGTCTGGAGTGACAGCGCTGAAGCCTTCAGTGAAGCAAGAGGCAATCTTCTTGTGGCAGGCCTGAGAGGAAGTGAGCCGGTAAGTGCCACCAGAATCTATGACTGCAATGGGGAAGAACTGGCAACAGCCTTTGTTGAGAACAGGTATCCTGTAACACTGGATCAGGTGAGCCCCTGGGTTATTCGCGGTTTTATTGCCACAGAGGACAGAAACTTCTATACCCATTCCGGCATTGATCTTCAGGGAATATTCCGAAGTGTTGTTCACAATATCAGAACGGGAGCCAGCCACGGAGGCAGCACAATAACACAGCAGCTGGCCAGGGGTCTTTTTCTTCAGCAGGATCAAACCTATCAGAGAAAGATTCAGGAAGCTTTCATTGCAATGGAGATTGAACGACAGTTCTCCAAGAACGAGATAATGGAGATGTACCTGAACCAGATATACTACGGCTCCGGTGCCCACGGAATAGAGGCTGCCGCAAGAACATATTTCAGCGGTTCAACAGCTGCTGAACTTACCCTTGCCCAGTCTGCTATGCTGGTAAGAATGGTGAAAAACCCCAGCGGTTTCAATCCCCTGAGGAATCCTGACAGGTGTCTTGCGCAGAGAAACATAGCCCTTTCCATGATGGCTGATCACCGGGTTATAACTGAGGAGCAGATGGCTGAAACATCAGTACTTCCTCTGGGGGTGAATGTTCACAGGTATGAACTTGAACAGGACTGGGACTATTTCACCGAGTATGTGAGACAGTACCTTGTGAGCAGGTACGGCTGGTCTGCGGTTTACGAGCAGGGGCTTGAGGTCTACACCACTCTGGATCCTGAAATGCAGCAGTTCGCCGAAGAAGCCATTGACAGCGTGCTGGTTTCAAAAGAACCGTTTTGGGACCCTGTTACCGATCAGTGGGTCTCTGATGGTGAGCGCCTCAGATATGAGAGTTCATGGACACACTGGCAGGCAGTTGAGGATTCCACTGCCGGCGCTCCTGATTACATACAGGGTGCCCTGGTTGCAGTTGATCCATCCACAGGATACATAAGGGCAATGGTTGGAGGAAGGGATTTTCAGGACAGCGAGTTCAACAGGGCTACTCAGTCCAGAAGGCAGCCAGGAAGTTCTTTCAAGCCATTCTTCTATGCAGAGGCCATAGAGCAGGGCTGGTCGCCAGGGAGTGTGATTCTTGATCAGCCTGTTGTGGTTGACCTTAATCCTGGAAGCTGGCGTCCAAGGAACTATGACAGAGAGTTCCATGGCATGGTGACCCTCAGAGAGGCACTTGCCCGTTCCTTCAATGTGAGCGCGGTAAGACTGGGAGACGCAGTTGGAATAGAAACAGGAGCTGCCCGTGCTGCGGCAATGGGGATTACATCCAGGCTTCCTGTGGTGAATTCACTGCCTCTTGGGAGTTGTATGGCTAACCCTCTTGAGATGGCAAGGGCCTACATTCCCTTTGCAAACGGTGGTATTGCCAGAAACACAACTGCCATACTGCAGGTTGATGACAGGTATGGGAATGTACTTGAAAGCAACCGGCAGCCTGATCCTGGAAGAAGAGTTCTCAGTGAAACAGGAGCCTACCTTATGAACAGCATGCTCCAGTCTGTTCTTCGGGCAGGTACAGGAACAGGCGCCCGCTGGTACTGGGGTGGCCCTTACGCAGGAAGGGAAGCAGGAGGAAAAACCGGAACCACAAGTGACTATGCAGATGCCTGGTTTGTAGGCTTTACTCCTGATCTTGTTGCGTCAGTGTGGGTTGGATACGACAATCATGTGGTAAGAATGCGTCTTCAGAATGGCAGGGGACAGTCGGGAAGCAGTATTGCCCTTCCTGTATGGAACGCCTTTATGAGGAAGGTGTTTGCAGACGCGGACCCCTCAGAAGCCCCTGTGTTCCCAGGCCCTGAACCTGGAACCGTTGAGAATGCAGTTATCTGCAAGATCACAGGCCAGCTGGCCAATGCCGCCTGCGCGGAAAACGCCCGTGAAGGACTTTTCTGGAAGGGTGCTGCCCCTGCATCCTATTGCATGCTCCATACAGACAGTACAGGTTTTGCCTCTGATACCACCCTTGGAGAATTCACCGATTTTGACAGGAACTTCGGCGGAGGAGGTTTTTGATATGCCTGATGCTGTCTTCATAATACTTGCGGTATGTATTGCGGCGGTTCTTTTTCTGGGATACAGGCTTATCAAGTCCCCTGTATGGAAGCAGAGGCAGCTGCAGAAGGCTTCTAAAATGGCTGCTGAAGGCCGTGTGGATGATATGATAGAGTACCTTGAGAAGAACAGAGATTCAAAGAAGGTATCATGCCCTCTCACCAATGCTCTCATCTTTTACTTCATAAGAAGCGGTGAAGTGGACAGGGCTGAAAAAGTGGTTATGCAGGCTGTAGGCAAAGGAGACCAGAGCGGAACAGCTTATGCCCAGATGGCATACATAGCACAGCAGCGAGGTGACATCGAAAATGCAGAGAATTTCTACAGAAAGGCAATGGAGGTTGAACCGCAGCTCGCAGGAACAATGAAGGTCAACCTTGCAGCACTTTTTATAAACGGTGACAAGAGACTGGATGAGGCTGAAAAGCTCCTTGAGGAGGCTCTGGAAGAACGGGAAGGTTCCGGCAAAAGCGGTGTCTATCTGAACCTTGCCATGCTTCACATGAAGAAAAAGGACCTCTCCAGGGCACGAATGTATGCTGTAACATCAGCTGAACTGCTTCCGGATACGCCGCTTACTCTGATGGGAAAAGCCCAGGCTCTTGCCCTTGCCGCAAGGTGTTCCGCAGGCCTGGGTGACAGGGGAGAGGCCAGAAGGCTGGCAGGAAAAGCGGTAAAGACAATGGACGGTATGCCCGGTTCAGATAAGCTTATGGAAGAGCTGAAAGACCTTACCTCCTGATGAAGAAAGCCTTATGGGCAGTTGCTGCAGCCATTGCCGTCTACACTGTTCTGGTGCTCCATTCAGATATGGGAAAGGTTTCAGATGCGGCAGGTGCGATTCACCCTGGCTGTATACCTCTCTTCCTGATACTTCCTTTAGCCAATTACTATCTCAGATATCTCAAGTGGCAGTATTTTCTCAGAAGAGTTAAAGTTATTGTTCCTGCCGTAGAGAGCCTTCGTGTTTTCATTGCCGGTTTCTCCATGACAGTATCTCCAGGGAAAATGGGTGAGCTGCTTAAATGCGCTCTTCTGAAAAAAATGAGGGGCGTGCCGGTGGAGACCACAGGTTCTGTGGTGGTTGCAGAAAGGCTTACAGATCTGATAAGCATGGTTCTGCTGGCCCTTGCAGGGGCGCTTGTCACCGGTAGTTCCCTCGGTATTCCCGCTTCCATTGCAGGAACTGTTTTCGTTGCATCAGCCATGTTCTTTCTTCTTAACCGCAGTGCCTGGAATCTCTTTGAGAGGGTGACAATGAAGATTCCATTCATGAGGAAAAGGAGCCATCTCTTTCTGGGTTTCAGAGAGGCTGCAGTGGCTCTTCTGGATGTGAGAAGCATGGCGGTTTCAGTTCCTCTGGGAATGCTCTCATGGGGAATAGAGGCAATGGTGCTCTCTGTGGCTGCTGCTTCCATGGGAGCTTCTCTGCCCTGGGGCGCTGCACTTCTCTCACATGCTGCAGGAAGCGTAGCCGGCGCTGTTTCAATGATTCCAGGGGGCCTTGGGCTCACAGAGATAACCATAGACGGCATTATGAGCGGCTATATGCCTGAAGCTGTATCTACTGCAACGACCCTTCTTATGAGATTTGCAACACTGTGGTTCAGCGTTCTTCTGGGAGTGGCTGCACTTGCTGACCTTAAACGAAGGAACAGGGATTAAAGGCCGCTGCCCACATCTCCAGGATTGATAAGCCTTGAACTCTCTGAGGACTGGCTGCCGTTGTTGAAAAGCCTGTTGGAGTTCACGCTTCCGCCCATGCCCGGGCAGAGAGGGGCTGAGTTGGGGTTACCTCCTGAAGTACAGTTGTTGGAACCGGAAGAAGGTGTACTGCCGGAACTGCACTCTGCGTTCCAGCCGTTTTCTGCCGCATCCACTATTCCAACCAGTACAGGCGGAGAATACGATTCAGGAAAAAGGTTCATCTTCAACAACTCCTGTCCTTGCTCGCAGAATGTGTATCTTACAACCTGCCATGACCTGACTGTTCAGGAAAGATGGCAGTTTTCACTGCTCAACAATACTACCACAGTATTTTTCTGACAATAGCGCACCATATCCTTACCACAGGTTTCGGAGCAAGCCACTGCCTGATACGAATTTTTCCCACAGGTACATATCGTCCCCTTCTCAGTACCCCTGTTACAACCGGCAGTTTCTGCGAACATTTAAAAGTCCTTCTGCCTCTGTCGGTTCCGGAACGGTCTCCTGATGAGATGATGTGCACTTCGCTGCCTGAAAAGCTGACAGAGTTTATTCTGTGAACAGCTGAACAGCTCTTTCCTGGAAAGACAGCTATCATTCCCTCTTTCAAGTTGCAGGTGTTTTTCTCCTCAGCTCTGAGAATGTCTCCTGGAATAAGGTTCGGCCACATGGAAAAACCTCTGATACCGTTCTTAATTGTTCTGCTCAAGGGTCCATTCCAGGAGTTTTTCAGGGGTTTCGTCAAGATGGTATCTGAGAATATAGAAGGGGAAGTCCTTTGTGAGCTTTTCCAGAAAACGCATTGCCTGCTTCTGTTCATTGCTGTGAAGCTCAGACCAGGCCATTACAGGATTGTTTACAGTGATTCTGTAGAAAGCATACTCCGGTGATACCTGTATCAGCATTCCAGGGGCCCCCTTCTCCAGAAAGAAAACAGCCTTCAGCGGTGCTCCTCCGATGTTTTCAACTCCTGTTCCCTGTTTCATGGAACCACATGGGAGAGATCTTATAATACTGTCTGTTCCCTTTGCAACAACGACACTGTCATCCCCTATTCCTGCAAACATGGATCTGGTCAGAATGGTTCTTATTGTTGATTTTCCACCTCCTGAAGGGGCCAGAAAAAGCAGAGAGAAATTCATTTCTCCCACTGCTGAGGCATGAAGCACAGCACCGTCAGGGAGAACAGCTCTGTTCTGTGCCCTGAGAATGAATTTGTCCATCATTTTCGTACCAGCCTGGTTTCAGGGAAAAGCCCGGCTTCCCATGCTGCCTGGCATATCATGTCCGGCGCTGTAAGGGAACCTCCTGTTTCGTTGTTGTTCACCACACATCTTCCAAGGCATGAATCTCTGTGCATGCACATGGAGCAGACACCCTGAATGCTTTCAGGAAGGGAGTTTCTTATTCTTTTCAGTATCGGTGAGTTTCTCCAGGCTTCAGCTACAGTGGTTTTCGGGAACCTGCCCCATGCCATTTCCTTTCTGGAGAAACCTACGCCGCACAGGGAGAAGGTACCGTCAGGCAGTACTCCCAGAAGATTCCTTACAGGGCAGTATCCCAGGTATTTCAGTCTTTCCGGCGGAAGAAGGGCTCCTGGTATTGAAGGCTGAACCCACAGGGGCAGATTTTCTGTAAGCCTTCTGAAGTAGTCAAGCACATTCTTTATGTTCATTTTTTGGTAGAAGTTGTTGCCAGTGCCTCTTCCTGTGGGAGTTATGAAGTTGATTTTCAGGTTGTAAACACCAAGTTCCGCCACAAGACCGGCCATTTCCGCAACAGGTTCGATGGATGTATCAGAGACGGACATTATCACCTGGGTTCTGATACCTGCTTCCACCAGCTTTCGGCAGAAACCTGTTGTCTTTTTCCATGCGCCGTTCATCTTTCTGAACGAGTCATGCACTGAAGCGTCAGCACTGTCCAGACTTACTGATACAAAGTCTGGAGGGTTCTTCTTCATCTTTTCCATGAGTCCCGGAGGGTCCAGTGTACCGTTGGTCTCAAAGGCCACTGTGTCAAACCGCTGCCTGATGAAAGAGTAGAGGAGAGCTATCTCAGGATATAGAAGCGGTTCGCCGCCGGTGAGCTTTACACTGACGCAGCCAAGCTCTTCAGCCTGGATGAGAAGAGCCTTCCACATGTTCAGTGTCATGGTTTCTCCAGTACTGCCTCCTTCATTGACCCAGCAGTGCCTGCAGTGGAGGTTGCACCCTCCTGCAGGATTTATGTAGAGGACTTTAAGTGGTACTGTATTGCTCATTAAAGATTTTCCAGTGCCAGTTTCAGGCATGATGACCTGTCTTTCCCTGTACCTGCCGCAGCTGAAATTCCCTCAACAGGGCAGCCTCCTGAGCACCAGGGGAGATACCGGCAGCTGGAACACTCCGGATTGCTGCTTCTTGTTCTCTGAAGGAAAGTGCTGAACTTCTTCATTGCAGGCCCCTGAAGGATTGACTGAAGTGATTCGCCGGAGGCGAGGTTGCCTAGAATAATTTCAGGAAGATGGTCGCAGGGAGTTACTGAACCGTCCGGAAAAACAGATATCCTTCCAGTGCCTCCGCCGCAGCGGTATGCCCTGTCAGATGATTCCGGAATCTCATTACGGAGGAACTTGCAGGCTCTCTCCCTCATATCCAGAACAGTTCCCTGTATGAAGCTGCCATGGGAGGCTTTCATAGCTTCCAGCCCGGCAACTGAAACCTCCAGCTGTTCCCTGGAAGGTATCATTGCTTCGTTTAGCCCCGGGCCTGCAAGGAGGAACGAGTTGAATTTTATCCATTCCCCTCCAAGAGCCCTGGCAAGCTGTGCTGTCTGGTGAAGTCTGTGGGCGTTAAGGCTGGTTACAGTGCAGTAGAAGCCAAAGGGAAGACCTGCTGCTCTCAGTTTTCCAACACCTGTAACAAGTTTGCCGAAAACTCCCCTGCCTCTCTGTGCATCAACAGTTTCCTGATCAGGACCGTCAAGACTTATCATGAATTCGTTTAGATGAGCAGAGGTTTTTACCACTGTTTCTATCACAGACGGAGTAATCAGAGTAGCATTGGTGTTTATGCTGAACCGGAAGGGTCTCGCAGCTATTTCTTTTATGAAATCTGTGAAGTCAGGTCTTGCAAGTGGTTCACCGCCTGTCACCGTGAGTTTTATCAGTTTGTTGCTTACCAGTTTATCAAGTATTTCAATCCATGCAGATAGAGGCAGATCTCTCCGCAGGGCACCGTGGCTGTTAACAGAGCAGTGTCTGCAGGTGAGATTGCATCTCCCTGTTATGAGGATGTTGGCCTCTCTGGGAGATACCCAGTAGGAATCGGTCAAACCAGAACACCCTTCTCCCGCATTTCCGAGAGGAAAGCATCAAGATCTGACTGGATGTTTTTTTCTTCAGGATAGAGTTCGTGAAGACGGTTCAGAATTTCGTCTCTGTCAGCGCCTCTGTCTATCATGTCACAGATTCCGAAGGCAACCCCTTCAGATACTTGAAGAGCCCCTGTATCAATATTGAAAAGAATGCCGCCTGAAGGCTCTTTTCTGAAAACCACACCTTTGGCGAATTCCAGTTTTTCCATAATGCATCTCCGTTGAATGGAACATTGACTGTGTTGCATTGTATTGGTAATATACACATCATAACACGGAGGTTCCCCTGATGAGAAAAATTATGTTTGTTCTTTTGGTAACAGCATCCTGCGTATATGGCTACGGGCTTCAGCCTTCAGGTTTCAACCTTGTTGGTTTTCCTGAGTTCGAAGGCAGGTTCAGTCCTGAGTTCAGCAGTATGGCAAGCTTTTCATTCACTTCCGGTTCTTACGGATCTATGGGGCAGGGAACCTATCTGGGCAGCATGAGCTTTTTCCTTCATCCCAGAGTTGACGCAAAACTGGAAATGGGATACTCCAGATTCATGACTTTTTCCGGAGCAGGGAACGATTTCGGCCTTGTTCTGGGAGGAGTTGAACTGAACTGGCGTCCCTGGGAGAACACCCGTCTTTCCTTCATTTATCGCGGTGCCCTTCCAGAGAATAATCTGTTTCCGGAAGGCATGTAAACGGCCGCAATTCTCTGGTGTCTGATCTGTCTTGCTTCCGGTGAAGAGTTCATTCAAAGCGGTGAGATTCTTTCCGCGTGTTCATTGTATGTCTCTGAAGCTCAGGCTGATCCTTCTTCATGGTGGAAACACTACAGGGCTGCATGGTGTCTGAACAGGCTTGATCAGCCTGATTCTGCCAGATGCTACGCACGCCGTGCTTTCTACCTTGCCCCTGGTGAGGAAAAAGCCCTTTCGGAGCTTATGCGGTCACTGGCAAGTGAGCCGGAATCTGTTCTCACCTATTCTCATCTTGTTTCAGGCGGCGGTGTGTGCAGGTATCGTCTGGCCAGAGCAGAACTTGACCTTAATAGATATGCTGAAAGCTCTATACAGTGGCTCACTGAAGCATCAGCTAACAGTGATTCCGCCAAAGCTGCCGATGCCTGCTGCTGGTTGTGGATCCTTACAGGCAGGTCTGACCTTGAACTCATTGAAAAAGCTTCAGCTCTGGCGCCAGATGAGGAGTTTTACAGAGGAATGCTGGTGGAAGCTCTTGTTGATTCTGAAAAGATTGAAAGGGCTGCTTCTGAGTTTGAAAGAATGACAGACAGAAGCAGTTTCAGTTACTGGAGTACAGCTTCGGAGCTTCACTGGGCAGAGGGCCTTCACGATCTGTCAGTGGATGACTGCCGTAAAGCCTTTAACATGAGGCAGATTCCATCAACTGCAGCTGATCTGGGATGGCGTCTTTACTTCAGGTCAAGGGAGCTTATCGAGGCAGGAAGCATGCAGAAGGCTGAAATACTTCTCCGTGAGTGTTCCGGTTTATGGAGTGCAGAGAGTTCATGGGCTCTGAGAGCCGATTCTCTTATTAACAGTCTAAACGAGTTTACCTCTGTAAACGGTGATTATGGAGAGCCGTTTTGAAGTATGACCGGTGTATTGTGCCGGCGCTATTCGTTATGTTTATCACCGGCTGTTCTGTGCAGGTGTCCCGGGACAGGTGGAATCACTTTGCATTCTCTGCAGCAGCGGCTTCCACTGCAGCCGCAGCAGTTGCTGATCCAGGGAAAGCAATGGCTCTCTCTGCCGGCACAGGTCTGCTGAAGGAAATCTACGATGGTCTGTACGGTTCCGGTTTCAGCACATGTGATCTGGTCTGGGATATGGCCGGAGTGCTGGCCGGAGGTGTTGCCGCACATACAATTCTGATTATGGAGGACGATTCCTGATGGGCAGGTTGGGCAATTTATTCAGAAAACTGATGGGAGATAATCAGGCTAAGCTGATGAAGAGCCTGAATCCTGTTGTGGAACAGATTAACGAAACCTTTAAAGGCCTGGCTGAGCTCTCAGATGAACAGCTGAAAGGCAAGACCGACGAATTCAGAAGGAGGCTTCTGAGAGGAGAAACTGTTGATGATCTCATGGTTGAGGCATTTGCAGTTGTGAAAGAGGTCTGTCGGAGGAACATCGGTGAGAAGTGGGATGTTACCGGCCACACTGAAACATGGAATATGGTACCGTACGATGTTCAGCTCAAAGGCGGTATCGTTCTTCACAGGGGTATGATTACAGAGATGGCAACCGGTGAGGGAAAAACTCTGGTTGCTGTGCTGCCGGTGTATCTCAACGGGCTCAGAATCAACAGAGAGTGGGAGGAAAAGGCCAGAGAGACTTTCGGTGAAGATACAGATCAATGGGAGTTCAGGGAGCTGGATGGTGTTCCAGTGGGAGCAGGGGCGCATCTGGTCACGGTGAACGATTATCTTGCGCTTAGGGATTCCCTCTGGATGGGGCCGATCTATAATTATCTTGGTCTTTCCATCGGCTGTATTCAGGGAGGCATGACCCCTGATCAGAGACGCGCCCAGTACAACTGCGACATTACCTACGGTACAAATAACGAGTTCGGTTTCGACTACCTGAGAGACAACATGGCAGTGAGGCTGGAGCAGAGGGTGCACAGGGGATATGTCTACGCCATTGTGGATGAGGTGGACAGCGTTCTTATTGATGAGGCCAGAACGCCGCTTATTATCAGCGGCCCTGTTGCCAGAAACCGTAACAGGTACATGGAATACCGTTCAACAGTGGCTTCCCTGGTTCGAAAACAGTCTAAGATCGTGAATGATATAGTTGCTGATGCCAACGAGCTGTGGTCTTCAGGAGACCATCACGGAGCAGCTACTCTCTACCTGAAAGCCCGCAGAGGAGCCCCTAAGCACAACAGGCTTTCAAAGGCGCTCCGTGATCCGGACATAGCGGCAGCTGTAAAGCGTGTGGAAGGTGAGAGGCTTCGGGAGAAGAACATTCACGAGCTGGATGAAGGTCTCTGTTTCTCAATCGACGAGAAAGAACGAAGCGTGTCGGTTTCCGATATGGGCCGGAAGCTCCTCTCTCCTGATGATCCGGATTTCTTCCTCATCAGGGATATAGGCGATGTGATGGCTGAACTTGAAGCCAGAGACATAACCGAGGAAGAGAAGTTTGAGCAGAGGAAAAAGGTTTACGAGGACCATTCTTCAAGAGCAGAGGCCCTTCACAACATTGATCAGCTTCTGAAAGCCTATCAGCTGTACGAGAAGGATGTGGAGTACATCATTTCAGAAGGCAGAGTGGTCATTGTGGATCAGTTCACAGGAAGGCCAATGCCCGGCAGGCGGTTCTCAGACGGTCTCCACGAAGCGCTGGAAGCCAAGGAGAATGTTGAGATAAGGAATGAGACACAGACCCTGGCAACCATTACCATACAGAACTACTTCAGAATGTACGAAAAACTCGCAGGTATGACAGGAACAGCAGAGACAGAGGAAGAAGAGTTCGGCAGCATCTATGATGTGAATGTTGCTGTGGTGCCCACCAACAGACCCATTGCCCGAATTGACCATGAAGACAGGGTCTATGCTTCCA
>PDSZ01000024.1 GCA_002748705.1 Candidatus Fermentibacterota bacterium
AGGTAAGCGGAGGTATTCAACCGACCGGGTAATGACCAAGCTCCGGGAAACGAGCGAGACTGTGATCAGCATGGTCTACCTGGTAATGAATCTTGAGAGGCTGTTGAGGGAGGGTGCTTCCTCATACCTTATGAGGATTTATCACAGTCTGAAAGCCTGCTTGTTACTGGATGTCCTTTGGGTCAAACTGGACTGGTCAGGTATGCATGGCCGGGGCTGAGTGGGATGATGGGTTGATCATCAAGCCCTAGTTACTGACAAGGGTAAGGTACCCTGATCAGCGGTGGTGGTCCAACCATTATGTCTAGGACTCTGCTGAAAAGAATGAGATAAACAGCAGGCTGTGAAGAAAGTGCAGCTGCTTCAGAAAGAATACAGCAATCTCTGAAAAACTCTCTCCATAGCAGGAATGGCAGGATTCTCAATCCTGCAATTCTTTAAGTTTATTTCAAGGAGGGGTATCTTTGAATAAACTAGTTTCCTGCGGTGTTGGCTTCCCCTGGAGTTCCCCAGCAAACAGCATTACCGCCGTCATCTGCGGTGGGATTGGCATAATCCTCTGAAGGTTTCCAGTTTGTATCGTCATTGGGACCTGAAGGATCAATTCTCTCCAGAGATGCACCACCTCCGTCTGCTGGAGAAGGCGTTGTTCCATCTGCTCCCCAGTTCTCATCGTATCGAAGGGTTTCAAGAACAGTTCCGTCTTCCGAGTACACGATGATCTCGTCACTGGAGTTTCTGAGACGCGTCCATTCACCGCTCCATGGAATCACTCTTATCTCTGTACCGTAAGCTGCTTCAAATGAGGACTGGTTGGCGCATACAACCCCGTAGGTATCAGGAGCAAGAAGATAGTGCCCCAGATAAAGCTGGTTGTTGCCGTCGCTGAGCATCATTCCTGCAAGGTTAACCGCTTCTGCCGAGGAATTGTAGAGTTCAATCCACTCCATGTGTTCATCAAGACCAAGGGTTTTGCCGTCAGGATTGTACATCACCTCACTGAGTACAACCGCTCCAGGCATATTAGCCATGAGCATTGCTGCCGCAAGAAAAATCATACAAGCTCCTTATTCATAAGTTGGTTTCTTCTGCTATATCCCGAGTCTTAGTTTTTGTTTCCTTCGCAAAAACAGGTAAGCCATGACCATTATCAGTAAAATAGCCATAATCGGAGCCACGACAGCAAGGACAGATGTGACCACCGCTGCCCCGTCCTCCAGTACAGCTATCACCCCTGAACCTCCAACCGGTGTAATAACCGACCTGGCTGCAACAGTTGTCAGTTGAACACTCCCTGCAACTGCTCCACCGGCAATGGCTGCCAGTATCCACCTTAATACTGGAGAAATATCACCGATTAGAGAAGCCACAAGAATTGTACCTGCCGCAGAGGCAGCAGGTGTTGCAATAGTATCAAGGCCGTTGCTTACCACTGGAATAAAGTAGGCCAGGGTTTCCACAACAGTAGCTATAATGAAACAGACTAAACACGGCCAGCTTCCTATCCACTGAAACCCGGCAACAGGTTCAAGGTGTCCGGTATGGGCGGCAATACTCATAACCAGCATGGGAATGAAAACTCGAAATCCGCATGCAGCAGCAAGAGCCACTCCCATAATGACACCCAGAACCCATTCCATGCTAAAGCGCTTTTCCTCTTCTGAATGCCTCTATATTCACCTGAAGAGCTTTTGGTGGAACCCGCTCTTCAATGGCAGCCAGCCAGTGTTCCTCAGCTATTTCAGGAAGCTGCTTCGAAGCTGCTCCAAGAAGAATCACATTAACAACTCTCATATTCCCCAGCTCCCTGGCAATATCCAGTACAGGTATCATCAGATTGGGAATATTCATCTCCTCAAGTATTTTGTTAACTTCAGGATAGGTTGCCTGGCCGGTGTTCACAGTCATAGGGTCAATTCGCAGATCACAGGCAATCAGTTTACCTTCAGGGGACAGGAACTCAGCCCATCTGAGAGCTTCCATCTTCTCCATTGCAAGTACAATATCTGCAGCACCCTTTTCCACAAGCACACTGTGCACTCTGCTTCCGAAACGGACATGGCTGGAAACAGCACCGCCCCGCTGTGCCATGCCGTGCACTTCACTCTTTTTCACATCGAAGCCAGCTCTCCAGGCTGCGCTGCAGAGGACTTCGCTTGCCAGAAGAATGCCCTGGCCTCCTGTACCGCAAAGTATCACATTCTTGACTTTTTCCATCAGATTACCCCCTCAAGATCCTTGGACAGGGCATCCTTGGGACACACCTGAACACACAGGTTGCAGTTGGGCCAGCAGAGCATTTCGTTAATAACCGGAATGTTTTCCTCGCTGTTCCAGCTGATGGCGGGGCATCCCAGTTTCAGACAGAGCTTGCAGTGTATGCACTTGGCAGGATCGTGAACAGCCACTGTCTTTCGCTTGGGTTTGTATGCCATTATACAGGAACGCTTTGTGATAATAACACTAAGTTCGTCCCTGTCGAACTCCTCCATGAGAACCTTTTTCATTTCCTTGAGATTATGAGGGTCAACTGTACGGACATGCTTTACGCCGCAGGCGTGAACCATGGCTTCCAGATCAAGAACAGGAGCAGGTGCTCCACGAAGGGTTCTGCCAGTTGTAGGGTTTTGCTGACCGCCTGTCATTGCAGTAAGGCTGTTGTCCATTATCATCACAGTGCCGGTATTTCCGTTATAGACCATATCTATAAGCCCGGTAATCCCCGAGTGAACGAAGGTTGATTCACCTATGGCTCCCACCAGCTTTGGCATATTCTCTTTGCCTACGGCTTTTTCTATTCCTGCAAGAACTCCTACTGCAGCACCCATGCATACAACTGTCTCAAGTGCATTGTATGGAGGCATGAGCCCGAGAGTGTAACATCCTATGTCTCCTGTGGAACTGGCACGAAGTTTTGAAAGGGAATGAAAGGCTCCTCTGTGGGGGCATCCTGGACAGAGGGCAGGAGGTCTTCCCGGAAGCTCCACACTTGAATAGGTCAGAGGCAGCTGTTTTCCATTCTGTATTCCGTTTCTTACTATCTCCGGATTAAGCTCGCTCTCCACAGGAATCACATCGGAACCGATTCCGTCCACAAGGAATCTTGAACGGATTCGTTCTTCAAGATAGGGCTCTCCTTCTTCCACGAACATGATTCTGTCCACGCTATCGATGAACTTCTTGATAAGCTTCCAGGGAAGAGGATTGGTCATACCGAGTTTGAGAACACTGGCTTCAGGAGAAACTTCCTTCACATACTGGTAACTGATACCGCTTGTGATTATTCCAAGAGATTTATCCCCCATCTCAATTCTGTTCAGCGGCGAATCGACTCCCCATTCCTCAAGCTTTTTCAGTCTCTCAATTACTTTGGAATGCATTACTTTTGAATGGGCAGGAATAGGAACCCTCTTGGCGATGTCCTTTGTGTATCCCTGAACTTTTATCTCTTTTCTGGGCCCTACATTCACCAGACTTTTTGAGTGACAGACTCTGGTTGTGACCCGAAGAAGAACAGGAGTGTCGAATTTCTCGCTTATTTCCAGAGCATAACCTGTGAAATCCTTGGCTTCCTGGCTGTCGGAAGGCTCAATTACCACAACCTTGGCAGCCCTCCCCATCAGCCTGTTGTCCTGCTCGTTCTGTGAAGAATGAACTCCGGGATCGTCTGCACTGACAACAACAATACCACCTGTTGCACCTATATAGCTCAAGGTAAAGAACGGGTCGGCAGCAACATTAAGACCTACATGCTTCATAGAGGTAAGTACTCTGGCTCCTCCGAATGAAGCACCTGCAACAACCTCCATACCTACTTTTTCATTAGGAGCCCACTGTGCATCAATTTCAGGATACTCTTCTCCGATGGTCTCCATTATCTCCGTTGAGGGAGTACCGGGATAGGAGCTGGCAAAATGAACTCCGTTCTCCCAGGCACCTCTGGCTATTGCCTCGTTTCCGGAGAGGAACAACCTGCCTGATGTGGTTTCATTGAGTTTTTTCCTCATTCCGCACCTTTCGTTACTTGTATTCCTTCACTTCCTCGACTCCGTCAAGAACACGGAGAACCCCTCTGGTGAGAGCTTCCAGTTCTGCTTCGCCAGGGAACACCATGATCTTGCCGAGATAGGAGAGGTACTGTTCCAACTGTTCGGTAACCCATGAGTTATATGCCATGCCTCCTGTAATGACAACCGCATCCACTCTGCCTTTAAGGGCTGCTCCCATGGCACCGGCCTCTTTGGCCATCTGATATATCATTCCTCTTAGAACGCTGTCGGCTTTTTTATCCCCTGCTTCTACCTTTTCCCATATACGGCCCACATGCTCATCTCCGAGATAAGCATAAACACCACCCTGTTTAAGAAGCATCCTTTTCAATTCAGCTGCAGAGTACTTTCCGCTGAAACAGAGCTTCATCAGGCCTGTCACAGGAAGGCCGCCTGTTCTTGTAGAGCTGAAGGGGCCTCCGTCATTGGCATTGTTGGTATCTATCATTCTGCCTTTTTCAAGGGCATTAACACTGATACCGCTTCCAAGATGCATTACCACCAGGTTCAAATCATTCAGGGGCTTGTTCATTCGGGCAGATGCCTTGTAAGCAACCATTCTGATGTTAAGAGCGTGACTGAGGCTCTTCCTTGGCAGAAGCGGATGCCCGGAATAACGGGCCTCATCAATCATTTCATCCACACATACAGGATCCACGAAGTAGGCAGGAATACCTGAGTCTCCGGCAATTGCCCATGCAATAGGCGCACCAAGGTTTGAGGGATGATCTGCCTGAAGAGTTGAACCGTCACGGATATCATCAAGGAGTTTTTGGTTAACACGATAAGTTCCGCTCTTAAGAGGCTTGAAAGTGCCCCCTCTGCCAACAACAGCTGTGAGATCTTCTACAGAGTAGCCCTTGTCTTTGAGAACCTCAAGCACCAGGTCTTTTCTGAAGTTCATCTGCCTGTATGTTGATCCGAAAGCTGCAAGGTCTTCAGCTTCGTGATGAATGTTCTCATCAAAAAGCATCTCATCTTCCCTGTACAACCCTGCCTTGGTTGAGGTGCCGCCAGGGTTTACTGCGAGTATCAGCCGTTGGGTCATTTGGACCCTCCTGCAACAACAACTCCCAGGGCCAGGCTGTTGAGCTTGGTCTCTGCAGCATCAGATCTGCTCAGCATAACCACCGGTGCGGCGGCACCGGCAATCAGACCGCCTACCTGGGTGTCTGTCATGTACATGAAGCCCTTTGCAAAGATGTTGCCGCTTGCAATATCAGGTGTAACAAGAACATTGGCTCTGCCGGCAACAGGCCCTGTCATGTTCTTTATTCGTGCAGCTTCAGGGTCCATTGCTCCATCTACAGCAACAGGGCCGGCAACTTCAGCTCCATCTATACCTTCTGCTGCCAGCTTCTCCCAAAGAACTGTTTCAGGCATTTTCTCATTAACCACCTCCACAGCAGCGAGGAGGGCTATAAGAGGTTTCTCAGCTCCAAGCTTTACCATAACCTCTCCTGCATTCCATGCTATCTGCTTTACCTCATTCAGGTCAGGACGAATGTTCATTCCCCCGTCTGTGATTCCCACCAGTCTTTTCTGTTTCGGTGCGTGAACCACTGCCACATGGCTGAGGACTCTACCGGTTCTCAGACCTATTTCCTTGTCAAGAATTGCGTTCTGAAAAACGGAAGTTTTAAGAAGCCCTTTCATAAGCATGCTGGCTTCTCCTGTACTTACAAGCCTTACAGCCTCTTTTGCAGCGGTTTCTGCATCTTGACAATCCTGAACGGTTATGTCGTCAGGCAGCTTCTTTCCAAGAACCTCGAGGGACTCTTTCACCCCTGAAGAAGGCCCTATGATTATACTTCCGGCAAGGCCGGATTCAGAAGCCTGAATAAGAGCTTCAAGGGATGCAGGGTCGTGTCCCATGGGAACAGCAGCCCGGGAACCGCTGACAGACCTGGCAGCCTGACGGATTTCTTCGAAATTTCTAAGCAAGGTTAAAACCTCCTCTATGGAAATTGAGCAGAATAATGGATATGATACTATTGTTGAAAAGCACTTGATCAACCAGACCTGCAGGGAGAACATTGACCCTTCTGAAGCTCTGGAAGAGAACTGAAGCGGTTCTCTTTGATTTTGACGGCGTTCTGGCAGACAGCGAACCGTTTTACCGTTCCTCATGGAATCAGGTGCTGGTTCAATTCGGCCACTCAGTGTCAGAAAAAGACTACTGGAAATACTGGGCCTATCTGGGCCAGGGGCTTAAAGGAGAAATGGAAAGAACAGGTCTTGTGATAGACAATACCTCCCAGTCCCAGGCCAGGGCCCAGCAGAAAGAAATCTATTCCAGATTCTGCCTTTCAGGAAGCATTCCTCTGTTTTCCGGCGCTGCAGAGGCTGTGAGCATGGCATGCAAACTGAAAAAATGTGCAATAGCTTCAAATACAGAGAGCAGTCTTGTAAGAGCCATAGCATCAACTGAAATGAAAACTCTCCCTCCTGTTGTGGGAGGAGAAGGACTGAGATCAAAACCTGCTCCTGATATCTTTCTCAGGGCAGCTGAAGTACTGGAAGTAAAACCGGAAAAATGTCTTGTGATAGAGGATGCTCTGAAGGGCGTAAAGGCGGCGCAATCTGCGGGAATGCCTGTAATACTTGTGAGAAACGGATACAATGACAAATTTGAATCATCAGGAATATCAATGGAGATTAGATCTATAAATACTTTGAATAATTTTATGAAGGAAAGACTGAATGCCAGGTGAAATAGTCATGTACGACCCTCTGGTTGTGCCTGTAGTTATGGTACTCGCCGGATTTGCTCTTGCCTTTCACGGCAGGAAACTTGTTCCACTGGCGCTGGTTATTGTTTCACTGGCTGCCGGTTTCCTGTACGGCGGGGGTATAGTTTTATCGTTTACCGATAATCCTGATATCATCAGATGGGCACCGGTTATACTGGGCATTGCTGCTGCTGTACTTGTATCTGTTCTTTATCGGCTGTTTTTTTTCGCTGCCGGGGCTATTCTCGGTTTTGTTCTGGTACATCTTATCTTTCCTGAATCTTCTCTTATTTTCGGAATTCTCGGCGCCTTTCTAGGCGGAAGCCTTGTATATCTGTTCAGAAATCTGGTCTTCTCTGTACTTACTGCTCTATTTGGCGGTATACTTCTCGCTTCAGGATCAGTTAACCTGCTTGGCTGGATAAGGGTTTCAGCAGACAACGCTGCCTATATTCTCATACTGACAGGCACATGCATATGGGGATTCATTCATCAGATGCGTAAAGGAAGGAAATCCTAGTGGAAGAGCGTCTTCTGGATTACGGCATAGTACTCGGAGTTGTTTTGGTTCTTATGGGTCTTTTCAGGCTCTCTAGGTTTCTCTTGCGCAGATTTACTGCAAGGGAGAATTTTGACGCTGATCGTGCCCTTGTATGGGCAGGGTACTTTCTTCTTTCAGGACTTCTGCTGCTGCCTTTCATCACGGCTCTCCTGGCCTTTGCAGACAATCAGGCTCTTGCAGGAGGAATGCCCCTTCATCTATTTCTTACAGCGATCTCAGTGGTGCTCTTCAGCTTTGCAGAAGACCTGTTCAGAGATTACAACTCCTATGGCTCCAGAGAACTTAAACCACTGAGCTGGCATGTAAAAAAACTGCTGATACCTGTTCTTGTCTTCTGGATTATCGGGTGTGTTTTCATCAGCCCTCTTTTCTATTCCGGTCTTACTGTGCTTACCTCTGTTTTCTACAGACTATGCCTTTTCTTCAGAAAAACAGGGCCTGGAAAGAACTGATATGCCTGAAACAACCATCCTTCACATTATCACGAAAATGGCAGTAGGCGGTGCTCAGATGAACACCCTTATCAGCTGCCGTGAGATTACAAAAATGGGGTATCCCTCATCTGTTCTCACAGGTCCTGAAATCTCTCCTGAAGGAACTTTCAGTGATCTCTCTGAAAAGTACGGCATTCCTGTATACACCGCTCCCCACCTGATAAGAAAACTATCACCCTATCATGACATAAGAGCCTATTTTGAAATAAAGAAAATTATTGATGAGCACAAATTCTCCATAGTTCATACCCACGGATCCAAAGCAAAATTTCTTGGAAGGCTTGCAGCTACCGCTGCCAAAACACCTGTTAAAATAGTTCAAACAGTTCATGGATGGTCATTTTTTGATACAATGCCTCCTTTGCAAAAGGCATTTTACGCAGCACTTGAAAGAATCGGTTACAAGCTGGCTGACTCAAATATTGTTGTGAGTCCCCATGACATCCTGAAGGGAGTTAACTGGGGTATCGGCAAACCTGAAGACTACCAGCTTATTCGAAGCGGGGTCGAATTCGAGTCTTTTCTGGCCAAACGGGGAACAGGTTCAGAATCACGAAAAATGCTGAATCTTGATCAAAATATACCAATAGTCGGTACAGTTATCAGACTTGCTCCGCAGAAACATCCTGAGGCAATTGTGGATGTTGCATTAAAGGTCAGTAAACAGTTTCCTGATGTAATGTTTGTGATAGTCGGAGATGGTCCGCTAAAAGGTTATATGCATAACTATATCAAAGAAAAAGGCTTAGAGAACAACTTTCTTCTGCTTGGTAGCCGTAAAGATGTTTCAGACATTCTGCCTGCCTTTGATGCCTTTCTGCTCACTTCGAGAAGCGAAGGGCTTCCAAGAGCCATGCTTGAAGCTCTTGCAGTTGGAATACCGGTAGTTGCAACAGATGTAGGTGGAATTGCAGAACTGGTTAACGGACATAAAAATGGTTTTCTCTGCGCTCATGGCGACATCAACTGTCTTTCCAATGGTCTTATCAAACTGATTGAGTCACCTGAAACCGGTAAAAAACTCCTTGCCTCGGTGGACCGCGACCTGAAACCATTCAGTGCAAAAATAATGGTAGATGAACTCTTTCAGCTCTACACCTTTCTTATGAAAAACATGTAGCAAGACCTCTTCCCCTGCAGAAAAAGAGGTCTTGCTGTGTCTATACTGCTCTCTGATTTTTTCAGAGACGATAACCTCAGTAATCAGAAAAAGCTATTCAGTCAGCTGGAAGTAAAATTACATAATCAGTTGATTCTGAATATCCCTTCTCTGAAATACCGTTCAGAAGCAGACAGAATTATCAGGGTGCTTCTATGGCACTCACAGGACATACAGCAGCACACGCGCCGCAATCGATGCATGAAGCAGCTTCAATAACAAAAGGTGTGCCTTCTTCAATAGCATCAACTGGACATTCTCCCATACAGGCGCCGCAACCGATGCATGAATCGCTGATTTTGTAAGCCATTTTCTCCTCCGAGTTATTTTGAATTGCTTTATCCGGTCTCTACCGACCTCTTATTATATGAAGAATCCTGTCCAGTTCGTCCAGAGACTGATACTCTATCTCCAGTTTCCCCTTTCCTCCTGAATCCTTCAGCACTACTCTGGTACTCAGATGCCTCTGAAGCTCCTTTTCAAGCTGTCTTATTTCAGGCACAACCTTTGCAGCAGTTCTGGTTTTTTTCTTTCCCGAAAGAGTTTTTCTTACCTCTTCTTCCACAGCTCTAACACTGTATCCTCTTGAAATAGACTGTCTTGCCATTCTTACCATTGCATCTGAGGTTTTAAGCGCAAGAAGAGCCCTTCCGTGACCCATGGAAAGCTCTCCGGATCTCAGCATTGTTTTTACATCATCAGGGAGTTCCATCAGCCGCTGAAAGTTTGCTACTGCAGACCTGCTGATGCCAACCTGCTTTCCAAGTTCATCCTGGGTCAGGTTGAATTCTGCACAAAAGCGGCTGAATGCTTCTGCTTTCTCCATGGGATTCAGGTCCTGCCGTTGAATGTTCTCTACAAGAGCAAGTGCCATCATCTGCCTGTCATCAGCTTCCCTGATAAAGGCCGGCACTTCAGAAAGCCCTGCCAGCCTGGAAGCCCTCAGCCGTCTTTCTCCTGCTATGAGCTGAAATCGCTGATCAGCTTTACGAAGAACAAGGGGCTGCAGAATGCCCTGCTGGCTTATGGACCTTGAAAGAGATTCAAGCTCCTGTTCATCCCAATCAATTCGAGGCTGAAAAGGATTAGGGTCAATGAGATCCACACTGACCATTGCAGGTTTACCGGACTTTTCATCTGAGACAGACATCTCAGGAAGCAGCGCATTAAGGCCTCTGCCTAAAGCTTTCTTTTTCTTCATCTGGATATAACCTCTCTGGCAAGGCTCATATAACTTTTTGCGCCGGAGGAGTAGGCATCATACAGAATCACCGGCTTGCCGAAACTCGGTGCTTCACTGAGACGAACATTTCTTGGTATTCTGGTGTTAAAAAGAATTCCACCAAGATGTTCTGCAGTTTCCAGTTCTACTTCACGACTCAATTTCAGTCGCTTATCATACATTGTCAGCACTACACCGAAAATCATCAGCGCTCTGTTCCAGGCTCCTTTCACTCTCTTGATTGTTTCAATAAGGTGAGAAAGCCCTTCAAGGGCGTAGTACTCACTCTGTACTGTGAGAATAACACCATCAGCAGCAACAAGTGCATTAACAGTAAGAAGACCAAGGGATGGAGGACAGTCTATAAGAACAAAATCATATCTGCTCAGGTCTGCTGCTTTCAGCGCCCTGGCAAGAAAAAACTCTCTTTCATCCTGGGCTGCAAGTTCTATCTCAGTACCAGCCAGATGCCTTGAACCTGGAACTACGAAAAGACCATCAATCTCTGTTTTTTTAATACACTCCTCAAGGGTCTTGTCTCCTGAGATAAACTCATGTACTCCACAGGAAACTGCCTCCTCCAGACCAAGTCCGCTGGTGGCATTTGCCTGGGGATCCAGGTCTATCACCAGAACATCTTTATCGTGAACAGCTATACTGGCTCCCAGGTTGATTACAGTTGTTGTCTTGCCAACCCCGCCTTTCTGATTGGCAACAGCAAGAATTCTTGTCATTGATAGCATACCTTTCAGTTTTCAGGAATGCGAATACTGCACTAAAAATCCCGGACGGTCAAGCGGAGGAACAGGAAGTTTTGTCAGCAGGAATCCTTTTTTACCGGAAAGTTTGCTGTCAGAAGCTCTTGTGAGAAGCCTGAAAGAGGAGCATTCTGTTTTTGCTATAAGAGAAATAAGAGTGAACGGGTCCTTTACTGATTTTGCCGTAAACTCTGTACCAGGTAAGAATGGCCCTGCATTCTCTATTCTCTTCTCAATGATAGAGCATTTAATCCCGCACTCCCTTGCAACCACCTCAAGAAACGCACACCTCCGCCGTCTCGGTTCAACAAGCACAACATCAAGACCAAGAAGGGCCAGAATAAAACCGGGGAATCCTGCTCCTGTACCGATATCAATCACAGAAGAACCATTCAGAAATCCTGCGAACGCCACCGACTCCAGAATGTGCCTTCGCCATATTCTGGACATTTCTTCAGGCCCTACAAGATTCAACCTGTTTCTGCAGCTGTCCAGAAGGTCTGTGAAGAGAGCAACCTTTTCTGAGAAGTCTGCCGGCACAGAATGAATCCCCAGTAGAGAACACTGCTCAAAAACATCTACGGCATTTTCCGGCAGGTCATGTTTCACGTGAAACACTCCTTTTCATTAACTGCACAACAATGGCGTCAAGGTCGGCCTCCCTGACACCTGACAACTGTTCCGCTTCTCTCAGAGTTTTCGGCCTTTTGCTGTTAAGAACCTGAGCAGCCTCTATACTGAGAGAGTCAACAACGGAATAATCAGCTATCCATGCTAAATTCACATCTCTGAGCTTTTCCCTGGAGCTGTGTTTTCTTTTTGCCCTGTCCACATAACCGCCATATTTTATATCCAGTACCAGAGAGCGTATCACCTTCAAGTTATTTGGTTCATCCAGATAGCCGGCAACCTGTTCTGCTGTTACTTCAGGTCGTCTTGCAAATTCGTACAAACTTTTTCCCTCAACTTTTATTCTTGTCAAAGCAGTTTTTATTTCTCTCTGTCTTTTCTGTATTTCAGTGTGATTTGCCTTCTGCTCTTCTGTAACGGTTCCCAGGCGGCAGCCGAATTCAAAAAGCCTTCTGTCTGCATTATCCTGCCTGAGGTGAAGCCTGTTCTCAGCTCTGCTTGAAAACAGCCTGTACGGTTCATCTGCCCCTCTTATCACAAGATCATCAACAAGAACTCCCAGATAACTCTCCAGTCTGTTTGGGCACATTTCTTCCATCCCCTGAACTCTTCTGGCAGCGTTGGCGCCTGCAAGCAACCCTGTTGCGGAGGCCTCCTCGTATCCTGATGTTCCAAGAATCTGCCCTGCTGCATACAGGTTGTCTGTTCTTTCAAGCCTGAAAGTTCTGTCGTACTCTCCCCTTTCGAAACATGTGTACTCCACAGAGTATCCATATGCTGCGATAACTGCGTTGCTAAACCCCGGTATAGATCGAATTGCTCTTTCCTGTATCTCATGGGGAAGGCTTGTGGAAAAACCGTTTATATAGGAAATCCTTGAACCTGCGCCTGTAGGTTCAACATGAACAGGATGGCCTGCTCTGTCTGGAAACTTTGTGACCTTGTCTTCAAAGCTGGGACAGTATCGAGGCCCTTTTCCTGTAACCCTGCCGCTGTATAAAGGTGAATACTTCAGGCTCTCTGCAATGATTCTTTCTGTCTCTCTTGTGGTTCTTACAACCCAGCATTGTTCACTGGTTTTGATAGGCTTTTCGGATTTCCAGCTGAAACAGAAATCCATTTCCGTGTTCTCCTGAAGCTCCATTGCATCTGTGTTTATAGATTTTCTTAAAACTCTCGGTGATGTGCCTGTTTTGAAACGTTTCACATGAAACATTCTCTTTCGTATGTCTTTTTCAAGCCTTACTGCAGAGATATCGCCTCTTCTTCCCCCAGGCCAGGAATACTCCCCTCTGTGAAGAATTCCACCAAGGAATGTTCCTGCTGCCAGAACAAAGGCATCTGCCTTTATCTCTCTCTTATCCTGTATGACAACTGACTCAATATGGCTGTTTTCTCCTTTGAGAGATACAGCTATTCCCTCTATTATTTCAACCTGTGCTTCTGCCAGTCTGGCTCTCTGTTCCAAGCAGTACAATGAAATATCATTCTGTGTTCTGGGCCCCCATACTGCCGGCCCCTTTTTCATGTTCAGCATTCTGAACTGAAGAGCGGAATTGTCTGAAGAAAATGACGACACTCCTCCCATTGCATCTATTTCACATACCAGAGTTCCTTTTGCTATACCGCCGATAGACGGATTGCATGACATCAATGCTATCTTAGAAATACTTGGTGTAATAAGAATGACTCTGCAGCCCAGTACAGCTGCAGCACATGATGCTTCAACCCCTGCATGACCTCCGCCTATTACTGCAACTGTTTTCATTTACCTACGCAGAAAGTGTCGAGGGCTCTTTCAACAACTGCCGATGAAGCTTCAGACTTATTCATAACTGAAAGGGCTTCCTTCAGGTTTTCAGCAGCCAGCGCCATATCCTGATGCGCACATGATTGCGCTGCCTCTTTGATTCTTTCCAGAGCAATTCCTATTCTCCAGCTGGGGCTGCGGTCCTCTGGTTCCGTGATAAAATTCTTTATCTTTTCAATACCCTTACCGGTTAAGCTTGATAATGAAATCCATCCCTTACAGGGCTCTCTGCCTTCATCGTTTTTTGAGAAGACCTTTATCATTTTGCTGCAGTTTATTCGATCAGGCTCTCTCTGTTTATGATCCATCCAGATAACTCTGTCTTCAGGTCTCACAGTCTGAAGGGAAATAGAAAGAGCTTCACCATCAAGAATGGTTCCACCTGTTCCGGCTGTGTCACGAAGATCAATATTCCTCCCCTGAATATGTATCTGTCTTGAAGCCCCGTCTCTTGTTGTTCCGGGAACCTCAGAAACCACTGCTGCCTTTTCTCCGCAAAGCAGATTGAACAGGGTTGATTTTCCTGCGTTTACAGGACCCATGATGTAAACTCTGGGCATTACTTCTATCTCTTCTATTCTGGCTTTCATCTCTTCTGCTGATTTTTTCAGCCGAAACAAATTCATTTCAATTTGCTCTTCATCTGCAGCCATGTGTTCCTCGCCGAACTCTATAAGAGCCTCTGTTTCTGTAAGAAGATCTGTAATCTCTTCTGCAAGCGGCTCTGTTTTTCCTGCGGGAATATTTCTGAACCGGGCTGAGAGAAGAAGTATATCTGTATCTGTAACCTTACCGTTCAGCCAGGCCCTTCTTGTGAATTCACCAGGCTCTGCCGGCCTTGCTCCTTTATGCTCAAGAAGCTTCATTATCTCATTTGTTGTGCCAGGAGTGCCATGGCACATGATTTCAACCATTTCTTCCCCTGTGTAACTGCTGCCTTCTTTCCAGGAAAGAGCAACCACTCTGTCTACACCGGCTATGGTCCCCACTGCACGCTTTCTGCCGCAAAGTCTGCCAGCTGGAAGGCCCATTATCTCTTCAACTGCTTTTGAGGCTCCCCTTCCGGAGAGCCTCACTACTGCTATTGCACTTGTTGTGTCAGGTGTAGCCTTAGCGGCTATCATGTCAGCCCGTTCTTCCGTATGCCTTATGAACATCGCTGCTCATCCTTTTCTTTATGTATTCCTGCTGCACAAAAGTGGCAATATTGAATACTGTGTAATAGAGAATAAGGCCGGAAGCAAATCGCATGAACAAGAATGTCATCATTAAGGGCATAAAATACATCATTGTTTTCTGCTGCTGTGCCATTGCTCCGGCTGCACTGGTACCTGTAAGCTTCTGCTGAAGGATCATCAGAGCTCCCAGCAGAATCGGCAAAAGTCCTATTCCCTCAAGGCCCATTATCTTTGTTCCAAAGGGAATCAGTATTTCAGGCCGTGAAAGATCTGTAATCCAGAGAAGGAATCCCTGACCTCTCAGCTCCACTGAATTGGCAAGCACTCTGAACATGGCAAAAAATATCGGCATCTGGAGCAGTATTGGAAAACAGCCCCCCAGGGGATTGACTCCCGATTCCTTATAGAATTTCTGCATTTCTTCCTGCTGCCTCTTTGGATCCTTTGCGTATTTCTCCTGAATCTTCTTCAGTGCAGGCTGTACCTTCTGCATTTTCTGCATTGAAACATAGCTTTTTGCTGTAAGCGGATAGAGTAGAATTTTCAGTGTGATGCCCAGTATGATTATTCTCACTCCCCAGTTGTCAGCAAATGATAGAATTTTTACAATGTAGAGGAAAATCAGCCTGGCTATCCACCTTATGACTGGCCATCCAAAATCAACCATATCCTGCTGAGAACCGCCAAGTTCTCTCAAAAGTGTGTATGATTTAGGTCCTGCGTACACACGAACATTCCTGTCGTCTATTGACACTTCAGGTGAACCACCTTCACCTGGGGCAATATAGCCGTCTGCTCTGTCGGTACTTTCAGGCATAAGAAGAATTGTAAAATACTTGTTTGATGATGCGATCCATGAAACATTGCCCACAGGCTCCAGACCCTCAATTTTCGATGAGTCCCGTTTCTTGTGGCCGTTTGTGTACCATGAGGCTGTGTAATAACCTCGTGTTTCCGCGTTGGTTTCTGTTTCCGGTATGGCGCTACTTGATACTGAGGTGTTCATGTCGCCAACTTCAGTTATCACACTGAACCCGTAGTAGTTTTTTCTGAACACAAACTCACGAAAACCGCCTGCTGATTCAAACCTTACTGCAGTACCTGTTTCACCTGCAACAACAGTGTCTGGCCCTTCGTAGGTGAACAGCAGAGGTTCTCCAGTACTATTCTTTGCAACAAGCCAGTTTTCTTCTGCCATTTCAACAGGAGAACTATTTTCTGTATGGGGAAATGCCTGATAGGAGCCGAGCTGCCATGACTGAACTGCCGCGCCTGTTGTTGTAATTTCAGCAGTTACAATGTTCTCGCCATTCGTTCCTGGAATGATAACAGTAACTGTTTTTTCACTGTAATCAAAAACTTCCTGTACCTGCCCGGTCTGCTGCTCTGAATCAATTGAAATTTCCTGAGGTGTCTCCTGAGTTTCTTCTTGCAGTTCCTGCACTGGCTCCTGCTGCTGAACAGCAGTCTGCACACCAGTTCTGCCTCGGTTGCTTCCTGTTAAGAACCAGCTGACAACCAGTACTGCCATCATCAGTACCGCTGCGGTGAAAAGCCTTGCCTGATCACTCATTTTTCTTTTACCTCCGGTACCGGATCATATCCGCCTCTGTGCCAGGGATGGCATTTCAATACTCTTTTTACCGCCATAAGCAAACCTTTCCAGGCACCGTATTTCTCTATGGCCTGAATGGCATATTCGCTGCATGTAGGTGTGTATATGCAGCTGGGAGGCAGCATCGGTGAGATAAACCTTCTGTAGAACCTAATTGGAACTGTCAGGATTCTTCTGCCCCGTTTTCCACCAGCAGACACAACTTCTCCATGTCACTAATCATTTCTCTGTATACCACAGCATCCAGTTTTACAGTTGGAAGTATAACAGCATCAAAACCTGTTTTCTGTTCTTTTTCCACCGAATACTGTTTAAGCCTTCGCCTGAAGAGGTTTCTCTTCACTGCGTTTCCTTTTTTTGCCGATACAGAAAACCCCAGGCGTAGGCAACCCAGGGAATTCCTTGAATATCTCGCTTTCAGCACCTTACCTCTGAAATAGCCACCTTTTCTGAAGAGTTTCTCAAACTGCCACCTTCTGTTGAGTTTCTTCAGCGTACGATGGTTCAATTTAGGGTATGAGACGCTTCCTGCCCTTGCGTCTTCTGGCATTGAGAACTTTTCTTCCGCCTCTTGTTTTCATTCTTGCCCTGAAGCCGTGTGTTCTCTTCTTCGAGATTTTGCTGGGCTGGTATGTTCTTTTCATCAGAGGTCTCCTGTATCAGTATCAAATGAATATCTAACATGGTTTTCCGGAAGCGGAAAGCTATCTAAATTCTCTTCTTTTGTCAAGTTCTTTTCTTCTTTTCTCTCAGACTTGCATTGGTATACTGTTTTTTGCTATGTGATACAGGCATTGTCAACCTGAACTCTTTGCGGAGGCTGTATGAATCTCACACCTGAAGAATCTTTTGAACTTTGCCTTCTTAAGGCCAGGGACCTCATGGGCCCTGAACAATTTAATTCCTGGTTATCCAATGCCTCCTTCAACTCATACTCTAATGGGGTTTTTACCATCTCCCTGGATTCGCACATCAGGGTAAACTTTGTTACTCATAACTACAAGCACAACATTGAAGAGCTTCTCAGAGAGATAACAGGAGATAAAAATATTTCTGTTCATTTCACTGATGAACCTGTTACACTTTCTCTAGGTAAAGTAACCTCATCTCCAGAACAGCAGTTGTTCTCAAATTATCTGCATCCTGACTATGTCTTCGAGCGTTTTGTTCAAGGGCCAAACAACCGCCTGGCTTATGCGGCCTCATTTTCTGTTGCTCAGGAACTTGGTCATTCTTCTACTAATCCTCTTTTTATCTACGGTGGGGTAGGTCTTGGTAAAACACATCTGGTTCAGGCTATCGCCCATGAAATCAAGAACAATCATCCTGATAAATACTTCTACTGTATTTCCAGCGAAGATTTTACCAATGGTTACATTAAAGCTCTCATAAGCCCTAATACCAAAATAGGAGGGAAGTCATTCAAGGCTGTTGAGAAGTTCAAGGACAGCATACGGAATTGCCACTGCCTGATTGTTGACGACATTCAGTTCCTTGCAGGCAAAGACGAAACACAAAATATTTTCTTCCATATTTTCAATGACCTGTACCTCCAGGGCAAACAGATTGTTCTCACATCTGACAGACCGCCTCATGAAATAGAACCTCTTGAAGAACGGCTTGTTTCCCGTTTTCAGTCCGGTATGGTTGTTGATATCAAACCACCGGTTCTGGAAACCAGAATTGCTATTTTCAATCTTTTGCTTAGAGGCAAAAACATTTTCCTTGATGAGAAAGTCAAGATGTACATCGTTGAAACAGTAAAAGCAAATGTAAGACAACTCGAAGGTGTATTCAATGTAATTGCTGCTAATAATAAGTTTAATAATATTCCTCTCACAATGGAAAATGTGAAAGAAATAATAAGTGATTATTTTGGCTCATTTTCAGTAATGCGTAATCCTGCCAGCATAACCTCCGCTGTAGGTGAAGCTTTCAATATCAATCCTGAATTACTTAAAGGCAAAAAGAGAAAACGGGAAATTCTCATACCAAGACAATTATCAATGTATCTTATCAGAGAAATGACAGATCTTTCCCTGGAAGATATAGGTGTATTCTTCGGCAGGGATCATTCCACAGTTCTCAATGCTATAAAAAGAGTTACATCAATGCTTGAAACAGATTCCGCTTTCAAGAGAAAATACAATGACATCAGAGGTTCTCTTGTGAACTGAAAATGTTCATATCTCAGTTGAAAACCTTTTCCTGATTCCTCTTGTTGAAAACTTCACTTTCAGTATCTGATTTTACACATTTTTTCCACAACTGCCAGGCAGCTTTTTCAAGAGCAAAGGGTTACTTTTCCACCTTCTCTGAGGTATAATCACAATTACCGTATTTGTAGTTTACAAGATTCTCTTAACTGTAGCTGTGGAGGAAATCGAATGGTGAATCTGCTAGTTGATCACAAAACTCTTCTTCAAGGTCTGAATACTGTATCTTCGGCTCTTCCGCCTAAGACCAGCCTTCCTTCACTTTCAAATATTCTTCTTGAAACTGACAGCGAAAAACTCAAGCTTGCAGCTACAGACCTTGACACAACTGTCATAACATGGATACCTGCCACAATTTCTTCACAGGGAGCTGTAGCGCTTCCAGGAAAG
Source organism: Candidatus Fermentibacterota bacterium (assembly GCA_002748705.1). The sequence continues at coordinate 18,816 of PDSZ01000024.1, forward strand.
AAGCTTCTTGAAATTGTAAGAGAGCTTCAGGGTAAAGATGTAAGCATAAGTACAAGCGGATCAAGAACAGCTATAAGCTGTGAAAAAAGTTCATTCACTCTCCCTGGAAGCAGCAGAGACAGTTATCCTTCTCTTCCTTCACCTGGATCAGCTGAAGATAGAATTACTCTTCCTTTTGAATCTTTAAAAGAAGGTATCAGCAGAACTTCATATGCAGTTGCCGGTGCAAGTGAGATAAGGACTTCACTTACAGGGTCTTTATGGAAATTTACCTCTGAAAACCTTGAAATGGTTGCAACCGACGGACACAGACTTGCAAGAATCAGATTTGAACAACTGAAATCTGATTCTGAAAGGGAAGCTATTATTGCTCCCAAAGCTCTGAGTCTCCTTCAGAAACTCAGCAATACTGATGAGGTTTCAATGTCTTTTCAGGGTTCACAGGTAAGCTTCCATGTTGATGAAACAAGCATTTACAGCAGGGTTATTGACGGCCCTTATCCGCCATATGACAAGGTTATTCCTTCAGGCAACAATCGGGACCTTACAGTGAACCGCGAAGATCTTCTTTCAGCACTTAAAAGAATGGGAATAATAGCTAATCCTGCAACTCATCAGATTCTTTTTACCATTGAGAGAAACAAAGTTATTCTCCATGCTGAGAATACAGACGCAGGTGAAGCAAGAGAAGACATTGAAGCTGTTTACAGCTCTGATCCTCTTCAGATAGCATTTAACGGAAGTCTAGTGGTTGACATTCTCAGAAACATGAAAAGCGAAGATGTCAGGCTCAGTATGCTGGACGGTTCCACAGCGGTTATCATAACAGAGGATTCCCAGAATGATGAAATAGTCGACTATCTTACACTGGTAATGCCTGTAAGGCTTCCTGATACTGTGTGATTGTGAGATGAAACGGGCATACAGTCTCGTTGAAGATTTATTAAATAATCTTCAGCTTGAACTTGTTAAACCGAAAAAAATATCTCTTGCACAATGGAGTAAAGCAGCTGGTGACAGAATAGCTGCTAATTCCTCTGTAAGCGGCTGGAACGGAGAAACGGTTATTGTAAATACCACAGTTCCCGGAATTGCCATGGAACTCAAGTACAGGAGCAGCGAAATAATTCATGAACTCAACCGTCTGGCGGGAAAAGAGGTTTTTACAGCCCTGAAAGTCTCTCTCGGACCGGCAAGGGAAAAAGAAAGGCGTTAATTTGACCGGTAAAGAACAAAGTTACGGAGCAGAATCAATACAGATTCTCGAAGGTCTTGAGGCTGTTCGAAAACGCCCTGCCATGTACATAGGTTCCACCTCTTCTGCAGGGCTTCATCATCTTGTATACGAAGTGGTTGATAACAGTGTTGATGAAGCACAGGGTGGTTACTGTGACTCGATAGATGTATCTCTCCATTCAGACGGAAGTGTTTCTGTCTCAGACAATGGAAGAGGTATTCCTGTTGATATTCACCCCAAAACAAAAATTTCTGCACTGGAAGTTGTAATGACCACACTTCATGCAGGTGGAAAATTTGATAACAATTCCTACAAGGTATCCGGAGGTCTTCACGGAGTAGGTGTTAGTGTTGTTAATGCTCTTTCCTCTGCCCTTACAGCATGTGTGTACAAAGACGGAAAAGAATATACCCAGTCCTTCAACAGAGGACTTCCTGCTGCCAGTATTTCTTCCGGACCCTCTGATCGTTTGGAGACAGGCACTGTAATTACCTTCAAACCTGATTCGGAAATCTTTGAAACAGTTGATTTCAGCTTTGATATTCTTGCAAGAAGGTTCAGAGAGCTTGCCTTTCTGAACAGCGGCCTTGAAATTCGTATATCCGACAAAAGATCGAAAGAAGGAAAATCACACAAATTCAAGTACGAAGGAGGAATTACCTCTTTTGTAAGTTATCTTAACGAAAACAAACATCCCCTTCATTTACCTCCTATTCACATTACCAGGGAAGGTAAGCTGGATGATGGTTCTTTTGTTCTCACAGATGTTGCCATTCAGTACAATTCCGGTTATCAGGAAGATGTCTTCAGTTTTGCCAACAACATCAATACAGTAGACGGAGGAACTCATCTTACAGGCTTCAGATCAGCACTTACCAGGTGTCTGAACGACTACGCTTCATCAAATGGTCTCTTTAAGAAATCTGGTCAGTCTTTTTCAGGCAACGATGTTCGCGAAGGTCTTTCAGCTGTTGTAAGCGTAAAGCTGTCCAACCCGCAGTTTGAAGGTCAGACCAAGACCAGACTTGGCAACAGGGAGATGAAGGGTGTTGTTGAGAGTAATGTCTATTCATGTCTGGAACAGTACTTTGAAGAAAATCCAGCTGAAGCCAGAAAAATAATTCAGAAATGCATAGACACCTCTGCTGCAAGACAGGCTGCCAGAAAAGCACGAGAGCTTACCAGAAGAAAAAGCGCCCTTGAAACCGCTTCACTTCCTGGTAAACTTTCAGACTGTACTGTAAGAGATCCGGCGGAGGCAGAGCTGTTCCTTGTAGAGGGCGATTCTGCAGGAGGAAGTGCAAAACAGGGCAGGAACAGGTTTTTTCAGGCTATTCTTCCTCTTCGGGGAAAAATCATTAATGTTGAAAAGGCTCCTCTGCACAAAATACTGAACAACAAAGAGATAAGAACTATGGTAACCGCTGCCGGCACAGGTATCGGAGAAGAGGATTTTGACATAAGCAAACTTCGATACGGCAAAATAATCATTATGACTGATGCAGATGTTGATGGAGCACACATAAGAACTCTTCTTCTAACATTTTTCTTCAGGTATATGACTGAACTAATAGAGAACGGCCACATCTACATCGCTCAGCCGCCTCTTTTTAAACTCAAATGGGGCAGCAAAGAGCTTTATGCCTTTTCTGAAAGCGAGAGAGACAAACTGATTGAGGAGATTCAGACATCCCAGAAGCTCACAATACAGAGATACAAGGGTCTCGGAGAGATGAACGCAGATCAGCTATGGGAGACCACAATGAATCCGGAGAACAGAATGATGCTTCAGGTAAGGATGGATGACGCAATAGAGGCAGACAGGATCTTTTCCATTCTCATGGGCGATGAAGTGGAACCCAGAAGGGAATTCATTGAGACCCACGCCTCGGAGGTAAAGAACCTTGACTACTGATAACAACAGCAAAACCAGAGAGCCTGATGTGAATGAAATAACTGTGCCGGAACACATCGAACTCGAAGACGAGATGAAAAAGTCATATCTGGACTACTCAATGAGTGTTCTTGTAGGTCGTGCGCTTCCTGATGTGAGAGATGGTCTTAAGCCTGTACACAGGCGGATTTTGTACAGCATGTATGAACAGAAACTTACTCACCAGAGACCATACAAGAAATCTGCAACTGTAGTTGGAGATGTTCTTGGAAAGTACCATCCACACGGAGACGGATCTGTTTACGACGCCATGGTAAGAATGGCACAGGATTTCTCCCTTCTCCACCCAATGGTTCAGGGCCAGGGCAACTTCGGTTCAGTAGACGGAGATCCGGCAGCGGCATACAGATACACAGAGGCAAGAATGGCTCAGATCGGAGAGGAAATGCTCTCCGACATCGACAAGAATACTGTAGGATTCGAACCGAATTTCGACCAGAGGCTGAAAGAGCCTGAGGTTCTTCCTTCAGGTTATCCCAATCTTCTAGTGAACGGTTCTTCCGGAATTGCTGTTGGTATGGCAACGAATATTCCACCGCACAACTTGAGGGATACCATTAAAGCCTGCCTGGAAATCATCAGAAACCCAGGTGTGAGCGATGATAAACTCTTTGATATTGTGAAAGCTCCAGATTTCCCCACAGGAGGCATAATTATGGGCCTAAGGGGTGTTCGGGATGCTTTCAGAACAGGCAGAGGCAGAATAATTATTCGAAGCCGTGTTTCCTCTGAGGAAGTTTCAGGAAGAAACTGCCTGATAGTTTCTGAAATTCCCTACATGGTTAACAAGGCCAGATTGATAAAGTCCATTGCCGACCTTGTGAAAGACAAGAAAATCACAGGTATAGCAGATCTTCGTGATGAATCAGACCGGCAGGGTATGCGTATTGTGATAGTTCTCAAGAGAGATGCTATTGAAGATGTGGTACTCAATCAGCTATTTAAGCATACTGCCCTTGAAACATCATTCGGAGCCAATCTTATAGCTCTTGTTGATAAAATACCCAGAAGACTCAGCCTTAGGGATATGATATCTCTCTATGTTGAACACAGGCATTCTGTTATCGAAAGAAGATGCAGATTTGAGTACGATAAGGCAGAAGCAAGGGCTCATATACTTCGCGGGCTGATAAAGGCTCAGGATAACATTGATGAAGTCATAAGAATAATAAGGGGTTCCGCGAGTCAGGCTGAAGCCAAGGCAGAACTCATGTCCAGATTTGATTTTACAGAGAAGCAGACTCAGGCTATTCTTGACATGAGGCTGGGTAAGCTTACTGCTCTTGACAGAAAAGCTCTTGAAGATGAGCTGCATGAGCTTGAAGTCAGAATCAACGAGCTGAAGGAAATTCTTGCCAGCAAAAACCTGAGAATGGAAATTGTAGCTGAAGAGCTTGAGAAAATCTCTGATAAGTATGGTCAGGACAGAAAATCAGACATAGTCCCCTGGATACCTGACGAAATCAATGTTGAAGACATGATTCCCAATGATCCAATGGTGGTTATGGTTTCCCACAGAGGTTACATAAAGAGGCTTCCTGTTGATACATGGAGAAGTCAGATCCGCGGCGGCAGAGGAAAAACAGGGGTTACCACAAGGGATGAAGATTTCCTTGAACAGGTATTCACCGCAACCAATCATAGCTGCATACTCTTCTTTACCAACAGAGGCAGATGCTACTGGCTCAAGGTTTGGAAGATTCCTGAAGCCGGCCGCAACAGCATGGGCAAAGCTCTGATAAACCTTCTGGAACTCCTTCCTGAAGAACGGCCTGTAGCCAGCGTTTGCGTCAACGACTTTCAGGGAGACCGATTTGTTCTCATGGCCACCAGCGACGGCAGAGTAAAGAAAACTCCTCTGGTTCAGTACAGCCATCCAAGAAGAGTTGGAATCAAAGCGATAAAACTCCATGAGGATACTGAACTCGTACAGGCAATCATCACTGACGGAAAATCCGACATCATAATGGCTTCCAGGTCAGGCAGGGCTATACGATTCAGTGAGAGTGAGCTCAGGCCTCTGGGAAGAGATACTTCAGGAGTTATGGGAATGAACCTTGAAGGTGATGACAGAATAGTTGATCTGGTCACAGTAACAGGTGAAGAGGAGCTGATGACTGTTACTGCCGACGGATACGGGAAGCGAACTCCCGTATCGGAATACAGAGAGACACACAGAGCAGGTAAGGGAATAATCAATATCAAAACTGACGAAAGAAACGGCGGAGTCGTTGCAGTTTCAACGCCGAACAGCGACAGCGAGATGCTGCTGGTTACTGAATCAGGAATGGTGATTCGCATTCGCTGTGCCGAGGTACGGACTATAGGAAGGGCAACAAAGGGAGTAAAGCTGATCAACCTTCATGAAAATGATACGGTTTCAGATGCTGCTCTTCTGCAGGATGACATGACTGAACCTGAAGAGGTTTCAGAGGATGAAGGAGCAGATGCCTGACAGATCTGTTCTGGAAAGGCAAATTAAGGCCTGGCTGAATACCAGAAATGCCGGTCATATTTCTATTCCTCCTCCTGAAACAGCGCCTCCGGCGGTACCGGATCCATCAGATGTCACTTTGAGCATTGTACCAGAAATTCAGGAATCGCTGGAAAAAATCAGTACAGTCTCGCAGCTTGGCAGCTCTGTACCTGCGCTTGCATCACTGATTTCTGTGATGAGCAAAAAAGACTATGAGAATCTTTATGATTTACTCAGTGTCCTCAAGGTTCCTTCATCATTTGATGAGACTGTTGCTGAAAACTGGTTCAGACAATGCCACAGGCTCAGCACCTCAATTATTCCTGTTGCTGTTACAGGTTATTTCAGAATCCACAGCATATTCTCTGACCAGTGCAAAGCTGGTAAAACAGATGAGATTCTGTCTTGCTGGCTCAGGCCGCTGATGTCGGAGGGAGCAACAGGAGAGAGGGCAGCTGCAATATCACTTGAGATAGCTGAACGATTTCCTGACAGGTTTGCTTCTGTATGTATGCGTATTTCATCAGGCGGAGCGGAGATAATCGACTCCCTGGAAAAATTCCTGAAAAGAACAGACCAGGAGAAAAACAGCGAAGATATAAACTCTTATCTCCTGGATTTCACAATAGAGACCGGCTGGCTTCTTGAGCCAGGGGATTTTGAGCAAATATGGAACTTAATTAAACGAAGAGGGCAGCTTGTTCATCCAAGGTTGAACAGCAAGCTTGTTCCTGTAAGTTCAATTCGTTTTCTTGCAGGTATTCTTCATGGTATAGAGGTGCTCACAGCTTTTGACGACTTCTTTGCTTCTGAGCGGGAACAGAAGGCTATGGAAGTTTTCAAAACTAAGGACAGGAAACTGATACGAGAATTTCTGGCTGAGTACCATGATCTTGGCGGTTATCTTGATGACCAGATGGAGATTGACCTTGTAGCAGAAGCTGTTGCACATATTGTAGGCGATTATGACCAGTCAAAAACAGGAATGGCAATTGTATCCTTCCTGACCAATGTTCCAGGTGGAGTATCTTCAGGAATGATTACCGGGTTCCTTCAGACTGCTGGCGAGGAAATCAGTGGTGAAACTGTTCAATTCCTCACCAGACTGGTGGAAGAAACCAGTCTGGAAAACAGATTGTCCCCTTCCAATACCATTATTTTTTCCGGTATAGCAGCAAAGATATTTCCTATAAGTTCAGCAGCGGACAGAGCAGCTCTGAAGATGTTTTACAGGGCTCTGACTGAAATGAAATATGGTGAAACCAGAACAGCTTTGATACAGCTGGAAAACGCTGCTTTTAACAGCGGTTTATCAATTAACAGCATTCTTTCAGCGGCATCGCTTCTTGCAAGGGCTGCTGCTCCCGAGGAAGTTACCAAATATCTATGCAGAATAAAAACCACAGCAAGGCTTCTTGAAGCTCTTTCTGTTATGGATAGAAAAAAAATGCTGTCAGATTTTGCTCATCCATGGCTGGCAACTCTGGTTTCCTTTCCTGACAGCGTTCATAACAATATCGTTGATTTCATCTACAGGATCTCCGATCTTACTGTAAGAAAAAGATTTCTCGACAATGTGGTTTCAAGGCTTCTTGCAGAAGTGCAGCCTCAAGATCCTGTATTTCAGGAATGCCTGGCATTTGCAGTAAACGGATATAACTCTGCTTCAGGCATAACAAAAATAAGAGATACAGAACACAATGTTTTTCATAAAGTTCTTCGGGCCAGCGGGCGTATAGAAGCAGTTGACACTGTTATTACAAGTCTGCTCTCTATTCCAGGTATTGAGGAAAACCGTTCCCGGGAATTGATAGACGGTATACGACTTGTGTGCGATCGTTTCAGCAGAATTGCAGTATGGGAGGAAGGGGCAGACAGACTCTTTGCTGATTTTCTGGAAACAGGAGTTTCAAAAATTCTGCACAGCTTCGTGGATAATCCTCAGCTTCTGGAAGCTTCCAGTGCAGGAATTGTTAAAGAAATTGCAGCAAGGCTCCTTCCTGAACACAGATGTCCTGATTCGTCAACCGTTACCAATCCAGCCGCTGTATGTAAAATTTTTCTTGAGTCTATACTTCCTGAATGCGCGTCTCTTTTCAGCAGAGAACCTTCCCGTTTCAGAGGATTTCTGTTTTCCCTGACCAGGGAGTTCACCGGAAGCATCGGAGGTGTTACAGGGGACAAAGACTACATTCTTCATCTCTCCAGCAGACTTGAGGAAGAGATAGTTGAGGATAAGGTAATGGTGCTTGATGCCTGGCTTTCTCAGAAATCTCCTCCTCCGATTAATCTTGACAAGAACTGGTCTGAATCCAGACTGGATGAGTGGGTTGCTGAAAGGGCTGTCTTCGAAAACACACGGATGAAGCTTTTCGGTGCTGTTTCAGCACTTGTGGGTTCAGAGGGTTCCAGTATCAGAGAAAATATTCTGAATACAGCAGGATTTCTGGCTTCCAGACTTTCAAGAGCTGGTATTCAAGGCGCCGATACACTTTCTCTGATATGGAACAGGGAAATGATGGAAGAGCTTATTTCCAGAGCAGATGGCGCTTCTCCATTTTCTCTACTTGCTGAATACAGAAAAGGGGTTCAGCCTGACTGGCAGATATACGCATATTTGAAGAAAACAGATGGTTTTATGGAGGAGGATGCTTATCACAGCTGGCGTTATCTCACTCTTCCGCAGCTGTTGAACTGTGCTGTGGAGCTTGAGCTTGTGTCATTGAACTCATCTTTCACTGCAATAGAGATTGCAGAAGCTGCAACTTCTGCAATTGAGTTTCTGGGTTATTCCAATACGGAAGCTTTTCTTTCTACCCTTAAGCAGAGTTTCAACTCTTCCGGTTCTCTTGATGCCTTTCAGCTGCTGGAAAAAAACTTCCTTCTGCCGCTCTGGAAGAGAAACTCGTCTGAAAGACTGAATCTTCGAATGCTGGGAATGAGCAGAGGCAGGCAGATTACAGAGATCCTTTCTGAAAGACTGGAAATGATAAAATCGGTGAATAAGAGAGTAAGCTTCATGAAGGGTTACTCAAATCTTTTCATTGCAGTAGAAGATGCTCTTCTGCAAATAGATACAGATAGAAGTAAAATAGCTGAAGCTCTGATGAATTCTGTGATTTTTTCAGGTGATGGAGTTCTTCCTGATGGACATGGAGCCTTTTTGGAAGTATCAGAGGCAGTTGATTTTATTAAGGATATATTTAAGCGGATAAGGTTTGGAAGCGGTATAGTTTCCACCAGGGAAGCTGAAGAAATAAGCTCTGATATGAGAAGAAAATACAGGGATAATGCCGATTCAGTTGCCATCATTCTCCGCTGGACAGTGGATCCTGCCCGGGAAGGGCTGCTGAAGATTCTTGAAGAGAGCCAGACACTTCTTCAGGCAGCAGGATCAGATTCTGAACTGATGAGGCTTCTTGATCGCCATGGAGCAGATGCAGGATTCGAACAGGAGACTATGAAGTTTACAGAAAATCCTGAGGCTTTAAAAAATTATTTGCGCAGCAGGATTGCAGATGCAGAGAAGGACAGTATCTAAAAATGAGAAGAATTTTGCTGCTCTCAACCGGTGGCACAATAGAGATGGTTCCAGGGGAGAAAGGCTTTACCCCTGGGGCTGTTTCAGCGATGGATACATCAGTTCTTAGCAGCATAAAAGATGTAACAATTGTAGAGGAACGGTTCTGCAACCTTCCAAGCCCCCATCTGGACCCTGTTCAGATGGCAGAAATCACCGGCAGACTTATGCAGATTGAGAAAACAGGTGAGTTTGAAGGAGTGGTTGTTACACACGGTACAGATACCCTGGAGGAAACAGCCTTTATGGTTGACATATTCCTTAAGGGAACCCTTCCTGTGGTATTTACAGCAGCAATGCGCAGCAGCGGTGAACTGGGAGTTGACGGTCCGAGAAACATTTTGAGTGCAGTGCGTGTTGCATGCACAGAAACGAAGAATCTGGGAGTTACAGTTGTTCTCAACGATGAAATTCATGCTGCAGGAAGGGTTACAAAGACATGCACTTCCAATGTAAGCAGTTTTGCTTCTCCAGGTTATGGCCCTCTGGGGTTTGTAGATGATGACAAGGTGATATACCACAGGCTTCCGATCTGGCGCCTTGGCCTTCCTTTCACCTGCTGCAAACCTGTTCTGGAAGAGAAGGTGGGGCTTGTGAGAACTGCTGCAGGTTTTGGAGGGAAACTGATTGATCATCTCACAGACTCCGGTTACAGGGGAATTGTGGTGGAGGCATTCGGCAGAGGTAATGTTCATCCTGAAACTGCCGACGCCATTGAAAGAGCCATCAGCCGTTCTGTGGTAGTGGCTGTTTGCAGCAGGTGCTATATGGGCCGTGTTCTCGGAGTTTACGGTTACGAAGGAGGAGGAGCAGATCTCTTCAGCAAAGGTGCTGTTTCCGCTGGAGACATGGCAGGCAACAAGATTAGAATCATGCTCATGGCATGTCTTGGCGCAGGTTTAAGCGCAGGGGAGATAGAAAAGCTCTTTGAAAACCTGTGAGTTTCATTTGACCGGAGAATTGAAGGGTTTTAGGTTAGCTTTTAACAAAAGGATAGCTCGGAGATTGCGTGGCAGCTAGAGACAGAAGTTTTACAGTAAACATTATTCCTCATGACGCCAACAGAAAGAAAAGGGAATGGATAGTATCTGGAAGAAGGCTTGTCTTTCTTCGAGTAGCGTTGTTTGCAGCTGTTTTTCTAATTCTTGCAGCAGCTGTGATTCTGTATTTCGGAGCTGATGAACTTAGCAGAAATGCAGAACTGAGCCGAAGAAATGCTCAGCTTCAGGACTCTCTTGCTGTTGCAAGGGAGCTGAACAGGAGACTTGATCTGATAGAGATGGAACTGCAGGAAATGCGTGAAACCAGGGATGTTATAGAAAATCTGGCAACTGCCGGATTGTCAGATGACTGACAGAACCCAGACAAGGATGAGAAATGGCAAAGGAAGACTCATACAGTTCGATTAACTCCACAATAGGCGGAGGAAGCACAGTAACCGGATCACTTGAAATCAACGGCGGTCTCAGGGTTGATGGTTTCGTTGACGGAGAGGTTAAGGTCAGCGGTACTCTCACCGTTGGTCATGAGGGAAGAATCAAGGGTAATGTGAATGTTAATCATGCTGTTATCGGCGGTACCATCAATGGAACCATAAAAGCTGAAAAGCAGCTTGAGCTGCAGAACGGTTCCCGTATAGAAGGAGACATCATCACCAAATCTCTGATTATTGAGGAGGGTGTTTTCTTTGAAGGTCACTGCAGTATGAGCGGAGTTGATCCTCGTCCCAAACAGAAGTAACCTAGCAAGATATAAGATTGTTGAAAACTTTTGCTTCTTGTGGAGAATTAGATAACTATATGTATAGCATTAAAATAGTTAATAGACTTAGAGTGATTTCTGGGGTGAAATGCACAACTTGCCTAATTCATCCGCACTCTGGCTAAAGACTATTCAGCGAAAAGGACGGTGAACCTATTGAGCAGCAGAATTGACAGGCTTCTCGATGCTGAAAAGCAGGCAGCATCTGCTGTGGAAGAAGCAGAACGAAAGGCCAGGGGAATAAGAAACTCTATTCCTGAGCAGGTTTCGGCTGTTGAGGACGATTATCGTGCCGAGCTGGAAAACTACGAGAAGAAAAACCTGGCGAAGCTTCAGTCAGAACTTGACGAACTTGGCAGACAGCTTGCAGAAAAACTGGAAACAGAGAAAACTGCTCTTAACGAAAAGGCAGGTATTCTTGAGCCAAGGGCTCTGGAGCTGATTCGAAGGGCTGTGGAAGGTGAGAGCGGCTGATGGCCAGAGATCCTGTAGTAAAAACTGAAATTCTCTGTCACATCGCCGAGAGAAAAAAGGTTCTTTCCGTGATGGAAAAGACAGGGCGAATACACCTTCTGGATATGTCAATCGTTGAAGATGTTCCTCTTTCTTCAGCATCAGAAGAGGGCAGCAGACTCACTGCTGATCTGATGTCTTCCCTTGAGAAAGCAATAGGATTCCTCAAAGGGAAAGAGTCAGAGAAAGAAACACAGCAGGTTATGAATATTGACAGTCTGAATGACCTTCTCTCTGACAGGGATCTTTCAGATACGGTCAGTCGTTGTGCGTACATCGCAGATGAAATAAGCAGGCTCAGTTCTCAGATTCAGGAACAGGAGAGGCAGAAGGCATTCCTTGAACAGTGGCAGGATATTCCGGTTTCTTTCAGTGAGATGAACAGAGAAGGAGTTTTTTCCGTGAGAGCTGGAAGAATTACTGCAAGGGAAGGACTCGCTTCACTTGAAAGCCTTGAGGCAGAAAATGAACTCTTCCATTACCAGGAGCTTTCCGAGAACAGAGTACTTGTTCTCTGGCATTCATCTGCGGAAGAGAATATTCTGCAGCGTCTTTCAGAGAGCGGATTCGCCTTTGAAGACTTCTCGGCATATTCTGATTCTCCGGCTTCAACTCTCAAACACATAACTGAACAGCTTGCAGCAATTGAGAAAAAGATCGCTGTTCTCAATAAAGAAGCAGATACAATGGTTTCTCTTCTTCCTTCAATGAAAGCTCTTTACGATGCTGCAGGAATTGAATCCTTCAGAGCAGGAGCTGTTTCTTCAGGCAGAGAAAGCCGTTCAGCCACGCTGCTTCATGCATGGATAAGAAGATCCGACATGCCCTCTCTCAAGAATGCCCTGGAGAGCATAGGTCCTGTTGAGCTTACAGAGATAGAACCGGATGAAGGTGAAACTCCTCCGGTTTTCCTCTCAGAGAGTGCAACTGCAGATCCTTACCTGATGCTCACTGACATGTACGGCAGACCGCAGGGCGCCGATCCTGACCCTACTCCGCTGATGGCGCCATTTTATGCCATGTTCTTCGGTGTCTGCATAGGTGATGCAGGATATGGTCTGGCCCTTGCGGCAGGAACAGCCATAGGCTGGCACTTTACCAGAAGAAAAAGCGGCAACACCAGGCTCTTCAGGCTTCTCTTTCAAGGAGCGCTGGCCAGTATTTTCTGGGGTGTTCTTCTTGGAGGATGGTTTGGAGCGTCATTCAGCAGTCTTCCCGGATTCCTTCAGGCTGCGGCAATGCCGCTGAACAGCATTGTTCCAGGGTACTCACATGGTGGAGATGGTTTTTCCATTTCCAACCAGTTCCTCTACCTGACTCTTGGATTCGGTGTGATCCAGCTGGCATGGGGAATCATAGTAAACCTGCAGAAGAGGCTGAGAGCCGAAGAGGGTATTGCTGCTGTTGTTGACCAGACAGGGTGGATACTTGCTCTGCTGGGGCTTTTTCCCTGGCTCTTCGACCACTATCTGGTGAACATCTATTCCAACACCGGCATACTGGACTCGGTTTTTCTTGGAATGCTTGGGCTGGGTGCTGTGCTGATCTTCGTAATGGGCGGCAGAGAGGCTGCTGGAATCGGAGGCAGGATAGGTCTTGGAGCTTATGCCTGTTACGGAATAGTTAACCTTCTGGGTGATGTTCTGAGTTACTCCCGTCTCTTTGCCCTTGCGCTGTCAAGTGCAATCATCGCCTCTGTCATTAACCAGATAGCAGCTATGGTAAGCGGATCCATTCCGGTGATAGGTATTATTCTGGCGGTTCTTGTTCTTGCAGGAGGTCATCTTTTCAACCTTGCAATGGCTGTTCTCAGCGGATTCATTCATACTGCGCGACTTCAATTCGTTGAGTTTTTCGGCAAGTTCTATGACGGTACCGGAAAGAGGTTTACACCCTTCAGGTACGAACCGCGATATGTAAGAATTAACAGAGAACAAAGTAATAACGCATAACAAGGAGGATATTAAGTGAGTGTATATCTGGTAGCATATCTGGGCGTGGCTCTGTCCTGTGCCCTTGCTGGAATCGGCAGTGCAGTAGGAGTTGGAATTGCAGCCCAGGCCAGTACCGGAGTGATGAGCGTTGATCCTGGAAAATTTGGAAAACTTCTTCTGCTTTCAGCTCTTCCTGGAACCCAGGGAATCTACGGCTTTGTTATAGCCTTCCTTCTCATCGGCAAGATTGGCGGTATCGACGATCTCACCATGTCGGATGCGTGGAAGATATTTGCAGCAGGTCTTCCTATCGCCCTTGCAGGTCTCATGTCCGGTATTCATCAGGGCAAAGTCTGCGCCGGTGGTGCAATGATGACAGCAAAACAGCCTGATGACAGTGCCAAATCACTTATTCTTGCGGTTTTCGTTGAGTTCTACGCAATTCTCGGATTCCTTGTTTCTTTCCTGATGCTCGGCCAGATTGGATAGCGGTCTATGTCTCTTGAGGCCATTCTGGCCAGAATAGAAACAGATGCCCGAGAGAAGGCTGAACAGGCAATCAGTGCTGCAGAAGCTGAGAGAGATAAGGCCCTGCAAAAGGTGAAGGCATCCATCAAGAGCCGGCACCACAAAGATGTTGAAAGGGTAAAGAACAGGGTTGAATCCAGATCTGAAAGAATGAAGCATCACATTCACAGGAATATGGAAAAGGCCCTTCTCAGCCACAGAAGACAAATCGTTGACCAGGCTATTACAGATGCGGTTATAAAGATTTCTGAAGCGACTGATTACCTTGAAATGATAGAGTCCCTTCTTTCAGGATGTGACCTCAGTGGAGAGGTTGAGATTATCGTCAACGAGAAGGATGCAGGCAGAATCAGTGCCGAATTCCTTAAAAAAGCCTCTGACGGAGAGAAAACATTTACTCTCTCAGAAGAGAGACACACTGATCATGGAGGGGTGATAATGCGCTGCGGGCACATCAGCCTTAACGCAACCCTTTCAATGATAGCAGAGCTGAACCATGATTCAATGGTTATGGAGCTGTCCAGGCTTCTTCCCCTGGAAGGGCAGGGGGAGTAGAGTGGCAGGCAGTTCGTACACATATGCCAGTGGCAGAGTCAGTGGACTTGACGGTTCACTCCTTTCCAGGCGCATATGGCAGCAGCTCTTTACCGCTGAGAACAGAGACGAAGTGCTCAGAATACTGGGTGAAACCTGGTACGGTCCGCTTATTCAGGAATCAGGAAGTATTGAGGGTGCTCTGAGAGCAGCTGTTTCCTCTGCTGAGGAAGAATTGTCAGAGCTGTCCGAAAGCTGTTCATTCACAGACGGCATACTTCAGCGCAGAGATGTGAGAAATGCCAGATACCTGTGGAAAAACCTGGCTTCTGAAGGTTCAGGTGATGTGGATGTTGAACCTCAGGGCACAATTCCAGTTGAGACCATCAGAATGGCATGGTCTGATCCTGGAGCTGCAGAGTCGCTTCCTGAGGGATTTCGGAGGGCTCTGGAAGAGCTTCATGAGCTTGCCTCTCCTTCTGCTTACAGACTGGATGCAGTGCTGGACAGACTTGCAGCCTCTGTTGAAGCGGAAAACCTGAGCACACTGCCTGAACCTGTTGGAGACCTTCCCAGGGTAAAGATTGAACTCAGAAACTTTCTTACCGCTGCCAGAAACAGGGGCGACAGGGAAGCTGTGGAAAACTCGCTTCTCAGTGGTGGTTACCACACTCCGGATGACATTTCACAGGCAGCAAGAATGAACAGACTGAGTGAGCTTCTTCAGGAGACATCCGGTTTTGAGGATGCAGCGAAAGCACTGGAAGAAGGTCTGGAAACAGGTTCTTTCCTCTCATACCAGAGGGAATCGGATCTTATAGTTCTGGAAATTCTTGAGAGGGCCTCATCGGATATGTTCAGCCCGGGGCCTCTTGCTGCATATGTGCTGGGAAGAGAACTGGAAGCATCTCATCTCAAGATGATAACAGCCGGCAAGACTGCCGGCATAGATATCCGGCGCCTTAAGGCCCGGGTTCCAAGAGGATAGGAGAAACATGGCGGAACAGGGCAGAATGGCCTTTATCGGCGATGCGGATTCAGTACTCGGGTTCCGGGCTTTGGGAGTGGAAACCTACACCCCTGCATCTGGAGATGAGGCGGTGGAGATATTCAGATCGCTGGTTAAGGAAAAAGCATCAGTAGTAATGATCACCGAGGATATGCTGGATCATCTCCAGATCGAGGTTGATCAGGTTGTCAGCCTTCCGGTTCCGGCCATAGTGGTCCTGCCGGGTGTTTCCGGTTCGAAGCACATGGGCGAGGACACTATAAGGAACCTGATCATCAGGGCTGTAGGTGTTGATCTTATGGCGGAAGATGAGCAGTGAGTCGGAGGAAGCAATGCTAAAAGGCAGGATAAACAAAATAGCCGGACCGCTGGTAGTTGCCACCGGAATGACAGAAGCGAAGATGTACGATGTTGTTTTCGTCTCTGATTTCAGGCTTATCGGCGAGATTATTGAACTGAAGGGAGACAAGGCCTCCATTCAGGTTTACGAGGAAACAGCAGGGCTCAAACCAGGAGATCCTGTTTACATCACAGGAAGTCCGCTCTCAGTAGAGCTTGGCCCGGGGCTGCTGCAATCCATTTACGATGGTATTCAGAGACCGCTGGACAAGGTTCGTGAACAGGCTGGAGACTGGATTACCAGAGGAATAAACATTCCAGGTCTGGACCACGAAAAGAAATGGGACTTCAATCCGGTAATGGAACCTGGCAGAACAGTATCAGGCGGAGAAGTTATCGGTAAAGTACCTGAAACGGAACTCATTGATCACAGCATCATGATTCCGCCGGGCATTTCAGGTGAGGTAACCTGGGTGATAGAAAAGGGCAGTTACAATATTGACACAGTAATAGCCAGGGTTAAGAAGCCTGACGGTGAAACCTGTGAACTGAAAATGTATCAGAAGTGGCCTGTTCGAAGAGGCAGGCCTGTGAGCACAAAACTTGCTCCTGATGAGCCTCTTGTTACCGGACAGAGGGTGGTTGATGCCTTTTTCCCTGTTGGAAAAGGCGGAACTGCATGTGTACCGGGACCGTTCGGCAGCGGCAAAACAGTAATTCAGCATCAGCTTGCCAAGTGGGCTGATACTGAGGTTGTTGTCTATGTGGGCTGCGGAGAGCGCGGCAACGAGATGACAGATGTTCTTCAGGAGTTTCCTGAGCTGGAAGACCCGAAGAGCGGAAAACCTCTGGTTCTGAAGACTGTTCTTGTGGCCAACACTTCCAATATGCCTGTGGCTGCCCGTGAGGCAAGTGTTTATACCGGCATAACAATTGCAGAATACTTCAGGGACATGGGTTACTCTGTGGCTCTCATGGCTGACTCCACAAGCAGGTGGGCAGAGGCAATGAGAGAGATGTCAGGGCGACTTGAAGAGATGCCCGGCGAAGAGGGTTATCCTGCATATCTTGGAACCCGTATCGCCGAGTTCTACGAGAGGGCCGGCAAGGTTAAGTGCCTTGGAGATGATGACAGAGTGGGAGCCCTTACAGTGGTGGGCGCTGTGAGCCCTGCAGGAGGAGACCTTTCTGATCCTGTGGTACAGGCAACCCTCAGGGTGGTGAAAGTGTTCTGGAGTCTTCAGGCGGAACTGGCCTACAAGCGCCACTTCCCTGCAATAGGATGGCTGGACAGTTACAGTCTGTACACCACCAACCTTAAAGAATATTACGACGAGAACCTTGGCGAAGAGTGGGTTCAGATGGTCAGAAAGGCAATGGCACTTCTTCAGGATGAATCAAATCTGCTTGAAATAGCCAGGCTGGTAGGCGCAGAGAGTCTTTCTCCTGAAGATCAGCTGATACTTCACACATCAAAGAGCCTCAGAGAAGATTTCCTGCATCAGAACGCCTTTCACCCGGTGGATACTTACGCTTCAATAAAGAAGCAGCAGCTCATGCTGGCAACCATTCTTCACACACATGACGAGATGGGCAGAGCCCTGAGGGCTGATGTTTCGCCGAAGGCTGTCTTTGACTTCCCGCACACCGAGGAGATTGCCGCAATGCGTTACCTTGAGGAGAAAGATATTTCCGGAATAGAAGAACTTCAGAAAAAGATAACCGAAGCCGTTAACGAAAAGATACGGCTCGAAACCGCCTAGAAAGGGAGGTTGAGTAATGATACGGGAATACAAGACAACCGTTGAGATTTCCGGCCCCCTGATGATGGTGGACCGTGTTACAGATGTCAGTTACGAGGAACTGGTTGAAATTGAACTGCCGGGTGGAGAACTCAGGCACGGCAGAGTGCTGGAGATAGACAGCAACATGGCCATGGTTCAGCTCTTTGAAGGTTCAAGCGGTACTGACCTGGAAACCAGTAAAGTGCGTTTTCTCGGCAAGGGTCAGGAACTGGGAGTATCAACTGAGATGCTGGGAAGGATTTTCGATGGCCAGGGCCGCCCAAGACCGCCTTTCGATAATGATCCTCCCATAGTTCCTGAAAAGATGGTGAACATTAACGGTTCTCCTATCAATCCATATGCCAGAGATTATCCTGCTGAGTTTATTCAGACAGGGTTCAGCTCCATTGACGGTATCAATACGCTGGTGAGAGGGCAGAAGCTTCCCATTTTCAGCGCAAACGGTCTTCCTCACAGTATTGTTGCCGCACAGATAGCAAGACAGGCAAAGGTTACAGGCGGAGACGAGAACTTCGCAGTGGTCTTTGCTGCTATGGGTATCACCTTTGAAGAGGCAGATTACTTCATCAAGGATTTCAGGGCTACAGGTGCAATGGATAGAGCGGTTGTTTTCCTGAACCTTGCCGACGATCCTGCCATTGAGCGAATCAGTACACCGAGAATGGCCCTTACAGCAGCAGAGTATCTTGCTTATGAGAAGGACATGCACATTCTGGTTGTTCTCACAGACATGACCAACTACTGCGATGCTCTGAGAGAAATAAGTGCTGCAAGAAAGGAAATTCCAGGCAGAAGAGGCTATCCCGGATACCTCTACACCGACCTTTCACAGATCTACGAGAGAGCTGGAAGAATCAAGGGAAGAAAGGGTTCCATAACCCAGATTCCCATTCTTACCATGCCTGAGGATGACAAGACTCATCCGATTCCTGATCTTACCGGATACATTACCGAGGGGCAGCTTATTCTAAACCGTGAGCTTCACAAGAAGGGCATATACCCTCCTATGGATGTGATGGAGTCCCTGAGTCGTCTGAAGGACAAGGGAATCGGCAAGGGCAAAACCAGAGAAGACCATTCCGATCTGTTCAACCAGCTCATGGCCGCATACTCTGCAGGCAAAGCTGCAAGGGAGCTTTCGGTGATTCTGGGAGTTGCCGCGCTTAGCGACCTTGACAGAAACTATCTGGAGTTTGCCACTGAGTATGAGAAACGGTACATCAGTCAGGATGAACACGAAGACAGAGGAATAATGGAAACCCTTGATCTTGGCTGGGAGCTTCTCAAACTCCTTCCCAGAAGTGAGATGAAAAGAATCAGACCGGAGTACCTGGACACCTACTGGCCGGTGGAAAAGAGTGAAGCAGATGCCCATTGAGGTAAAAGCCACCAGGATGGAGCTGCTTCAGCTTAAGAAACGGCTCAGGCTTGCAAAGAAGGGTCATAAGCTCCTGAAGGACAAGCTCGACGAACTGATGCGTCAGTTCAAGATCCTGATAGCCGACTACGAAGGAGCAAGGGCTGCTCTGGAGGAAAAGCTTGAAACGGCCTACGGAGAGTTCCTGTTTGCCAGAGCGGCAATGGAGGAAGAAAGCCTCTTTGATGCCCTGAGATACCCTGGAGCAAAGGCTGTTGTTGAGTCTTCCACCAGACGGGTGATGAACCTGACTCTTCCTGTTTTCAATGTTTCCATCAAGGGCAAGGTAAAGAACTATGGAATGTTCGATACTCCTCCTGAGCTTGATGAGGCTCTTGAGGTCTACAAGTCTGTTCTTCCTGAAATTATCAGACTTGCCGAGCAGGAGAAGGCTATAGTACTTATTGCAGGAGAAATAGATTCCACCAGGCGCAGGGTGAACTCACTTGAGTATGTGATGATACCTGAGCAGGAACAGGCTATAAGGCAGATCCGTCTGAAACTGGATGAGATGGAAAGGGGCAACACCAACCGCCTCATGAAGGTAAAGGACATGGTGGAAGCCAAGAGAGCCATCTGAATGGCAGGGGGCCTGCAGGTCCCCTGCTCAACCCATGCATTCCTGGATCAAACTGACTGAACTGCAGAGAGATAAGTATGTGCTGTGAATATTCTAAACTGCAGGCTTCTGCATGCAGGCAGTATTTTTCATTGAATACTGAACATATTCTGAGGCAATATTTGCCTGAGAATTCTGCTTATTGAAATATGAGAAACATGGTCCGGAACGATTACAGCAGCCTCGTAAAGCCGGATTTGCCTGAGAAAGAGCACAAAATTTGATTTTTTCAATTCTTAACTTTTTCAAAAAATTTGTGTAATAATATTGCTTCTCTCTGCTGGAATGTCTTACCTCTGTCTCATGCGATCAACCAGGGAGTTCAGCAAGGCCAGCTTCAACCGATACATTCAGATGAGGCATTATTCGACTGTAAAAGTTAATTTACGGAATTTCATTAAGTTTTGTGGATTAAATTAATATAGCTGTAAAAAACTTATCGGCAGGAGCAGACATGACAGCAGTGTTACTTGCAGTGATTATTATTTCTTCTCCAGCCAGAGAAGAGTGCATTGATTTCCTTCTTTCCAACTCTCCCTCTTCAGACAGATCAGGCGAATCTCTGACTGCTCTTCAGGAGAATGTTGATCTGGCGCTTCTTGCCGTTGAAACCATGCCGTGGGGAGAGAGTATTCCAGATTCTGTCTTTCTCAGGTATGTGCTTCCGGCCAGAGTAAGCCAGGAACCTCTGGTTGCGTGGCGTCCGGTATTCAGAGAGGCTCTTCTTCCTCTTCTTGAAGGGGTGAATACAATAGAAGAGGCAACAGTTGTTATAGGCGGATGGTGTGACAGCATAACCGAGTATCAACCTACACAAGTCAGGGATCAGTCCCCCTTTGTTACCTGGTCTTCAGGAACAGGCCGCTGCGAGGAGCTGACAGTTTTCTACATGGACGCGCTGCGCAGTGTGAGTATTCCCTGCAGGCAGGTTTTCACCCCTTACTGGATCACCTGTGACAGCAATCACGCCTGGCCGGAGGTCTGGACAGAGAGCGGCTGGGTATACGCCGACATTTCCACAGAAGATCTGAATAAGCTTCCAGAGTGGTTTGATGACAGGGTTTCAAAAGCGGCAATAGTAGTGGCAATCACAACAGGTAATGCAGAAGGAGCGTTAAGACAGCTGGGCAGTGTCTCTCTGGTCCCTGTTACAGAAACCTATGCGCAAACCGGCTTGCTTACCATTGCTGATGATTCTGCCGAAGTTGTTGTTTCAGTTGCAAACTACGGAGCATTGAGGGAGATTGTTACCATGACTCCGGAGCTGAGGCAGGTGGAACTCGGCGAAGGCAGGTTTGTCGCAACCTGGGGCTGGCCTGTGAGAGGAACGGTTTTCGAGATAATTCCAGGAGAAGAGACAGTAATAGTACCAGATGACAGTCAGATGCTGGAAGAGCTTCACATCAATCTGAGGGAGGAGCAGATATGACAGTGCTCTTAACCTGTATCCTCTTATTGCTGACCCCTGAGGCAAGGGACAGTCTTCTGGCGAAAACCCCTGGAAATCAGGCTTTCTGGGAGGAAACTCTGGAAAACACCCTGGGGCAGCAGAGAGAAGCTGTAGAATATCTCTTTGAAACTATTCCCAGGCTGGACAGGCTGGAAATGACAGAAGAATCCCTGATGGATCATGTGCAGGGAGCACTGGCTGTCAGAAACGAATTCTACGACTCACTTCCTGATTCCATGTTCCTTGAGTATCTGGTGAGTTACAGAATAGATGAGGAACCGGTGGCTCCCTACAGAGCAGAACTCAGAGAGTTCTGGGCTTCCAGAATAGAAACAGCGGGAAATCCGGCAGAAACAGCATTGGAAATTGCTTCATGGATATCAGTCAATGTTGAGGTTTTCCAGTATGACTATCTGGGAGGAATAGCAGACCCGCTTTCCATTATTGGCTCCGGCGGTGGAACCTCAGGAGAACACAGGGTACTTCTCTGTGCCAGTCTCAAGGCTCTGGGCATAGCAGCGAGACCTGTTCTCGGATGGTTTTCAGGAGAAAACGGAGGCTGCCGCAGATGGCTGGAAGTCTGGGACGGTAAGAGCTGGTTACCTGTTGTTTCACCGGCTGACAGCATTCCTGAGAACTGGACCGGCCTGGCTCTGGCTATGGTACCTGGATTGGATACTCCTGTAACAGCCGATTACCGGCCTGCTGGAATTCTTGTTTCATCTCCTCTGGAATACACAGATGAGGAGCAGTTCACAGCAGTTCTGAACATTCCAGTGAAAGGAAGGTATCTCCCCCTGGACTATCTCTGGCTGAGTACTTCCCTTCAGGACACAGTGGAACTGGGAGAGGGAGAATACATTCTTATGGTCAGTTCCAGAAGAAGCTCCGGGCTGGTGGATATGTGGCTGCACAAAATTGATATAGCGGAAAATGATACCACAGCTGTTGATCTTTCAGACTCACAGTATGCACTTACTCCTCTTCCGTGAATGAAGCTGTTTTATCAATTCTGCCGGTTGTGGATAATACCGCAAGCATAGTTACAGGATTTTCAGAGTTGTATCAATACGGAAAAGTGATTGTTGCCCGCAGAGAGATCAATTGGCTGAAGAAATATCTGCATCTGCCGGAATTTCAGGAAATACCTGATAATTATTGGCAGCTCGTTCCTGTTTTGCAAGTTGACAAAACTTCCGTCACAAAAAGCAAGGCACACGCCAGGGTTACTCTGCCTTGCCTCTGTTTCTGCCGGCGGGTATCATAGCCGTTACAATGTGTTTGAACTGTTCAACTTCAGGAGGAGCTGATGAAAACACTGTTAGCTGTAATGCTCGTCTTTCTGTTTAATGCCTGCGGTAAAGAAGCTGTGGAGACTGCTGTTAATGAAATATCCAATGAAAACTCTGAAAAGGCAGAGTCTGCTGAATCAGAGAATACAGCATATTCAACCATTGAAGACTACGCCGCTTTTAGCACAAGAGACCAGCTTATTGCCGCATTTGAAAAAGATTGCCTTATGCACGGTGAGCGGTGGTACAATGAAGGTACTGTGATGCATGAAGTCACAAAAGTTACCAATCCTGATAACGGCCAGGAAGTAATCTATATCTGGAACAGCGATGGCAGTATTCTCAGAATTGAGGCTGACTTTTACCTTTATGATCGAGACTACGAGATCGCAGGAACACAGAAGATTTCCTGCCGGGCAGGGGTATTTACAGGGATGTCCCTGGCTGAGCTGAAAGAATGGAACGGAGACGACTTTGATTTTCTCGGCTTCGGCTGGGATAACGAAGGGTTTATCCTTCCTGCTGAAGGGTCAGGAATTGAGGGTATTACGGTCCAGATTCAGCTTTCATTGGAGCAGCCAATAGAATCTTTTGACGAGTATGAGAATCTTGTCGGAGATGTGATACTAAATACCAGTGATGAAAATGTGATGCAGGTACCTGTTGTTGTAAGCCGTCTGACATACACTCCTTAGAAACGCCTGGTCTAAAGCTTTACATTCCGGTTAAGTTTTTCCGCTATTCTGTCCAGGTCTTTCCGTGAACTGAGCCAGAATTTTCCGGTGCCCAGAAAGGGCAGTACCAGAGGAAGAAGAAAACCTGCAGCCCTGCGCAGCAGTCTTATTTCAAGCCTCCAGGGATCAACTGGCTTTCTGCAGGTTTCAAGGGGAGCTTCATCAAGTTCTTTCATTAAAGAAAGAGTCATTTCAGAGACTCTGTTCAGAGCTTTCCAGTTGATCCACTGAAGGTTGTCTTTCAGAGTATGGGTGTACCGGCCTCTTCCTCTGCTTATGAAAAGGAAGGGCTGCTCTGCCTTTCTGAAAGCCATGTGATCCGAAGTATCAGGAATGTATTTGTTCAGGGTTGGCACAAGCCTGAGACCCTTAGCTTCGGCAGCAGTTTTCTCCACAATGTCCGAATAAAGAGAATGGCTTTCTGAGCCGATGATAAATATGAACTCTCTCAGTCTTCGCACAAGAGAATCAATTACCGGAACCAGTATTTTGAAATCGTGGGCAACTGCATCCAGTATTACCACCGATGCGAACTCAATGTCCCTGCAGTGATCCTGCTGAAACCTGTATGAACCCATCTTCTCTGTATGAAAGTAAGGCGGTTCCTCTGCATCAAAAAACACAACAATAACAGTTCGTCTGAGGTTCTGAAGAGCCCTGCACAGAGAGAGACAGCAACAGAAGCAGCATTGTCATCAGAGCATGGTCCGTCCAGAGCACTGTCGTAATGGGCGCCGATCAGAACAGGCATTAATGCTGAATCACTCCCTGGAATCACCCCTGCAAGATTGCAGAACTCCTGTCTGTCTGCCTTGTATGGAAGCCTGAAGGAATTGCCCTTTAAAAATGAAAGCTTCTCTTCGCCCATTCTCTTTTCAATAAACTCCAGAGCAAGATTATGCCCTGGCTGCCCGACTCTTCTGCCTCCGGTGAGAGAAAGAGCTTCAGTATCCATTCGAACTGTATTCACCTGAAGAGCCTTTCTAAATAGTCACCGCCTGAGTATTACCAGGATGAGCAATGGGGTTCATATGGACCAGCTCCACAAACAAATGATATGGATGACATTTACCATGGAAGTTAGAAAAATATTTACACTGCAGCATGAAAACTCCTTCATAGGCATTTTTCGAAGCAGCCTTTCCAGGTCCGGTCATTGCTTCAGTCCTTTTATGGCTTGGTCGCAACACATATGAATGATGTCAGCACCCTTGTGGCTGCTACAGGTTCTCTTCAGGCTCCCACGCGGGAATTCGGAGTTTTGTTCCCTCTGACTCAATAAAATAGACAGGAGCCCATGCAGGGGAGAGCAGGCGAATCTGCACATCGGTTCGCCTTGGCTTAAGTTCGAAAATGTCCTGCTCGCTCAGGGTTTCTTCCCACTTGGAGACTATGTCCTCCACCTTTTCCCTGAGTTCTGCTTCCATGTCTGCGATTTCTTCCTTGAGCCTTTCGATTTCCTCTTCTGACTCTTTTATGTCAGCTTTGGCGTTTTGCGTGAGTCTCCGCTTTCTGGCAGCAGCGGAGAGCCCTGATGAACGCCTTCTGCCAAGGCCGAAGAAACCTGCAAGTGTTTCTCCTGCCGAAAGAAGCTCTTCACCCTTCCTGCTGTTGTAGTCTGCTTTGTCTTCTTCAAGCTCTCTTTCTTCTCTAAGGAGCTTTGTCTGAAGACGGTTGAGTTTCTTTTCCATCCGCTCCCGAAGTTTATCAACCTCGGCATCCCGTTTTTCTTTTGCGATGTCTGCGCATCTTGCACTGAACTCCTCTGGAGTCTCTCCTGTCTGGCCGTAAATCTTCAGCACAGGATTGAATGGAAGGTTTATCAAGCTGTTGTGGTAAAGGTAATCGCTTAAGCTCTTTTTCAGGGACTTAAGTTTGGAGGCTTTTGTCCACCCTGATGGAAGAGTTCCGCTGAAAAAGGAATCAAGTTCCGCCCTGTGAGAGAGATCTTCAATTCTGAGCTTAGTGGAGAGGGCATCTTCCCAGCTGAATGTGATAACTTCTGAATCAGAATAAAGAGCCAGTGCCATTTCCTTCGACTCTGAAAAGTTGACCCGCTGATTCCTCTTCATGAATGAAATCCTGGCCATGGCCAGAAGTACCGGCTCGTACACCAGCCTTACTTCAGCGTCTGATGCTGCTTCTGCTTTACTCAGAGCCTGGCCGGCGGTTATTTCAGGTTGAATAAACACCTGCTTCATTCCCGAAGGCGAAGGAGGCGGTTCTTTGGACATCCCTTCTGGAGCGCTTTTTACAGCAGAAGGTTCTGCAGCAGGGGATTTTTCAGCAACAGGAGGAGCGACAAGAGTTGAAGCAGATTCAGAGCCTTCTTCTCTGAGCTTTCTTACCTGATCTCTGGTGAGAGGTCCCCGAAGATAACTCATGGCCCATCTTGTCTGAAAGAGTACAGGATGATCCTCATGAACATTGTGAAGAAGAAATACCCTTGACCCGAGGGAGGAGATCAGTGAGTCCATCTCCTTTCTGTTGAATCCTGCTCCTGCTTCAGCAGAAACAGACTCAAGGCCGTCCAGAAGCCTGGACTTGTCCCTGTCTGTCTGAAGCCTTCCAATGAACCATGTCCCTGTATTGGTCAGGCCCTTATAGTCCAGATCCACAGGATTCTGAGTGGTGAGAACCAACCCGAGTCCGAATGCTCTGGCCTGTTTAAGAAGGGTGAGCAACGGTTTTTTTGATGGAGGTTCAGCAACAGGTGGCAGGTATCCGAAAACCTCATCGAAGTAAAGCAAAGCCCTGAGACTGGTGGTTCCCGACTGCCTGCGCATCCAAGTAACCATCCGCTCCAGAAGCAGCGTAACAAAGAACATTCTTTCACTCTCTGAGAGATGGGCAAGGTACACTATGCTGTGCCTGGGTTTTCCTGAAGGAGAATAGAGCATTGATGCAGGATCAAGTGGTTCACCTGTAAGCCACGATTGAAATCCCGGTGACGCAACAATGCTGTTCAGGGAAAGGGCGAATTTGAACCGATCTTTTTCAGGGAAGAAGGTATCTGTATCGAAAACCCCCAGTTTCTTCACTGGAGGATTCTGCACAGAGGTGATAAGCAGTGGAAGATCAAGAGGTGTTCCCTTCCGCCAGTAATGCTCCACAATGTTTGCCAGAAGAATAAACTCACGGCTCTGCAGAGGGTCCGCTTCAATGTTCATCAGCCCCAGCAGTGCTCCGACAACCCCCTGTATCTGTTCCCGAATAAGCTCTGCTTCATTTTCCCAGCTGAGTTTTGGCGGAGTGAGAGCTGAGAGTATGGAGATACTGATTCCTGCATCGGAACCTGGAGTACAGATGCGGAACTCTGCGCTGTCCTTGAGAAGTTTAATTCTCTCCGGTCCCTGATTCCATCCTTCAAGACCGTTCCGCCATGTTTCCGCAACCTTCCCGGCGTACTGGTCAACTGTCATTTCCCTGCGCCTGGCGTCATCTATGTTTATCCAGGGCTTGAAGTCGCCTGGAAGAAGGTCGGGAAAGGTCAGGAGCAGGTTTGTTATGTCACCCTTCGGGTCAATGATTATCGCAGGCACCTTGTCCAGAGCTGCCTCTTCCAGAAGGTCTATGCAGAGTCCAGTTTTCCCTGAACCGGTCATTCCCAGGCAGACAGCATGTGTAGTCAGGTCTCTGGCATCGTATGAAATCTCATGCCCGACGGTTTGACCCTTTTCTGCGTCAAACTCCCTGCCGATGTAAAAAGCACCTGTCTTTTCTATTCTGCTCACTTCAGCCTCCCTGTAAGACATTGTTCTTTAATAGCCCAATATCATCCATGTTAACTGTTTCATCAAGAATGAACTCAAGATGGACTATTTGATTTATTTCTTTTTGGTTGTATTTTGTGCTTCACAGGTTTAACCGGCAAAAGGAGGAAAAGAAAATGATAATGGAATTCGCAAAAGCTGTTGGAGCTGCGGCGAAGGAAGCTCAGAAGAATGATCCTGCCAAAACAAAGAAGTACATTCTGGAGAGGCTTAAAAAGAACGATGAGGAGATTGAAGGCCTTGAACTGGAGATCATTGACGACATGATAAAGCTCAAGGGCAAGTGCAAGGACCCGTCCACCTTCGAGAAGGCAATACTTCTCGCAGGTAACATCACCGGTATTTCCAAGGTTGCAGCTGACGGCCTGAAGGTAATAGGCAAGGAAATCAAAGAAGCAAAGTTCTATACCATCAAGTCAGGTGATACTCTCTCAGGAATAGCAAAAAAGCATCTGGGCAATGCCAGCAGGTACATGGAAATAGTCAAGGCCAACAAGGGCATAATAGATGACCCTGACAAGATTTACCCTGGTCAGACAATTCGAATTCCCTGATAGCCTTCTCAAGGATTCAGTTCCGGCGGCACTCAGTGCGTTGGAGTACCGCCGGAATCAGTATCTGATTCACTTTGAAATATTCCAGTGTTCAGATGTGTTCCACTCACTGCTTTTGAAAAACAGTCCTCAGCCCGGTGTGTCTGTAACCGAAGAAAGGTTTTCGTACCGGAGGCGGCAAATCTGTAAAACATATCAGATGCATGAAGAGACTTCAGCCTTTCAGAAGATGTGAGAACACATTTATGTTTGGCAGACATAAGGGCACTAAAGGCTGGAAAAGGCTTGCAACTGACCCTGACTGGCTTTGCCTGACATGGAACAGGACGCAGCTGTTTTCTTCCGGAAGGCGCTGGCAGGATATGAGGCTGAAGGTCATTGACCTGAAGAAAACATGTACTTATGGCTTGATGCTGAAGCTTTAAACCTTTACAGCGCAACGGAATGAGGATATATTAGGTGCATAGAAATGCACGCAATATGAGCACATTTGCTCAAAACCCTTGCACCTGGAGATTCAATTGTATCAGCATAACAACCGTCAGTTGGAAATTGAGGCCTTCAAGACTCCATTCAGGACACCGCTGGATACTGAGAACAGATGGGTCAAGCTGGCAAAGCTGGTTCCCTGGGATTTCGTGGAAGAAGTTTATCTTCGAAGTCTCGGGAGAAAGAAAGAAGGACAGCGAGCCCTCCCCGGCAGATTCGCGTTCGGTTCCATACTGATCCAGGAGAAACTTGGTCTGACAGACAGGGAGACAGTGGACACGATCAGAGAGAATCCTTACCTCCAGTGGTTCTTAGGATTGCAGGAGTTCCAGATCAAGCCTCCGTTGGATCAGTCACAGCTTTGCAGGTTCAGGAAGAGATTTCCCGCACAGGCCATAGCTGAGATAAACGAGAGAATCCTCCTGGCCGCCCGCAAGCGCCACAGAGATGATGAATCGTCTTCCAGTGATGATGGAGGCTTTGTGAATAAAGGCCGGTTGATCGTTGATGCAACAGCGACCCCTGCTGACATCACATTCCCCACAGACCTGAAACTGCTGAACAAGGGGCGAGAGCTGCTTGAGAAGATGGTTGATGTACTCCATTCGGAACGGGAGCCGGGCAGCACAAAGCCCCGGACCTACCGGAAGAGAGCACGGAAAGCTTTCCTTAGCCTGCAGAAAACCAGACGGCCCGGCAGCAGAAAACTCAGAAAGGCAATGAGGAAGCAGCTTGGCTATGTGCGCAGGGATCTTGGTCATGTGGATGCCCTGCTTGATGAAGTTGGCTTTGGAGTACTGGATCTGGATCTTTACAGAAAGCTGCTTGTCATCCGTGAGGTATACCGTCAGCAGCAAGAGATGTATGATGAGAGAAA
>PDSZ01000025.1 GCA_002748705.1 Candidatus Fermentibacterota bacterium
CATCCAGAGGAACCCACGCAACAGTTCCATGGAGATGGTTCGAGAGTTCAGTTGCCGCTGTTAAGGCAGCTGCGCCTGGCAGGGAGATAATCGCAGTGGAGAATACTCCGGACGCTATGCCTCTTCATCAGGCTTCCTTCTCCCCTTCTGCTGCATTCATATTGGGCAACGAAGCAGAAGGTGTATCAAAAGAGGCACTTGAGTTGTCTGCTGCCAGAATAATAATACCACAGTCCGGTACCAGACAGTGTATCAATGTTTCCAGTACAGCTGCTGTAATAGCCTGGGAAATACAGAGAAGGCGACTGACAGGAGAATTTGATAATGCTTAAACTTTTTGTGGCACTTGCAGTTGTACTTGCTCCGATAAAATGGATTTATGTCGTTGACGAAAACATTTGCAACGGATGCGGCAACTGTTTCAACTGCTGCCCCTTTGGAGCCATAAGCGAGGTTGGAGGAAAAGCATACATTGATCCTGACCTCTGCAGAGGCTGCGGCATCTGTCCCAACTACTGCAGCAGAAACGCCATTTATCGCGACTGGTATACAGGTGTTGAAGATGATACAGTCACCACCGGCATGGTTCCAGGGGCCAACCCTGCTTTCGGCTCTCTTACTGTTTCAGGAGCGGAACCCTCGGCAGAGGTAAAACTCATGGACCTGGCAGGCAGGCTTCTGGTTTCATCTGAAGCAGACGAATCAGGTGATGTATCACTGGACATATCAGGCCTTGCTCCCGGCATCTATCTGATCGTTTCAGGCAGGTATTCAATAGCTCTGACTGTTGCTGGGACTATCTGATGTAACCCAGATTCCTCAGCTCTCTGCTGGCTGTCTCATCGTAGTTCACAGGAAGAGGCGTGACAAGAGGAGGCGTAGCCCAGTAGAAACCTGCGGCATTCATCAGTTCATCGTCAACAGGAAGAATATCAAGTTCAAGCGGGTCAGCCTGAAGGTCATAGGTCTCAACTGAATCGTCATCCAACGACCAAATCAGTTTGGTGTCTCCTGATACGATGGAAACCAGTTCTCCCTGACGCCACAGTACTCCGCTTGCAGGGATTTCTCTGGCAGGCAGGGTTTCTGCAAGGTCGGCAGCCGGCTGATGAACAGGGTGATCAATTCGAGCGGCATTCGCCAGTGTAACAGCAACATCCAGCTGAGCTGCCCTTTGTTCTATTGTGTTTCCACCGTTGAAGCCAGGTCCTGAGAGAATCATTGGAACATGGGTGGTTTCCTGATAGAGGGTTCTTCCATGCTCTATGCCTCCGTGCTCAAGAAATTCCTCTCCGTGGTCACCTGCCACGACTATGATGGTGTTTTCCGCAAGACCTCTGTTCCGAAGTTCCTGAAAGAGTCTTCCTGTCTGGGAATCAGTATAGGCTATCTCTCCGTCATAAAGCGCAATAAGATTATTCAGGTCTTCAGGGGAAGGAACCACTGTTCCATTGTTTACTCTGGTCATTTCTATTACCCCTGCGCCCCAGGAACTGTTGTACTCACCTGAGTAATCAGGATCTGTGTAGAGGTCGCACCAGGGCTTTGGAGCAGTGTATGGAATGTGTGGATCGTAGAAGTGAACAGCTGCGAAAAACGGCACTCCCTGATCGGTTGAATCAAGCCAGGTGAGGAAGTTGTCAACTGTAGGGCCGGCCTTTCTGAGACTGTTACCGCTTGCAACTCCCTGACAGTCAAAGTGACTGAATCCTCTGTGAAATCCAAAGTCCTCATTCATGAACATCACATTGAAGAAAGCCGCTGTTCTGTAGCCTTCACGGTGAAAGGAAAGAGGAAGCCAGGGAAGATCGGCTGCAACCCCCATGAAGTCACCGTTGCCTCTTCCTGCTCCGTGCTCCACCGGTGAGACTCCTGAAAGAATGGTTGTCATTGCAGGCAGGGTCCATGACGCCTGTCCATGGCAGTTAAGAACAAGTGTTCCTGCTTCAGCAAGGCTGTCAATATGAGGTGTTGTGTTCCTTTCATAACCGTAGCAGCTGAAGTGATCTGCCCTTACTGTGTCTATCAGAACAATGAGCACATTGGGTCTGGTGTCTGTACCGCAGGAAACAGCGGTAAGGAGCATACCTGCAACAAAAATAATCCTGATAAGTTTCATAACTGTCCGTTTCTCAATGACCGGCGTCCAGCCAGTTGCTGCCTTTGCCGGTCTCCACTGTAAGGGGAACCTTAAGGGAAACGGCATTTTCCATCTCTTCCCTGAGAATTACCGCTGCTTTTTCATGTTCATCTTCAGGGCATGATATAACAAGTTCATCATGTACCTGCAGTACCAGTCCCGCGGCGGGAAGTTCCCCGGCAAGCCTTTCTGATACCCTTATCATGGCCATTTTGATAATGTCTGCAGCTGAACCCTGCACCACAGTGTTCACCGCCGCCCTCTCCATCTGTTTTCTCCTTGTTCCGCCGGTTTCAGCCATTCCGCTGAACAGTCTCTTTCGACCCATTATGGTACGGACCTCACCGGTGGACTCTGCCTCACTTACTGTTCTGCAGTAAAAATCCCGCACCTCAGGGTAGGTTTCATAGTAGCGGCTTATTATACCTGAAGCCTGCCCTCTGGAGACAGAGAGCCGCTGTGAAAGCCCGTAGGGGCTGATTCCGTATATAATGGAGAAGTTTACCTCCTTGGACTTGCGCCTGTGATCCGGTTCCGCGTCACCGAAGAGGGCCTCAGAGGTCCTTGAGTGTATGTCCTCATTGTTTTTGTAGGCATCCCTCAGGGCTCCTTCACCGGCAAGATGGGCGAGGATCCGCAGTTCTATCTGGGAATAGTCTGCTGTAACGAATACCTCTCCCCTGCCAGGGGGAATGAAGCTTCTGCGAATCTCACGGCCTCTGGCTGTTCTGATGGGAATGTTCTGAAGGTTCGGATTGGATGAACTGAGTCTTCCAGTGGCAGCAACCGCCTGGTTGAAACTGGTGTGTATAAGTCCGGTGCAGGGATTGACATATTCAGGGAGTTTCTGAACATAGGTGTTCTGCAGTTTGGAAAGTTCTCTGAAACTGATAAGTGTCTCAACAAAGGGATGGGCGTTCTTCAGGGCGTTAAGCACAGTCATACCTGTGGATCTTGCTCCGCCGGAAGTCTTTCTCACAGGCTCAAGCCCCAGAATATCAAACATTATTCTGGAGACCTGTGCAGGGCTGGCAAGATTTACTGATGTGCCTGCCTGATCGGCTCCCTGCTCCATAAGGGCGAAAATCTCTCTGCTGAGCCTGTCGCTTTCAGCTCTCAGTGCATTTCCGTCAAGGCCGATGCCCCTGGCCTCCATTTTGGTCAGCACCGCTGACAGCGGCAGTTCTATCTCCCTGTATACCCTGTTAAGAGAAGGGTCTTCCGCAAGTACCCGGTCAAGTTTGAATGAAAGCGCCAGTGTTGAGGCTGAATCGGTGCAGCAGTACCTGGCTATCTCCTCTGTAGGTGTATTGATAAGGGTTCCTGTACCTCCGGAAACCTCATCAAATGTATCCATTGTTTTGCCCAGCCATTGGGGAACCAGTTTTTTAAGTGAATGACTGCGTGAATCAGGTCGAATGAGATAGTCGGCGAGATATGGGTCTCCGCAGGGGGCAGGAAGGTCTATACCGTACCTCTCAAGCACTCTTGCGTCATACTTGGCATTCTGGGCGATAAAGCCTCTGGAACGAACTGCGTTTTCCAGTTGTTTAAGGGCTTCAGCTGTGTTCAGAGAATTCCGGCAGCTGAAATACCGTCCCTGATTCGGCGATGCAGAAACAGAAAAACCGATAAGCTCCGCAATGGAGGGATCTTTTGATGTTGTTTCAGTGTCAACGGAGAGAGGGCCGTTACCTTCCGGAATCAGTTCGGCAGGATCAGTTACCACAGTGGCAGTACAGCTGTACTTTTCTGCAACAGGCCGGTCATCTGCCAGTTTCACTCCAACCATCTCAGCAGCTTTTGCCAGAGAGAGTCTCTTCAGAATCGGCTTCAGAGCCTTACGGTCAGGCTCAGTTCCTGCAAGGTTCATGGAGAGTATTCTCTCAGGCAGCGGCCTGTCCAGCCTTGTGAGTTCAAGGCTGAGCATAACTGCTTCCCTTGATTCCTCAAGTTTCTTTCTCAGTGAAGCAGATGAGATCCTTTCCATGTTTCTGTAGATGGAATCAATGGAGCCAAACTCTGCCAGAAGCGTCCTGGCACCTTTCTTACCTATTCCCTTTGCTCCGGGAATGTTATCGGATGAGTCACCCATAATTGCCAGAAACTCAGCCACCTGAGTGGAATCAACTCCAATGACTTCAGGAACATCACCCTTCCTTACCAGTGTACTGTCTGAACCGTAACGGCCTGGCCTGAGAACAGAAATATTGTCTGATACCAGCTGAAGCAGATCCTTGTCAGGGGAAACCACAAGCACCGGTATCTCTGATTTTCGGGCAAGGCCTGCGATAATGTCATCTGCCTCAAGTCCCGGCTCTTCAATGTAGGGTATGCCCATCAGTGGTATTATCTGCCTTGCAAGGTTTGTCTGTATTCTCAGGTCTTCAGGAGTTTCCGGCCGATTGGCTTTGTATTGGGAATAGATGTCACTCCTGAAGGTCTTTGCAGGGGCATCACCGGCTGCTGCAATGATGCTTTTCGGGTACTCCGCTGATAGTCTGGATATCTCCGAAAGAAGGTGGCTCAATCCGCTGGTTATGGTGCCGTCAGCCCCTTTCAGAGGCCGCCTCATCATTGCGTAATGTCCCCTGTACAGTATTCCCAGGGTATCCACAAGTATCAGAAGTTTATTCATCCTGCGCCCTCCTGACCATATCAGCAACCAGCCGGGGATCAATGACTTTGAAACACTCAGGCTCTTTCAGCGGACAGATCCTCTGAAAACATGGACTGCATTCAACACTGCCGGTTACCGCAAGCACTTTGCCTCCGTTTTCCAGAGGAACGGTCCATGCAGGAGAAGTAGAACCGAATATGACCACTGTGGGTCTGCCTAGAAAAGCTGCAAGATGAACTCCGCCTGAATCGTTTCCAATCACTGCTGATGCTGAGAGAAGGTTCTCGCAAAGTTCTCTTAATGTCAGCCCTGTCTTTACCGCGGCTCCTGCCCTGCCGGCCTGTTCTTCAAGGTATTCCCTCTCTGAAACTGTTCCGTAGAATACACAGGGTTTCTCAAGCAATGAGGCAACCTCTGCAAACCCCTTCCACATTTTTGCTTCACCGTATCTGGCACCTGCGAAAACAGCAATGTGTTTTTCTCCTGCCCGGGTAAGCTGAGGTTTCTCAGGCATTTCCGGAAGAGCATCCACTGCTTCAGCAATGGCATCATAGTGAAGAGAGTGGTGTCTTGTTCTGTCTTCCGGTATTCGTCTTACAGTTGTGAGAAGAGGTGTTCTGCCGTCTCCGGGAGTTCCGGTAATCTGCCTGATTCCAGCCCTCACCCCTGCCAGCGCAGAACTGAAAGATGAGGTAAGAAGAAGCAGCTTTTTGTATCTGTGACCGGAAGGGAGTTCAGGAAAGGTATGGACCTGACAGTTTGAAAAGACCATTCTGTACAGGGGAGCAACTCTCTTAACAGCCCAGATTCCAGCATCAGGATACCTGGAAATTATTCCGTTTACTGCAGGCAGTGCCATAATACCGTCACCGAGCCAGTTTGGAACCCTTACAAGGAGACTCATTACCAGCCGCGCCGAATAAGCGAAGCCCACTGTTCAAGAAACTGACTCTCACCTCCGGCAGGTTCTCCGCCCCACCCCTGAAACACACCTTTTCGGTCAAGGCCTACCACAGGTACTCCAAGAGCTCTGGAATGCACCCACAAATACCGGTCAGTGGTTACAACAGCAGAAGCTCCTGAGACAACAGCAGCAAAGAGTGAATGGTCTGTCTCCGGAGGAATACTGGAGGCCTTTCCGTCAGCCAGAACTATCTTCAGAGGTATTTCAGCCTTTTTTCTGTCCAGTATTGAGGCTGCTGCCTCTGTTGCAAGTATGTAGGGAAGTGTTTTGTGTGAAATCGGAGAAAGAATGGAAGATGCCTTTTCAGAGAGTACCTGTGGAGGCTCCGGCTTCCAGTCTTCAGGATACTTCAGCCCCAGAATGCCAGTCATTGTTCTGACCGCGTCAGGAAAAGGATCGCCTTCGGTTTTTACATGAATGTTTACCGCTGAATGTGCCGACACAGAAACACATGCCCTTGGAGTACACTTCTCAACGAACCTGAGAAGATCATCACATGGTTCAGATGCAAACATGAGAACACCAGGTTCAATCTGCGGTTCTGTTACTGAAGAGTCTGATCCCCACATGTGGATTTCAGGCAGCCATGGAAGAAACTCAGCAAGTTGAGCATAGTCTTTTCGAATAACCAGATGAACCGGTAAATTCGGGAACGATTCCTGAAGGGCGCGGGTCATGTAAATAGCTGACCAGCTTCCTGAAACATCAGGAGAGGCAAAAACCCCTACAGCTTCCGGCTTGAGTATGTCTCCAGGGAATTTGAAAGGCGCCCAGTTGGATCTGACCTTTGATTCCCGTCTGCCTCCAAATAGCTTTCTGAAGAATTTCACTGCTCAAAACCTTTCATCAGTGCATCTGCAATGTCTGCTGCAGCACTGCTGGAACTGTTTATGGCTCCCAGTACCCTGAATGACTCAGAATACCTGCCTGATATGTGAAGGCAGAGCCCGTACATAACAGGTGCCAGCGCATCAGAAGGGTACTGCTCAACAAGCAGACCGGAAAGCATCAGAGCGCTGCTGCTGTCACCAATGTTCAAATATGCGGAGCACAGGTCAAGGGCACTCCAGAACTTTTCTCTTGCTGTGGTTCCGTATTCGACTGAAAGCAGAAGGTGTTCAACAGCTTCTGCGCCTTTTCCTGCGAAAAGTTCAGAGAGACCCAGGGAGCGGTATTTAAGCCAGTTGCTTCCTGCTTTTTCTGAAACAGCCGCAAGACCGGCAACTGCTTCAGCGGAAAACCCGCAGCTCCATGCAGCCCTTGCCATCCAGAAGTCTGTCATTGAACTATCTGCTGAAAATGGCTCAAGCTCGGTTATAAGAAGAAGGGCACGATCAACATGGCCTGCATAGAGAGCTTCTTCAAGTAGCCTTCCTGCAACCCTGACCTGACCAGCCTGGTTGCCCTGTTCTGCCCAGGCTGCTCCGGCTTCCGCAAGTGATCCTGCATTCTCAAGGTCCAGCGGCGCGAAGAGAGAGAGGCAGACAAAGAGAATACTGCTCACCCCAGATACCTCTGAATAAGCCTTCTGGAAAGCCTGAAGTAGCTTGCTATTCCTATCACGGCAGCTATAGGTGTGAGTATTGCCGTTGCATGGGAAACCTTAATAAAGATACTCTTGTCTGAAAAGGCAAGGCTTCCACAGGAAGCAACAACAAGAACATAACTCAGTATTACAGTGAGTCTCTCGCTGGTGGTAATTGCCACCACAGGTATGCGAATACTCCATGATACAAGCAGAAGCCCCAGAACAACAATGATGTGATACCAGGCGGTAATAAGCGCAAACTCATGTGTGATTGCTGAAAGCCTTGCAAGCATGATAAGCATAACTGAAAGGAAGAGCTTGTCAGCAAGCATATCCAGAGTTTTTCCAGGAGTTGAGACAACCTTGAGCCGCCTTGCAAGCCACCCGTCGGCATAATCACTTGCCGCGCATACCAGAGCAGTCCAGAACATCACATGATAGCTGCCCTGCCATCCTGATATTACACAGAACGGTAAAAGGATTATTCTGAGCCAGGAGACAATTGCCGGTTTAAGAGGCAGTTTTTCCTGTGCGTCCCTTATCATCTTTATGGCTGCTCTGAGCTGTTCCTGCTGTCTCTGCTTCTCCTCAACGAACTTCAAGGTGAATATCCTCCAGCATTGATAAAGGCAGGTAATTCAGGGTATCAGGAATGCCTTCAAGGAACCGGAAAAGTCTGGCCATATCTCCGGCGGTAACAGGCTCATCAGGATGAAAGAGTCCGTCTGTTCTGGGCACCATCCAGCCCAGGCGGCATACCACAGCACAGTTGTCTTCCAGGGGTACTCCTTTCATGTCTGCAGGCGCATCGTCTGTCACTGAAGCCTGAGACAGAAGCTGATACCGGAAGTTCCAGGCAATAGCAGAGAGTAAATCTCTCCGTGTTGCAGGAGGGTCATTCACAGTTGACCAGAGAAGAAAAGCCTGTTCAATCCTCCCTGAAGCAACCAGTTCAAGAACAGGGGAAACGGCGGAAACCGATGCTGAATGCCCTGAGAGAATCTGCCAGGGTCTTTCTGCAGCAGGCTGCTGAATTATCAGAAGCAGAAGCAGAAACATGATTAAAAAATGGAGCGGGTAACGGGGATCGAACCCGCGACATTCAGCTTGGGAAGCTGACACTCTGCCAACTGAGTTATACCCGCTCTGTTCATCAGGAGAATAGCTCCCCCTGGTACACAACTTTTGCCTGACCCTGCAGCCACCAGCCGCGGTCATCGCAACTGACGGTAAGGATCAGACCGCTTCTTACTTCAATTCTAACAGGCAGATTAACAAAAGAAAACCTCTCAGAAGCAATAAGAGCAACGGCCACTGCCCCTGTGCCGCAGGCAAGGGTTTCCCCTTCAACGCCTCTCTCGAAGGTTCTCATCATCACAGGATTCTGATTGTTGAGCTGCACCCAGTTGGCGTTGGCCCCTGCTGAAAAACTGTTGTGATGCCGAACAAGGGATGCGTATTTTTCAAATGAACCGTCTTCCAGGTCATCTGTGAAAATCACTGCATGGGGAACTCCTGTGTCTGCATAACCTGTCTGAAAGGTTCTGTCTCCTGCCTGAAGAGGTTGTTCAATGTAATGCAGTACAGGTTCAGTCATCCAGATTCGGGCTTCAGAATCACCTGTAACCAGCCCTCTGTGAAGGCCGGCATCGCTTCTGAAACTGAACTCACTGCCTCTCTTCGTAACACCCAGCATGTCAGAGAACCTGCATATGCACCTTGCGCCGTTGCCGCACATGTCCGCAGCGCCGCCGTCAGAATTATAGTACTTCATTCTGAACGCGCTGCCTTCGCTGTCGGTACGGAGTTCAATCAGGCCGTCTGCCCCTATTGAAAGCCCCCTTTGACAGACAGATGCTATTCTATCAGCGGTCAGTACACTGTTCAGCTCTCCGTTCCTGTTGTCTACCATGACAAAATCGTTGCCAGCGCCGCTCATCTTCCAGAACTTCACAGTCCCTGCCTTCCCATACCATCAAGAATATTCCGGTGATATTCGGCTCTTCTGTGAAGCCCTGCGTCACGAAGAAGCCTTATCAGATCAAGTCTCAGCTGGGGATCAGGACCCCAGGCATCAAGCCAGGTCTCAAAATCCTCAGCGAGAAAGATTATATCATAATTGCCTGAAAGGTACGAAGTGAGAAGCCTCTGCAGCATCTCAACCGATGCATCTCCAGGAACTTCCTCAGGTGAGCCTGCAAAGAGCAGCAATGCGGCAGACAGCTTTTCAGAACTGTTTTCCTCAATGCCGCTGTTGGCAAGATAGAGACCGGTTTCAACAGGATTGAACAATGCAGCAAAAGCCATTTCACCGGTTGAGATAAAAGGTCCGTATCGCCTCTCCCAGAGCACTTCTCTTGCAAGAGATACACCTTTCGGGCCGTCCAGCTCAAATACCCTCAGGGATGGCCCCTGCCATACCGGCACCAGCCTCTCAAGGGATTCAGGATAGTAATGAAGTCTTACAGCCAGAGAACCGTCAGGCACTTCCCTCAGCCCTGCAAGATAGATGAGCCCAGCAGAGGATCTGTCAAAGATGAAGTCAGCCTGATAAACAAGATATCGGGCTCCTTTCTCTTCCATGAAGCTGACCATTTCTTCTTCTGAACCGTACATCAGCCTGGCAAAGGAGATAATGGTTTCTCTGTTGCCTTTGTTCTCAAAGAAGGTGTGGGTAACAGCAGGAGTTTCTGCGTATGCAGTCAGAAGCCCTGAAATGTGCCAGAAGGAGAGAACCGTTCCATCTGTTTCAGAAGCCCACTGAAGAAAACTGTCAAGTTCATCATCTCCAAGAAGGGATGACTGGTATTCAATACTGAGCCCTGCAGAGGAGAGAAGCGCAGCATACTCGGGAGCCATCATGCTCTGAACTCCGAGAAGCGCCGCTGCAGAAGAGATGAGCAATTTGTTCCGCCAGAAAGCAGAGACAATAAGCGGTATGGCTGCCACTGCCAGAAGAACATGAAGTCTGTCAAAAAGAAGGTATCCTGCAAGAGAAACAGGCAGAGCCCAGTACAGCAGTGTTCCATTCAGGATTTTTCGAAACCTTTTCCAGCCCAGAGCTGCCGCCGGTATCACAGGCAGAAAGAGAAGAAGCATCTGCCCCGGAGATGGACTGGTATAGCCGCTTACCCAGAAAAGTCTGGCATCATTGGAGAGCATGGATGGGTCTTCAGGATGGCTGAAAAGAAATCTGAACTTGGCCAGAATAACTGCTGTAACATGCCCTGTGGCACCGGAACCGGAAAGAAATAATGCACAGGCTGCCGCAGCTGAACCTGTCCATCGAATGACTTTTCCACCGGTGAAGGCTCCTGCTGCAGAGAAAACCGCAAGGACTGTTGCCGGTGAGTACAAAGCGCCGTCATGCCTCATGTGGGTGAGGAGCAGCGAAGCGGTTACCTGGGCTGCTGCATAGGGAAGAGTGAGGTGTTTTCCAGGTCTTTTGAAAAGCATCCACAGAAAAAGACCTGTGGCAATGAATCCGGTTACCTTCCAGGCTGCCAGAGCCATGAAGAAAAGAACTGCCCCTGTAATTCCCGCAAAGTATTTTCGTCTGGTTCCTGCAGAAATATCTGCAAACATGAGAGAGGAAAAAATCAGAGGAAGAGCGACAGTTTCCCTGTAGAGACTCTCACCTCTGGTTCTCAGCAGGGCAGGAAGAAAAACAGCATAGAGCAGTGCGGCAAAAAATGATTCTCCAGAGGAAAAACCTGTTTTCTTCATCCAGAAGAAGAGTACAGGAACCAGAAGCAGCGGAAACCCCCGGCAGAAAAAGGTAAGGAAACTGTTAAGATCACCGCCTGTTATGCGGTGAATACCTCCTGCAATGTATTCTTCGAAGATTGAGTTCTCACCGGTGTTCATTCCATATGGGCGCATTACCAGTGAATCCACCTCAGGTATTCCCTGACCTGATGAGACCATTTCAGTGTATCTGAGAGCCTGTGTGGTTTCTCCCTGCATTCTATCCGGAGGCGGAAGAACAGCAGTTGCGAAAACTGTGCGGAAAACGAATCCTCCTGCTGTTATCAGCAAGAGAATCAGCAGTGTTTTTAAATGGGTTTTTCCCTCAGCCGATGCGCGCATGGCGCCTGGCTATCTGGGTGGCTATTATCTTGAGGGTTTCAGCAGGCCCTGAACCTCCCATGGCTACAGAGTCCACTGTGGGCCAATCGCGCCTGTTCAGATCAGAGTTCATTCTGCCGGTATCCATTATGCCGGGAAGGTCCCTCTTATTGAACTGCAGAACCATGGGAATCATCAATAGATCAATACCGTAACTTTTGAGGTTGTGTTCAAGGTCATCCATGCTGTTCAGGTTTGCCTCAACCCTCTCCTGCTGGCTGTCTGCCACAAACACAATACCGTCAACTCCGTCAAGAATAACCCTGCGGCTGAGGGCATAGTATGCCTGACCGGGAACGGAATACAGGTGCAGTTTGAGCAGTGAATCACCAATCCTTGCAAAATTAACAGGGAGGAAATCAAAGAAGACAGTTCGCTCGCATCTGGTGCAGAGAGTGACCAGACGGCCACGGTTCTCAGGAGCTATGAAATCCCGAATGCCTCTCAGGTTGGTGGTTTTTCCCGAAAGCCCCGGACCGTAATAGACGATCTTGTAGGCTATTTCATTGCCTGATTTATGCACTTGCCCCCTCCAGCTGATGGTTCATTCAGAACCTCTTACAAAATATAACCTTCTTCACCGCTTCTTTCAACCAGCCCGCTCAGCTTTTCTGCCACCTTTCTGCCGGTGAGTCTCGCCCTGCCTTTTATCAGATCAGGTGCGCCAAAGAGATAATCTTCCATGAGGTACGAAAGAACAGAGCGAAGACGCCTTGCCCCTATGTCCTCCTTCTCATTGTTCATGTACCTGGCTGCTGAAGCGATTTCATTTGCAGCGGAATCGTCCACCTTCAGAGTAACTCCATCAACTTCCAGAAGCTTCAGATACTGGTCAAGAATACAGTTCTCAGGCTCTGTGAGTATTCGCTTCAGATCCTCCTGGGAGAGCGGGTCCAGTGAAACCCTGAGAGGAAATCTGCCCTGAAGTTCCGGAATAAGGTCTGCAGGGCTGCTGCCGTGAAACGCTCCTGCTGCTATAAAGAGAATGTGGTCGGTCTTGACTGTACCATACTTGGTGGCAACTGTGCTTCCTTCAACAAGTGGAAGAAGATCTCTCTGAACTCCCATTCTTGACACATCAGGGCCGCTTCCACCCTCTGAACCAATAATCTTGTCTATCTCGTCGATGAAGACTATCCCCTCTTCCTGGGCCAGTCTCAACCCCTCCATCACATGGTCTCCACCATCAAGCAGCCTGTTCATCTCTTCGTCGAAGAGGCGTTTTCTGGCATCAGAAACTTTTATTCGAACCTTTTTCCGTCTTCTTCCGATAACCTTGTCGAGCATCTTTTTCATCTGGTCATTCATCTGGTTGTCGAAACCCTGACCTGGAATCATGGGAAAAACTTCCACTCCCATGGACTGCTCTGCTATTGAGAGTTCAATCTGAACATATTCCAGTCTCATACCGTCCAGCAGATCTTCAAGAACTGCCTCAGACTCCACATCTGGAACAGAAGACGATGCTTTAAGGGCTGCCAGAAGCCGTGTTCTAACCCTGGCTTCAGCCTCTGCCGTGCGGTTTTCCCTGGCCTTTTTTGTGGCAAGATTCACAGCTGAGCGAACAAGATCCCTGATGATTCCCTCAACATCCCTTCCCACATAACCTGTCTCAGTGTATTTTGTTGCTTCTACCTTTACAAAGGGAGCGCCTACCAGAGCAGCCATTCTTCTTGCTATCTCGGTTTTTCCAACTCCTGTAGGTCCCATCATTATCATATTGCTGGGGTTTATCTCAGAGCGCATAGGCTCTTCAACCAGTCTTCTTCTGTAACGGTTGCGAAGAGCTATGGCAACTGTGCGCTTTGCGCCGTTCTGGCCAATGACATGCCTGTCAAGCCATTTCACCGTTTCAGCAGGGGTCATTACTTGCTGCATATTTCCTCCGACTGAACCTCACCGCCTGTGTAGATACAGATATCGCAGGCTATTCTGATTGACTCAGCTGCAAGTTTCAGCGGACCCATTCTGGTATGCCTGTCCAGTGCCCTGGCTGCAGCTATGGCATATGGAGAACCTGAACCTACAGAAACTATTCCATCCGGAGCTTCCACAACCTCCCCTGATCCGCCTATTATCAGTGCATGAGATCTGTCCACTGCTGCAAGCATGGCATTCAGTTCTCTCAGGTATTTGTCTGCTCTCCATTCCCTTGCAAGCTCAACTGAAGCCCTGGGAAGGTTTCCTCTGAAAGCCTCCAGCTTTTCCTCAAGCCTTTCCACAAGGGCGAATGCATCTGCTCCAGCGCCGGAGAATCCAACCAGTACCGACCCGCCGCAGAGTTTTCTTATTTTTTTGGCAGACATCTTGAGAATAGTCTCCCCCAGTGTAACCTGTCCGTCTGCAGCCATTGCCGCAGTTCCGTTTCTTACAATGCCCAGCACTGTTGTAGAACGAAAATCCATATTAACTCCCGCTTCTGCCTGTGAAACATGCGTTCCACGCTTCAGCATGGTCCATCTCCATTGATGTAACCATCACATTCCATGCCAGAGCAGGGTAACCGCTGTCAATGAGAAGCTGACTTCTGGCCTCCGGAGAGAATGATTTCATTGCGATTATGTACCATAGCGCAGTCTGACGGGCAAGTTCAGGGTCTTCGATTAATCTTTCCGCAAGCATGGCAACCGCCTGTCTGTCCTCTTCAGCAGGAAGTTCCGGACCCAGTATTGCTCCTGCGGAAACAGCAGCTATCACATTGCCCAGTGAGGCCAGACCTACCATTTCCGTTATTACCATTGATCCGTCCAGATCACTGCGCCACTGGAGTTCAGCGCTGTTCTGATCCATACTGCCTATAACAGAGGCAAGTGCTGTGTCCATGATGCTGAGCCCTGAAGTCAATGGACTGTAAATGGTTGATCTGTCCACCATTTCCTCCATAAGACTGAAAAGAGCCTCATCGCACCCCGAAGAGGCTATTTCACCAAGCACCTGTCTGGCAGTGATGTAATCGCCAAAAGCAAGAGAAGCTTCAATTCTTATCCACTCGTGTTCAGGTGATCCGTCGCTGATGGAATCAATAACGCTCAGGAACGCCTCTGCCTGTTCAAACTCATCGGCAACTGCAGCCAGCTTGCCCATTTCAGCCTGAATTTGAATATCCTCAGCCCAGGGCTCCATGAACGATATCTGCTCTTCAACATACTCTCTGGCTGCAGAAAGCCCTTCAGTTCCCATCAGCACCCGAGCCTTGATCAATGCCACACTGGACATGATAAGCGCCCACTGCTCAGGCATTGCGCTGAACAGGTTTTCAGCCATAGCCAGAGACGAGAGTGCTCTTTCTGAATCACCGGAGGCGAGAAACTGACCGGCCATCCTGCTGTAGCAGCTGGCATAGTTGCGAGCTATCTGAACAGCCTGATCAT
This sequence comes from Candidatus Fermentibacterota bacterium, assembly GCA_002748705.1. The sequence goes on from PDSZ01000025.1 coordinate 14,752, forward strand.
CCTTGTAGACACCAGGGTCAGTCAGGCCTGTTGTGAGGTAGTTCTGTGATTTTTCCCAGCCGAAATCGGGGTTTACTTCTGTTCTAACAGGAGAATCCATAATCTGGAATGTAATACCCTGCATCTGAAGGTAATCCTGCACATACTTCCTGTTGTCCGAGGCCACAGTACCTGCTATAACAACTTCTCTTCCGTGAATGTCCCTGTTCTTCACCATATTGATCAGCAGAAGGTCCTGCATCGGCACCGATCCCTGATTACCTCTGCCAAGGCTGGGTACAGTAATGGCTAATTCACCATGTTCCATAACCCATGGCCATGAGGAATTAAAGGTATCATCCAGAATAGTTCTTTCCAGAGGTGATGTCACAGGCATTCCATCACTGGTGACATGGAAGAAATTGGGGCCCCAGATAAACACCGGCTCCATTGAGTCAACAAGCTCAGGATCGTAGCTGAGCAGAAGCGGATCTTTTTCCATGAGCTGTTTCATGTACCACCTGGTGTTCATAAGACTAAGGTTGGATATAATAACATCCCGCCTTACACCAAGAACTCCCTGGGCAAACCACAGAGGGAATGTGTCATTGTCGCCGTTGGTTATTATCACTGCGTTTTCAGGGCAGGATTCCAGCAGATTGATACCATAATCCCTTGCTGCATAGTCCCCTGATCTGTCGCACATGTGCCAGTTGGCAGCCAGTGCAGTGAGGGGAAAAAACATCAGTATCCAGGCGAACCTTCTTGCACCGGACTTTTTAAGATTCTTGAAAAGCGATCCTGCACCGATCATTGAGAGCACCGCAAAAAAGATGAAAGAGGCTCCGAAGAAGTAATCCCTCTCCCTGACTTCACCAAGGGCAGTACCTTCAGGGCCGGTTTTGAAGTTCAGGTAAACAACAAAAGCAAAGCTTGCCATAAAGAATGTGAGCCCCAGAAGAACCAGAAGATCTTTTCGTCCGGCTCCAAGAGCAAAGAGACCTGTCAGCGCTAGAAGCGCAAGACCAAGCCACAGGAAAGCCCACAGCACTCCTCCAGGTGACCCCATTGGATCAGTCCAGGCGGAGGGTTTGCCTATCTGCCAGGAGAGGTATTCCCTGAAGAGTCCAAGCTGCTCACCGAAGGGACCCTTTCTGTCCAGTATGGATACCTGACCGTACTGTTCCCTCTCCAGAGCTTTTCTGAACTCGGTCCACCGACAGGGGTTGGTCTCGTTTATCTCCGGATTCTGTATGGCTCTCAGGGGCATATAAAGGTGAACGCTGAAAGCCAGCACCATGAATGTGAGAAAAACCACAATGAAAGAAGGGTTCTTCCACTCAAAAGCCTTTTTCCGAATTGCATAGAGAATGTACATGGAAACTATGGGAAGAACAACAATAAGGGCGCTGAGGTGGTTGCCTATTGAAAGGGTCATAAGGTAACCTGTGAGCAGAAGCTGCTTTCCTGCAGGTCTGTTATGCAGACGCCTCTCTATCCAAAGGTCGAAAACCCAGAGTATCAGCATGGAGAGAAGACCTGCCATTGCGTAGGTCTCTGCTGCGTTGTTGTTTCTCCAGACAGTGTAGCTGAACCCTGCCAGAAGAGCTGCAGCAGCAGAGACAGGACGGTAGAGCCAGGGCTCCAGGTTCATTCTGGAAGACCATCTCTGCACAAGCCTTGCGGTAAGGCCTATGGTAACAGTTCCTGCAAGGGCGCACATAAGGTTGACCCTTGCGGCCACTGAAGGCATAAACCCGAAAAGCAGTGTGCTGAACCTTCCCATAAGAACAAAGAAGGGAACCCCCGGCGGGTGAGGTATCCCTGCAACCCATGAGCAGGTTATGTACTCGCCGCTGTCCCAGAAACTCACCGAAGGGGCAAGTGTCAGCAGGTAAACGATGAATGCGGCAAGGGCGGCTGCCGCAGCTATCATTCTGTCCACATTAACGGTCTCTCTGAAATTCACTTCTTCTCCCTGGGGTGAGTCTTCATGTAAACACCCTTAAGTTTTTCAGTGGTCAGGTGGGTGTATATCTGTGTAGTTCCTATCCCTTTATGTCCGAGCAGTTCCTGCACAGTTCTTATATCTGCCCCTGCATCAAGAAGGTGTGTGGCAAAACTGTGCCTGAATGTGTGGGGAGTGGCCCCTGCGGCTCTGGCCGCTCTGCTCACTCCATCTGTTACAATACGCCTGATATCCCTCGGGTCAAGTTTTCTGCCGCGAACGCTTATGAAAACTGTTCCCGGGTCTTCTCCCCTGAGAAGCTCGCGGCGAACCTCAAGCCACCTTGAAAGCCAACGACAGGTTCCCTCAGGAATAGGTGTTATTCGCTCACGGCGACCTTTTCCCAGCACCCTTATGGTCATTTCATCTGTGTCCACATTGCCTGTGAGCAGCGATGCTGCTTCTGCGGCTCTGAGGCCGGCTCCGTAGAGAACCTCAAGTACTGTACGATTCCGTACACCGGCAGTTTTGGAGGTATCAAACGATGTAAGAACCTTTTTAACTTCTTCAACACCCAGAAACCCTGGAAGAGGGATTTTTGCACAAGGGGGCTTTATCGCCGCTGCTGTATCTGTTTCAGACCGTCCGGTTCTGTACATCCAGGCTGAGAAGGTTCTGAAACAGCTCACCATTCGGGCAATACTCCTTCTGGAAAGACCTGAAGCAGACCTTCTCATTATGTATTCCCTCATTGATTCAGTGGAAACAGGAGTTGAATCAGGTTTGGTTTTAAGGTAGTCGCCTATTTGAACCGAATAAGCCCGCACTGTCAGAGGCGAGAGGCCTCTGCCATGCTCAAGCTCATCGGTGAACGACTGCAGGATCAGTCTGTCTTCTTCCTGCAATTGGGACAGTACACTCCCTTCTTTCGCTGTTCAAGCAGAGGAAAACCGCACCTGGGACACCTGCGGTCAATTGGTCTGTTCCACATGGAGTACCGGCAGTCAGGGTATCTGCTGCATGAATAGAAGACCCTGCCTTTTCGGGATGTCCTTTCCACCAGCACACCTGAACAGCCCTCCTCAGGGCATGAAACCCCTGCAGGTAAAGGCCCTTTGTAGTCGCATGCACTGCAGACTGCATACCTGCCGTACCTGCCCCTTCTAACTGAGAGTTTTTCACCGCATACAGGGCATGGAGCAGCAGCTTTCCCGCTGCTATCATCTTCCACCGGCTTTGTATACCTGCAGCCTGGGAACCCGGGACACGCAAGGAACTTTCCGTACTTACTTATTTTCTCCACCAGGTTGCGACCGCATTCAGGGCACTTCTCGGTAGTTTCCCTTGCCAGTGACGCCTTTACTTCAGGAAGCTTCTGCATGGCACTTTCAAGGGAAGCTGCAAGCGGTCTGTAAAGCTCTGCTACAGCATCTTTATACTCTTTTCTGCCTGAAGCTATCATGTCCAGAAGCTCTTCCATTCTGGCAGTGAAGTCGATCTGGAAGATGTGAGGAAAGAGTCTGGTAAGAAGGTCTGAAGTGACCATTCCAACCTCTGAAGGGATCAGCTTCTTTTCCGATACTTCCGTATATCCCCTCTTCTTCAGAGTGGCAATGATCGACACATAGGTTGAGGGACGGCCTATGCCGAGCTTCTTCATCTCTGAAACCAGCCCGGCTTCTGTGAACCTTGCCGGAGGTTTGGTGAACTTCTGTTCGGTGTTTATATCAAGAAGCTCCACAGGCCCCCTGGAAACATCAGGAATGGGAGAGGTAACACTTATCTGACCAGGGTCAACCGCTGCAAATCCTCTGGAAGCAACCTTCTGCCCCACAGTGCGGAAAACAAGGGAACCGCCGGTTGTTGTAACCGTTGTCTCTGCTATTACCGCCTCTTTCATCTGCGTGGCAATAAACCTGTTCCATATGAGGGTGTAAAGTTTCAGGTGCCTTGAATCCAGCAGACCCTTCAGGCTATCAGGGGTTCTTTTGGGATCGGTGGGGCGAATGGCTTCGTGGGCATCCTGAGCGCCGCCGCTGGAACGGTATCTTCGCGGTTTCTCAGAGAGGGCTTCAGCACCCCACTTATCCTTTATGTATTCTCTGCAGCCATCTAACGCAGAGGGCTCTATTCTTACAGAATCGGTACGCATATAGGTTATGAGACCTGTGGTCTCGCCGTCTATTTCAAAACCTTCATAGAGATCCTGGGCAAGGCGCATTGTGGCAGATGGAGAGAAGGATAGCCTGGAGGATGCTGTAACCTGCAATGAACTGGTAATGAAAGGAGGAGAAGGCTTTCTTCTGCGAAGCTTTTCTTCAATGTCAGTTATCTCCCATGAAGCTTTCTTTGCAAGCTGAAGAACTGAATCGGCGTCTTTCCGGTTTTTCGGTGAATACTTCTCACCATCTGCCCTCTTGCCATTTTGGCGAAAAAGCCTGCCTGTGTATTCTTCACTCTTGCTGCGGAATCGGGCGGTAACAGGCCAGAACTCCACAGGGGTAAAGCTCTTGATAGCTTTTTCTCTCTCAGATATGAGCATCAGGGCAACTGTCTGGACTCTTCCTGCACTGAGCCCCTTCCCCACCGTTCGCCACAGGTAGGGGCTTACTCTGTATCCAACCAGCCTGTCCATAACCCGCCTTGCCTGCTGGGCATCAACAAGGTCCATGTCTATGTCCGAAGCGCTTTTTGCCGCGATCTGCACTGCGCTTCTGGTTATGGCGTTGAAACGAATACGGTAGAATTTTCTTTCAGGGGCCTGAAGCAGCCTTGAGATGTGCCAGCAGATAGCCTCTCCTTCACGGTCAGGGTCTGCTGCAAGATAGATGCTTTTATAGCCTCCTGCTGTCTTTCTCAGCCTGGCTACAGAAGCCCTTTTGTCTGGAAGAATGGTGTATGCCGGTTCAAGTGTGTCAAGATTGACACCAATTCTGTTTTTGGGAAGGTCCCTCACATGACCATTGGACGCGACAACATCCCAGCCCCTGCCCAGATAGTTCTTGAGGCTCTTCGCTTTTGCAGGAGACTCAATGATAACCAGTCTCCTCTCCTTTTTATCAGCCATTCGGAGATACTCCTGTTTTGGTCAGACAGTCAGTTTCCGATAAGCCATTCGGTCACAGGACCGGTTATGGCGCTCCAGCAGTCTTCTCTGTAACTGAGAAGGTTCTGGAACATACTCGGATTGAGAACGCCCTGCACATCCTGGAAGGATTCAGCCACAAGACTCCATACAACAACACTCTGAAAGCGGTTTTCCCTGTAGATAAGAACAAGCTGGTCTATGTTGGAAGGAGTAAGCCAGTCTGCTGCGCAGCGCATCAGGTCCATTCTGGTTTCAAGCCCGACAGGATGAGTGATTACCAGAACCAGAACAGATGTTGAGTCGTGCCATGCCAGCAGGGCACCGTCGTCAATTGCCACAGGAACTCCCGCTGCAAGCACAGAGAGCTGTCCGGTTATCATATCAGACTCACGACTGAGCAACTGGGCACCGGATACGGATCGTGGAATTGAAGACCTGAGTTCTATCTCACAGGGGGCCTCCACAGAAGAATACTCCTCAGCAAGTTCAAGCCTCCTGATAGCATAGGGATCAGCAAAGGAGCGGTTCCCGGCAGTCTCGTCGGAGGTTTCATCAGCTATATCTTCCGTCTGGAGTGTATCCGGCTGAAGGGTCTGTAATGAGTCCTCATCTGCTGTTGCTGCAGTGCCATCCTCAGGTTCAGTGATAACAGCAGTTGAATCTGTTGAATCGCTGAACATGTTCACAGGATCGGCAATGTAGAAAACAGTCCCGATAACAACCACCGACAACAGGACAACAAGAACAGTCTTAAGAAAAGATGAGCCTCCGGAGGACTGTTTCTTTTCAACATCAGAATTTATTACAGGTTTCTGAACAGTCTTCCTCTCCACACCGTGATTCGCATGGGCTACAGCCTTACCTGAAGTTGCACACTTGTTGCACACATGGGCTATTCTGTCGAAACAGTTCTTGCAGGTAAGGTCACCGCAGGTTCTGCATGGAGCAAGACGCTCTCCGTCCACAGGGGTTCTGCCGCAGATATGACATCTGGTAGTGTGTCTTATCTCATCGCCTGCTGATGTGATGAGAATATCCTCCTCATCATCTTCCAGGGGCGAATCTTCTTCAGGGTCGTCATCAACAGAATAGTCTTCATAGTCATCATCTGTATCGTCGGCGACATCTTCATCCTCCGAAATCTCATAATCATCATAAGCAGAAGGTCTGGAGACATCCTTTATATCATCTTTAACGGTTCCGGCGTCCTGGGGAGCATCATCATCAAACCTGGGAAGAAGATCAATGTAAGGGTAAAGATCCTTCTGAATAACCCTGGCTTCAGCCATAGGAACAGCTTCCCGAATAACAGACGGAGAACTTTCAACCGCTTTCTCCGCTTCATCAACTGAAAGATCAAGGCTGGTGACAAGAAGTTTGAGAACCTTCCGTTTCTCCTCTTCTCTGCCAAGTCTTACAAGCAGCAGATCAACAAGAGATTCGCTCATTTACGCCCTTCCTTCAAGAAGCTCGAACTGCCTGTGAAGACGGGCGATGACCATTCTGCTCACTCTCCGCAGTGTTTCAAACACCCCTTTGCCCTCTGAAGCAACAGATTCGAGACACGGAACCTTTGAGAGACCAAGTTCAGTTACTATACGGGAAACCGGCATCGCATCCGGAAGATCCCTCTTATTGCACTGCAAAACAAGACTTACACCTTTTCTTTTCTGCGTTCTGAGGTTTTCCTTCAGGTCTCTGAGGCTCGCAATGTTTGCATCCATTCTGAACTCCTGAGAGTCAGCAACAAAAACGATACCATCCACTCCCTGAAGAATAAGCCTTCTGCTGTCTGAGTACATGGCCTGCCCGGGAACACTGTACAGGTGAAGCCTTATCTTGAACCCGTTAATCTCTCCGGAATCCAGAGGAAGAAAATCAAAAAAGAGGGTTCTCTCATTGCCTGCTGCAAGTGAGATGAGTTTACCCCTTGAATCAGCTGATACCTGACTATGGATATACTTCACATTGGTAGTTTTTCCGGAAAGACCCGGCCCGGCATAAACAAGCTTGCAGTCTATCTCTTTTGCACTGTAGCTAACCGTTGCCATCAGAATCACCCTTCATTGGTGTTCCGGGAATTCCCGTTTTTGCCGTGGTCTTCATCAAGGTCAGTCTCACGCATTCCCTTCTTGAACTGATTAAGAGATCTTCCGATGGAACGGGCGATCTCAGGTATCCTTTTTGCCCCGAAAAGGAGGAGCAGGACAACCAGTATGACTATGAGTTCCACTGTTCCGATTCGACCCAAATCAACCCTCCTGAGCTGTCAGAACCACTTGTATAAAACTCCGGTTACCGCAAGGCCGGCAAAGGTCATGATGTTGAGCCTTACCGCTATTTCAGAAAGCTGGAATCTGATAATATACAAATCAAAGCCCAGCGGCCCGATGGAAATCTCGGCGCTGCCGCCGAAGAACTGCCTGAGAGCCACTGAACTGTCCGGAAGAAGGGCGCAAACCGCCTCTCCCATTACAGTACCTGTTATCATCCCTGCCAGGGAGATAAATATCCAGAATCCTGTTGACCTTCCGTGCAGCAACTTGTTCCTTCCACACCTGTATTTTAACTTAAGGTAAGTTCATTCGCAATGCTTCCAGTTCCGGCAGTTTTCTCATTATCCCTGCTGCAGCCATGCCTGTTATCGCTCCTGAAACTGTTCCCCAGAGGGACAGAACGGGCACAAGGGATTCAGAAGGAAGCTCACTTAGTAATGCACCGGCAATGAAGAGCTGGGCCCAGAGTGATGCAACTGCTCCTGATGCTGAAACTGCCGGTAAAGAAACTTTCCCTTGAAAAACACTGTGCACACCTGCCATTACAATGGTGCTGGCAGCAGCGCCTGAAGCTGAGAGAAGAAATGCAGGGGTTGCTATGGTACCGGTAACAAGTGCCACTGCAGTAACTCTGGCAAAGTTCAGCTCAAGGGCTTTTAAAAAACCTGAACGGATTATCACAATAATCGCCGGTATGTTGGCAAGCCCAAGTCTCAGAAAAGGCAGCGGCCTGGGAACCATACTGTCCACAACACCCAGAACAGTGGCTGCAGCCACCAGCAGAGCTAATTCCCTGCGGCCTTCAGAAGACAATCTTCCACTTCCCTGAAACATTTCTCAGCGCTGAACATGTCAACTGCCCTGGTTCGGGCTGCATTCCTCAGAGTTTTTTCACAGAGGGTTTCAAGCTTCTTCACTGAAGCTGCCAGAGCCTCAGGATCACCTGTGCGGAATGAGAGCCCTGTTGTACCGCTCTTGTTTACCCAGGAAACACCTGTTGCAAGGTTGCTGCTTATCACCGGTGTTCCGCAGGCCATTGCTTCCAGCTGAACCATACCATAGGCTTCACTTCTGTGAATGGAGGGAAGAATCAATGCCTTTGCGTTACGATAAAGGCGGATAAGCTGAGAATCACTTACATTCTCCATCAGCTGAATGGAAAGATTCTTTCGGGAAGCAGTGCGACGAATACTATCAGCCATAGGACCGCCTCCGGCCATTATCAGCCTGAAGGTTTCAGGAAGAAGTTCCCAGGCTTTCAGCAGAACGCCTATTCCCTTGTAGGAACGGAACCTGCCCACAAACAGCCAGTAATCCCCTGAGGGCCTGGAACAGGGAGAGAATCTTCCGGTATCCACACCTATGGGAATAACCCTGGTGTTATCAAGCTCCCTGAGAAACCGGGATGTGGTTCTGTATGTCTCGGAGGTTGCGACAACAGTTTCAGCTCCCTTGAGAAAACGCTTCAGCAGAGGCCCGTAAAGAGGAAGAAGAAATGCCTGTCTCACAATATCACTGTGATATGTTACAATGTATGGTTTTCTTGCGCGGTCCGGAATTGAAAGCAATGCGGTAACAGCAGCAGGAAGAGGCACATGAAAATGTATTACATCTGCATCTGTCGTCATGATTTTTCTTCTGTATTCAGGAGCTATGGGGTTGGAAAGCAACCTGAGTGAACAGGGCACCGGTGACACTTTGAATCCCCTTGAGAATCCCCCCTGACCTCCTGCTGTAACCACCTCCACATTGTGTCCCTGTTCTGCGCAGAAAGAGGAGAGATCATGTATGTAACGCTCAATGCCTCCGTTTACCGCCGGAAATACATCCTTGTATACCTGCAGCACTTTCATGAAACTGCCGCCCTGTAGCATTCAAGGGTTTCAGACGCAGTTTTCTCAAGGGATAACTCACCTGCAAAATTTCTCAGATCATCAGGCGAGAATTCAGTTTCAAGAGCATTTAAAACAGCAGCTGCAATGGATTCCGGACTATCTCCTGCAATACCGGAAGCCACATTTCCGTATATCTCTGTGAGAGCCTTTGCCGGGCCGATTACAAAAGGAGTTCCGGCAGCAGCAGATTCAAGGGGAGGAAGGCCGAAACCTTCGTAAATACTTGGATACACCATGAGCCTGGCTCCTGTCATGGCACTCATTATCATCCTGTCGCTCACAGAACCTGTCCAGCGAACCCCTTCTGTATTCTCAAGGGCTTTTCTCAACAGGGAAGGGCCCCATCCCCACCTGCCGGTTACTGCCAGTGTAAGACCTGAGTGAACCCTTCGAATATCTTTCCATGCGGCAAGAAGGTTTCCAATGTTCTTTCTGGGTTCCACTGTTCCTGTATAGAGTATGTATTCCCCGGTGATTCCTGTAGCCTGCCGGAAAAGTTCATCTGTTTCACTGTTATCAGGAGCAGACAGATAAACACATTTACTCTCAAGGCCCAGAAGCTCCTTTATTTCGCCTGCTGTGAAAAAGCTGTCTGCTATTATCAGTGCGGCTCTCTTTGCAACTTCGGGAAACTTCAGCCGGTAATAAAGACCTCTGACAGCTCCGAACCACTCAGGATGCCTCATGAAAGCCATATCGTGAACAGTTACAGCATATGGAATTCCTGAAGGAACAGAGCCTCCGAACGCAGGAAGGTGCAGCAGATCATACTTCTCCCTGCGAAGATGCCTGCGCACAGAAAGGTTCTCTGCCAGAAGCTTGCCGGCAGTTGTCCTTGTGCCCTGCGCCAGAGCTTTCACTGAAGAAGCTCCGATAAGCTGGAAACCCTTCAGAAGCCTTCTGGTATAGACACCTGTTCCGCCGCGGTTGGAACCTGAAGCGGCATAGAGGGCTGTTTTTGGATCAGATGCAGGTAACAGAGTCATCACCTGTGAAGAGTCTGCCTGGCCTTCCTTCAACGGAAGTACGATCGCCGGTCACAGAACCTTCAAGATTCACCTGGGACACTAAAGAATCATCGCAGATAATAGAATCGGATATCCGTGAGTCACATATGGTGACATTTCTGCCGCAGGAGACGAATGGTCCTACTACTGAGTTTTTCAGTACAGTTCCCTCTTGAAAGAAACAGGGTTCTATAACAACAGAGTTCTTCAGAACAGGCGTTCCAGCCCCGCCGTTCTCTTTAAGAAGTATTCTGTTGGTCTCGATAAGTGTTTCCGGTTTGCCGCAGTCATACCAGCCCTGAATATTCAGCGTGCCGAAAGGTTCACCGTTCTGAAGCATGAGCTGCATTGCATCGGTAAGCTGGTACTCACCTCTTGTTCTGGTATTCTTTTCTTTCAGCTGCCGGCAGTACTCCATTAGTTTTCTGCCGCTGGCAAAATAGTAAACTCCTACAATGGCCAGATTGCTTATGGGTTCAGATGGCTTCTCAACCAGTTTCTTCACCTGTCCGTTCTCCATTAAAACAACACCGAAACGGGAAGGATCATCCACTGGAGCTGTAACTATCAGGTTTCTGGTCTCCCCCTTTAGAACAGACAGGTCGGCGGAAAAAAGAGTGTCACCGAGAACAACCATTGAAGGGCTGTCGGTGGTGTATTCCTCAGCCAGAAGAACAGCAGAAGCAAGGCCGTCAGCACTCTCCTGAACAGCAAAATCAACCAGAATATCAGGATACCCGCTTCTGGCCCAGTCAACAATTTCCTGCCCCAGGTAACCTGTTATAAGGGTTATGTGATCCACTCCTGCATCCTTCAGTGTATCCATCACATGGGCAAGCATCGGCCTGCCTGCCACAGGCAGAAGAGGCTTGGGTTTCGACCATGTAAGCGGGCGCATACGGGTTCCCTTCCCTGCAGCAGGGATGATACAGTGCATCTTCTATCCTCCGTTTTTCCAGGAATTCTCGTTAAGCAGAATCTCAGGGTATTTTCCAACCACATAGCTGTGGACCTTCGCTCTGACAGCCAGACCGGTTTCCATGGACAGGGACTGTTCAGCAATTTCCCTGGAACCGTGGGTTGTAACTACTGCTATCATCTTCTTCACATCAGGAATAAGCGGCGGGGAAACACTCAGTTCGTCCACACCGAACCCCAGAAGAAGCGGTACCGCCAGCGGATCACCTGCCATTGCTCCGCAGACCCCTACCCACTTCTTTTTTTCGTGGCAGATGCGAACCACTTTGTCAATCTGCCTGAGAACAGCAGGATGAAAATTGTCATACAGTTCAGCAACTCTGGGGTTGCCTCTGTCAACAGCAAGGGTGTACTGGGTAAGGTCGTTTGTGCCGATTGATACAAAGTCTACCCAGGGGAGCATAAGGTCCAGAATACTCACAGTAGCCGGTGTTTCTACCATTATTCCAACCTTAAGCGACCGGTCGTACGGAATACCTGAAACGTCCAGATCATTTCTTATCGCAGCAAGAAGATCATGAAGCCTTCTCAGCTGCTCAACATGGGTTACCATAGGGAACATGAGCCTTACATTTCCCCTTGAAGAGGCTCTGAAAATGGCCCTCAGCTGGGTTGAGAACTCGGCAGGCCTGTCGAGACATATTCGCACTGCTCTGTATCCGAGAAAAGGGTTTGCTTCAGGAACAGAATCAAAACCTGCTCTGAATTTGTCTCCTCCCATGTCAAAGGTTCTTATTATGACAGGTTCAGGATCAAGGCTGGCTGCAACATGTTCGTAAATCTGAAACTGGGCCTCCTCCTGGGTTGCGTCCTCGCTTATAAGACGAATAAATTCTGTTCTGAAGAGACCTATGCCGTCTGCGTTTACCTTTTTCACAAGTTCAACTTCATGGGGAAGTTCAATATTTGCAGCAAGTTCCACTCTGCAACCGTCACCTGTAACCGCCGGGCCTGTACTTTGCGTCTGCAGCAGGTGCTCTGCCTCAAGAAATCGGTCTCTTACCTTGCTGTGATAATCAATTTCTTCTTCAGTTGGATTTACAATCACATATCCATGAAGTCCGTCAACAATTATTGTGTCCCCTGTGCGGAGATTACCTGTAAGGTTTCGCAAACCAACCACAGCAGGAATGCCGAGGCTTCTTGCAAGAATGGAAGTGTGGGATGTTTCGCCGCCCATATCTGTTGCAAAGGCCAGAATTCGGGCAGGATCAAAACCTGCTGTTTCTGAAGGGTCCAGATCTTTTGCCACCATTATGGAAGGTTCCTGCATGGTAACAGCTCCTGGAGCTGCCCTTCCGGAAAGCTTGGCCAGAACCCTTCTTCCCACATCACTTACATCAGCCACCCGTTCTCTGAGGTAGGGATCGGTCATTTTGCTGAACTTGTTCACTACATCGCTGAGTGTTCTGCTCAGAGCGTACTCGGCGTTTACCTGTTCATCCCTGATACAGGATTCCACATCAGCTGCAATTGTAGGGTCCTGAAGGAGAAGCAGAAGAAACTCCAGTATCTGCCTTCCTTCAACCACATCCCCCACTGAGTCGGCAATGTTTTCAAGGTCATGCCTTACATCGGCTACAGCTTTGAAGAAACGGTCTGTCTCAGGCTGGATCTGTTCAGGGGAGAGGGCTATTCTGGCAACCGCCTGAAGTGGTTCCTGCTTCATCACCAGAGCTGGCCCTACAACTACCCCGTGAGAGGCTGGAATTCCCCTGTAAAGCATCAGAGCAACTCTTCTCCGAAACCGGACCTGATCACATCAGCCACTGCCTCCATTGCTTCATCAGCATCGTCACCTTCAGCAGAAACTGTTACTTCAGATCCCCCTGAGGCAGCAAGAGTCATAACTCCCATTATGCTTTTGGCGTTTACCCTGTCTTCATTGTTCTCAATCCATACATCAGAATCATACTCCACCGCTGCCCTGACAATAAGTGCCGCCGGTCTCGCATGTATGCCTAATTTGTTCGGAACTCTTACCTTTACACTGGTCATTCCTCTTCCCTGCCTCTACCCATTCGGGAAATAAGTGCTTTGTTCAGTCGCTCAGCGGAAGTAAATCCGGATTTCCTGTACTGCATGTTCATCATGGCTGCAACCTCAAGAAGAAGTGTGAGGTTTCTTCCAGGGAGCACAGGAATTTCCATAAGAGGGATATCCACACCGAGAATGTTCATGGTTTTTCTCTCAAGGCCGGATCTTTCCGCCTCGTCAATTATACCTGCATCAATCAGTCTTACAGCAAGATCAACAGTCTGTCTCTCCCTTGTTGCTCCCAGGCCATAAAGCTCCGCTATGTCCACAAAACCGATACCCCTTATTTCCATAAAAAAGCCGATCAGGGCATCTCCTGTGCCGATAAGCCTTTCCTGAGCCCTTCTCACCCTTACAAGGTCGTCAGCCACCAGACGATGCCCCCTCTCAACAAGACCGAGAACCGCTTCGCTCTTTCCAATGGCGCTTCTGCCCATGACAAGAAGACCTTCGCCAAACACATCCACCATTGTTGCGTGAAGGGATACATGGGGCGCAAATACCTCTCCCAGAAAACTGTTCAGGTCATGAATAAGAGGTGTTGTATCCCTGGGAGAGACAAAAAGAGTCGACCCTGCTTCAAAGGCTGCCGCAAGAAGCTCATCAGGAGGCTCAAGACCCTTGGTAACAATGCTGCAGACAACTGGAAACCCGAAAACACCGGCAATGGCAGAGTGCCTTGCGCCTGCGTCAAGTTCCCTGAGAAGGGTTATCTCAGTTTCTCCGAATATCTGTATCCTGTTGTGCATAAAGTTGTTGGTGTACCCTGTAAGGCAAAGACCAGGACGACTTATATCAGGGGATACGATTTTTCTCTCGTATCCCCTGACACCGGTTAATGACGAAATCTGAAGTCTGCCGGAGAGTTTCTCACTGAGAACTCCAACTGTAAGTTTTGATGGATCGGGATAACGATCCTGCAATGTCAGCCCTTTCGGGTAAGCTCCACAACCTGCGTCACACCGCTGGTTGTGCGATAGGCACTGCTCAGAGTGTCAGTTTCCGTGTTGTAGAAAATGAGCACATCATCAGAACCCCTTACCTCGAACTCGGTCATTGCCTGATTGGTAGTAAATCTTTCCAGTTTGCTGTTGTCCCTGAGAAGAACAGGAGCATCCATCTCTGAAGGCTCGGCAGCTATATACCAGGTACCGGACTCGGTGGATTTGGAACTGTGCTGTCTTTTCGGATGGTCATGGTGCGTTTCCTTGAACTTCCTCAGCTGTCGCTCAAGGTTGCTTGCGCAGTGGTCAAATGCGAAGTACATGTCATGGCTCTCGGATCTTGAGTCAAGCCTGACCCTGTCGCCTCTGAGCTGCACATGAGAATGATTCATGCCGGAAGTAAGCTCCAGAATCACATGGACATCATCTATTCCATCGTAGAAACGATCAAGCATGGACAGCTTTTCCTCTACATGGTTTTTCAGAGCGTCTGTAAGGTCGAAGTGTCTCGCGCTGATCTCGATGTTCATGGTAACTCCTTTCGGGTTAACGGAAGCGCAATTAAAAAACCGCCATCCCCGGCATTTGTGCGGGAAAAGCGGCAAAAAGAGAAAATGCTTCCGATTTCACACTTGGATAATACCCACAGCACTGGTGGCGGTCAATGGTCAGCAGAGTTTACCCGAATGACTGCAGTTGTTATTTTTTATCCTCATCAGAACAGTATTTTCTCAATTATCGAAAGGAAACTTTCTTGCAGGATTACACCGAACTCCGCGACCTGGGCTTCAGAGGCGGTCTTGAAACACACCAGCAGCTGGCAACTGAAGGAAAGCTTTTCTGCAGATGCCGTTCACAATACAGAAATGACAAGCACCACCAGGAGCTTCTCAGGCACATGCGCCCGACTCTGAGCGAGTTCGGTGAGTACGACGGCACTGCTCTCATGGAATTCAAAACAAAGAAACAGGTTCACTACCTTCTCTACAACGATTCTGTGTGCACATATGAGATGGATGACACACCTCCTTTTCAGGCTAATCCTGAAGCTGTTAAGATAGCTCTTCAACTGGCCATGATGTTTAACATGTCCCTGGTTGACGAACTGCACATAACAAGAAAGCAGTACCTTGACGGCTCCATTCCAACAGGTTTTCAGAGAACTGCAATTGTGGGAGTCAACGGTGTAATACCTTTTCTCGACAGAGAGCTGCATTTCATTCAGATGAGTCTGGAAGAGGATGCCTGCAGAGAAGTCTCCGATGTGGGGCATCATGTCTACTACAGAACTGACAGGCTCTCAATGCCTCTGGTTGAACCGGTAACAGCCCCTGAACTCTGCACTCCGGAAGAAATGGCACTGGCTGCAAAACTGATCGGGGAAACCATGCGCTCAACCCACCTTGTGCGCCGTGGTATCGGTTCAGTTCGGCAGGATGTGAATGTGTCCATAACCGGAGGTACCAGAATAGAGATAAAGGGTGTTCCAAGAATAGCAATGATCGAACCTCTCTCACGGATTGAAGCATACAGGCAAAAGGCACTTCTGGATCTGAGGCATGCCCTTAAACAGTCCAGCCTCACAGCAGATTCCATTCCAGACAGATTCATACCTCTTGAAGGCTCAGGCGCAGCTCTGGTGATTCCAGGGTTCAGGGAGTTTCAGGAGTGGCCTACTCAGCCGGGGCTTACCTTTCTGGATGAACTCAGAGGCAGAGTCAGGGTGATAGCATGCCTTGAAGATAAGCCCTGTGTATCGCTGGCTTCAGATCAGGTCAGGCACAGAACAGGCGCAGCTCCGGGAGATTCTGTTTTTGTCTTCAGCGGCCCTGAAGAGGATATGGACACAGCTGCAAAGGAAATCGCCATCAGGATCCGTGAGGCATTCCAGGGAGTACCCCCTGAGACAAGACAGGGACGGATTGACGGTACAACTGATTTCGAAAGGATACTCCCGGGAGCGGACAGGATGTATCCTGACACTGACCTGCCTCCACAACCTATTCCTCCGGACACATTTAAGACCCTTTCCAAAAAACTTCCCAGAAAGCCATGGGAAAGAAGAATAATTTACAGGCGTCTCGGACTCAGCGAACACCTTATTGACCGGCTTCTGAACCTTGAACTGTGCGACCTGTATGACAAGCTGCTGCGCAAGGTCAGCATGAAGCCTGCCTCTCTTGCCCATCTTCTTGCAGACCGAATGAGAGGATCAAGAAGGGCTGGCAGGGACTGGATGGCGGTTCTTGGAAGGAAAGGCATCTACAAAACAGTGAAAGCCCTGTCGAAAAAAGGCGTTACTGCGAAAGGCGCAGCCAGTGTCATTGACCTTATGACAGAATCAGGCTGCACAGTTGATGAAGCATACCGGAAGGTAAAACCCTCCTGACGGAGCATCAAAAGGAGCACTCTATGGGCGAACAGACACTGGACGGTCTTACTCTTCTAGGCGGCAGCAACCAGTTCCAAGGGCTGGAAACATTTCCAAACATGAATCCGGAAAGGGACTATACAGTAACCCTCTCTACAGATGAGTTTACCTGTGTATGCCCCAAAACAGGCCAGCCGGACTTTGCTTCAATTACCGTTACATATATTCCTGAATCAAAGATCGTAGAGTCAAAATCACTGAAGCTTTATTTTCTTTCATTTCGGAACAGAGGCATCTTCCACGAGCATGTTACCAATGTTATTCTGGACGATCTGGTGGAGGCGCTTGAACCGCGGTGGTGTCAGGTTACTGCCGACTTCGGTGTCAGAGGGGGCATATCAATCAGAGTAAATGCCCAGTTCAGGAAGGGCGGGACCACCTGACAACAGCATAGGCATTGTGAGTATGAATTGATTCGTGGTTCTCGGCTCTGACGGTAAAGCTTCTCACCCTTCTGTCAGCCATAAGCTCTCTAGCCGCTTCCCTTACCATGTCTTCAACAAATACAGGGTTTTCATAGGCCTGTTCTGTGACGAACTTCTCGTCTGCCCGTTTAAGTATGGTGTAGAGAGGCACTGAAGCAGATCTTTCTGCTGTCTCCACAAGTTCCTCGATCCAGAGCATTTCAAAGGCGCCGTCCTCCTTCTTCATTGTCCGAACCTCCATTGTAAGGTATCCTCTCTGATTGTGGGCCCCAGCATCGCTTATTTCCCTGCTGCATGGGCAGAGGGTTCCAACAGGAACAGTGACAGTCAGAACAAAGTCATCTCCATCAGGGCCTGAAACGCCCAGAAAGGAACACCTGTAGCTCATAAGCGCACTTGCCCCTGTAACAGGCGCTTTTCTTTCCATGAAGTAGGGAAACTCCACCTTTACTGCAGCTGAGTCTGCCTCAAGAGCGGCTTTGAGTCTTGCGAGCAACAGAGGCATTGTAGAACCTGTGAATGAGCAGCCGCTCTCTGTGAGAACCTCTATGAACCGGCTCATGTGTGTGCCCTTGAAGTGCATAGGCAGATCCACATACATTGATATGTCTGCCACTGTGGACTGCTCGCGGTTCTCCCTGTCCAGAATGGTCACCGGATAACTGAGGGAGGTTACTCCCACTTCATCCAGAGGAATACGGCGTGTATCGGGACTGTTCTGAATATCCTTCATCCCCTGTACCTGCATCCTGTTCCAGGAGTCTCCTTAACCTCTATCATGGAAAGCCCCGGAAGGTCAGGCGCTATTCTGTTCCACAGCCATACTGCAATGTTCTCACTGGTAGTGTGCCCTATATCTTCTATGTCATTGAGACACTTGTGATCAAGCATTCTCACAGCAGGTTCGCATACCCTCTTAAGCTCTCCGTAGTCCATTACCCAGCCTGTTTCAGGTTTTACTGTACCTTCAACATAAACCCTTACTTTGTATGTATGGCCATGCATGGAACTGCACTTGTGTTCAGCAGGAAGCCTGTCCAGCCTGTGGGCAGCGTCAAATGTGAAATCTCTGTATATCTCCATATATTCCTTACGGTTTACGGCATTCCGATGTACCGATGGGTCTGAAGGCTGAGCCGCCATCTGGGATCTTCAAGGCAGCGGTCTATGCACAATCTGAGATTATACTCGTAACTCTCGTCGTACTTCGGCTGAAGCCAGAAGTGGCCGAAGAGTGTTTCAGCCCAGGTGTCAGGATCAACTGCTTCAGAAGGCCAGACTATCTTCAGTTCGTCACCTTCCCTCAGAAGACACCTGTCACTCTTGGGGCTTACACATACCCAGTCCACTCCGCCAGGGACAGGAAAGGTTCCGTTGGTCTCAAGGAGCACCTGAAAACCCAGGGAGTGAAAGGCTTCAACAAGAGGTTCATCCAGCTGCAGCAGAGGCTCACCTCCTGTGCAGAGAACTGCCGGTATGCCTGTCTTTCCAGGCCACTTTTCGGCAACAGCTTCAGCAAGTTCCACTGGAGAGGAAAAAACACCTCCTCCCGGACCGTCGGTTCCTGCAAAATCTGTGTCGCAGAATGAACAGGAGAGGTTGCACTCCTGAAATCTAAGCAGAACCACCGTTCTTCCGGTGTAATAGCCTTCCCCCTGCAGTGTAGGGTACATCTCTTTTATTCGGTAGTTTTTCTCACACATAAGTGGCCGGGTCCGTTTCACCGTTCTCTCGAAACCCCTTCAGCCTGAGAAGGCAGGAATCACAGGTGCCGCAGCTTCTTCCCTGGCTGTCAGGCCTGTAGCAGCTCAGTGTAAGGGAATAATCAACACCCAGATCAAGGCCTGCTCTTATAATTTCAGCTTTTGTCATGTGCAGAAGAGGAGCTTCAATTCTTACAGGATTACCCTGAACCGCGCTCTTTGTGGCAACAGCAGCCAGATTCCGGAATGCTTTTATGAAAGCCGGCCGGCAGTCAGGATATCCGCTGTAGTCAAGAGCGTTCACCCCTATGAAAACAGCATCTGCCTCTCTGCTCTCTGCAAGTGCCAGCGCGAGAGAAAGGAATACTGTGTTTCGGGCAGGCACATATGTTGAGGGTATCTCAGTTCTTTGAATATTTCCGTTCTGCACCTCCCCTTCACCTGTAAGTGAAGAAGCTCTGAACGGCTCAGGATCAAGCTGAAGAACAACATGATCCCTCACATTCCAGGCTGCTGCTGTTGCCGCAGCTTTATCAAGCTCAATGGAATGCTTCTGGCCGTAGCGAAAAGAAAGGGCTGTTACACTGTATTCATCCTTTGAAGCCATTGCAAGAACAGTGGCTGAATCAAGACCGCCTGAAAGAAGCACCACAGCTTTCACTTTTCCAGCCCCAGTTCCTTTATTTTTGTAAGCAGTGTCCTGTAGCTTACCCCTAGAGCAGACGCTGCTTTGGTACGGTTTCCCTCTGAGACTTCCAGGGCCTTTTCTATAAGCTCTTTCTCCCTTTTTCTCGCAGCAGCTGCCGACTCTTCCCGAAGGTTGCCGCTGGAAACGGCCTTTTCAGAGCAGTCACACTGGAACTCAAGAAGTTCAGAGGTAATCTCACCGCCTGCGGAGTTTACACATGCTCTTCTCACAAGGGTACGCATCTCTCTCACATTTCCAGGCCAGCTGTAGTTCTCAATAGCCTGAACTGCACATGGGGACAGAATACTGCCGCCGAACATCTTCAAAAAGTGCTCTGCCAGAAGAAGCCTGTCTTCTCCCCTCTCCCGCAGAGGAGGAAGGGTAACAGGAAACTCCGCTATTCTGTAGTAGAGATCCTCCCTGAACAGTCCCTTTTCTGTAAGTTCCTTCAGATTCCTGTTGCTGGCTGAAATAACCAGAGCATCAGTGAACAGCTCTTCAGTGCCCCCTACAGAATGATAGGTGCCTGACTCAAGAACCCTGAGCAGTTTACCCTGAAGCCCCAGCTCCATGTCACCTATTTCGTCAAGAAAGATTACACCCCCTGAAGCCATTGTGAACCGTCCAGGTCTTGCCTCTGAGGAACCGGTATAGGCGCCCTTTTCAGCTCCGAACAGTTCGCTCTCCATAAGGTTTGCCGGAATTGCAGCACAGTTAACAGGAATGAAAGGGCCTGCCTCACGGTCACTTGTGCGGTGAATCATTCTTGCCAGAAGTTCCTTGCCGGTACCACTCTCACCCATTACAAGAACATTCATGCCGCTGCCGGCTGCCCTTTTTGCCCTTGAAATGGCCTCATGGAACTGTTCTGATTTCCCTACCATCTCACCTGGGCTGTCAGGGCAGATTCTTCGCAGAATTCCAAGAAGCTCGTCAAGTTCAAACGGTTTGCTGATAAAGTCCGATGCTCCGGTTTTCATGGCATTAACAGCCATGTCCACAGTTCCAAAAGCAGTCATAACAACAACTCTGCATCCTCTCGGCGCAGAGTGAAGAACATCAATTCCGGAAATCCTGCCTGGAAGGCAGACATCGGTGAGAACAGCATCATACTTTTCAGAGGCTAGTTCTTCAAGTGCCTGATTACCCCCCTGTACAGCAGTAACCTGCCATCCGTCTTCCTGAAGAGCTGCAGTGAGCATGACACGCATTCCTCTTTTGTCCTCTACCAGAAGTATCTTCTTCATTGCTTTCTCTCTTCTGCAGGAATTCGCACAGTGAAAATGGCACCGCCTTCAGGCCTGTGAGCTGCTGTCATCTTTCCTCCCATTGCCCGCACAAGCCTTCTGGCTATGGTAAGACCGAGACCCATACCATCCCCTTCACCGGAGGAATACATAGGTTTGAAGACTATCTCAGGATCGTCAGGAAGCCCTGGGCCGCCATCCTGCACAGAAAATACAAAATTTCCGCTGCTGCCAGTGAACCCTGCCTCCACAACAACAGTTTCTCTGCCGGCAATACGAATCGCATTGGTCAGCAGGTTGTCCAGTATTCTGGTGAGAATCACTGCGCTTCCAGGCACCATACAATCAGATGCAAGGCTGTTCCTGCCTCTGAATACCACCCCTTTGGATTCTGCAAGATTCTCAATTACCGCCAGGGCTTCACTGCATGAAATGGAGCTGCCTATTGTGCTCTCCACTGCTATTCTTCGAAATGCTTCAACCACTCTTCTGGCAGAATCGACCTCCAGTGAGGCTTCACGCAGGAGTTCTCCGGTTCTTTCGCTGTCGCCTCCCCTTGCCAGAAGGGTCATGAAACCTTCAAGAGCACAGAGGGCATTACCTATCTCGTGGGCCACACCGCCGGAAAAAGCTCCCAGATCAGCAAGGGCGCTCTCCTCGGAGAGCTTTCTTTCAAGCTGCAGCGATTCGGTAACATCGGTGATGAGAACAACTGTTTCTCCGCTTTCGCCGCCTGCAGCACTGAAACGGTAGTTCCTGCCCCCCAGCTCACTGTCCCACTCCCTGTTACCATGCTTTACAAAAGGGGCAAGGGCGGCCTCACCGGTCCAGCTTTCAGGTGAAGGCCCCAGAACTGAAAGAGCACTGGAATTCCAGAGAGTAGGCTTCATTCGGGAATCAAGAACCACCACCGATGAATCCATTGCTTCAAGAACAGCGCCGGATCTGGATTCGGCGGTTTCTGCCCTTTCAAGAGCCCTGGCTCTCATTTCCTTCAGCTGCCTGTCCTGCATTGAGAGCTGATCTACCAGTTTTCTGAAGGAATCGTCGGCAGCAGCAGCCGATCTGCCTCCCCCTTCATCAATTCTGTCAGCCTGACCGAGAATGTTTCTCAGAGGTTCAAGAACTGTCTTTCTCAGGTAACGGGGTGTAAGCACCGCAACAGCAGTAAGAAAGATGGCAAAAAGGGCCATTACCGCCGCTGCTGCTCTGCCTGCCTTAAGGGAAGGAGGCAGGTCGACAACCATGAGAATGTTGTATTCACCTGACCGGGCAGTATGGGAAACGGTCTCCCATTGGCTTCTCTCGGCAGGATCAAGGGTGGGATAAGCCATTGCAAGGGTATCATTCATCATCACAGCCACTGCGCTTATTCCTCCGCCGGGAATAAAAGCCTCTGCCAGCTCCTGAAGCCTGGTCTGGGAAGGCCTTGAGCCCAGGGCAGCGGCGGTAAAGGCAGCTCTGGAAAGGGCGGATGCTTCAAGAGCGGAAACAGATTCTCCTACTGTGAGCCAGAGAACAAGGGCAGCAACAAAAGCAACAAGCGCAGAGGCTCCTGCAACGAGACCTGTAAGACTTTCCACTCCCAGAATAAACCTGTGTCCCTCAGACTTCAACTCTGCCCCTTCTCCACTTAAGGTAGTTTCTGAAGCCCTCTCTGAATGCGCTTCCGCCTTTTATAAAGTGAAGCGGCAGCCACAGTGCAGTGCTTATTCTCATCAGAAGGGATGAACAGTGTATCTCCATGAAAACAAACCTGTTTCTCTCCCTGAGCGCCATTGTAGCCTGTGAACTGCCCATTGTAGCCCTGTGAAGATGGTTCACCACAGCCTCTTCAACGATAATCATACGATACCCTGCACCGGTCATTCTGGCTCCCAGATCGGTATCTTCCCAGTAGATAGGCGCAAACCTGGTGTCCAGACCGTTCAGGGCCTCCCATGCTTTCCGTTTCCACAAGGCACACGCGCCTGAAGGATAGGGCTCTCCACTGCCTCCCTGCATGGTTACAGCCAGCCCTCTTCTGAAACCCCACCTGAAGAGGCTGTCATCGGTTCCGTCAGGACGGGGAATTGATGGCACTGCTGCCGCAACTTCCCTCTCTGATTCCTGAAGCCTTTTCAGAAGCATTGAAAAACTGCCCGGTTCAGGTGAAGTATCATTGTTGAGAAGCATAAGGTAATCACCTTCTGCATTGCTCATGCCAAGATTTACCGCTGAACAGAAAGCAGGAGAGCCTTTTCGCTCAAGGATTCTTACAGAGGGAAACTCTTTTTCCACAGCAGCGGAGGTGCCGTCAGAGGAACAGTCATCAACAACTATCACCAGTCCTCCAGCCTGTTCAGTTTCACTGATAATTCCAGGAAGAAACCTTCGAAGAATGGAGAGACCGTTTCTGGAGGGTATGACAACAGAAAACTTCATCAGAAAACCCCTGCCCTGTCCAGATATACCGGATTGCCTGAGTACCATATGATTCTGAGAGTATCCCTGTAAGCATTCAACGGCAAATGGTAAATCTCCATAATTCTGTTCTCAGGCAGGTCAGGAAGAACCCTTTCGTTCCGTCCCAGAAACTGGTAATCTTCAGGTAGTTCTGCCAGTTCTGTTTCCACATGAATAACTGTATCCCCCACCATAAGTGCCCCTCCGGAGGAGGACATTTCAAGAAGAAGCGAGTCTGCGCTGCTGTTACAGGGAAGCAGTATTGACTGCCCCGGCTCAGAGAGTTCAAGGAGTCTTTCTGTTTCTGTTATCCATAAAGCTCTGTTTACAGGGTCAGGGCTTCGCGGATAGAGCGGAGCACCCTGTACTGCGGAAGAATCCAGATCTTCCGCATCAGGAACAACTGGAGCAATACCGGCAAGAAAGAAACCGCAGAGAAGTATTATCGCAGCATGAGCCCCTGCAAAACGGCTTCTTCTGAACACAGCAAATATTCCTGCCGCAAGAACTGCAGGCATCAGGAGGTTAAGGGGATTGCTGCGAATCATTGAGAAACCGCCGGAACCTCCAAGCAGTTCAAGAAGAGAGTCTGTACCGTCTGCATAGTTGGCCCTGAGCGCAGGGCAGACAATCACCAGAGCGCTGACAGCAATGGAGAACGATGCAAATACACCTGCAGCAGGCTTGCGCCACACCTGGCTGAACCCGGCGGCAAAAAGAGGAACAAGAGGAAGAAACATTCTTCCAGCAGGAGCAGGAAGACCATGCCAGCAGCTGCCCATCCAGATAACAGTTGCAAACCAGTAGAAAGCAGATGGTATCACAAGCCGGTGAAAGAGAGTTCTGTCACGCCTGTACAATTCAGGAAGCCCTGCCAGCGCAACAAGCGTCCAGGGAGCCCTGAAGAAAAGCCCTGCCTCCAGATCAAAAAGACTCCAGCCAAGGTTTGACAGAAGATGCAGAGGCCGGTGAAAGATATTGATCCATATCAGTTTAAGGGCTTCAATATTACCGTATCTTACCCAGAATATTCTGCCGTGAAGCAGGTATCTGTCCCCTGCCAGAAAAAGAATAAGAGCACATACCAGAATTGCCGGAAAAAGGTACTTTTTCTTCAGATTTCCTTTGACAGGGAAATACTCAGCTGCAAGCATTCCTGCGCCTAATGCTCCATAGCGGAGCTTCAGCGCAGCAAGCAAAAGAACAACTGCCAGGCGGAGAATAGTGCCGTACTTCCCCTTTCCGTATCTCAGCGGCAGAAGAAACAGAAGAACAGCCAGCCATCCGGTGTAGGCCAGCCCTGAAATACTGAATCCAGGATAGAGAGCAGCAGCCATGAAAGCAGGCAACGGCGCCGCAATACCCCCCAGAAGTACAACTGCTGCAATGGTTATCACAA
Source organism: Candidatus Fermentibacterota bacterium (assembly GCA_002748705.1). The sequence goes on from PDSZ01000025.1 coordinate 39,242, forward strand.
CCGGAACTATACGAAGCCCTTCCTCTCCGGCTATAAGCCCAGGTGAAATCATCAGAGGAAAGAACTCAGTGTGGTGGCTCGTTTCGCTGTCAATATCACCAGTTCTCAGCCCTGTTTGCAGCCTGCTTTCATAACCGATTCCGGTTACAGAGGAAGCTATCTCGGCAAAGCGGACTTCATCGCTGTTCACAGCGGAGGTAACCGCAGAAAGCAGAACCGCAGGAAGAATGCCTCTGACAACTTGTCCGCTGTGAATCACTGTTGCGGCTCCTGAGGCAATCACACCGGCAGCGGCGGCGGCTCCTGCAATTATCCAGCCGAATTCTGAAAGCTGCCACAACCATACCGAAACAGTAAAAACAGCGAAGAAAACAGAAAGCCATTTAGTTGCAGGGGCGCGTCCTGCAAGCAAACCGGCAAGAATCCATGCCCCTGGAAGTATTCTGCCGTAAAATCCCGGTGAAGGCATGCCTGCAAGTTTCCAGGCTATGAACACCCATGCTCCTGAGACGAAGCATGAGAGCATAAGCCGATGTGTTTCGATGAATCTTCTCACAGAAGCTCACCTCCTGCGGAAAGATGCACAGCAGGATGACAAAAGGCTCTGTGATGCCTCAGAAGCCTTACAGCAAGAGTATCACCGGGGCTCATGGAGAAGCAGATTGTATCATTTCCTGCAGAGAGCATGGTAAGCTCTTCTCTGCACAAGAGCGCGGCAACAGGCAGTGTATCTCTCACACCTCCGCTGTTCACAGCTGCCTGCATTGCCCACTCCCCTGAGCAGGGAGCAGGAAGAAGCACTTCAGTACAGCTGCCTGTGAGGGAGGGTATCTCAAATGATATTTTTTCATTCTGAATAACTGAACGGGCAATTGCAGCCTCTGGAACAGCCTTCTCAGGAAAACCGCCTGTCAGGGCAGAAACAATGAAAGCTGCTGCCAGTACCGCAATGGAGAGTTTGTGCCTTTTCTCAATGAAAACAAGAACCGCCGAAGCTGCCAGAGCCGCAGTCATACCTGCTGCAGGCAGAAACCAGGCCACTGAAGCAGTGGTTATGAAACCTGCAGCTCTCAATGCTGTTCCTCTGCCGGCGGCGCTTGCTGTAAACCCTGCTGCAAGGCATACCCATGGCAGTGCAGAAGGAGCAGCAGCTGAGGCAAGCAAAGCCAGAGAGAGTACCGGAAAAAGAACAGTGCCGGATGCAAGACCGGAAGCAACTCCCAGCGGAAGCAGGGACAGAGTCAGAGGGTCAAAACCTCTGAACAGTATTGAAGCTGCACATAAGCATCCTCCGGCAATGATAACTGCTGCAGCGCAGTTCCTGTCAGTGTTCATTTTACCTCTACCTTGATTGAATCAGAGAGTGAGTCGCATTTAATGTATACAATGCCAGGCGGTTCAGCCAGAGTAACCTCAACTGTCTTTGACGGTGAAACTGTTACTCTGCGCAAAAGCTCCCCTGAACCTGAAACAACAGCTGCAGTGGATGCATGCGACTCCCCTGTAAGAGCCAGTTTCAGAGGCTTCCTGTGAGGTTTGAGCCCTGCCCATGGAGCAGCTCTTCCCCTCTGCCATCCCGGCCCCGGCGCTCCCTGCTCAGGCCTTCTGAGAGGCATATCACCTGGAATACCGTAAAGAATTGATTTTGTATGCCGGTCAAGGGCAATCTCTTCAGGAGCAGGGGCAGCAAGAGCTTTCAGGAAGGTTTTAATCCTGGCAAACGGAGAAATACCTCTCAAAAGCATTCCTGCAGCGATTCGCAGCTCCCTTGACCAAAGGCTTCTTTCAGATAACCCGCTGCCTCTCAGAAAACGCCTTTGAAGCCTTATGGAAGAAGCAAGCTCCCAGAGTTCAGCCTTCTCCCGCACAGCGGAAGCTCCAACCATGTGAGCTGCCTGGGAACCGCCGCATAGAGCAACCTTCCACCCTGCACCTCTGGCGCGAAGGGAGAGATCCGCATCTTCAAAGTACATGAAGTAGCCTGTATCAAAACCTCCCAGCTTTTTCAGTACAGATGTTCTCCAGAGAGCAACTGCTGCGGTTACCGCAGGCACCTCTCGTATTCCACCCTTGATGAAGGGCTCCAGATGCATGAAACCTGCATCCCAGGATTCACCGAAGGGTGTCAGATAAACTCCTCTTCCTGCTGTTACCAGCTCCCAGCCCCATAATCTTATCACCGGCTGTACAGCTGCCAGACAACTGTTCTCATCAAGTGCTGCCACCAGAAGAGCCAGGTTCTCCCTGGTTATTGAAGCATCGCTGTTCAGAAACAATGTGTATTCTGTATCAATCTTTTCAAGACAGCGGTTGCATCCGTTGCCGAAACCCAGGTTATCACCGGTGATAACAGCGGCATCTGAAATCATCTTGCAGGCTTTTTCAGCTGAACCATCGGAAGAACAGCTGTCATAGATAACCGCGCCGGCAGGAGAAAGCCCCTGAATAGTTGCGGAAAGCCCTGGAATCAGCTCTGCATTGTTGTAGAGAACCACTGCTGCAGTTACCCTTTCCACAGACCATCCTCCTCCAGACGGTGAAAGAGCTTTGAAGTAACCTTTTCCCAAGTGTAATTCTCCATTGTTTTCTTTCTGCCGCAGGCTGCCATTGAAGAGGCGAGAGAATGGTTTTCCAGCAGCTCCTTCAGTTTTGCGGCAATATCTTCCCAGTCACCGAAATTCACAAGAAATCCGTTCTTTTCGTGGTCAATGATGTCAGGCATTCCACCTGACCTGCATCCTATCACAGGAGAACCGCCCATCCATCCGTCCAGAAGAACTATTCCAAAAGCATCGAGCCTCGAAGGTGCAGCAACTATGTCAGCTGCCTTGAAAAGATCCTTTCTCAGCCTTTCAGGCAGGTATCCTGTGACCACAAGCCTGCCGTCTGGAATTACTGAAGAAACACTGTTCAGTTTCTCTCTGAAGTCATCCATCACCGGCCCGGCAAGTACGAGTGTGAAGTCTGCGCCTTCCTGCCAGAGTTTTACTGAAGCATCCAGAAGGGAGAATGACCCCTTGTCCCTGCAGTGGGCTGTCATGCTCAGTACTATTTTTGAGAAAGGGCTCAGCGAGAGGGCTTTTCTTGCAGCCTGACCATCTGCATCTTCCCATTCCTCGGGGTCTATACCGCTTCCCCCTGGCATGATACGCCTGGGATCAACACCGCACTCATCTACATACACAGAGGCCTCAAACCTGTTCTGAGCAACCACAAGGGCAGACTGCCTGAGAATCTCAGGCTGCATTCCTGAAAAGTACTTCATCGGAAGGATTCTGTGGTCAGCTGACCCTATGTTGGCATGGGGAACAGATACAAGGGGAATACCTGCCGATGAAGCCAGCCTGTAACCTGCGTAAAGAAGAAAAGGCATAGCATTGGCATGGACAATATCAAATCTGCTTCCTGATGAGCGTATCCACCTGTCCAGCGCAGGAATAAACGGGTTGGGATAGTAGAACCGGTCTTTTCCTCCAGGGCGTATTCTTCTGAAAACAGCTCTGAGTAAATTCTGAGCAGGGGGATGAGCCACAGGGAACCTTATCAGTTCCACTCCTGAGATAACACTTCTTCCAGCAGGCAGGCGCCTTCCCTTCCGTGAAACAAGCCATGACATATCCCATGCATCAGTTGTAGCCACAGTTACAGAATGCCCTTCCCTGACAGCTGCAACAGCATGCTCCCACACATATCGCTCAGAGCCTCCGTGGTATGGCATGCTTCTGTGCACAAGGAATAGTATTCTCAATTCTGGCTCCTGTGGTATGGCATGCTTCTGTGTACAGGAAAAAGTATTCTCAAATCAGGCTCCTGTAGAACTGCATGGCATTCTCTGCAACTGTTCTCCAGGTAGGTCGCTCTGCCTCCTCAGCCATGGCCTTCATTTCAGATGACGCTCCCTCCCTTATTGCCTCTATCCAATCTGTTTCAGAGGAAACAGGCAGTACTTTACCGTGCTCTCCCACAGTTTCAGGCAGAGCTCCTCCATCTGAAGAGATAACAGGAATGCCGCAGGCAAATGCCTCAAGAACCGGAAGCCCGAGCCCCTCTTCTTTGCTGGGCACAAGTACCGCTTCAGCGCCTCTGTACAGAGAAAGAAGCCCCTGGTCAGGTACATTCTCAGCTACCACAACATTCGCAGGCAGCTCACTGTAAATATTCATGCCCCATCGTTCTGCTCCTGCAAGAACCAGCTTCTTTCCTGAAAGATCAGCTGCCGCAAAACACCGGAGGAGAAATGGAATGTTCTTTCTGGGAACAAAGCTTCCCACATGAAGGAAATACTTTTCAGGTTCAATTCCCAGAGAACAGAGGAAATCAATGTCAGGTTCACCTGGAGTGAATATGTCTTCAGCAGCACCGCCTGCTACCCCTGTCAGCCCCTCTGATACACCCAAAGTTGCAACAGCTCTCTCAGCAGCCCACCTGCTTATTGCAAGTACTGCTGCCCCGTTTCTCACAAGCTGTGCCAGATTGGCTGCGTAGAAAAGAGTTTCCTCTGTGTGTGATCCTGGATCAGTCCATGGTGTATCATCATAGAAGGTAACCACTTTTCTTCTGCCCTGACCGATCGGCTGCACTCCTGAGAGGTGTATCACATCCGGCACTCCGGCAGCACCTGCTATTCTACCTTCTCTTGAAGCTTCCAGTTTCCCTGAGCCAATCATGAAACGCCTGAAAAAAGGAATCTTCATCCACAAGGGAGGAGGAACTGACAATACCCCTGAAACAGGACAGACTGTGTCAGGATGGGTTTCAGGAATATCTATGGAAATGTGCTCTGATGAAATCTCGCTAAGACCTCTGGAAAGACCATTTATCCATCTTCCAACACCACCTCTGCTGTGGGCACAGACTGTTACATCAAGAACGGTTTTCATGGAGCCTGCCATACCCACAGGCTCTCTTCAGGGGAGCTGCAGGTGAAGAGGATTGAATAGAGGGAATCGTAAAGCGCAGTTTCATTCTCAGAAAACATCCATCTGTTGTAGACCACCGTTGCTGCTCCGGTTTTCTCAAAATCGCCTTCAAGGGGTACTGTGGCACTGTTGTAGAACAGACCCTCAGGCAAACCTGAATCAATTGTCATATCTTCCCTTGCCATGAACCTCACCAGCCTGGCAAGACCGTCTTCAGACTCGAAAAGGGAATATCGTCTGATAAGAGGTGAAACAGGTATCTCAAGCACCGGACCGCTGTGGGCTGAAGACCTGTAAAACTCAGGTATTGCAGTATCAATGGTTTTAAGAGGCACAGGCACTATCTCAAGAATAATCAGACCGAAGAGAAGCCAGCCTGCACTTGTCCTCTGTTTCTCTATCAAAGCCCCTGCACCCAGAGCAGCGGCAAAACCTGCAACCACAGCCAGCCTTGCAGGTGTTCTGGCAGCTGAGAGAAAAGGAGTTTTAGCAACCAGCATGTAAGGAAGTGGAACAGGTGTGAGTGTTCCGAATATTTTCAGAAGCGGCCCGGTGGAAAGAAGCATAACCCCACCGATGGCAGCAGCAGGCTTCCACTTTTTCTCTCTGATACACCAAATGATTCCAAGAAGAAGCACTGTCAGACCAGGGGAAACAACACCTTCAAAAGCGTTGGGCATCCACCCTGCGGTAACAGGCTCTCCAAGCAGCGAAGGCAGGAAGTATGACTGGATCTCGGCACCCCAGTACACTGCCTCAGTCCAGTCCATTCCAGGGTTGGCTGATAAAGCTTCAGGAAAACTCAGCAGCCACAGAAATCCTGCAGCAGCACCGGCTGCAGGGAGCACAGCAGAGAGAAGGAACCTTTTCCAACCCTTCCATTCAGTGAAGAATGCTGTAAGCATCCATCCCAGTCCCAGAGTAAAACCATGCTGAAGACCTTCTGCAACAGCCAGAACTGAGAGCGGCATCGATAACAGGAGATAACGGAGTTTTCCCCTTTCGAGCCATCTGCGAACTGTTACAAGGACACACAGAACAAATCCTGTTGAAGCAAGTGTGTAGTGCTGGTAGACACGAATAAGCCTCACAGGCATCCAGATTATTACGATACCTGCAACAAGCGCTCCGTTCCTCCCGAGACCCCAGCTCCTTCCGAGGAAGTAGCCGGCAGTTCCTGCAAAGAGTGATGAGATTATCAGTGACGCTGAATATCCCCACCCTGTAAGAGCCCCTGCCAAAAGCGACGGCCAGGGCATATTGTGCCAGGCCAGTGTGTGTTCTCCGTAGAGACGGGGATCTGTTCCTCTCCGCAGAGAGTTGCGCACATGACTGAACTGCCATATCACATCGTACACATCACTGTCATTGTTCACAACTGTATCTGACTGGTCGGCGTAGATTCCAACAGTTTGTCCTGATACTGTAAACCAGGGCAGCGCTGCCAGCAGAACAACCACAGCAAGGAGCGCTTCAGTTTTCATCAAGAAAATCCATCCACTGGGAGAGACACACATCAGGGTCACTCACTCTGAGAAAATACTTTCTGGCATTCTCACCGGTGGCTTTCATTATATCCCTGTTATCAAGAAGGAATCTCAGCGCGGCTTCCGCTCCTGCAACGCCGGAATCGCAGGGAATGCGAACAACTGCGTCTGAAGGAAGATCTCTGAATGACCCCTGATCTGAAAGAACAGCAGGTATACCGCTTCTCATCACATCCATCATTGAACCGCTTGTTTCGCTGCATGTGTGGTGTCTCAGATCAATGGCAACATCTATTCTCTCAAGTGCCTTTCTGAACTCAAGATCATTCAGCCGGCCTGTCACATGAACCCATTCATGGCCGGTTTCAGGCCATCCGGCGCCTACCACCAGCAACTTCACTGAATAATGCCTCCGAAGAAGGGCAACCGCTTCCAGCATGGACTCCCAGTTCCTTCCGTAATGAAAAGTGCCTGCTATCCCTATGACTGTCTCTTCTTCCGAGCCGGCAGGTTTCTCAACTCTGTCAAGAAAGTCAGCCAGAAAACCCATGCGGTATATCTTTTTCCCCGGCAGCAGTTTCTCCATGGTCATTCCGGCTGTGTCGCTTAGCACTGCAACTTTTCGGGCAACTGATGGAAGCAGACCTGCAAGATGATTCCGACGAAGGCGCATATCGTATTCTGAAAGGCTCTCCGCTTTTCTGCCCATGGTCTGCAGCACCGTATCTGCCGATGGACCGTACTCACTGCGAACATGGGCCTCATAGGTCTTCCAGTCGCCGGTGGAGTCTGCTATCTGCCTGAGCACATGATGCAGGTTGGTTTCGTGGAACAGCGCATGCCCGGGCTGTTCCATCATGGCATTGATAACTTCTGCGCAGTGCAGCGAATTACCTATCTGGTACACACGAAGAATACTGCCTGGAAGGGTATTCAGCTTGCTTATGGGAAGGCACTCTGCTTCAGGTACAGGGGCTCCGCCTTCAGAATAAGCTATTTTCCACTCAACCTTTTTTTCAGTGAGGTGAATTATTCGTCTTGCGTAATCTGCAAGACCTGTAGGCTGTGGTGGAAGCGGTGTTACCAGCACCGCATTCATCAGTTCACATCGCCCTTCCAGGTTCTTATTCGGAACTCCATCAGCTCTTTGAACATCTCAATGATAGGCCCGATCCTGACCCATGCTATGAAACCTGTGCGAACAGATTCAAATGAAACTGTTCCAGCCCTCCGGTGAAAATGACTCACAGGCACCTGAATCACACGGTAACCCATGCTTCTGGCAAGGGTCATAATCTCAAAATCGATAACCCCGCAGACAGACCTTGGTTTAATCCTCTTAAAAATAGAAGCCCGGTAGAGCTTGAAAGAGGCATCAACATCCTTGAATCCCCCAAGGAACATCACGGAAGAAAGGGTATTCCACAGAAATGAATAGACAAGCCTCATGCCGGGATCTTTTCTGTTTCTGCGGTATCCTGAGATTATATCCCCCTTCTCCCTTATCTCCCAGAGAAGACCAAGTTCAGAGAGGTCGAACTGACCGTCGCAGTCAGAGTAGAATATCCAGTCATACACAGATGACTCTATCCCTGTACGAACTGCCCTTCCGAAACCCTTGTTTTCACCATGTGAGACCAGCCTGACCCTTGAATCTTCAGCAGCCATTCCCTGCACAAGTTCGGCAGTTCTGTCGGTGGACCCGTCGTCCACCACAATTATTTCCCAGTCCTTTATATCCAGATCATTCAGGGATTGTTTTGCACCCCTGACCATGTACTCCACATTTTCTTCCTCGTTGAATGCAGGAAAGAAAACGCTGATTCCTTCTTTACTGATAGGCTCCCCCTGCCGTGATCGAATGGATTTTGCAACAGGGGAATATCAGCATGAACAAGGATTTTTTCAACCTGGCAGCATACAAATTACTTCACAGAAGAACAAACCTGCAAAAGAACCGGTCCCGTCTGCATGACAACGGAGAGTTCACCAACCAGTGAAGCCGTTCCGGCAAAACGAGTTGTTATTCCTCCTGAAGCCGGTCACAAGGGCGCCATAGATTCCCAGGTGAAGCCTTTCCTTGTTATTCCTCGCTGAGCACATACCAACCGCACCAGTAATACTTGTAATCTACAAAGCCAACACTATTGCTATGATTTGAAATAACTTCTGTGAAATCCTGCTTTGTAATGAAGTTTTTCAAAATCTCTCGCTTACTGCCATTATCTAATTGACGCAACTGATAAGTATTACCGCCTTCATCGCGTCGTGAGATTGGAGTACTACTGCCTTCAACATATCTGTTGTCTACAAAAACAATTATGCTTCCCGGTATTAATTTACTATGAAGAACTTCCAGAAAACATGAAATTTGATCCTTTTTGAGATGCGAAAGCCAAAAACCGGCAAACGCTCCATCATATTCTTGAGCAATTCCGTTTAGCTCAAAAGCATCAGAAATTTTACAGGAAATATTGCCGTACTCTTCAAGACGCCTTTCAGCTATCTCTAAAACTTCATGATTACAGTCAGTTGCTGTAACATGAATACATCTCTCAGCTATAAACTGTGTCCAGTATCCTGTTCCGCAGGCAACCTCAATAACATTTCGCTTATTCAGTAAGTTGGACAGTTTTCTCGCCAGAACCCTTAACTCCACCTGACGCTCCGGTTTGCGATAAATCAGATCGTACTCGTTCGCTCTCTCGGCATAATACTTTTTCAGGCTTTCATTCATAACTTCTCCTGATGATAACCATGATAATCATACTGATCTGTTGTCATAATCCTGAATCCTGATTACTTACCACTGGAACCAGCCGCTGAACAATTCAATCAGTTTTCAATTCAGATAACAGTGGTATACATCTCACTCTGCAAAAGGTATTGCTCAACTATCTGATTTCCAGCTGTTATACTCAACTGCTTATCTGCCGAAAACGGTGTTTTCGGCCGAACGATACCGGATCATGAAGCAGCGCCGTGGCAGAGAGCTGAAGGCTTGCTTGCAACCATTTCCATATCCAGAATCCGGTGCATTTCACGAAGAATAAAGTTTTCTCCGGACCTGACAGGATTGGAAGCTTCAACTGCATTGACAAACATGCATCCTCCACGACTTGCCCGCCGGGTAGCGGTTATTCTGAAAAGAATGTTACCGTCGGTTCCCGGCCCTCTGAGATAAAGCATACCCTCTGACAGAACCTTTACAGCCGCTTCTGAAGAGTGTTCTATAACAAATGCAGCTGTGCGGCTTCCCGGCTCTCCATGTACCGTTGCCCATACCGCTTCAGTTCCTGTGTTCTCTGCCTCTGGTTCGATTATCCATTTCATTTCTTCACCTCCATGCAACAAGTATATGTAATTCACAGAGCAATGTAAACACCTGTTTACCTTTTTGTTAAAAATATGCCCTGCAATCAGTTTCAGGCATACACTCATACATGAACACAGAATCTGCCTGAATACAGCATCAAGAATTTCCTGAAATGAATGGTGCCGAAATTCTATCTTCCTTTATTCTTGCCTGCTGTAAGTAGGTTCAGCTCTCGCAGGCTGATCTCAGACTGACAGCGGGCTTGGGTTGAACACCAAGCCATGAACAGAAGTCTGCTGCTGTTAGCCAAGCCGGGAATTCAATAAAAAAACATAATTCGTTCACAGGTCTTTGAACCTCTGTACTCAGCTTATCTGAGTACAACAAGCTTAACTGAGCTGTTATGCAGTGGAGTTGATACTCTTGCGAAATATGTTCCAGTGGTAAGCTCTGAAGTATCAAGTACAACTCCGTACGCACCGGCCTGAGATACCTGGTCTTCCATGCTCAGAACCGCCCTGCCGAGAAGATCATAGAGAACAATACTCACAGCAGCCGGTTCCGGAAGTGTTATTTCTAAAGAAAGCTGTGAGTAAACCGGATTCTGACCGAGAGAAATATTGAAACCGCTTCCTGAATAACTCTCGATTTCTTCCTGTGCCCCGATGAAAATGGTGCATGGGTCACCGTACAAATTAGCATTCTGCAATATCCATTCAGCCTTACGAGGAGCATAGAAGGAGTTCCAGTTGGCCCAGAACATGTCCTTGGACAGTCCGTGGGTTAACCCTGCGGAAGAAATGCTATCATCAAACAGGAGGTGAGCAAAATTGATACTCAGCCAGCCTGCCGGCCCGGGATCGGTTATTCCGCCAAATGAAGTATTGGAACACGCAACTGCAACAATCGCTCCACCACTGTCACGCTCCACTAAACTCTCAGCAAATCCATTCCCGAAAATAGCCCCTGTAGTACAACTGAGATAACCAATTGACCATGGAAGTTTTCCGCAGTTGGTCATTTGAGAAATAGTATCGGTATTCATAACAGGTGGATAGGAAGGCTGGGGATAGTACCAGTAGAATCCTTCCTGGTTGCCATGGGCAAAATACGCTGATATTGCCGTTCCCTGATTAAACAGTTCCAGCTGGTTGTTAGGATGGTAACCGGTAGTATCTTCATAGACTGTGTTCCATTCCCAGTCAGATGGAAAAAACGAAGCTAAAGAATCGCAATACTTGCTTCCGAAACGCCATGCACCTTCGGGTTCCATTGGAAAAAGGCAAGCCCCCATAAGCAAAGCTCTGGTTTGCCAGTCTTCTGCAATGGAAGCAGTATTGTATTGTACCACTTTATCAAGCATCGCATTGAACGCATCAGCTTCATTTACATTAATCGGATATCGGCCAACATAAATATCCGAGTAGTAGTCAATGTCATCATCTTCTTCGCCGTACAGATGGTTTCCGTTCCCATCCCATGTACCGTCAAGGTCACTGTAGTAAAGATCTGCGGTAGAGTTCATTGCTTCTGTCCAGTATGGAAAATCAAGCTGTGAAAGCCTGGTAGTCGCTCCTCTGTCTCCGGCTATTACAGCAAAAAGAAGTCCTTTATTCTGATAGAGGTCAATGATGTAGTTACGAATCCGTTCCTGATAATCGTATCCATCCACATTAGCCAATATCCATTGAACTGTAATGCTGTCACAGCTGTATTCAAGCCCGTTATGAAATGAGACAAGCTCTGCAAGCTGATCTGAGTGCTGCCGGTAGCCAATAACAATGACTTGAACATCATCTTCAGCATCGGGTCTTTCCATGGGGGCCCATTCTGTGAGCATCTCAGGGTTATCGACAAAAGTGGAAAGGCCTCTTGCGGCAAGCTCAATCTGACTCTCAGAGAGGGTATATACCGGAGCATTGGAATCATACTGATAGATAATATTGATGTCTGCAGATGTAATTAAGAGGAGTTCACCTCCTTGTCGGTTGTACCTGAAAGGAACAAAAGAATAGCTACCAATGCGGTAACCTGTCTTTGTTCCAGTTTTATACCCTGCAATGGGAGACTCTGGAAATACTCCGGACATGCCGTCCAGGCAAATTTCTGTGTAGTCAGGAAAATCAGGGACATCAACGGATAAAGGAAGCAGCATCACAGGTACAGGCGAAAGAAAATTTCCAAGGCTTACAGTAGAAATGTCGGTAACCTCAATATCCGTGATCGTAGTGCCCTGGGGAAGCACATAGCACCGGGAAACAGCAGGCAGATCAGGATAACCATTCTCGAACACTGTTATGCCATCCTCAATACTGATAACATCCCACTGCTGATAGTTTTCAATCAGAACATCTGAATCTGACGCAGTCCATCTGAACTGTATTGATCCTGCAGACACTGAAGTGGATGCAATAAGAGCAAGGGCGACAATCCTGAACATGGCTACCTCCTGCGTTTCAAAAGAATAATTGCTCATCTTATAGCCGTTTTAATTATACAATAAATACTGGCTGTTACCTTGAATCCATAGTGTTGCTCTGAAGTATTAATCACAACAAATTCAGCAGACTTAATCAACCTGACCACAAAACCGAACCACATAGGCTACATTAGGTTGTTACGATTCTACCTTAACATACACTACTCGACTCTCTCAACCAATGCCCCACACTAACAATGTCCGAGGTATGCCCACGACGGAGCTTAGTTTACATTTTCGCCGGTTGAAACTTTACAATCTCGCCGGTCAGGCCTGTCCAAGATAGCTTTTAGCATTGAGATAAGAAAAATGCCCTTTGCGGCTCGAATGAGTAGAATTCAAGTGCAAACAAAAAAATCACTCACAAGATCCGAAAGGGCATACCGAATATGACACGCTGCGTATTCAATCAGCTACTCCAACAGTTCCCCAGAGCAGACTTTAAGACTCGTAAACAAGCACCTCACCGAGAGAAGAGGCAAAGGATTCACCTCCTGGAGAGGAAATGTCATAGATATTCTTACCAACAACCTGGAGCTTGGTGCATCCACCATCAGCGGCATTTACCGTGAAAGGTGGCGCATAGAGGAGTTTTTCAGGCTGCTCAAGCAAAATCTGAAGATCAAAACCTTTGTGGGAACATCACGCAATGCTCTTTTGACTCAAATTTGGACAGCTCTCATAGCCCTGCTCCTGCTGAGGTGGCTGCACTATCTGTCTGAAGGTGGGTGGTCATTCTCTAATCTTGCAGCGATGCTGCGAATGAACCTCTTTACTTACAGAGACTTACTCGAGTGGTTGAAGGATCCGTTCGGGTCTCCACCAATTGAACCTGAGCCACAACAGCTCAAGCTGGGAATCTGAATCCTGGACAGCTGAAGTTCATCATTTACAGAAAAACCCCCGAAAGGAGGCCTGGTCACGAGAATCTGAAATTGAACGCTCTAACTTGTTAGCCTGTCACACCGGCAAGGGGATTACTGCGCTGTTTTGGACAGC
>PDSZ01000026.1 GCA_002748705.1 Candidatus Fermentibacterota bacterium
CCGTGACGGCAGAGCTACATCAGCTTCAATAATGCGAAACCTGAATGTTAAGAGCATGGAGGAAGCAGGAAAGATATGGAAGAGAGCTCTTCTTTCAAGAAAAAAGGTTTATGAGATGGTTCCGGAAAACCATCGGACATGGGTTAAATATGAAGACATCTGCTCTTCTCCAGGTTCAGCTCTGTCAGAAACATTCAGTAAACTGGGAATTGAACCTGTTGAAATAAGCCTGAGCATTGATCCGTCAAAAATGCATATAACCGGCAACCGCATGTCCAGAAAAGGGCCTCAGAGGATAAATTTCAGAGAAGGCTGGAAAACCAGGCTCTCAGAAAAAGAACTGGCCGGCTTCAACAGGCTGTACGGTGACATTAACCATTCCATAGGATACCCAATTGAGCCTTAAGCGAACCCTTTTCAAACAGGCTGAAACAACCGGTTGAAATCAAGGGGGCAGGAAAGTCCTGCGGTACCTGCAGGCCGTTCAATCCTGTCATGGCAGTCTGAACCTCCGGTAACTGCAAGACCATACTCCCTGGCAATATCAAGAAGCTCGGCCATGTGCTCAGAGGTATGGCCTGGATAATACACTTCAAGCCCTTTCAAACCAGCCTTAAGAAATTCTGGAAGTATCTTCTTGACAGTTGAAAACGGAGGAAGCACCTCTTTGTAATGACTCTCCCCGGGAAAAGAGCCTGCTGCAGGATGGGCAAGTACAGGAACAACCGGCCAGCGAGCAATCAGAGGAGCAACCAGTTCCAGATCAACCCCTGAAGGTACATAAGCAGGGCTGGAGTTACCTATTAACAGACTTATCTGCTGCTTTGAAAGACCGTGTACCGAGGAAAGAGCTTTGGCAAAATGGCGGCGTGACACATTCTCTGCCAGGGAGGTAATGGATTCCACAGTAAGAAGTGAACCCAACAGAGGATTTTTTCCCAAAGGGCCGAATTCCTCATTTATTCGCTCAACCCTCTTCTGAACCAGTGCCTTTCCCCTTCCTGCTGAAACTACTCTATGAAGCCCTTCTGTGAACTGTGTATTTTCAAGCAGATGCCTGGGAAAATAGACAAGAAGATGAAGAGAGCCTGTAAAGAACTCTCTGAGGAATCGCAGGGTTATCTCTATTCCAGGTATGACCTCTACCCCCAGCTTATCCCCTTCTGCAACAGCAGCAGCCACTCCGGAGATTGTGTCATGGTCGGTAACGGATATCTGCTCACAACCTAGATCAGCAGTTACTGCAACCATCTGTGAAGGCGAGTATTCACCGTCGGAGCAGGTTGTATGAAGATGAAGGTCAGCCTTTATCATTTTTCCTCCAGGATATTCTGAATCAATCATTTTTGCAGTTATTCCCACTGCAGGCAGAGCCAAGTATTCTCAATGCTGCAGCAGCGCCGCCAAGGCCATTATCAATGTTTACGACTGTTACTCCAGGGCTGCAGGAACTGAGTGACGAAAGCAGAGCAGTAAAACCTGAAAGGGCTGCTCCGTAGCCTGTACTTACAGGAACAGCAATAACCGGCCCCGGGAAAAGCCCTCCCAGCACACTCACGATGGCAGCATCCATACCTGCACAGCAGATACAAAGGGAACATTTCATGATATCTGGAAGAACACTGCTCAAACGGTGAATCCCTGCAACACCAACATCTGCAAACTGACTGACGGTTACTCCCATTGTTTCAAGAATCAGCTTTGCTTCACCTGCAACAGGAAGATCAGAGGTGCCTGCAGTTACAACAGCAGCAGTACCGGACACTTTTTTCTCTTCAGGGCAGCTGCCTGCAATGAAAAGCCTTTCCATCCTGTGCCAGACACCTGCAGGAAACTCTACGCAAAGAGCTTCAGCTGCCTGCGGAGTCACTCTGGATGCTATTGCCAGTCCTGAACGGTCAAGGAGAACCTTCATGATAGAGACTGTCTGTTCTGTTGTTTTTCCCTGTGCAAAAACCACCTCAGGCAGATACTGACGGCCTCCCCGTGAGTGATCCACCACAGAAAACCCGAGATTGTCAGAACCTGTTCTGCGAAGCATTGCTGACGCCTGCTCTGCTGTTATTCCCTGGTTTTCAAGAAAAGCAATCAGTTCAGCAGCATTCACTTGAATTCTCAATCAGTTTCATGGCACATCCTTTTGCTTCCTGCAGAACAAGTTTTACAGGAGTGCCTGTCTTTTCTGCAAGTTTCAGACATGAATCAAACTCAGGCTCTGCACTAACAAGCCTGTTATGGTAATAACCCAGCTTTACAGAAATCTCTCCGCAGGAAGTGGTGACCAGCTGAAACTCCCGCTTGAGAACCACTCTGGAAACAGTTGAGATACGAACACCCAGTGTGGAAGAATTGCTGAATAACTTATTGAGAATGTTCTCTCTGTCAGAAGGATGGAGAAGAACCACAAGCTCCAGCGCCGGCCTGCATTTCTTGCCTAAACACTGACGGGAATAACAGTCTACAGCACCTGAAGCCAGCAAATCTGAAGAGAGTTCAGGCCAGATTCTGAAATCAAGATCATCTACCAGGGTCTCTATCTTAAGGAGATAATCTGACGGTTCCACATGTTCTGTAACTTCACCTATGGTAACCCTGATAAGGTTAGCTCTTTCAGGATTTTCTCTGCTGCCGGCACCCATTCCACAGGCAAGGATGCGAAAAGATGGTATGCCTTCCCAGTAATCCACAGCAGAGGCAAGTATGGCAGCTCCAGTTGGAGTGGTAAGCTCGGCAGGTATGGAAGTGGGATTGAGCGGCGCGCCCTGAAGCAGTCTGACTGTAGCCGGTGAGGGAACAGGTATTACTCCGTGGGCGCACCGTACAGTGCCTGAGCCTACAGCAACCGGTGAAGAGTAAACCCTTTTTATGCCCAGCATATGCAGCCCGAGAAAACTGCCGATAATATCAATCACAGCATCAATGGCTCCCACTTCATGAAAAGTGACTTGCTCTGAATCGGTACCATGTGCAGCTGCTTCACATTGAGCCAGACGCAGAAAAGCATTCAAAGCCCGGGTTTTTACAGGCTCTGGAAGCAGAGAGTCATTGATTATTTTTCTTATGTCCGAAAGGTGTCTGTGAGTCTTTTCCTCTGAAGCTGTTATCTCAACCAATGTGCCGGACAAGCCGCCTCTGGTAACACTGGATACCTTCATCTCCCAATTACTGACAGGAAGTTTCTTGAGTTCACGCAGCAGCTCCTCTGCATCAAGACCGGATTGAATCAGAGCCCCCAGTACCATGTTCCCTGATACGCCGCTGAAGGGATCAAATACCGCTATTTTCATCCGCTGAACCTCATTGCTGAATTATATTCGCAGTTACTTTTGCAGGGAGAATATACAGAGATGGCCCGCACAGGAATCACTTTGCAGCATGAACCGGTACTCCACCGGACACTTGAGAAACTGGGAAGAACAGCAGTCTGTTTCTCCGGAGGCACCGACAGTGAAGTTCTTCTTCGGGCTGCTGCGGATACCCTGGGAACCGGGAATATAGCCGCTGTAATGGCGCTGACTCCATTTCTTGCAGAAAGGCACAGAGTCTGTGCTGAAAATACTGCTGCCTCTCTTGGTATTACTCTTCACAAAGTTCAGGTAAACCTGTTATCCTGCAATGATATACTGAATAATACATTTCGAAGGTGTTACTTCTGCAAGTCAATGATTTACCGCTCTGTAAAATTAAAAGCTGCAGAAATTGGTTTCCACTTCACCGCTGACGGTACAAACCTTGATGATAGTGAGAAAGAGAGACCGGGACTGGAAGCAGCCGGAGAACAGTCTGTTCTTCATCCACTTCTGAATGCAGGTATGACCAAGAGAAGAGTAAGGAATCTTGGAAAAATCCTGGGAATGAAAGATTCCGAGAGACCGGAAGACTCCTGTATGGCAACCAGATTTCCCAAAAACAAACCTATTGAAGAAAAAATGCTGGTTCTTATAGAAAAAATTGAGCAGTCCACCGCTGCCGCCAGGGGCAGAATCAGAGCTGTTCCTGAAAAAGGCACTGTAACTCTGAAGTTCGAGACTGTTGACTTATCTGTCATAAATGCAGTCAGTAAAGAACTTTTCAGACTTTGCGACACCTACTGTACGAAACTTATTCTCAATAATGTCGACTCCTGCAAAAAAGGGAACTTATTGTGAGGACTGGTTGTAAGGCTTGAAGATGGTTAGTATAGAGCGCTAAGGAGATAAGAAATGCGATGGCTGAATTGGTCGCACGCCATTATCGGCTTTCTGATAGGAGTTGCTCTGGTCCTTTACATAAAGATGGACGATGGAGCTTCTGAATCTGTTTCAGGTTCTTATGAGGTAGTGGAGGTACAGACAAATGACTGAAAAAGTTATGTCTCTGTCCAGCGGTCTTGTATTGGGTATTTTGTTTGCTCTTTCCCTTGGAGTTGGAACCACACAGCTTGCCACATCTCCCATGCATATGGACTACCCTGAAATACCTTATCTTACAGGCCTGAACGACTTGCAGAGTTTTCACGCGACTCCTGCAGCTCCTTCCAGAGATACGACCCCTGCAGCTGCTGTAACGCCCCCTGCAAATACCCAGGGAAGAATTATCAGAATAGCCACTGTTACAGAAACAGTTGAACCGGCTTTGTCGCCAACTGTTTCCTCCGGCATTGAAGAGCCTAAGAGTTTTTCTTTCACAGAAGAGCCCAAACTTGACGGCACTTTACAGCATACACATCTTCAGCATTCCTGTATAGCAAGAGCCGGAGATTACAGTGCCAGAGCTGAACTGATACAGGCAGCCAGAGAAACAAACTTCACATCCATAGCATGCGGTTCAGCTTCTCGAAGTTCACAGACAACTGAAACCGGCACGGAACGGCCTTCTGTAATAGATGATAAGCCTGAAGTGGTAAGGGGAGCTTCCTGCATTTCTTCTGATGCTCATAATGGAGAAGAAAACGATGATTCAGTTGAATCTGAGTTGAGCAACTCATCCCGCAACCCTGAAATTCATAACAACACAGACGGCAGAAGCTGCTCAGTTAGAATAAACAGCCGACCTGATGCTGAATCAGAGTTTCGAAACAGGGAAACGGAGAACCGGCCTGATCCATCCCAGCCTGGCCATAGGCAGCAGGGTTACTGGCAAGGGTTTGACTGACCAAGGAAAACACTGTAATTTACCGGAGGAAATTGTTTCCTCCGGTTTTTTCTATTAGATAATCATCAGAAACACATTGAGGAAGAAAAATGAAAGGCATCATTCTAGCCGGAGGAAGTGGAACAAGGCTTCATCCGATGACGCTGGCAGTGAGCAAACAACTTCTGCCGGTATATGACAAGCCCATGATCTATTACCCGCTAAGTGTTCTAATGCTTGCCGGCATCAGGGAAATACTGATTATCTCAACCTGCCGTGATCTACCCCTGTTCGAAAATCTTCTGGGAACAGGAAAACAGTGGGGAATCTCTCTTTCCTACAAGGAACAGCCATCTCCTGACGGTCTGGCTCAGGCTTTCATAATAGGAGAGGACTTCCTTGCAGGCCAGCCAGCCTGCCTGGTCCTGGGCGACAACATTTTTTACGGACAGGGGCTTCCGGCAATACTTCAGTCAGCAGCTGCACAGGCTTCTCAAGGGGGAGCTGTAGTATTCGGATACCGGGTATCCGATCCTGAGAGATACGGTGTGGTAGAGTTTGACCGGCAACTGAATGTGCTTTCAATTCAGGAAAAACCTTCAAATCCCAGAAGCAGCTATGCTGTTACAGGCCTCTACTTCTACGACAGCAATGTATGCAGACTGGCACATGATGTAAGGCCTTCAGAGAGAGGTGAGCTTGAAATAACCACTCTGAACAACTTCTATCTGGAGAAGGGCAAACTTGCCTGCAGACTTCTGGGCAGAGGAATGGCCTGGCTGGATACAGGAACCCCTGAAAGCCTCACAGAAGCTGCAACCTACTTCCATGCAATAGAAAAGAGGCAGGGTCTGAAAGTTTCATGTCCTGAGGAAATTGCAGTTCACATGGGGTTTATTCAAGGCAGGAAAATACTTGACCGCACCTTTAATGCCAAGTCTGATTACTACCGATATGTGCACCGCAGAATAAAGGAAACAGAGGATGGAAGGGCAGAAAAACTTGAGTAGTCCTGCATTCAAAGAGCCGGTTCATGTGGGAAGGCCTAATCTTCCTGACAGGAAGGTGTTCGACAGGTATATACAGAGTATCTTCG
The DNA here is from genome assembly GCA_002748705.1 of Candidatus Fermentibacterota bacterium. Next base: position 6,209 of record PDSZ01000026.1, read on the forward strand.
ATTCAAGATGGCTCACAAACAACGGGCCTTTGCTCCGTCAGTTCAAGGAAAAGCTGCAGGACTATCTGGAAGTAAAAAATGTAATCCCTGTGTGCAACGGCACAATCGCTCTGGAACTGGCAGAGAGAGCACTGGGGTTTCAAAGGGAAGTTGTAATGCCTTCCTATACATTTATAGCAACGGCACATTCTCTCAGGTGGCAGCAGATAACTCCTGTTTTTGCAGACATACAGCACAAAGCCACTACACTGGCCCCAAAATCAGCAAGAAACGCAATCACGGAAGCGACATCCGGTATTATCGGTGTTCATGTTTACGGGCACCCCTGTGACCATTCAGCACTGAAAGCAATAGCCATGGAAAGAAGTATTCCACTTCTCTATGACGCAGCCCACAGTTTCGGGTGCGAGGTAGACGGTATTCCTGCAGCGAAACTTGGAGATGCTTCAGTCTTCAGCTTTCATGCCACAAAGTTCTTCAACACTTTTGAAGGAGGAGCAATCACAACTGACGATGATGATCTGGCAGAGAAGGTCCGTCTTATGAACAACTTCGGCTTTGCAGGAAGGGAAAAGGACAAAGTTGACTATCTGGGAATAAATGGCAAGATGTCTGAGATATCAGCAGCAATGGGGCTTGCCATGCTGGACTCTGTTGAAAGCATACGAAACCGCAACAGAGAGAACTATTCTGCCTATGCCGATTCTTTCTCCTCTGTTCCCGGGCTGGAACTGATAGAGCCCCCTGCTTCTCTTACCAGAAACAACTGGCAGTATGTGATATTCAGAGTAAACAAAGCAGGCATAACCAGAGACAATCTGGCTCAAGCCCTGGAGAGAGAAAACATTCTTGTAAGAAAATACTTCCATCCAGGATGTCACAGGCTTGTTCCGTACTGCAGCGAACCGTCTTCCTTAAGGGTAAGTCTTGCTGAAACCGAGGCCCTGTCAGATGCTGTGCTTTCCTTTCCCACCGGCCAGGCAGTCAATCCAGATATGATAGAGAAAATAGCGAATGTCACAGCAGAAATCATTGAGAGAAACTGTGGCTGAAAAGGGAATATCAGTGGCTGTTATGCAACCGTATTTCTTCCCCTACCTGGGCTACTTTCAGCTGGTCAGAGCAGCTGACCGGTTCATCCTGTATGATGATGCCCAATTCATTAAGAACGGATGGGTAAACCGTAACCGCATACAGAACAGCGGAAGGATACTCTACATAACAGTTCCAGTGACAAGCGCCGGCCACAGAAACAGAATATGCGAGAAAACCATCTCCAGCCAGCAGTGGAAGAAAAATTCTGTCAAGCTCCTTAAATCACTGGAACTTGCCTACTCAAAAGCTCCATATTTTTCGAAAGTCAGAGACCTTTTTGCAGAAAGCATTTCAGGGGAACCTGAGCTGATTCAGGAAATACTTGACAAATCCTTTACTCTTACATGCAACTACATGGGAATCACAACACCTGCAGCTAAAAGCTCCTCACTTTCCACCGGCTCCACTCTATCCGGAACAGAGAAACTCATAGATATCTGCCGACAGCTCAAGGCAGACAGGTACATAAACGCCATCGGCGGCCGTCACCTTTATCAGAGCGAAACCTTCAGCCAGGCAGGTATTGATCTGAAATTCATTAAAACCGAAAGATATTCCTATGCACAGGGCAAGGGAGAATTCATTCCTGATCTCTCTATTCTGGATGTGCTGATGTACAACAGTCCTTCAGAGGTCTCGGAACTGCTTGACAGTTACGCCCTTGTTGATTGATGAGTATCAAATGGCTGACTGAATAATCTTTTCCAGATTGATGTCAGCGTTGAAATCCCGTTGAATTATCTCCCTGTTTACATCCATATCCCTGGAAGGCTCACCTGAAAGAGCCTCCTCCACCCTCTTTCTGAGAACTTCTGAGACAACTGCTGCATCGTTCTTCACCAGGTCAACCCTGAATCCCATAGATGGGAGGTGCTGATACTCAACAATATCAGACATTATCACTCTCGCCTTTCTGGCACAAGCTTCGTAGAACCCTGATGTCATCTGATCTGTGTCTGAGAGATTAAGCCAGATATCAGCCCTGTCATAAAAGGGCATGAGCCATTCTTTCTGAAAGTACTCTCCATGGGAAATATGAACATTGGAGAATTGAGCTTTTTCAAATGCTTTGAGAATCTTCATGGTTCTTGCATCTGCTCCAACCCCTGTAATCAGAATAAATCTGGTTCTGGCCCAGATATGCTCAGGCCAGGTTGCAGATGCCAGTTTCAGCGTTTCCAGCAAAAGGTCGTGACGATTCCTTACATTGATGGACCTTGCCCAGAACACAAGTATCTCTTCATCTTCAACTCTGGAAAGCAGTTCTTCAGAAAGAGGAGTAGCAGAAGAAAGAGACAAGTCGCAGAACTCTGACGGAAGACCCCAGGTATGTTTCTGCGCCTTGGAGGCATACCGGGGCCAGACACTGACAAAACGGTTCATATTGGGATTCTGACCAAAGTAAATACCGTCCACCATGGTGAAGACACTGCTTAAAACACCGCTGTCAGCAGTGTTCTTCGAATTCTCACAGAGATAATTGGTGGTATTCCAGATGAACAGAACCTTTTTGAAAGCCTGACATATATCAAGGACCTTCAGGCACATCTCCGGTTTATACAGACCGTGAAGCATCAGCAGATCAAAAGGTCCTGAGGCATTCAGCTCTCTCTTTATACGCAGAAACCTGAACCACATGAGAATTCTGGAGGGAACCTTCTTCTTCCATCCTGTCCCGGGCTTTCCGTACTCAACTATTCTCATGGCAGGGTAATCTTCAGCCCTTAATCCGAACCGGCTGAAATCAGGGCATATGTATGTTACATGATACTTATGAGAATGCCTGCGAAGAAAATCAAACCATGTTCTCATGTTCTGAGCAGGAAAAATGGAGAAAACAGCCAGCCGTTTCTTACTGTTTACAGTTGAGTTGTCAGGTCCATGTGACATTTTTCCCCTGTCTTTTACCGATCCAGTGATTCAGAGGGCTGCTCAAGAAGAAACTCAAGATCGCTTCCCTTCAGGTCATTCAAGATTGCCTCTGCTATCTCTTTTTCCAGTTGAGTTTTCCATTTCACATCACTGTTGTTTTTTCTGAATACCGAATAGGTATCAGAATTCTCCACAGATCTGCTTACATTAAGAAAACCCTGAGTCTGATCAGTCATCTCAAGTCCGCAGAACCTGAACAACTCTGCAACGGTATCTTGTGTATCACTGTTCAGCCGGGAATATCTCACAAGTTTAACTCTCTCCGGATAATTAGAAGCAAGTCTGATAAAAAGCCTGGAAGCTTCTTTCCATTTCTCAAAGCCGAAGAACTCCTCAGGTCTGCCGCAGTTCTTTTTTTCGGCAAACCTCCATTCAGTCAGAGGATTCCATTCAGGAAGAAACTCTCTTGGAGCCCTGAGCCAGGAATTGATAACAGAACAGGGATGCCTCAGCATCAGAACTAATCTGATTCCCGAATGCACATGAAGCAGGTGCTCAAGCAGATTGTGATACCTTACATGCTTGACTGCCAGATGAGTTGCAGGCAATAGCTTTCTGAATGAGGGATAGGATCCGTCAAGCACCCGTTCCTTCTGAAGAATGAATTGGTCGGAAGTGAGAAACACCTGCTGAAGAAAACTATTCACATCACTTCTTGAAGATTCAGAGTTCAGCCTGTCTTTGAATGCATATGAGAACAGAGGCTGAAAGCGAAATGCAACCGAAGGCGAGCTGTTCAGTATCTGGGCAAGCCATGAGGTTCCTGAACGGGGAACCCCATGGAGGAATACTACATTCTCAGGGCATCTCATAAAAATCAGGCACTTTCAGTTTCGGGTGTTACTAAAACCCGCAAAGCGGAGCAGGGCTGAAGTATGCCCAGCTTCACAGCTTACAGGCAATTCTGTCCACGGAGTCCCCTTTGTCCATGGCCAATTCTCCGGCTTGCTTGCCTTGCGAAGAGATTTTCTAATATATCAGGTGAACTGGCCGGAGCAGCAACCCATTCAAAGGTGAATGTGATTATTATGCAGCAATATTCTCTCTGCTATGCAGACTGGACACCTCAATGAGCTTTCCGGTACTGATAATCCTGACCCTTTTCGGAGCCGGGCTTGCCCTGTTTGTTTCAAATTCATTCAAACTGCGGTTCATTCTGTTCGCTATCCTTGTATTTCTTTCTCTTTCCAGGCTGCCTTTAGGCGCTGTTGATCCAGGAAGCATGAGCCTGAGAATTCCACTGGTGCTTCTTCTTCTGTTCAGCTCCTACAGAACACTGCCTGATACTATTCACAGAATGTACCGGAATAGATTACTGGGATGGTCAACTCTCTGGTTTCTTTATGTTTTTCTTTCATGGCTTTACATGCATGGAACAAGAGTTTTCCTTTTTGAGCATATCGGCAATTATGTATTCTTCATTCTGACAGTGAGCATGCTTGAGAGGGCAAAAGAAAAACAGCTTATCAGCCTGCTTATCCTTGTAGGAATCTCTCAGATACCAGGTGTTCTGATGGGAATACCTGCCATGAGGGCGCCTCTGATGAAACTAGGCTTCTATTGGGGCACAGTTTACCACCAGCGATCTGCACAGGCAGGAGTGTACCTTCTTCCTGTTCTTCTGTTATGGCTCGACAGAATCAGAAACAAAGGCTTACTGTCCTACATTCCAGTAGTCAGCCTTATCATCATACTTTTCCTGGTGGTAATTACAACTGGAGCCAGAACTCCCACAATGTCATTTGGGCTGACACTGATTTACTGGCTGAGAAGAAACAGGACATACATGATTATCCTTGCTCTGATAACCCTTTCAGGGATTTACCTGGCTCCCAATATCACAACTGAAGAAACCATGGAAAGGTACATGAGAGCTTATGGCGCCTTTGCAACAGGACAGCTTGAGGAAGCATCCAATGTGGAGTTCCGTTATGAACATATGATTCTGGGAATAGAAGCATTTTCAAGGTCTCCCATTCTCGGCCATGGCCACCGCAGCTGGTTGCGAATACTGGGAGAAGACAAGGGAATCATCGGATACAACATGGCACCGCACAACGAATTGATCAGATTGCTTGTTGAGTACGGCCTCATTGGTTTTCTGTTCTTCACTATGTTTATTATCTCATGCAACAGAAAACCCGAGCTCTCCGGCAGAGGCGCTATTATTCCTTCAGCCAGATACACCTTCATGATAATGACACTGAGCATGGTTCTCCTGAACTTTTTTCACAACTCGCTTTTTACCAGACATTTCTTTTTTATTCTGGGAGCAACTGCAGGTCTATACCTTAATCGGAGGAACAGGAACAACAGGCATACACCTCTCTCAATGCCGGTACAAGCTGAAAGAACGCAGAAAAAGTGAGTAAGAAACCTGTCTCCGGATTCATGAAAGAAATTGCCAGGCATACCTCAATTTTTGGAATGAGCAACCTTTTAAGGCAGGGGCTCGGGCTGATACTTCTTCCTGTGTACCTTTCCCTTATTCCTACAGCTGAGTACGGAGTGCTCAGCATGCTTATGATAGCGGCAAATCTGCTTTCTCTTCTCTCAAGCTCCACTCTGGCTCCGGCACTTTTCAGATCCTACTATGACTACAACACAAAAGAAGAACAGAGAACAGTAATAACAACCGCTCTTGTTTTTACCACTGTTCTGGCAAGTGCAGCGATAATTGCTTCCACCTTCTTTCTGAAACCCATTTCCCTTCTACTCACAGGGGAAGGCTCCTACGAAAAACTAGTGCTGATGGTTCTGGTTTCAGCAGGGGTCAGAGCGGTAAACACCATAACTATGACTGTTTATCGTGTAAAAAAATGGTCAGGGAAATACGCACTTCTTTCTGTGATAACGATGATTATATCGATGCTTACAGTGATTTACCTGGTAGTAATTCGCAAAATGGGCATACAGGGAATTATTACGGGAAACATGATAGGAGCCGTTGCAGGAACCTCTCTCTCTCTCTACTTCATCAGAGGTGAACTCTGCACCAGAATATCTTTTCCGGAAATCAGAAAAATGTACCTTTTCGGCTATCCTCACATACCTGAAAATGTTACTGCGTTTGCCCTTAATTCCGGAACCAGGATGATTCTGCGAATCATATGCGGAAGTGAAGGTGTAGGGATTTACGCACTTGGAAAACGAATAGGCTCTCTGATTGAGAAACTTGTCATAACCCCTCTGACCATGATTGCCCCTGCATCAATAATGTCAGTTGAAAAAGATGAGAATCCGGAGAGATACTACTCTGCCCTTGCCAGATACTACTTCATTATCACCGGTTACGCAGCTCTGTTTCTTTCCCTGATGACCAAACCATTCCTTGTTCTCTTCTCAAAACAGGGCTACTTCGATGCCTGGCGTGTTGTACCTTTCATCTCCCTTGCCATTGCTGTTTACGGAGGCCGGGGACTTACCAGCGTAGGTCTTATGCTGAAACGAAAAACCATCTGGTATCCAATTGCTTATGCTTTTGGAGCATTAACCTCGCTTGGTCTGATGGTTCTGCTCACTGAAAGATTCGGGCCATCGGGAACTGCCATATCAATTCTGGCAGGCAATCTGATGGTTGTCTATATCAGACACAGGGCTGCAGCCAGGTACATGAATGTTCCAATACCCTGGGAAAGTATTCTCAGGGCATTCTTGGTATACCTTTTTGTGGGAGTTCCCGGCTGTCTTCTCTCAACAGGGTATCCTCTTCTTGATGGGGCAGTTCTGCTTTCAGCTGGGCTTCTGCTGGTTCCGTTTCTTCTGACTAAAACCGGAGTGCTGAGCAGGGAAGAGATGAATAGCTTCCGAAATATTGTTGCAGATAAACTGAAGTCTCTGCCAAGGGATGCAGGTAACTTTTTCAAGGCTGTTAAAAGATAAAGCTGTGTCTGACAATTCCAGGCAATGTCACTTTTCCCTTTACAACGGCGTGAAGGGTGGTGGCAAACACACCATATGCCGATGAATACAAGGTTTCACCGATGCTCACATCGGCATTCTCAGGAAACCTTATCAGGCACAGAACCCTGCTGCCTCCTGACACTGCAAGGCATTTTTCTTTTCTTTCCACAGTAATTTCAGGGGCAAATGTGTAGTGAATAGAGTATTCGCGAGTTCCGTTACCTTCTGCGCTGTCTTCTATCAGAAGCTCCTGTTCGCTGCAGAGTATTTTTCTTTTAACCGTTCCCAGTGATTCATACCGGGAATATCCTGTATGGCTCATAAGAAAACTGATTGAACTGTTCTGTTCCTGAGCAGAAGCAATTTGAGTTTCAATTCTGCCAACAGGGCCGAATGCCCTGTTCGGAGCATAGTTCATAAAGTCTTTTCCATCAATCAGAAATACATTGTGTGATCCGGCGCTGCGAAGAACAGTTCTTCTCTTCAAATCCGGAGTGTAGCAGCCTGTTCCAGGATCTGTAAGAACCTGATGACCCCTTACCTGCAGAAGAAAGCTGCACTTATCGGAATGAGCATGCCCCCCTGCGATGATGTCCACAGGGGTGGAACAGCAGCAGAGTCCGTATTTCTCTCCCTGGTAAAAACCAAGACCTGAGTGGGGAAAGAGTGGCGCTGTACAGCTTAGTCTGTAAGAAGGCTCAGGTAAGTCAGGGATCTGTTCTGCCATCTCTTTCAAATATCGGTGATCAGAAGGCTGCCACGAAAAATAGTCCCTGTAAAAAAAGACCCGTCCATCATCTGAATCACCTATGGAGGGAATGATTCCCATTGTATCCATACAGATTTCTGTTATCTGAAGAGCATTGCTGAGCCTTGCCAGAATATCGCTGTTCTCAATGAGACTGAATGCAGAGGGATGAAGCGTTTCAGAGGGAACATTCTTAAGTACAAGGAAGAGTATGAGTACCGCCTCAAGACAAAACCTGTGATAGTTCATTGATGATTCAAAGTGTCCGCCGTCAGGTCTGAACTGATGAAGTATTTCTTCCTCCAGTATGCAGCAGGCTCCCTTAAGATAACTGTCGGTTACTCTGCTTCTGACAGAGCAGCAGAGAAGGATCTGCAAAGCGGAAGAGACGAGAATATGGTTGTGTCTCAAGTTCCCCGGTCTTGCAAGTTCAAGGGCATTGATGGAATGAATGTGCTTCCAGATAACCTCTGAGAGCTTCTTCAGATCTGCCAGCCCTTCCCTGTATGCGTATGCAGAGTAAACAAGAAGATTCAATCCTCTGAGAGCAATCTCCATTGCAGAAACCCAGTTGATGCCCCGGTTCCAGGGATTTTCCGAAATCCAGTTATTCAGTATTTTTTCCGCCTGCACCAGACCATCCTTTGTGCCGGAGGAAACAGAATACCCCACAAGAGAAGGAATAAACTGCATACGGGAGAGTTCCCATGGAACCTTGCAGTCGTACCTTCTGTTGCTCTCCCACCTTACAAGAGAAGACCATTTAACAGGAAACCTGTATCCTGCCTTTCTGTCAGAAAACCAGTCGGGAAAACCTCCTGAATAATCCTCTTCAGCGAAAAAAAGCCTGTACTGCCCTTCTGATATCTTTCTGAAAGCTTCTTCACTGTTTTCACCGGACTTCAGCAGAAGGGTAAGCGGACTGCTATCTGAAGATATGGCTCTGAGAAACTCCCTGTCTGAATCGCCGGAGAATCTGCTGCAAAAGAGCACTGAAGCTGCTCTTTCAGCAGTTCGTTCTGCTACTCTCAATCGCGCAGCCAGATTCTTCAGCTTCAAGAGATCTCTCAGTTTCTGTTCATTCTGACTGAATCAATGCTTATTCTGAGAGCTTGCCTGAAACCAATTTTTGCAGTGGAGGTTCTCAGCAATGATGCAGCATCCAGCATTTTGTAAAACTTCATTCTCAATGGCCCAAGCCTTTTTGATACAGTTTCAGGAGCCACTTCATAACCGAATTCCAAAAGGGCATCCTTTGCTATCTGCTCTATTTTCTCTATGTCGCCACTGCCAAAAAACTCACTGTACTTGCCTCTGTTGGAAGCGATAATACCCCGCTGCCCTTTTGCATCTCCAGCACTCTCCACAGGCCTCTTCAGCTGAAGCATCACCGGATTGAAACAGACACCGAGAAAACCGCAAACCCTGCTCAGTTCACTTTTCGGATTTTCAAGAAGATCCTCATAGCGAATTTCAAGATAGGAATCGGGATACTCCATTCCATGTTCTCTGGCAGCGAGTACATCATTTCGCCAGCGCTGCGCGCTGCGAAGAGGATGTTTACCCCAGGCTTTTTTCATTGATACACAGTAATCCCTCACATCTCTTACTATGTGGATTATTCGGCAGTCTGAATAGAAGCTCCGCAGCATTGGAATCTGTCTGATATGGGCAGGAGACCTGCTGCCCCATGTACTTTCCGACCCTTCATCAATACGGGCATCATGCCTGACAAGTGCCTTAAAAACCCCTTGAACTGAATAACTTGAACAACTGTTGTACCATTCATCCATTCCTATAAGAAACCCGTCTGATTCCATTCCACTGAAATAGGGAAGTCGAACGGTCCAGTCATAGAATTTTTTAAAGTCTTTACGGCTTGAAACATCACCGGTCTGTTTGAACCGGCGAATCCAGAGGGCAAGAAAAGTTGTTTCTCTGTGGGGAATTCCCAATGAGGGATGCTGGTCCAGAAGACCGGCAATCAATTTAGTGCCGCTCCTGGGCATACCTGTAACAAAGAAGGGGCCGGAGAATGCTGTTGTTTGTTCTGTATTATTCAAGTTTGCCCTCCACTGCTTCTTTCAGAAAGTCGAGATAATCTGAGGCAATCCTGCTCCATGTGTATCTCTCTTTTCCTGAACCTGTGCAGACATATTCCGGTGAAGCCAGCTTCCTGAAAGCAGATTCTATCTGTTTACTGCTGTCAATGGACGCAAAAGCTCCACAGTCAATTTTTTTCATCATTCCAGCCATTGCGGATTTCTCAGGTGCGATTGCCAGTACAGGTTTTCCTGAACTTAGATAATCGTAAAACTTAAAGGGAACTGCATAGGCGACATCTCTTCCTGAGATCAGCAGAAGAATGTCTGCTTTGCCTGTAAGTTCAAGGGCTTTTCTGTAACTGAGAAAGCCTTTTTCATCAAGAACCGCTTCAGGCGCATCTCGCATGAACTGTTCTCTGTCATCAGCTTTCAGGTTTCCAAGCACTGTCATGGTTACCTTTGTGCCGGTATCCCTGATGAAATCGTTCAGCACAGATGCTATCAGCCCTATTCTTCTCTCTCCGTAAAACTTACCTGAATAAAGCACATTAAGGTGACTGGAATCCTTTCTGGCCTGTTCAGGTATGCCTGGAAAAGCAGTACAGCCGCTGGAAATTACTTTCATGGGAGCAGAGCAGCTGTTAAAACTCTTTCGAAAATCGTTCAGCATCTCATCTGTAACAAAAACTATCGCTGAAGCCCTGTTGGATATAAGCTTTTCAAGCTGTCGTTCTAAGAAACGGCGAAATGCTGAATTATTTTTTCTTCGCTCCAGATTAGACCAGGGATCCCGATACTCCAGCACCAGTGGTACTTTGCTGAAAAATGAAGCAAGCCATGCTGCAATGAATGGTGAAAAAGGAGGCCCTGAGACCAGGATTGCTGAATAATCCCTCTTCCTGAGTAACCCCATTGCCTTTAAGAACGCCGACAAAATAAACCCTTCAAACCTGTCAACAAGGGTAAAGAAGGATTTCCATATCTTCAGCAGCAAATGATAGATGCTTTTGGATGAAGGAGATCGGGGGCAGAAGGGAAAAACCGAAGTTCTGTACACATGGCCGTAAACAGTCAGATTTTCATCTACTGTATCAAAATACCTTGCAGCTGGAGAAACAACATCAACTTCACAACGGTTATTTACCATCTCCCTGACCAGATTGGAAGGCCTCTTGCCTCCCACAACAGCAGATGGCGGATAGTGATAGCAGATCAGCAGTATTCTCAGATTGCTATTCATCACTCACCCCTCAAAGCTGAATACAGTTCTTTCAGCTTAAAAGCGTGGTTTTCAGGGGAAGAAACTGCAGCGGCATTTTCTGAAGCCTTAATACTCATAACATTCAGGTCGGAAGACACCGCCCTGTCAAAAACAGCTGCATCTTCAGAGCTGTCATCAGGTTCAAGGAGAAATCCGTTGACTCCGTCCTCCAGCAGCTCCGGAATACCACCTGCAGCGACGCATACTGGAACAACGCCGCAGAGCATAGCTTCAACAAGAGCCATTGGAAAAGCTTCTCTGCGGGAAGTCAGAACAAAGATATCAGAAGCTGCGAAGAAATCGTTTACCGAATTCTGATTCCCTGCGAATTTTACCCGGTCTTCAATACCAAGTTCGCTGCAAAGAGCCTCAGAACGAGTCCTTTCGCTGCCGTCTCCAACAACAAGAAGAATACAATTCTGACTTCTGCTGCCTGCAAACGAAGCAAACGACCTGAAAAGCCTGGGCAGGTTTTTTACTGCTCTCAAAGCGCCTGTAAAGTTGAATACAATGGTATTTCCGGAGATACCAAGCGTCTTCCTTATTCGGGCTCTTGCTTCAGACTTGTTCAACATTGGAGGAGGAACAGGATTGTAAATTACTGATGAGTTTTTCTCAGTGGTGATACCAGATGCCAGAAAGAGTTCCTGAAGATTTCTGCTGACAAAAATCCTGTGATTTAATCTCCTTTCAGTCCACCTCTCAAGAAGTTTTTGAAAGATTCCTCCAGGGGGATGTCTTCCATGCTCAGTGGCAACCAGTATGGTGTTCCTGCTCCATGCAAGTGCCGCTATATATCCGGAAATCGGAAGATGAGTGTGTACAGCATCAGGGTTCACCTCATTTATGATTTCCTTCAGTTTCTTTGAAGCAGAAAACACTTTTCTTGTTCTGTAGCAGAGAGAATCGTGAATTACGACTTTTGAGGAAAGCCTGGAAGCAAGAAACATTCTTTCCGGTTTAAGTGGCACGATATGAGGAGTTACCCCCACAGCAGCCAATGCGTTACATGAGTTTACAAGTACGGTCTGGGCACCGCCGATATCCAGAGTGTTGATTACAAACAGTATCCTGCCCTGGCTCATCATAAACCCTTCAAAAACAGAGAACTAATCAAAATCCTGCTGCTGAATCAGATTCTGCCCATAGACCTTAACAGATCCGTGTATATCTTCTCAGCGTTACCGGCCATTTTGCCTAACCCAAACTTGTTCAGAACAGTCTCTCGTCCGGTCATTCCCATCTCTGATGCCATTACAGGGTTATTCCTGAGCTGTTCCAGCCTTTCAGCAAGCTGCTCTGAGGAAAACGGAGGAACAAAGAATCCTGTTTCTTCCTCAACTACTATCTCTCTGTTGGCTCCATTGTCTGAGCAGACCACAGGCAGCCCGCAAACCATGTACTCCATGATACTGTTGGAAATGCCTTCTCCGAACACAGACATCATAACTGCAGCGTGAGCTTCAACAAGATATGGTATCACTTCCCCTGTCTTCCCTGGAAAAACCACCGTTCCTGTTGAAATCAGATCACCTGCTCTTGCCATGAGCTCATCCATCTGAGGCCCTGAACCCAGACACACACACCTGAACTGCCCTGGTCCGTGTTTTTTTTCAAGGAGCCGTGCAGCTTCAATGTAGCTGGGATAATCCTTCCTCTCGGCCATCCATGCTGCCATTACAACTGTGAAAGGCCCTGGCCGCTCAGCAACAGGAACAACTGTGACTCCATTCATACGGGACTCTTCAAAACCGTTATAAAGCACTTTGGCCTTATTCGGATCAATATTCCAGGCCTTGATCCCAGCATAGTTGTTGGCAAGGGCGAGATTGCCAAGACGGGCTGAAAGAAGAACCGGAATCCGTCGTCTCTTCATCCCCTCAAGTCCGCCAAGGCGAATGCTTCCTGAGATATGAGGTATTCCAGTAAGGCGGCAGGCAGCAAATGAAGAAAAGGATGACATCCAATCCCAGGAGTGAACAACATCAGGCTTAACTTTTCGAATGTAGGATATGTACTTGAAGAGAGGTGAAATATCTTTTGTGAATTTTCTTTCGTGAATAACAAGATCTATTCCTGCAGCAGTAATCTCCCTTGCTGTGGCCCCGCCTGCCATGCTCCATATATGTGGTTCCCACTGATCTGACAGGGATCTGGAAAGCAGTGAAACCTGCCTCTGTATACCTCCTCTGCCAAGATCGCTGAGAGCAAATACCACCTTTCTCATCAGTATTCTTCTCCAGGGTTCAAGCCCTGGAATAAGCCAGGGTGATTGCCTGCAAAGCAGTGTTTTCTTCTCAGAGTCAAATAGTTCAGTTCATGAAGGGATATAATGGAAACGCTCCTTAACAAAAGGCTGTGCCGCTACTGCCGAAGGCTTCCAGTACAGGCACAGGATGCTCCTGTATCCTGGAAGCGTACAACAGGCTCTGTCCCGCAGGCTGAGCTTTAAGAAAATATACCTGCTGCTTAACAACATGGAAACCTGGACAGCGGATCAATTCACAGACAGGTGCAGACCCAGGCATAGAATGTCACTGAAAACACCATTCAGCTCAGACAGTTCTCTGAAACCGATACTGCAGTTCTTAGCGAAAACGATTCACGAAGGGTTAACGGAAATACTGCCTTAGTTCATGAAGGCAGCAGTCAGAGCGGTGAATACATTCCAATGACCTCTTACAGGTTCTGTATCTCAGAGATCGGCAACTGACCTGACATACTTGCTGATAGCTCTGAACATCCATGCCTGACTCCACCTGAGATAAATGGTTTTATTCAGTCTGCCGGATTTCTTTCTCAGATGAAAACTTGAGGTTCGACGGTTCCAGAGTCTCTGAACAGCCGATTCAAGTACCTGTTCTGCAAGACTGTGAAGCTCCGGTGAGAACCGTTTGAGCGCAATAAAAGTAATTGCCGCCTGGGCATAGGTATGGGGATCCTCAGGGTAAAAGGAATCGCTTCTCTGCATAGGCAGCCCTTCAGATGTAAACAGGAACTTTCTGTAAAACTCAAGACCTCTGGAAATTGATTCGTCCCATTCAGATGTATCAAAGAGTCCGGATACCTCTTCAAGCACCTGAAGAATAAATCCTGTGTGCAGATTGTCTATCCAGCCCCAGTGATCAGCTTCGCCGTACACCCAGGCTCCGTCGCTTCTCTGGCAGGTAACAACGAACTCCACAGCACTACGGGCAAGATCAAACCTTTCCGAAGATTTCTCTCCGCCCTGTGATGCAGCCTGGGCAAGGACTCTTGCTGCAAGAAGAGATGCATTGTACACCACAGTTCTGTCAAATGGCGAATAGCTGAAGCAGACACCTCTGAAATCAGAATGTCTGTGCAGAGAACTCTCTATGAACCGTGCAGCGGCAGCAACGGCCCTCTCACATACACTGTTATCCAAACCGTTAAGCGCATCTACAGCAAAAGAGGTGGCAACCGCTGTAGGAATCCATGAGGAAACCATAAACGCTCTGCTCTGCCAGGGAAAGTTGTATCCCCATCCTGCTTCGCTGCTGAACTCTGCATTCTCTATCAGGTCAGCATTGGTTCTGCAGTCAGAGAGGGCTATTTCATCCCTGGACAAGCCGTTGAAAACAGGTGAACCGTCAGGTCTGGAAGCAGTAAGCAGAAGCATCTGCCTCAGTTCATTTATAAGTTCCGTCTGCTGTGGAAGCATATCACGAACGCCGGAGAGAAACAGAGAAAGGGCTTTGGGATTCACCCCCTGCCTTACTCCAAGAAGCGGCCTCAGGTTCAATGGTGACCGCTTTACAACCTGCTGCTGTACAAGTCTCCAGAAACGGGATTTGCCAAGAAGCCAGCTTGAACGGTTTGTGTTAAGACCGTCGTAAGGGTCTGCTCCGTAAAACTCCCTTTCAACAGCATCATTCAGAATAGTTCTGCCTGTTTCAGCCAGCTTGCCGGCATTCATCGCATTCCATCCTTTTTCAGTTTAGATACACTGAGCATACCCCATCTGAAAAGGGGTGTATTCAGGTATCATAACCCTTCAAGTGGGTAAATCCAGGTCGTTACCGGGGGAATTAACAGGCTCAACGCTTCAGTTCATCAACAACGGCGCATTTTCCATGATCACGATACACATTGAGTTTCCTGTCATTCCCGTGTCTTTCTGCAGAACTTCAACCATGCATTGAATGAATTCCGTCACAGGAACATTCATCTCAATTCTGAACAGAACAGGGCTGTTTCAGGTAAAGAGTGTAGTGCCGCAGTTTGCAAAGCCTGTATTTCAAACGATTATTGCAGCTGGCAACTGATTGCAGAGTTATGAGTTACAGTGCATCTGCCCACAGAGCAGGCCTGTTTGCTGACTTATGCCGTACGGCAATGAGTTTTCGAATATCGTTCAGCTATTATACTTTCACTTTCCCCAAGTCTGCAGCAGAAAGCAGGTATGAGAGACATATGAAAAAAAAGCTCCGTTCAGTGGCTCTTGCAGGTCCTCACCCAAAGGCCGGCATTGGAGGAGTCCGAACTGTACATGAGAATGTAAGGGATATTCTCAAGGAGGTTCCAGGGCTCAGAATTCTTGACCTGGATAAGGGTCACAGCGCTGAACAGCGGTTTCTTCCAAAGCTCTGCGAGAGAATTATAGCTGCCATTGCCTGCCGAAAGCAGGCAGGTGAAGCAGATATTCTTCATGTTCAGTTCAACCAGGCCTCAGTTCTTACAGATACCCTCTGGACAGCAGTTGCAGGTCTGGGAAAAACCAGAATAGTTGCCCATATGCACTGCCACAAAGACGCGCTGCAAACTGCTTCCTCAGCACAGAAGCTGGGCTGGAAACTCCTTTCAAAACTGGTAGATGCCCTTTTCGTTCTCTCAGATGACATTGCTGAACAATTCAGAGGTTTCCCCTGCGCTGTATACACAGTCCCGAATTTCGTTGACACCTCTCTCTACCTGCCCACAGAAAAAAAGGAAAAGACTGTACTGTTCTGTGCCAGAATGTGCTCTGACAAAGGCATATGGGAACTGCTTGATACAGGTGATTTTCTGGAGGAAAAAGGCTGGAATATCAGGTACGCAGGCTCCTTTTCAGAGGAAGAGGAAGAAAAACGGTTTTCCAGCTCTGTGGCAGCACTGAATAATGTAACATGGACAGGCCCCCTTGAAGGGGAAGCCCTTAGAAAGGAATACCTGCGCAGCGCAGTTTTCATCCTTCCCACAAGAAAAGACCTCTTTCCCCTTTCCCTCCTTGAAGCAGGCGCTGCAAGGTGCGCAGTTGTCACAACAGATAAAGGAATAATTACCTCTATTGTGAGAAACGGCATAGACGGAGTAATTGCCGAAGACTGCACCTCTGATGACCTGAAAAAAGCTCTGGACAAAGTAACAGGCTCTGATAAACTGAGAGAAGAAATGTCAGAAGAGTTCCATAACCGTGTTGTCAGGTATTTCTCTGCAGAGGCAGTTCAAAAGCTTCTTCTGAATCTCTATGGTAAAATTCTAAGTACTGAATAAAGCTGTAAAGTAGAATTAAAGCAGGCTCGCAGCATTACCTGTCTGCAACCGGTGCAGAACACACAAAAGCCTGCATATCCTTTCAGCAGAATCCTGCATGGTTCAGAAGATGCTGACAGAGCAGCCTGCTGCGAACAGCGGCAGTCATTATGTCTTATGGCTGAGCGGCAGTTTCCAGACAGTCTGCAATGCAGCGAACAAGTTGCCTTGAACAAGGAGGTTCAGGGAGAACAGTTTTTCTTTTAACTGTTTTCAGCTTTTCCTCAACATCCTCACTGTTTCTGAGTATCACAAGACTGCCTGACTTCTCCAGAAAAGCATCAACAGAACCTTCTCTTCCCCGAAAGAAACTGTATGAAGGAACACCCAGCAGTGCCGCCTCTCTTGTAATTGTTCCGCCGCCTCCAATGACCATGTCACATGCCCTGACCAGAGAAGGGCCGTTATACATTTTTTCAGGAATAATTACCTCTACAGGCCCCTGGGCAAAGGATTCAGGAAGCCTTTCAGAACCTCTGGGAAACATTATCAGCTGAACGGAATCAGCTCTGGAAATACACTCCAGTACAGTTTCCATTATATCCTCAGCCTCAGGATTGTGGTAATGCGCAGTTACAGCAGGTGGCCTGAGAAGGATGCGAACTGAAGACTCCCTGAGCCCCAGATCCTCTGCTATCTCTCTGGAAGTATCAACAGAATCCAGATAAAGCTGCTCCTTGAAACCAGGAAATGGCACAACCTTTGAGAGCTTGAGCCCTGCTGATTTACATGCCTCCCGACCTACCGCTTCAGGGAGCAGAATTGATTTACAGAAAAGGTTGAAGATGGCAGGGTTCACCCACTCGTAGTCGTACATGGTAACACTTGGTATACCCAGAAGAAAAGACGCAACAGGAAGAGCACGGGAACCGTGTCCGAATGATAAATCAGCTCCTCCACTTCGCCGCATGTGCCTGGCCAGAGCTGCTGCTCTCCGCAAGGTTCCCGCTGCCTTATGAATGAAGCCGGACTGCTGACCCTCACCGACAAGGGAGTAATCAAGACCGTAAAGATCCATCAGCGCACATGTAGCTGCTCTTCTGCGAGCGGTGAACACCACAGTATGCCCCCTTGCCTTCAGCTCAGCTGCCAGGGGCTCCATAACCAGAACATGGGGAGAATTGTCAGCATCAAACCAGAATTTCATGATTCACCGCGGTTCATGACATCATTTCTTTCTCAGCTTTCTTCAGTTGTTTCTCTGACCTGTCTATTCAGATTCGAATCTATTCCCTCGCTCTAATGAAGTCCACAAAGCTTCAGAGCAGACAGCTTTTTCTTTCATTCACCATCTTCAAGAATATCTTGGCTTTCTCTCTGCATTTCTGTAAAAGCCGCTCTTCCGCTTGCTGAACCTTGCGCACATTTTCCAAATGCCCAATCTTACCCACTAAGATTAAATGGAAGGAATGCTGATGAGTGATTCTTTTGAGATGCAGAGAAGGTATTTTACAGCTCAGCTTGAAAAGTACAGGCTCAATCCATCGCTGCACGCTGCAGCAATCAGAGACTGTGAATACTATCTTGATATGCTTGAGGAATGCGGTTCAACAGAAGCCTTCAGGCAAAAGATACAGCAGACAGGCAACATGCTCTCTGCAGGAAAAGCCTCTGCTGTGGACAGGTTCCGCAACCGTGTATCTGTTTACCATGCGCTTGGGCACCATGAAAAAGCCGGTGAAGACCGTGATAGAATAGCCGCAGTTGAAGCTGCAGGCTCACATGCTGAACTGAATGCCGTGCTCACAGAGTTTGAGGAAAATTCCTCCAGGGCATTGCAGGAGAACAAAGCACTGAGTGCTCTTGGATCTGTGTTCTCAGCACTGTTTCAGCTGTGCACAGACGGCGCCGGCTCCAGTGACCGAGAGCGAAACATTGCCTTGTTCAAGGAATACTGGAGGCAGCTTTCAACAGCAGATCCCTCTGTGAACTGGGAAAGGATCATGACACACAAACCCTACCGTGACAGGCTTCCCTTCACTGATTTTCAGATGAGTTTTCTGGAAGGAGTATTCAGGGAGGTGTGTAATGGATAGCACTCTGAAACAGATGCTTGACGGATTTCGTTTCTCTCTCTCCAGTTATGCTTCCAGTTTAGGGTCTGACAATGAAAAACTCGTTAAAGCGGGAAAGCTTCTTGCTCAGCTTGAGAAAAAAGCTGAGAGCGGAGCAGACATGGCAACCGTTACAATGGACCCGCTCTTTGGCCAGACTGCGACAATAATAGGAGAACTGGCCAGTGAACCTCCTCTTTCAACGGAAAAGAGGTGCGCAGCAGCAAATTCTGCAGCAGCTGCAATCCCTTCTGCTTCAGTGGCTGCAGCAGGTTATCACATCACCTTCGATTCCCTGCTTCCTGAGCAGCAGGAAAAACAAAAGGTTTACTACTCCAGAATCTTTGAAATAGAAAAAAAGGCTGAAAATGCAATTCACTTCAATGCCCTGCTCATGGAAGACTCAGTTCTTCTGGAGATGAGCAGAACTCCCCTTATTGAAACTGCTGAGAAAGCCCTGGCGGAAGCTGAGGCGGCCTGCTCTCCTACAGCTGTCTATCAGCAGAAGCTTGCCATTGAAACCTTTTCCGGCGCAGATACCATTTGCGAGCTTGAGTTTGAGGGAACCAAAATGGCTGAGCTTTCCAACACTGAGCATGCGTGGGATGCCATGTATCTGGAAGTTATCGGTCTTCTGCCTGGCTGTGCCCAGGCCATAGAGTCATTCGGACCTACAGATGACAATGTGGCAAAGCTTCAGAACAGTCACAGGTTCATGGCAGAGTTCATGGGAATTACCTGGAATGATGTATTCAAAGATGAAAGATACCTGCTCTTCTGGAATCATGTGTTCTGGCCTAAAGTCCCTGCTGAAAAAAGAGCTGCCAGAAACATCTTTTCAGCAGAAGAATGGCGTGACATGCTGAAAACAGAGTTCTACGAACCGTTTGTTCAGGGTATTCCAGCTCGTTCTGACCAGTCCCTTGCAAGGATACGGTTCTGGGAAAAGGTATTTCCATCAGCCTCTGCCCTTGAGCTGCTTGAAACCCCTCCAAGGCCTGAGATTACTCCTTCTGTGAGCTAGTGTCCTGTCATGCTTCGGATGTGGAGAGTATGCGCAGTTATTATCTGTTCAGTTGAGGGGCAGGTGAGGGCGCATAGCCGGAGGCTATGTAACCGAGTCTGCAACGCTGCCTGGGCAGATAAGAACAAGCAGAATCCGTCATCTGAGGTTTGACAGGACACCAGGAAAAAACTTACCTCTGATAAAGACTATCCGACTCTGTTTCATCAGAAGTATTTCATTGCCGACCGGTCTTTTGTGGCCTCTGATACCCTGCCGACTTCTGTCAATGCGTATGAGGCAAGGAACTGACAGCCGTGGCGGAAAAGCTGAAACAGATTTCCTTACGCAGCTTGGTAATGTAATACCGGTTGAGGTAAAAGCAGCTGAAAACCTTCAGGGAAAAAGCCTCCTTTTCTGCAAAAACCCTTTTTCTACTCCTCTTTCCATCTGCTCTTTCAAACTGCGAAGAGAACCCTGGCTGGTCAATCTGCATCTTTATGCTGTTTCATCACTTTTTGAGATGATAAAATTCAGCATACAGAGCTGAACAACCCTGCCTGAAATGTCAGAAATGGCAGCTTCAGCTTCGCGAAAACCATTAATGGCCACTCTCTGAATGATGCTGTCACAGAGCAATTGTCTCAAACGATTCCTGATTGTATTCTTCTGTGTAATCTATTTGCAACTGAGTGAGGGGTGTGTATGGAGAAAAAGGATTACCCTGGGGGACCTCTGAGGAACATCAAGAGATACACTGCTATTCCGCTGATGCTGGAAGCATCTGCTCTAAAGTACGATACCAGGGCGTTCATGCGGGAACGCAGCATGGACGGCAAGGTTCGTGAGGTGAGTTTTCATGAAATAATGGAGCTTGCCCACGACTTTGCAAGGGGTCTGATTGATTCTGCAGGTTCCTCTCCTATTGTGGCAGTTTCAGGAAAGAATTGTATTGACTGGGCTGTAACCTTCCTGGGAACACTATGCGCAGGGGGAATTGTTGTTCCCATAGACAGGGAGCTTCCTGCAGCTGACATTTCAGGAATACTCCACTACTCAGGAGCAACTGTTTTCGTTTTTGATTCTTCCATGGAAGAAGAGCTTTCAGACCACATACATTCAGGAAAATCGGCATGCTCCCGGCACTTTGTGATGAACGGAACAGGTTCCGGCAGATTTTCATCATTCGACTTGATTGTATCAGCAGGAAGAGGTTCGCCTGCAGAGCTTCCACAGCCGCAGAACCAGTCTGATACGGCAGTTATCTCTTACACTTCAGGTACAATGGGTGCAGCCAAGGGTGTAGTTCTCTCCCACGGCAACATTCTCAGCGATCTTCAGATGATGCTGGCCTCGGTATACATAGCTTCTGATGAAGTGTTTCTCTCTGTGCTGCCTTTTCACCACATGTACGAATGTGTCTGTGGTTTTCTCTGCCCTCTTCAGCACGGATGTACTGTGGCAATATCAAGGGGGCTCAGAGACATTCTGGAAGATCTTTCCCTGAATAATGTAACAATGGTTCTTGGAGTACCTCTGCTATGGGAGGGTATGTATAGAAGAATAATGGAACAAATCCAGAGCATTCGTGGAGGATCATTCAAGTTCGCAATGGGCAAGGCCATATGCTCAACCCTTGAGCTGATGGGGAACAAGGGCATAAGAAAAAAGGTGTTCTCCCAGGTTCACAACAAGTTCGGCGGAAAACTCCGTACTCTCATATCAGGCGGCGCTGCTCTGGACGCTACGGTGATGAAAGGCTTCAGAGACCTTGGCATCCGTATGCTTCAGGGATACGGTCTTACAGAATGTTCTCCTATTGTGGCAGTGTGCCGTTACGATGTTTCCCCTGAAGGAACAGTAGGGCCGCCGCTTCCTGAAGTAGAGGTAAGAATAGAAGAAGCAGATTCAGAAGGCGCAGGAGAAATATTTGTAAGAGGGCCTAATGTTATGCAAGGCTACCACAACAATCCTGAAGCCACCCAGGCTGTTCTCTCCCCTGACGGATGGTTCAGAACAGGCGACTTCGGAATACTGCGCGATGGTGTGCTTACAGTTACCGGAAGAAAAAAGAACATTATTGTTGCCAAAAACGGCAAGAATGTGTACCCTGAGGAGATAGAGCACCAGCTCAATCGAAGCAGTCATGTGGTAGAGAGTCTTGTATTCGGCAGAGAAACTGAAACCAAGGGAGAGGAAATCTGGACGATTATCTTCCCTGACTATGACGCACTGATTGAACTTGCAGAAAACCAGGGGCAGAAACTGACCGAGGAGTTCGGAATGGGCGTTATTCGCCAGGTCATACGATCGGTGAACAAACACAACCCCTCATACAAGCGGATATCCAACTTCATTCTCAGAGAAACAGAGTTCCCGAAAACAACCACCAGAAAAATCCGCAGGCCGCAGGTACTTCGTGAAGCAGGCCTTATGACCGGCAGGGTGTTTTCAGTGGCTGAAAGCAGCTGAGATCCTGTTAAAAACTGATCTGAGTGATTTAAGGGGCTATCATTGAAACAGGGCTGACTTGATGCTCTTACATACATCTGGCGGCACTGCTTTCACCGAAGCGCAAGTGCCGACCTGGCGGGAATCCGGTCTGTGCTGCAGCGTCAGCTCAGCAGCCTGATGCAGTACTTCCATCCGGTAGATTTTCTCCTCTTCGTACTTGATGGTATAGATGTATCCATCCTCGTAATCTACATAGGCAACACCAGCTATTGGCAGCATATAGCTATCTAAATATTCACCATTCCAATTATATCTATCTATCAAAGTATAGTCAGCATCTGTTTTTGTTGCTGTGATTGGAAAATCACCATTTCTATTCGGATAGGTTACCTGAAGATTTATCATACCGTGTGGTCCTACAAACATACTAGCGTATAAAAAATATTTTATGTGCCCAACATTTCCGTTAATTTCAGCAATATCGCCACCTTCAGGTAGCTCAAATGGTAATTTGCGTCCCGAATAGATTTCACAGCTGTTTCTTGTTAAATCGCTGATAACAATGTGCGTATGGGAGAATGCCACTGCTGCAAACAATTTCCCGTCATTAGACAGCACTCCATAGCTGTATGCCGGAACATTCTCCCAGCTCCACAGGTGATCATCGATACCGAAGCCTGTGTCAACCTGGCTGTTTTTATCAAGAATACGAACTAATCCATTCTCATCCATAGTTGAAATTCGAATCAACCTGTCATCAATACCGATTGCATAACTGACATACTCTCCTATCGCATCAAGTAAAATACCCTCAATGTTATAGAGGTCCAGCCTCTCCAGCGATGTGTCCCATACACAAATGTTATCTTCATTAATTGAAATGAACGGACCGAAGGAGTAATGGCCTGGACCTTCGCCTGTTTCTCCTGTAATCCATTGAACACTTCCAGTAGTGTCAGCAAGTATTATTTTATGATGGTGATAATCAGCAATAAGTATATTCCCTCCAGACACTTCCAGTATTCCTGGAACTATGCTGCTCTCCTGCAGTAAAGCATTCAAGTTTATTGCTTGCGGATGATTTACCAGAACTCGTCTGGAAACGGAGTCTTCCCACAGGCCCTCACCCTCGCTCATTGCCCAATTGTAAACAGTTTCAAGAGTATCCAGAGGTATGCTGTTATCGTAATTTTGCAGCAGTTCAGCTGAGAACAGTCTGTTCTCAGTCTTATTGCATCCGATTATGGATATTGATAGAATAAAACATGTTATTACTTGTGTCTTCCAATTCATTTTTTCTGTGCTCTTATCCTTTTACTAAATTCATATTTGTATTTAATGCACGCATCTAGCCCAATAAATCCTCTGATGTCACCTGTTCGTGCAAACGCAACACCTCTGCAACCTCCAGAGCAAAGTGTGAAAAACTCACAGGTATGACACTCATTACAGTTATCAATTGTTGCCTGCTTTGCTCTGCTGATGGAATCTGAGTGTCTCCAGGCGTACTCAATCCCATGATCTAAAACACTCAACCCCTTATAGGATGGATGCATCAACATATGGCACGGATAGATACAGCCATCTGGACCAATAGCAGCGTATGTGTTCCCCATTCCACACTCTACTCCAATCTCTAGTTGATCGTTTAGATAGCTTTCATTGATCAACTTCTCCCTTATCATATCGAAATAAACTTCACAATCGTACATACAGTTTGTTATCTCAAGAGAAGAAGCCATTCTTCCAGCTCCCAATGAGGTAACTACTTCTCTCAGGTGAGGCAGGTCTCTTTGGTTATTTATCTGATGTTTGCACTGCTTGAGGCTATTAATTCATGCAATCTTTTGTAAATATTTAAATAAATATATATAATATAGTAATATGGTATTATATAGCATGTTAATACCTATGAGTCTGGCCAAAAGGGAAATGTTTCAGTATCTGATGGGTTACTCTCCACTTCATAATGTGAAGCCCGGTGTTTCATATCCTGCTGTGATGATCACAACAGGGGACCATGACGACAGGGTTGTACCAGCCCACTCATTCAAGTTTGCAGCAGCACTGCAGGCTGCACAGGCCGGGAATTCACCTTTGCTTATAAGAATAGACATCAATGCAGGGCATGGAGCTGGAAAACCTGTGGGAATGCTCATAGACGCTGAAAGTGACAGACTGGCTTTCGCTCTTCACCACCTGACGGAGAAAAGCAGGTAAAACCGAACGAAAAACTATTTCAGAGCTAATGTTCGAACGATAACTGGATTTTTTAAAAAGCAGAACCGTTTGTGGTTCTGTCAAAAGAATTTACAGACAGTATATCTTATCTTGCATGATCTGTTTTCCGAAAGGTTCCTTTCAACATCTTGTATGTCTCTAAATGGCAACAGAACAAGCTTATCCATGCAGAAGCAGCTTACAGGAGGGTGGACTCAATCTTATATATATATTATTGTACCATGGTTGAAAGGAGTTACTTGAGGTCTTCTCTTCTTGGCATGCAGGCACACAAATGTCTGACCGAACTCAGAGCAGCTGTAACCGGAGTACTTCAGGCTCTGCCGGGGGAACTGGAGCAGCCCAGAGATGTTTATAAAACCCTGGGTATTGACAGAATGATAGGCTGGAATATTTACAAGTTCCATGAGCTGAACGACTGTTTCCTTTCAGTAAAGCATATTCCCAGAAAAGCGGCTTTCAAGGGATTTCTTCGCGCTTCTGCAAAAAAAGGTGTATCGGAAAGCCTTCTTACTGAGGCTGAAAACTGTTTCATGGAGTTTGAGAAACTTGTAGCCCTTCATGCAGGAGATCGTCCCAGTATGGAAATGATGCTCCAGGCGTATTCTGAAGAAGGGTGCGCTCAGGCTTCCATCGACCACAGAAAACTGGCTTTCACCGGAAACAGGTTCCTTTACGGCCTGGAGTCAAAGACAAGGCTTACCATTACACTCTTTGAGCCAGGCAGCTCCCCTGATTCATGGAAACTTGTTATTCTTAAAGGCTCTTTCGGGCTCAGACGCAACAGACCTGACATTCCCTGGTTTTATATGAAACCAAAGGTTTTCACTGAATCATCAGCCCAGCCGAAATCTCTTTCCAGTACAGCACTGGTTTCCGGTGTCAGCGGAGACCTTCCCTACTATCCTCAGTTCTGCAACTGCTCTCTTCCAGGTCTCAAAAGTCGGTCAACTTTCGTAGACAGCATTGAAGAAATTTTTCCTGAACAGACAGGAAACGCAGGCCTGATGGACCTGGTCTTTGCGGAAGTGGTTGAGATGAATAACTTCAGCCTTCAAAACAATGCCAGCACATCATCAAAAGTCATAACTCCATGCCAAACTGTTGCCAACGATATAATTCTGCCCACCTCAGCAGCTGAAGCATTGATATTTACACCAAGGGTCATATCTTCCATACTTGAAGAAACAGATTCCTTTGATGAAAATGTAATCGACATTGCGCAGTCAATATTGCCTGTGACACCTGATTTCTCCATCAGCCTCACTCAAAACACATACGCCCCTGATGATGTACCAGGCTATCATGATATCATCAGTGACATTTTTAAAAGAAGAGATCTTAATCCGCTTAATTACACAACTGTGAGAATCAGTATTCCCTTCCCTGTAATACCGTCCACTCTGGACATAGCCTGGACCCCTTCAGACAAGTAATTCAACGCACCGTTGAGGTGCTATATATATACATCTTGACATTCGCTAATCATATATGTATACTTTTTTCGTCAAAGGAACCACAGTGATGGCGTGCGGGGAAAAATGGTTTCTTTGACTCCTTCCTTAACATGTGCCGGTTATCAGATGGTGACCGGCACTGTTTTTTCTGGTATTTATTGCAGACAGATTACGGAGGTTGACACTGCTTTTTAACAAAAAGGAAACCGGTGTACTTCTGCACCCTACATCGCTGCCTGAGCCAAACCTTGGGAGAACCGCAGATATTTTTCTTGAGTGGCTCAAGGCCTCCGGTGCAAGTGTATGGCAGATTCTTCCAATGGGGCCTCCTGTTTTCGGCAGATCACCGTATCAGTCACTCTCTTCCTTTGCAATCAATCCAGAGCTCATCTCAAAAGAGCTTCTCAGGGAAGAGGGCCTTCTTGAAAACACCTCTGAGGCTCACTCAGTTGCACTGAAACGAGCAGCAGACAAGGCACTGGAAAACCCGCCGGAGGAGTTCTTTCAGTTCAGGCGGAAAAAGTGGGTAAAAGAGTGGGGTGTTTTCATGGCTCTGAAGGACGCCAATGAAGGCTCTCCGTGGCATAGGTGGAACCAGAAGCTTCAGCCGGACATCAAAAGGGCTGAGATGCACAGGATGCTCCAGTTCTTTGCTCACCTGCAATGGAGGAGAATAAGAAAAAAAGCATTCGAGCTGGGCATAAGAATTATCGGTGACCTGCCTGTCTATCCTGCTCAGGACTCGGCAGATGTTTACTTCAACAGGAAGATCTTTAAGCTGTTTCCAGATGGAACTCCTTCTGCTGTGGCCGGAGTGCCTCCTGATTATTTCAGCAGGTCAGGTCAACTCTGGGGCAATCCTGTCTACGACTGGGAAGCCTGCCGAAAAACAGAGTACAAGTGGTGGGAAGAGCGACTGGCAGGAACAATGGAGCTGGCAGATATGGTACGAATTGACCATTTCAGAGGATTTGATAGCTACTGGGAGATTCCAGCCGATGCGAAAGACGCCATTGCCGGACGCTGGTGTTCAGGGCCTGGAATAGACCTGTTCAATAAGATAACAGCGAGACTTGGAAAACTTCCTGTTATAGCTGAAGATCTGGGTCTGGTAACACCTGAAGTGGTGCAGCTCAGAGAAGAGTGCGGATTTCCCGGAATGGTTGTTCTCCAGTTCGCACTGGAAGACAGCAAGTTCAATCCTGACAAAATACCGTTCAACTCTGTTGTCTACACAGGAACCCACGACAATGACACCACCGCCGGCTGGATAAAATCCCGAAGTAATGGAATTGAAATAAACTCATGCAGGCAAGTGGTGGATATAGCCCTGAATTCTCCTGCGGCACTTGCTGTTATTCCTATGCAGGATATACTGGAACTGGGTTCCTCGGCAAGAATGAACACTCCATCAACCGACAAAGGCAACTGGTGCTGGAAACTTGATAGCCTGCCTGAACCTGCTGATCTCAAAAGAGTTAACTGAGAACATCTTACAATTCAGCCACCAGACAACTTTGTTTCGACTCTTCGAATTCCTTGAAAAAAGAGGCACTTGACCTGCGCAGGCAGTTTATCTATTCTCATAGTCAGAGGAAAGATATGGAGGTTGTTATGCTTGCAGTAGTTTGTTTTGCTCTTGCTGCTTCTGCTGTTACAACATATCCTGTTTCTGCTCAATATGATGGAAGCAGTCTTGCTATCAATGAAATAATGATTCTTCCGCTTAGCTCAAGCTCAACAGAAGCCGGGCAGTGGATTGAATTATACAACAGCGGAGAAAACTGGATTAACCTCACTGAATGGTCCCTGGAAAATGAAAAAGGACAGACCATCAGTTTCAGAACTCTTCTCGTTCCTCCTGGAGGCTATTTTGTCATCGGCGCCAGTTCAATCACTACAGAAAACGGCAACTACTCCCCTGATGCAGTCTGGACCAGTTTTTTCCTTTCTGCTTCTGGATCCTTGTCGCTGATTAACCAGGACAGCGATTCAGCAGAATCTGTAAGCTGGAACTCCACCTGGGATATCCTTCCAGGAAGTTCTCTGGAAAGAGTCAATCCTGGATGGGCTGCTGACGACAGCCACAGCTGGCAGCATAGTACAGAAAACTACGGCGATGGAGATTACGGTACCCCAGGGGCCAGGAACAGTGCTTTTTCTAACGGTTTCGGTCAAAACTCATGGGCTTTCATCAAGGCTTTTGTTCACTGAACTTTCTTGCGCTGCTGAACCTGTCTAAATCGTAACTGATTGTTTGTTCAGGCATGCTCTGCCTGTCAAGTCTGACATCAGCTTCCCTGAAAAACATTTCTGCATGAGTTGAGTGATAATCACTGAATACCACTACCCTGCGTATACCTGCCCCTATAAGGGCTTTTGCGCATGTGGTACACGGCATATTGGTAACATATGCAGTCGCTCCAACTATGGAGATCCCGCTGCGGGCAGCCTGTGTTATGGCATTCATCTCTGCATGATTGGTTCGAATGCAGTGGTTTTCAACGATAAGACAGCCTACATCATCGCAATGGGGCAATCCTGGAAGAGACCCGTTGTAGCCCGTTGCCAGAACATGCTTGTCTTTCACTATTACGCATCCGCAGTGCATTCGCGGACATGTGGCCCGTTCACTGGCCAGCATTGCCAGTTTCAGAAAGTACTGATCCCAAGATGGTCGCATTTTCCCTCCCTGTCAGAAACTCCAGTCAAGCTGACACCCGGCGGTTGTTCTGAATGGCCCCGGTGTCTCTGTACTTCCGCTGCCAAGCCATTCTGCTCCTTCCCTGAAATACCTGGAAAACCGGGCTCTGACAGCAGTGTCTTCTGAAATATGCAGTGAAAGAGATGCCTGGAGAAGTAAGCTGTTCCCATATAGAACTGTTGAGCCGAACTCTCCTGGAAAGGAAAGAGAGTAAGCATATATACGGCTTTCCCAACCATCTGTCTGTGATGCAGCAGCAGAGACAGAATACCCAATCAGTCTTGAGAACCTGTGCTTCATTCTGATTTCCAGACCGTAACCGTTCTCACTCTCACCTCCCTGATTTCTGTAAAAAGCAAATGGAGTCTTGACTGAAAGGGTCAGCCTGGAATTTGGACTCCAGCTTTCGGTTAATCTGCAGCGGATGAGCCTTTCTCCTTCACAATCAGAATACTTGATCCGCTGGGTGAACTCCAACCTTCCCTGAGTACGCTCAGTAAGAAGAAAACCTGATTTGAACATCTCTGTTTCACCACAGTTCAGAAAGAGGGCACCTGCCTCTGCCACAACACTATTGCCGATTTTCCATATAACCCCGTATCCTGCCCCGAGATCGTGAGAAACTCCGTATGGACCGCTGGCTCTTTCAATCTCCCCTGAATTCCTGCTTACAGTAAGGCAATGCCTCAGATCAGCGCTGCCTCTTGCGGCAGAAAGTGAAAAGCTCAGTGTGGAGTCAGTATCAATAAGGATTTCTCCAGATATTTCTCCGGCACTTGATGCCAGATTGATATCTGCTCCGAATCTGCTGAAGACTGTGCTGTCAGCCCCTTCACGGGAAGCTGCAGCAAACGAAACACCGGCAGGCCCCCAGCCTGCTCTGAAAGCTGCCAGTTTCTCAATAGCGTCATGCTTGTTCTGCTCTTCTGTTTCTGTTCGATGAAGCCCTGAGCCTGAATGGTCCAGAAGGGACCACCCGAGAACGACATAGAGACTGAACTCACCTCTCTGCCAGATTGAACCGATTCCCGTAAGTGAGTTGCCGTCGGTAACTCCAGGGCTCTCTGCCGGTTCCAGTCGAAGCCTTGAGAGAGGGGCCTTGGAAAGAGCCAGTGGATCTGCCGATGACCAGCTGCCTGAGTTGCTGAACACTATGCCTCTGGCAAACTGGGTTCGCAAAGCGCCTGCAGAGACAGAAATATCTGAGGTACTGTAGCGAACACCTCCGGTGATCAGATCGCCCCAGTTTTCTCCAGCATCTTTTTCAGTAAGGACTACTGCTTCCCATTTTTCTGAGTGCAGTCTTAATCGCTCATAGAAGGAAATGTTTCCTCCAGCCCACAGGTTCTCTGTAACTCCTGCAGGTTCAGGCCAGGAAAACTCTGTTCTGGTACGGATATCTCCTGGCATATCGGCAAGAATTACAAGAAGAAGCAAAGCTGTCATATTGTAAGATAAGGCTTTAGAGACTCAAGGGTGGCATTGCCTATTCCCGGAACATCCAGAAGCTGCTCAACCGACTGAAAGAGTCCGTGTTCATTTCGGTAATTGATTATCAGAGAAGCTGTGGAAGGCCCTATACCTGGGATCTGAACCAGCTGAGTATCTGAAGCGGTATTCAGATTGACCGGAAACTCCACAGAGGAAGGATCAGATGACACATATGAAACCAAAGCTGATGGTCTGAAGCCGGAAGTGCCGTATGTAACCCCTACAGAATGGCCTGCAGGAAGAACCGGGTGAGTGGAGTACCCGTACTGCAGTGCTGTATTATGAACTGATGCCTGAATAGAAAACCCTATTCTCGCAGGAGGAGTGAGTACAGAAACAGCGATAACGAATCCGGGAAATGGTTCAACGGAAGTAACTGCTGAATACTCCGCACCGGCGTACTGATGAAATGATGCTCCAGCAGAAATGGTTATGCCCCGGGCGGGACAAACTCCTGCTGATCCATGAACTGACCGGGGAACCGCACCCATGTTGTCGTCTGCCAGTGCTGAACTGAAAATCCCCCTTGAAGAAGCTCCAAGAAAAAAACCGTTCACAGGCCTTGCAACTATCCCCAGATCAGCAGAAACAGCACTGGCTGCGCCGTATTCATCAATGGATAAATAGTGCCAGGAGAATGATCCGCCTGCAACCAACCCTCGACTGAGAGTAAAGGCACCGGAACCTGTGGCTGTTGTTTCCAGATACCCGTTGCGACCTGAAACAGAGAGATACCCTGCAGCTGCTGCTCTTTCCATGGAGATTCCTGCAGCTACAGCAGTTCTGTCAAGCTCAGAGAACCCGAAGGGCCTTGAAGCAGAAACTGATACGGCAAATTCTCCGATGAGACCGGAAGCGGCAGGATTAACTGTAATAGCCATGTATGATCTTGGAAAAAGAGCGGCAGCGGCCGCCCCTGACAGCCATGGGGAATCGCTCTGGAGTTCAAAAGCCGCTGCCGCCAAATAGAACAAAATACAAGTCATCACCTTTCCTCCATCCTGACTAACCTCCACTACCGGCAAAAACACAAATGGTGATTGACTGAACAGAGAATTTTGGGCATTATAGTGATGCATAAAAGTGTTTTTGAACCCTGAAAGGTGAGAAATGCGTATACCAGTGATTACTGCTCTGCTGCTCTTTACAGCAGTTGCCCTGGCAGGGAGTCTGCCCTTTGCGCATTACGGAGTTCTGGATACGCCCAGTGCTTCACTGCTTCGTCATAGCGAGATTGGTTTCGGGATGGCAGGATCGGTTTACTCTGTAGATGATTCATCAGGTTCTTCCAATATGGATGTTTCTGTGGCAGGCTATCTTGAACTTGGTCTTTTCGGCAGAGGGCAGATCGGAGGCTCTTTTCTCGGTTCAGGTGGATTTTCAGGAACAGCAAGAGGGCTGATCTTCGCTGAAACCATCACCAGACCTGGTTTTGTAGCAGGTGTAGAGAACATCACAGGCGAAAAAAACTACGATTTCTTCAGAGACGACAACGATTCTCTTTACACTTATCCCGTTTCGCAGAACCTTAGTATTTACGGTGTTTTCACAAAAGATTTTACCTATCTGATTTCTTTTCCTGTTAAAATCAGCATCGGCTACGGCACTGGAAGGTTCCAGCAGTCTGATGAAAGTCAGGATGGCTTTGACAACCCTATACCCGGTCTTTTCGGCAGCATTCACTTCACCCCGCTGCCTGAAACAGTGTTTGAGTTGGAATGGGATGGGCGGGACATCAATGCAGGAGGACGCTACCGGCTGAACCGTAACTTTACCATAACTGCTGCTGCAAGTGAAATAGAATACCTTTTCGGCTCTGATTCAACTTCCGACGGTGATGTTATGCAAACGCCCAAGTTCACCGTGGGAATACAGGGAGCATTCGGACCGATTCTTGGGCGCACGGAACTTGATCCGTATGAAAAACTAAGATACACAGATGACGATGAAGCTCTGCGCCAGCTTGAGGAATACAGAGCAGGTGCCCGTGAAGAGATACGGGAACTGGAAGATTCCATTCGCTGATTTCTGTTGACGGAAGCGCACATCTCTGTAATTGTAGACGGTCAGAGAGAAACAACAATAGTTCAAATAAATAATTGAAAGTATAATAATGGCACGCCTGGGTACAATGGACTGTGAACGAATAATGAAGAGAACCAGGCTCAGCCCTCTCTCCATGAAGGTTCTCAAGCACCGATTTCCTGACGCAGACGATCCTGTAGGTGTCTGGCTTCCTTCAAAACCAGACTGGGGTATTATTCTCCCTGACCTGGGTATTCTTAAGGCGGAACTTGCCGCGGTTAAGAAACGGGGAGGCAAGATTGTTCTCTACGGACATGACGACATGGACGGTGTCACCGGAATATTTATCGGCCTGAGAGTCCTTCGAAACGAAGGATTCCATGTTGTTCCAATTATTCCCAGAAGAGATATAGAAACATATGGCATAAGACCTGGCAGGCTCAAGGGTGTTTTAAATCCTGAAGACCTTCTCCTTACAGTTGACTATGGCTGCAGTGCTGTGGAGGGAGTTAAATGGGCCAGAGATAACGGGTCCAGAATTGTAATAACAGATCACCATACGCTTAACCCCCCTCTGCCTGAAGCTCATGGTATGGTTAATCCCCAGGTAACCGGCGAGGCAGCAGCTGACCTTGCAGGCTGCGGAGTTCTGTATGGAGCCCTGGTGCACATCTTCCCCAGATGGGAAAAAGACGAACAGCTTCTCGCGGCGGTTGCTCTGGGGACTGTGAGTGACAGAGTTCCTTTCACCGAGTGGAACAGATATCTGCTGCACTGCTTCTCTTGTCTGGATATGTCCAAACTGACAGAAGGGCTCAAGCTTCTTCTCAACAACTGGCCATGCAGAAAAAGAGCCTGGACCGGTGCCATGATACGACAATCCATAACCAGCACTATAGGCAAAGGAGACCACTCAGGAATCGCATCCATGATTGACTTCATGTCCAGCTATGACACCCTCTGGTGTAACAAGTTCTGGAATAACATGAAACGAAGCAGTGACGAACGAGGAAAAACCCTTAGTGATGTTGTTACCGCCGCAATCAAGAAAAAGGATTCAGAAGCTGATGCACTGGGTATGATTCTGGTTTTTCTGGATGATGTTCCATGCGGTCTGGGCGGAACACTGGCAAGCAGGCTATGCAAGATATATCGCCGGGGAACCATTGTTGTTACCAGACGGGAAGACGGGAAACTGGTTGGAGATACCAGATCCATAGGCGACTGGAACATGGCTGGATTCCTTGTAAGTATGCGACACATATTCTCCAGTGCAGGAGGCCACTACAGAGCAGCAGGGTTCAGTTATGAAGGAACAGACTGGGAAGAACTCCGAAACCAGCTTATAACGCACATGACTGAGTATCCCACACGGCCTGTACCTGAACCGCATATCGACCTGGTACTTGATGAGCTTCCCGATCCCGGGCAGTTCACCGGCCTTGCCCCTTTCGGCCCGGGATTCCTTCCTGTGGCGGTTAAGGTAGGTTCCATGAGGTATCTTCTTCAGCTAAATAAAAACTGCCAGGCTAATTGGTGTATCACAGAGGACAGCGGGGAATAGAATGAGGGTTTTTGTTATCACAGGCTGCGCAGGTTTCATCGGCAGCACATTGACAGATTTACTGATCTCCAGAAATGAGCGGATCATTGGAATCGATGCATTCAGAGACTACTATGATCCTGAAATCAAGCGCAGAAACATTAAGAAGGCATCACGGTCAAGCGCTTTCTCTCTTCTTGAAGGAAGCATTTCCAGTAAACTTACAGACCTTGACGCTGCACTGAGCAAGACAGACAGTGTTGTCGTCTATCATCTGGCAGCACAAGCCGGAGTAAGAAAATCCTGGGGCAGCGACTTCCATATTTACACAAGAGACAACATACAGGAAACTCAGACTCTCCTTGAATGGGCTTCAAAACGAAACCGTCTTGAGAACTTTATCTACGCATCTTCATCCTCTGTTTACGGCATACCTGTCAATCTGCCAATGGTTGAGGATTCAACTGTTCCTGTACCGCATTCACCATACGGTGTAACAAAACTTGCAGCTGAAAATCTTGTTCGTCTTTACTCGTCAAATATGGGAATACCATCGGTAAGTCTGAGGTTCTTTACTGTTTATGGGCCGAGACAGAGGCCGGATATGGCTTTCAACCGTTTCATAAGAGCAGGGCTGAATAACAAACCTGTCGGCATATTCAGCGACGGCAGTCAGACCAGAGATTTCACCTTTGTGAACGACATCGTGAACGGTCTTGTGCTGGCAGCCAGCTGCACAGACGGATCGGTCATGAACCTTGGCGGCGGCAACAGGGTTACACTTCTCAGCGCGATAAACACCCTTTCAAATCTGCTGGATTCTCCCCTTCAGCTTGATTTTCTGCCAAGCCAGAACGGCGATGTGCCTGACACCTGGGCTTCAACTGACCTTGCCAGAAAAAAACTGGGCTGGACTCCTGAAACCTCCCTTGAAGAGGGGCTTGCACTGGAGATAGACTGGCTTAAAAGCCTCTGAGACCTGCTCTTGTATTTTCCTCTGTTCAAGTGCAACTGATATGGTTGTACCTGTTCCTGCTGAAGCGGCAAGCCGGCCTTGTGCCTTCAATTCCAGGGACAAAGCCTTAATCGCCGGCAGAGTTATAATACAAGAAGACTACCCCTTTCCGGATGGGGCCGGGGCAGGTATGTTTTTTATTAATGAACAAGGAAATTCTCATGCAAGGAGTGTTCTCATGATATATCTGATCCTTTGTGCTCTGACTGGAACGGAGTTCTCACCGGAGGGTGAGCTTCCCTTCGAATATGTAACGCTGGATGCCGGAAGCGGCGTAACCTTTGACCAGATTATGGATCTTGTTCAGGCGGATGCCGATACCGCGAGAAACATCGAACAGGGAGTTCTGCCCGAAGGCGACTACCTGATGGATGTTGTCTTTACTAATGACGGTTCGAAGATATTGGTGTGCAATTATATGACAGAAAACATAACCGTTATGGACCGGGCTTCTCTGTCCATTGATACCACGGTGGCGGTAGAGGGTAAGCCCGGGGGCATAGCGTGTTCCGACGAGTACATAGTTATCGCTTTTCCGTTCGCAAACAAGGTGTCGGTTTACAACCTTGCGGACGCTTCCCTGGCAGGGTCCTTCAGCACAGGAGAACAGCCCTGGGTTGTAAGAGTAAGCGAAAACGGAGAGCATGCCTATGTCGGCTGCGATACTGACAATGTATGCGAAGTGATCGACCTTGCCGGACTGACCCATGAGGGAACGATCACGGATTTTCCCGTATGGCTCAGCGGCTACACCTTCGGCAGTGAAAGCAACCGTTTCATGCCGAAATTCTCTGAATTTGAGATCCTGCCTGGAGACACACTGATCGCTGTGGGTGACGGAGAAACATCGCTGCTGTTCATCGATCCTGCCAGCGGCTCGCTGGAACATGACCTTGCCATTGCGGATTGTGACGGCGTTGCTCTATCAGGAGATGGCCAGTACCTGGTTGCGCTCAGTGCCGGAAGCACTGTTACTTTGCACCGAGTTGATCTGTCCACCTTTACGGTGGATGCATCGGTTGCCGTCACAGGATACACGGTGGGCATGACCCGGGAGATCGCCGTGAACCAGAGCGGGTCCAAGGCCTTCATATCTACAAACAACAACACCAGCACTCTGGTGGATTTTGCAGACAATGATTTCGTCACTTTTAACAACACCTACTCGGCTTTCTGGGTGGGGGTATCCTACGATCACTCCCTGGCCATCAGTGGCCAGTACCGCTTCTCCGTGATTGATTTCGATACCGAGAGCATGGTGACCCAGTACCAGGGAAACAGCCAGTACCTTGGTTGTGTGTCCCCTGTTGACAACTATGCCGCCGGTGTTGATCCCATCAGGCACGAGGGGGTTTACTTCTACTCTTTCAGCGGTTCATCAGCCAACTACCTCGGAGATGTTCTGTCAGGATCACCTGTTGAAGGTGACGGCAGCAGAAGGTGTGCCATATCGGAGGACGGTACTGTGGCTGTGGTCTCCAATACACTGTCCGACAATGTGAGCATCGTGGACATGACCATGATGGAGACTGTTGCCGTGCTGGATATCGGAGACAGAGTGCAGGATGTGGCCATCACATCCGATTCGAAGTACGCTGTTGTCTGCGGCTTCAACTCCAACTCTGTGTTGGTCATCGATCTGGATACCAGTACAATCGTGGCCAATGTTCCCACAGGATCCAGGTCTGGCGTTGTATCCATCACTCCCGACGACAGTTATGCCTATGTGGGGAATATCTCGTCAAACAGCGTATCGGTGGTTCAGCTGAATGGTGCTTCCAGTGTTGAAGTAGCCGAGATACCCTGCGGCATCATCGGAGTGGTATGGGCGGCCACCGGAGTGTCCAGCGATGTCCGTGTCAGTCCCTCCGGGGATTACTGCCTTGTGGCAGCTTCCTTCGATGACAAGGTAAAGGTTATCGACACTGCTGCCAACACAATAGTTGCAGACCTTGCTGTTGGGGATTTTCCCCTGCAGATAGAATTCAACGCTGACGGGTCGAAGGCCATAGTCACCAATTACAGTGGTGACACTTACTCGGTGATAGATGTTGACGGTGCTTCTTCTTCGGTTTTGGGAACATGGAGTGCCGGGGACGGTCCCCTTCGCGTTGCCTACGATCCCGCCGGTGACAAATTCGCAATTGGCCTTTACCTGGATGATGCTGTAAAAACGGTGGATCCGTCCACCGGACTGGTGGTTGATACATTCAGCTACGCCGGGTCCGGGCACATTGTCGATCTGGATTACTCATCCATCGGTACTCGCCTGGTGCTTACAGCAGGATCTTCTCCGATACCTGCGAGAATGCACTGGAACAACCAGTATACGGACCTTGCCGCAGGCCCTGTCTTCTTCGACTATTGCGACTTTACCTCTGTTGCTCTGGCACCGGTACCAGGGCCGGATTACGCAATATGTGTCAATCTTACTCCAATGGGTCTTGAGAACCACGAAATACAGACTACAGGTATGCCGGGATTGAGCCTGACACCCAATCCTGGTAATGGTAACTTCGCTTTTACCGTTCAGCTTCCTTCTGATGCTTTGGTTGAGCTGGATGTTTACGATCTTTCCGGAAAGCTTGTATCAAATATTCTGTCTGAAAATCTGGTTGCAGGAAGTCATAGCCTGATCTGGGAAGGAGCTGTTCCCGCCGGTGTTTATGCGGTTCGTTTGTCCGCAGGGAACAGGGTTGTATCAAAACTTCTGACAGTGTGCAGGTAGGTTTTACCGGTAAGAAATAGCCATTGGAGCAGAAAAGCCAGCAGAACGAAGAGGATAAGGAAAACGCAAAGGCTGCTCAGTAAAAAAAGTTCTTGACGGTTCATAACCTGTGGGCCATAGGGTGACCCAGCCGCTTTGCGTTTGCGGCTTTTTCTGCCTGCATGTCGGGCGCGTAATGGCCTGAAGTTGAAATTGATCAGAAGATTGAGCAGGCGAAAGGGCTTTTACAGAGGAGCCTTTACACTGACCTCGTTAGACCATGAAACAGCATTTTCTTCGTTGGTGGTCTTGAGAACATAATAGAGAGTACCTGATACTCCCGAATCGTAGTATACGGTGGTGGTTAACTTGTTTATAACGGTAACAATTTCTGCGTTATTCGGTTTACTCTCGATTCCCGGAGATGCGCTTCTGTACAGTGTATAACTCTGAAAGTCGCTGTCGGGGCAGGTGGTCCAGGAGAGTTTTGCTGTGTCTCCCCCTGAGAGTAAAGCTGTGAGAGCTGAAGGGGAAGGAGGATCAGGTTCAAAGGGGTTGTCAGGCCCGCAGCCGATTCCTGCGATAAAGAGAAGCAATGTCGCAACAACTGCGAGCCTGTTCATGACAACCTCCTTGAAAAGCTATGGAGTCAGATCGTTATCGTCTCTTGTCTCTATTTTGTACTCACTGTAAGTATATACAAGAATACCGATAATCTCGCTGAAGGTTTCTCCTGTTGAAGTGGCATAGTCATAGGCCTTAACCATTCCCGGACCTGAACCGTCATCTGCATCAAACTGACCGTACTGATCAGGATCAGTTGTAACTGTTACATCGGAAATGGAAACAAAAACTCCTTCCCATTCCTCCCGGTCAATTTCAACGGTGGTGATTGCTTCAGGGCCTGGAACAGTATGTTCGCTTTCAACAAAGTCTACACTCTGAACAACCACCTCGGTGAGTTCGTAGTATTCCTGCACATAGCCGGAAACCACCACGCTGTCACCTCTCTCAAGGCTGTCCATAATACCGTCAAAGCCGTAAAGAAGAAGGCCTGACCACTGGCCGCCGCTGGGATCCATTATGGAAACCAGTTTTCCATCGCCACTGGAATAGAGTTCTCCT
Organism: Candidatus Fermentibacterota bacterium; assembly: GCA_002748705.1. The sequence continues at coordinate 44,544 of PDSZ01000026.1, forward strand.
GCAGCTGAAGTAACTATACCGGTAACAGTTACATCATCGCCTTCATAGGGAGACTCGACTGCCTGCCCCTGAATATCGTAGCAGGTCAGAACTTCGCCGCCGCCGCCACCGGAAGAATCCGGTGTTGTAACAGCGGCTTCATTGCTCCAGGAGGTGAGCTGAGAACTGTCAACAGTCTGAAGAGCATAGTAATAATCGGTATTCCACTCAAGACCGGTATCTTCATATGCAAGGGTTGAAACATCGCTAACTGTGGCAACCATTGCTGCAGATGAGGGGTCGGCTGCTATGCCAGATGAGGTTGAACGATAGAGGTTGTAGCCGGCAAAGTCGTCATCGGGACATTGTGTCCAGGTAAGGGTAACTGTATTCTGATCAGCTGCAGCTGTCAGAGTTGAAGCTGTGGGATTTGTTCCTCCACCCTGTGGATTGTTTTCATCATCGCCGCACGCGACCACAAGAAGGACAGCCATGAAAATGGCAGTTAATGCTGAAAGCTTACGGGACACTTATTCTCCTCTCAAGTTCAAGGTTGTTCTCTCTTAACATAACAATACGGGCACAATTCCGTAACAGTAAAGTATAATCGGGTACTCTGAAGATAGAAATGGAGAAAATATGAATCTGATTGTCTTGTTTCTTGCACTTGTTCTGCCCCCTGAAGCAACCGAAATTCCTCATGAAATAACGGCACACGGTCAGACCCGTGTGGATGACTTCTACTGGATGAATAACATAGAAGACCCTGCCGTTCTCGAATATCTCCAGGCTGAAAACGAATACACCGATTCTCTCATGGCCGGCTCCTCTGAACTCATTGAGACAATTGCAATGGAGATAACTAACAGAATGCGTACAGACGAGGCTTCTGTACCCTATTACCGTAACGATTACTGGTACTGGTACGAGTACCTGCCTGAGCAGGAATATGCGATAAACATGCGGAAAGCTCATCCAGACGGGGAGCCTGAGATTCTTCTCAACGAGAACATCTACAGCAAAAGCCATGACTATTTCTCAGTTGAAACTATCTCAGTAAGTCCGGACAACAGAACTGTAGCCTGGGCATACGATACCACCGGCGGACATTGGAATACCCTTGTTTTTCAGGACATCAGCTCAGGGGACACGCTGGACATAATCAACGGTTGCGCAGGTACAGTTGCCTGGGCTTCCGACTCCAGAATGGTATTTTTCGGCCTGAAGGACGAAACAGGCAGAACAGACAGAATAATGAGAAAGACCATCGGCTGCGATGATATGACAATGGTCTACTTTGAAGAAGACCCCACCTTCTGGCCCTGGGTCAGCAATTCTCAGGACAGAGAATGGATTCTCATCGGTTCCGCAAGCTCCCTTGAAACGGAATACAGAATAGTTCCTGCCTCTCACCCTGTGGATTCGCTTCTTCTGATTCATCCCAGAACCGACGACCTTGAATACTATGTTTATCCTTTCGATTCCACTCTCTATATAAACACCAACCTTAATGGCGAAAACTTTTCCATCATGAGGGCTTCTGCAGATTCCCCAGGCATTGAGAACTGGAAGACAGTTGTTCCCCATGACCCCTCTGCCCTCATTACAGATCTGGATATCTTTGATGACATTCTGGCTGTATCAATGCTCTCTGAAGGGCAGAAAAAACTCTTTCTGGCAGACCCTGCCACAGGCAGTGGCAGATACGCCGACCTTGGAGAGGAATCAGCAACCTTCTACACAACCGGCAACTATTCCCCTGAAGCAGATTCCATAAGGCTTGTATACACCTCACTGACAACCCCCTGGTCCACCATTGCCTATGACTTGAACCACGATTCAGTACGGGTTCTTAAAACTCAGTTTGCCGGTGAAGGTTTCAGCCAGTCTGATTACGAAAGCATCAGATTGATGGCCCCTGCTGCAGATGGCGAGCTTGTTCCAATGGGTATGGTTTACAGAAAAGATATGCTTGTTCCAGGGGAAAACCCTCTTCTGCTTTACGGGTACGGAGCCTACGGAATGAGCCTTGAGCCTATGTTCAACTCTACTATGCTCTCCCTGCTTGACAGAGGCTTCATCTTTGTCAATGCCCACATCAGAGGCGGAAGCGAGATGGGCAGGCGGTGGTACGACATGGGCAGAACAGTGAACAAAATGAACACCTTCACCGATTTCATAACCTGTGCAGAATACCTGATTGATCAGAACTGGTGCGACTCTGAAAGGGTTTTCGCCATGGGGGAAAGCGCAGGAGGTCTTCTCATGGGTGCTGTAACCAATATGAGACCGGACCTTTGGCGGGGTGTTGTGGCAGGAGTACCGTTTGTTGACGCACTGACCACAATGCTGGATCCTTCCCTGCCCCTTACCACCAATGAGTATGATGAGTGGGGCAACCCTGCTGATTACATCAGTGCCTATGAATACATACTTTCCTATTCACCGATGGATAATCTGGCAGAGGTGGAATACCCTGCCATGTATGTTTTCACAGGTGTTAACGACTCACAGGTGGGATACTGGGAACCTGCCAAGTGGATTGCAGGAATAAGACGGGTAAACACAGGGAACCTGCCGGTTATGCTCAGGGTAAATATGGGTTCAGGTCATGGAGGAGCCTCAGGAAGATACGGATGGATAGGCGATACTGCAGAGAAGTATGCGTTTCTTCTGGTACAGGCCGGTTTGAACTAACCGCAGGTACAGTTGCGTCCGAAAGACTTGGCTCGGTACATTGCATCATCAGCTTTTCTGAGAACTGAGTCTGCATCTTCACCAGGCTCTGCCTGAACAGCTCCAAGAGATATGGTAACAGGGGGCAGAACTCTTCCGTCCCTTGTTACCACCTTGCTTCCGCCGACAGCTTTTCTTACCCTTTCAGCTGCTGAATATGCCTGCTCTGCATTGGCCCCTGAGAGAACAATCACAAACTCTTCTCCTCCATACCTTGCAACAAGGTCTGCGGGTTTAAGGTTTTTAACTGCCATTGTCGCCACAGAAGACAGCGCATCATCTCCAGCTGCGTGACCGTAGGTATCATTGAACTTCTTGAAGTGATCTACATCAAACATGATAACACTGAGAGGCACCTGACTTCTGATGTTTCTCACTATAAGCCTTGACAGCTGCTTATCAAGCCATCTTCTGTTTTTCATACCGGTAAGTACATCAACCATGGCATCGTTCTCAAACCTGCGGCGCATTCTGATGTTTTCTGTAATGGTATTATCACTTGATCTCATACGGTAGGCCAGCAGGTGAAGCATGTTGCCGGCAAACTCGGATGAAGAGTTTATAAGGTTCCAGAAAGACTTCTCGTCAACCTCAAGTACTCTGGACTCACAGGTGGAAACAACAAAAGCAGAAGCAGGACTGTCATCTATTACAGAGAGTTCCCCAACTGTCTCTCCGGAATCAAGAATTGCCACCGGGTCACTTTTCGGACTGTCAAGATGTACAGTAAAGGTTCCTGAAAGAATTATGTAGAGTTTCCGGTTGCTCTGCCCGGCAGATAACAGCACCTCGTTTCTGCCCAGCTTCCTCACAAAGCAGTTACTAAGCTCCTTTATTGCCAGATCAGGCGATACCCTTCGAAGAATGTACAGGTCTCTGATGTCATTCGTGGTCAATGTTTTTGCCATACAAGTTCCTGTCAGTAGTATAGCTATGAATATTAACTGTACATATTGTTAAAGCCAGTGCCTGGCTGAACAGATTTATGACGGACGATTCTTCTGCGATCATCGCTAAACACATCTCAACAAACTGCCTTAAGTGTGTCTCTGATCTCAGCGCTTAAAGAGTTTGCTGAAGAAAACGGAATACAGAAAATTCTGAAAGGGAACTGGTATGTTCTGTGGAATGAGGCGGCAGCCAAAAGGCTGCCGCCTGGGTGGAATATTGTCTAGTGAAGAACAAGCATCTGCGCTGAACCTGAACCTGCGGCAGAACTGATAACAATGCTGTAGCATCCGGTTGGAAGCTGTGAAGCATCAAATCCCAGACTGCCCTGACCTGCATCAAGGCTGCCGCTGTGAACCGTTGCTGCAATCCTTCCTGATACATCGTAAACATTGATCTCAGCATTACCGGCAATTGGCATGCTGTAGCCGATTGCGCAGCTGCCGGCAACAGGATTGGGGCTGGGTGAGAACACCGCAGGAGCGTTTGCTGCAGCTCCTTCTTCTTCCTCTATGCCTGTCTGGCCCACAATGAACCTGAGAGCAGGATCACCAAGCAGATTGTTTTCCTGAAGAACCCAGTTCTGCATGCTGATGGACACATTAGCCTTGAATTCATCCTTAGAGACAGAATGGGCATAACCAATCTCGTAGTGCTGGTGCTCAAAGAGTGAAATTGCAAAGTAAAGCTCCAGCCACTCGCTTGCGCCCATGTTAGGTGGAGCTCCCCAACCGTTCTGAGAGTTGAACATCACAGCAACAGCACCGCCGGAAGGCCAGAACATCAGCCTCTCTGCAATCGAAGCAATATTCTCAATATTTCCTGCAAGACAGGCAATGGAGTGGAATACGGTAGGTATGTCATTATTGGTAAGGCCGGTGTAGTTACCGCTTGCAATCATGTCTGTAGGAGCGTAGTCGTACCAGTAGATACCGCTCTGAAATCCGTGACCGTTGGGACTACAGTAGGAAACACCATTGTTGAGTATGTCTATCTGGTTGTTCGGGTGACCGGAAGGATCCTCATACAGTTTATGAACAGTCCAGCTGCCAGGAATCCTCAGTGCAATGGAGTCACAGATAAATGATCCCCAGTATCCCGGAGGCCAGAGGCCTGCACCGCAGAGCAGTGCAGTAGTCTGCCAGTTACCGGCAGGAGCATTTGTTTCATAGGCAACAGTTCTGTTAACCATTGTGGTAAGCCTGGCGGTAACATCTGTGCTGTACCTGCCTGTGTAAATATCAGAGTAGTAATCAAGGCCATCACTGAGTTCACCAAACTTATTGTCTCCATCGCCATCCCAGTCACCGTCAAGGTCACTGTAGTAGAGGTCGGCAACTGAGTTCATGGTATTTCCGCCGATGGTCAGCCCGGAAACTCTTGTAGTCTCGCCGAAGTCTCCGACAATCAGAGCATAGACAAGACCCTGATTCTGATAAGCATCAATAAGGTAGTTCCTTATCTTTTCCTGGGTGTCACGGCCTGAGTAATTGTCATAAATCCATTGAGTGGAAACAAAATCAGATCCATGAGTACTTGCCCTGTGATCAATAAGCGGCTGAAGTGTTGTCTCATGTGCCTCATCAGCAATAACCACCCATGGCGCTCCATCAACACTGCCTCTGGAAACAGGAGCAAACTCCTGAAGCATTTCAGGGTTCTGCACGATGTTTTCAAGAGCTCCGGCAGCATAGCTGATCTGAGTATCTGTGAGAGCAAGGCTATGGGCATCAGTTGCCTCTGTGATTACAGGAGTAAGCCTGGCCTGAGTTATAACAGAGAGCTTGCCGGTTGCAGGATTCCAGATAAAGGGAACGAAGTTGAAGGAGGCAATTCTGAATCCTGTTCTGTTGCCTGTGTGAATTGCATGTATGTGATCAGCTGGAAAGGAATTCTCATTATAACTTCGAGAACGGGGCAGAACTTCAGGAACACTGCTGTTAAGAGGAACAGAAACAACAGGCAGCACATTGTGCACACCTGAAAGTTCTTCTGAAGCAAGAATCTCAACTTGAACAGTCTGAAGCTTCATGCCCTGAGGCACTACCATTGAATAACTGACTCCCGGAAGCCCTGGTTCGCCATCCTCAAATGGAGATGCTCCACCTGGAATGTAGACAGCTTCTTCTCCCATAAACAAGGTGAAAGCCACCTCTTCAGGGTCCATGGTGAAGCTGATGTCAGCCCCCTGTATAGCCAGTAAAGCCATGGATGCTTGGAGGAAAAGGGTCATTCTTAACCTTTCTGTTGTAGGGTACAATTTCACGGATTAAACCCGTCAAAGATAACCAATTCTATAACATTTAGTAAACCAGGAAAAGGGCAGAAAAGTTCCATGCAAGAACGGGGTTGACCATTTGAAAAGCCTCCCTATATTTACTTACTCGTAAGTAAGAAAGAAATGCAGGAATGCCAAAGAAGAAAAACAACAGACAACACCTTCTGGATGCCGGTCTTGCACTTCTTGCGGAAAAACCTCCTGAGCAGGTTTCTCTTGATGAAGTTGCCGACAAGGCAGGAGTGACCAAACCAATGGTCTACTACTATTTCGGGAACAAGGTCGGTTATTACCAGAATCTTATTCAGTATGTTGAAGAGGTCATGCTTGATCTGGTGAATCAATGCCTTTCAGATGGCGGTTCTTTCAGAACCATAATGAAAAGATTCATTCTGCAGCGAGTGGACTGCATTCTGAATCACCCTGAATTTTCCAGCGCCTTTCGCATCATCGTTTCAAATAAAGAACTCTGGGGAGTTCAAGTACGAGAACATTTCATATCCATCGTCAGGGCATTTGAACCGGTTTTCACCGGGGAGATAGAAAATGGCAGAATAAAGCCCGACGCCAATCTACAGCTTGTAATGGCCACGCTGAATACACTGATAGAGGGAGCATACAGAATCCACGGCAGAAAGTTTTTCGAGACTGCAGATACGGAAAAGTTCGCCGATATGATCACAGCAATGATCTTCGAAGGCATCGGAACAGGAACGAGGGAATAGCATGAAAATGAACTGGACCAGTCCGGCATTAATACTGATTCTGGTATCATCCGCAGCGGGATTCTCCATAGAAGAAGCAATTGACACAGCCCTTTTACAGAGAGGTGATGTTGCTGCCGCAATAAACAAAGCAGAAAGCTCCAGATGGGAAAGAAATGCCGCCGGAACATGGTTTCTGCCGCAGGTCAACTTTACGCTTGCTTATCAGAGAAACCATGACATAAGGGAAATGAATATTCCAGGTTTTGGATCTATTCCAATGGGAACAGAGTGGGGTTCATCCTATGGTATTTCTGCCCGAATTCCTCTGACACTCAAAGGGCCGGCAGGTGCCTCAATGGCATCAACAGCCTATAAACTTGCTGAACTTACAGTAGCCTCCACTGAACAAACTGCAGCAGCAGATGTAATAAGCTCTTTCTACGGAGTGCTTCTGGCAGAGATGATGAACGATGTGGCCACTGAAGCTCTGAATATCGCCAGAGAAGGCTATGAGCTTGCTGAAACCAGATATGAGACCGGTACCATCAGCAGATTTGAGCTTCTCCAGAGCCAGGTTGCCTATGAAAACCGCCGCCCTGACTCAATCGCGGCAGCTGCCGGTCTGAATAACGCCCGCGCAGCATTCGCTGTGAGTATCGGGTACAGGGAAGATGAACCTGTAACCGCAGAGGGAGATTTGTGTGATCCCTTCCCTGTTCCTCTTCCGGAAACCCTGGATGAGGCCAGAGCAATTATGGAGTCAAGTTCTGTTCAGATTGCCACTGCTGAGAAAATCCGCGAACTTGGAGATGCAGGAGTCACCTTTGCAGCATCCAGTTTTGCTCCGCAGCTTGTCTTGCAGACTGATTACAGCTACATGGCAAGTGTGGACGATATCATGGACATTACCGCAGAGGACTACACAAGAAACTGGGTAACCTCAGCTGCGATTCAGATTCCTGTTTTCAACGGCATTAATGACTACAGCGAATACCGTTCAGCCAGATACAACAGGCTGTCTTCATACGCTGAAGCCTCTGATCTGGAGAACTATGCTTCCCTTGGTGTGGTCGCTGCCTGGAACAGCCTTGAGCAGGCCAGAGAAACTGTGGAAGCGGCAAGTTCAACTGTATCCCAGGCGGAAGAGGCTTCAGAGATCGCAAGGGTGTCGTATGAATCCGGAGTAATAACAAGACTTGATATGGACGGAGCTTTTCTTGCCCTGACACAGGCTCGTACCAATTACGCTTCAGCACTGTATTCGCTGAAAACAGCTGAAGCGGAACTGGCCAGGGTTCTCGGCATACTGGTAATTAATAAGGGAGTATCCTCAAATGAGTAAAACGGTTAAGAATATTGCACTTGTTATCCCTTTCCTTCTCCTTGCAGCCTGCGGTTTAAGGGAAGAGGATGAGGCCCAGCGAGTTGTTCGGGTTCAGATACAGATTATGGAACCCTCTACCATTTCATCTGAGACCTACGCAAATGCCAGGCTTGAAGGTGCGCAGGAAGCCCTTCTCTTCGCCTCAATGGGTGGAACAGTGGAGGAAGTGCTTGTTGCAGAAGGAGATCAGATTGAATCCGGTCAGAGACTTGTGAGAATGGACACTGACCAGCAGATGAGCGCAGGTACTTCAAGCGCACTGGCATCAATCAGCGCAGCGCGGGCAAATGCGGAAAACGCAAGAGCAAACTACGAAAGAATGGAATCTCTATTTGAAGCAGGAGCACTGAGTGCTCAGGAGCTGGATGGGGTCAGAGTGGCCCTTGAAGCTGCAGAAGCGCAACTGAGACAGGCACAGGCAGGATACACACAGGCAAGAAGCGCAAGGGACAATGCCTGGATCGTCGCTCCATTCTCCGGTACAGTTGGCAGAGTATGGGCCAGACAGGGAAACATGTCAGGCTCTCAACCGTTGCTCTCTATTTCAGGCAATAACGGAGTTGTTGCCAGGGTCCTTTTTCCTGAACGGGACATTTTCAACATTGAAGCCGGTCAGCCTGCTTTCGTAACTGTTCCTGCACTTGATAATCAGTCAGTGCCAGGTGTTGTTACTTCAGTCTCTCCCACAGTGGATCCTGTAAGCGGTCAGGTATCTGCAGAGGTGCGATTTGATGATCCAGATGGGCTTCTTCGGGCAGGATTCTCCGGAAGAGTCTCTGTCATAACCTGTTCAAAAACAGATGTGATGGTTCTTCCCATGAGCGTTCTCAGAAGGACAAGAGAAGGCTACCAGGTAGCTGTGGAAGTGGATGGACACGCTGAACTCAGGTACATTGAGACAGGTCTGATAAGCCAGGGCAATATCGAAATAACATCAGGAGTCGAGCCTGGAGATCATGTGATTATTCTGGGGCAGAACAGTGTGGTGGAGAATGGTCCTGTTGAGGTGGTGGACTGATGAATCTTTCCAGCGTATCTGTCAGACGACGAATAACATTCCTGATGGTTTTCATCTTTATAGTGGGAGTGGGATTCTTCGGGCTGAGCCAGCTTGGTATTGATCTGTATCCCAAACTTGAGTACCCCATGGTCATAGTGGCAAGCACCATGACCGGAGCAGGCCCTGAGGAAATGGAAGAACTGGTTACCAAATATCTGGAGGAAGCGGTATCCAGAGTTGAGAATGTCAAAGAGGTTTCTTCAACTTCAGGGAGCGGCTCCAGTGTGGTAATGGCAGAGTTTGAATGGGGTCACAGCCTTGAGGGAGCAGAAACAGATATACGAAGACAGCTGGATCTTTATGGAAGCGCACTTCCGGAAGACGCTACAGATCCCATTGTTCTTGCCCTTGACCCCTCAATGCAGCCTATTTTCTTCATCGGATTCAGCAGCCCTGTTCTTGATGATTTTGCCCTCAGGCAGCTGATTGTGGATGAAATAGAACCCCGTCTTGCCCGTCAGGAGGGTGTAGGTTCAGTTACGGTTTCTGGAGGGCTGATTCGGGAAATACATGTGGAGGCAGACCCTTCAAGAATGGCAAGTGCAGGAGTCACCATCAGTCAGGTTACAGGCGCTCTTGCCCGGGTAAGAAACGACTCTCCTGCAGGCAGTGTGGAATCAGGCGGAGAGAAAATCAATGTAAGAATTGAATCCAGCGTTACCTCCCTCCGCGAACTTGAGCAGCTTGTTGTGGGAGTCGGACCTTCAGGGGCGGTTCTTCTTCGCGATGTCGCGGATGTGATAGATGGAGAAGCGGAAGTTACTGAACTTGTTCGCATGAATCAGACCCCTTCCCTCTTCGCTTTCGTTCAGAGAAGAAGTGACGCCAACACAGTAAATGTCTGCACAAATGTCCTGGAAGAGCTGGACAGTATAGCAGAAGAGTACGATGGACAGGTGGTTCCATATGTGATGTTTGACCAGTCCACATTCATCAGGCAGGCAATATCCAACCTGTCAAACACAGGAATTACAGCAATCATACTGGCATTCGCAGTTCTGCTCTTCTTCCTCCGTTCTCCCAGAGGCTCTTCAATCGCAGGTTCCGCAATACCTATTTCCATAGTTGTGACCTTTGCTGTGATGTACTTCTTCGATGTAGACCTGAACATGATTTCTCTGGCAGGTCTTGCCCTTGCTGTAGGAATGCTTGTGGACAACTCAATAGTGGTACTTGAAAACATCTACAGGCACAGAACAATGGGACACTCGGCAGTAGACGCAGCGGTAAAAGGAGCCGGCGAAGTTGGAATGGCTATTACAGCTTCCACGCTTACCACTCTGGCTGTTTTCGTCCCTATTCTCTTCGTGCCGGGAGTAGCAGGACAGATGTTTCGGGAAATGGTACTCACAATCGTATTCAGCCTTATAGTATCCCTCTTTGTTGCCCTGAGCCTTGTGCCTCTTCTCAGCTCTTTCGCCGCCAGGCTTGTGCCCTGCCACAAAAAGGGTTCACCGGGAGACAGGATACAAAAAGGCTTTGAGAAATTCGAAGCCCGCTACCGGAAACTTATCTCATTTGTGGTAGAGCACAGAAAGTTCACCCTTACAGCCACTCTGATTCTTTTTGCCGGTTCCCTGTGTATGGTACCTCTTCTGAAAACCGAGTTCATTCCAGCCAACGATGACGGCTTCATAAGAATGGACATGAACACCAAGATAGGTACAGACCTGGAAACCACTGCAGCAATGGTGGAAGTTCTTGAAGATTCTATGGTTACGCTGTTTGAGGAAGGAGACCTTATTACACTCTACTCACAGGTGGGAACTGCCGGTGGAATGGATGCCATTTTTGGCGGTGCCAAGGGTTCCTACTCTGTGGAAATGATGTTCAGGCTCTGTCCCCTCACCGAGAGATCAATCGGCCAGGAAGAATATGAAGAGCGCATCAGAGAGCTTATGGATCGCACTGCAGGATTCGAGTATGACATCTCAGGTGGGAACTTTATGGGCGGTGGAGCCATTGAGGTTAAAATCTTCGGTGATGACCTGGAAATACTGGCGCTGGAAAGTGCAAAAATAAAGGATGCTATCGGGGAAATTGAGGGAGTCCGTGAACCTCAGACCACAATGGAAGACATGATTCCAGATCTGACCTTCAGGCAGAATTACACCCATCTGGCGCTGCAGGGTATCCATCCTGCTTCTGTTGCAGGAGAGATCAGCAGCGCATTCGGTAACTCGCCGGCTACAGTGTTCCGTGAAGATGGAAAAGAATACAATGTTGTTGTCAGAATTCCTGAACACCTGAGAAACTCACGGGAAGAGCTTGATTACCTCCCTGTAATGGGTATGCCAGCATTGAACTTAGGCTCTTTTGAGGAACGACTTGTGGCAACCAGCATACAGCGAACCGACCAGCAGCGGAGCGTAACAATAACCTGCGATGTTTCCGGAAGAAGCCTTGATGATGTGGCCGCTGATGTTGAACGGGTGGTGAAGGAGGAGAACATCTATAATCTTCGGGTTGAATACGGCGGAGAGATGAAGGACCAGAAAGAAACCTTCAGCTACCTGGCTGTAGCTATTGTGGTTGCCGCGCTTCTGGTATATATGGTTATGGCCAGTCAGTTCGAATCTCTTCTTGAACCCTTCATCATATTCTTTACCGTACCTATGGCACTGATAGGTGTAGTCTTAGGGCTTTTCATCACAGGAACACCTGTCTCCGTCATGTCTCTTATCGGGGTTCTTATGCTTGCAGGCATTGTGGTGAACAACGGTATCGTGATGATTGACTACGCCAACCAGATACTCAGGAAGGAAAAAACCACTCTAAAGGATTCTATCATAAGATCATCCACAACTCGTCTGAGACCCATCCTGATGACTGCGCTGACCACTATGCTTGCAATGGTTCCACTTGCTATGGGTATAGGTGAAGGAGCTGAATCGTGGGCGCCAATGGCTGTTACGGTAATCTTCGGCCTTGCAGCTGCAACTGTCCTCACTCTTATTGTTGAACCATGCATTTACATCGTACTGGGCAACAGAATAGCAAAAAATCTTTCCTGAGCCGTTTGGCAGTAATTGCCCCCGGTTAATTCAGCCGGGGGCTTTTTGCTTTATCCATTGGATATTACATTCTGGCACGGAGGCAAGATGAACCCTTTTGAATTCTTTGCGAGAGAGCACGACGAAACTGCTGTTGCAATTTACGATATCAAAATGAATTTGCTGGACTGCAACAGAACTTTCTGTGAAACTTTTCTTGAGAAAAGCAAACTCCCGCTCACTGATCTGATGGCCTTTATGGTCAACAGTGATGAGTCTCTTGCTCAGATGCTGCTTGTGGTAGAGGTGGAGAAGTCCAGAGGCCTCTGTACAATGGCATATACAGCAGAAGGAAACCGAAAGGAATTTCGAGTGCGCCTGAACAGTATTGGTGAAGATGCTGACAAAAAATACATCTGCTCTTTTACTGATGTTACAGACTGCATGTTTTTCCAAAAGGTTCTGATGCGCAAGAAAGACCACCTGGAAAAACTTGACAGGATTTCTCCTGTAGGTGTTTTTAACTCTTCCTCAGGGGGCAGCGTACTTTATGTGAACAGCGGCCTGGTTGCAATGCTTGGATATGACAATGAGTATCAGGTTTACAACCTTGAACTGAAAGATACCTGGGTCAATCCAGCTGACAGAGATGAGCTGCTTGCTATCCTGAACAAAGACAGAATTGTCAGCGGATATGAAACACAGTGGAGAAAAAGGGACGGAACGGTATTCTGGGTATCCCTTGCCGCTACAGGTCAGCTGGACCGATCAGGCAATGTGAGTTACATAGAGGTTGTTGTTCTGAATATCGAATCAAAAAAGAGAACGGAAAAAGGCCACAAACAGCTTCAACAGCATCTTCATTCAATTGTCAATAACAAAACAGCAGAATTGCAGAAATCTAATGAGAAAATACTTCAGGAGATTGCTGAAAGGCAGAGAGCAGAATCCCTCTATGAAGTACTGCATTCTATTGCTAAGGAAACAGAGCGAACAAACTCTCTTCACGCCCTGCTTGAATTCATACACAGAGAACTGAACAAACTTGTACCGACTCCCAACATATACTTTGCCTTCTTCAATAAGCATACGAACAGATACTATTTTCCATATTCTGTAGACAAAGGAGACTGTATTTCCTCATTTATAACTTCTGAAGCAATGCAGGGCAGCCTTACAGAGTATGTGAGAACTACCGGAAACCCTCTTCTTGTGGATGAAAAAGAGTTCGCAAAGATGCTGAGTGCAGGAAAAATCAAAGAAGTGGGGCCTCCATGCCACCAGTGGATGGGTATTCCGCTGAAGGACTCCCAGGGAGTCTGGGGAGTTCTGTCTGTGCAGAGCTATGACACAAAGAGCCTCTTCTCTGAAACAGATCTTGTTATGCTGTCCGGGCTTGCAGACAACATTTCAATGGCTATCAGCCGTTACAGAAGCGAACTGAACAGACGAAAAATTCAATCCCTCTACAACACTGTTGTGGATAACCTTATTCAGGGAGTAGTCATGTGTGACCCTGAGGATGTTATCCTCTTTGCCAACAGAGCCTTTTCCGGTATCATGGGAATCCCTGCGGAAAATCTTGAAGGCATGAACTTTGCTGACCTTATTCCTGAACCTGATGATGTGGCCAGGGCATACCGTGTCCGTGAGGCAAGAAGACTTGGAGAATCCAGTTCCTATCACATCTCCCTTAAAAGAAGTACAGGAGAGCTTATTCCAGTCTCTATTAACGGTATTCCCAGGTTTGAAGATGGAGATTACTTCATAGGAACCATAGGATTAATAGATCTTCTGGATGAAGCGGAAGTGCTTCTGGAAGGGAGCTGAGGGTTGGAATTGCAGCTCTGAGCCAACAAAGAATCAGTGTATTCCTGAATTGGATTGAGCGTTCCGGTCATCCAGGGGCAGTACATAGGGATGATCCTGATGCCACTTAACTGATACAGGAACACTGTAAACCTCTTCTATAATCTCTTCGGTGATTTCTGAGCTGTCCACAGAAGCTGTGATTCTTCCGTTCTTCATGAAGAGAAACCTGTCGGCATATCGAAAAGCAGTGTTCAGATCATGCATTGTGGCCAGCACACTGGTCTCATGCCCTTTAACGATGGTTCTCAGCAACCGCAGAGTTGCCAGCTGGTGGTTCATATCAAGGGAAGCTGCCGGTTCGTCCATAAGCATAACTTCAGGCTCTCCAACCAGTGCCCTTGCAATACATACCCTCTGGTGCTCACCACCGCTCATGCTGTCTGTGTGCCGGAGAAACATTTCGTCCAGTCCCATTCTGTGCAGTGCGGCACAGGTCAGCCTGATATCCTCCGAAGAAACCTTCAGTCCTATATGAGGCTTACGCCCCAGCAGTACAGCATCGAAAGCTGTAATTCTTCCAGGCTCATTTCTCTGGGCAACATAAGCGACCTTTCTGGCAATCTCCCTGCGGGAGTAGTCAGCAAGCTTTTTTCCAGAGAGACAGACAGAACCGGAATCAGGTTTAAGAATACCGTTAAGACAGCGAAGAAGCGTTGTCTTACCTGAACCATTGGGGCCGAGAACAACAGTAAGCCGGTGATTCTCCAGACTGAACGATATGTTCTTGAGAACCTTTCTATTCCCGTAACTGAAGCAAAGGTTCTCAACTTTCAGTATCACTTTCTGTACCCTCTTACAAGCAGCCAAATAAACACCGGAGCACCGGCAAAAGCAGTAACAATGGCAACGGGAATGACTCTGGGCGACAACACTGTTCTTGCGGCAGTATCTGCAGCCAGAAGCAGCAGTGCTCCGGCTATCATGGATCCTGGAATAAGATAGCGGTGGTCATCTCCCAGAAGGCGCCTTGCCATGTGAGGAGCAACCAGACCTGCAAATCCGATAACTCCTACAAAGGAAATGATTGTTGCTGTTACAAGGGAGGCTGCAAGCATTCCAGCAAGCCTCTTTCTCTCAACGGAAACACCAAGGCTGCCGGCAGTTTCGTCTCCTGCATCTATTGCATTGTAATTCCAAATGTTCAAAATGAAATAGACAGATACTCCGAAGGTTACCGAAGAAATCAGCAGAACTTCTCTCCAGCTGGCCCTTGCCAGGTCACCGAAGGTCCAGAAAACCATTGCAGCAAGTTGTACATCATCTGCAAAATACTGCAGCAGCATTGTTCCTGCTGAAAAGAGCGAAGCCAGGGAAACACCTGCAAGAACCATTACTTCAGGGGAGGCTTTTCCAAGCCTAGCAATAAGCAGAATTACCCCTGCAGCAACAATACATGCAGAGAAAGCGGAACATGTTGTAATGTAGGGATTAGTTATGGAAACTGCGTCTGCTCCGGTACTGTGCATGATCCCCGTACCAAGGAGCATCACCGCAAGGGAAGCCCCGAAAGCCGCCGCATTGGATATGCCCAGAGTAAACGGAGAGCCCAGCGGGTTTCGCAATATGGACTGCATTGCAGTGCCGGAAACCGCAAGCCCGGTTCCGGCGGCAACTGCCGCCAGAACCTGGGGAAGACGAATATTCAGAACGATTATCTGTACCTGGCGTGAAGCAGTTCCTGTAAAAAGAACCTTCAGCACCTGCAATACCGGTATGGGAACTGAACCTGCAGAGATTGCTGCCACAATCATCACCAGAAGAAGAACAAATCCTGTCAGATTTATGTACTTCTTCCGTTCAGTATAACCTGTGTACCCTTCAGGGACTTTTCCGTCTTCAAGGTGCAAAAGGATATCTCCCTGCTGCTACAGTTCTACCCTCTGGAACACAGTACTGCTGAAAGAGCTGTCGAGTTCTCTGAAAGCAGGATGATCAACCAGGAATGTATAAACCTCATCAGCCTTTGCTTCAGGGTCAACATCTTCAAATCTGTCCGGATAAAGTGTTTTTCCCACAAAGTAGGCATCTGCCAGTATGGAGCCATAGTTCATGGTGTACCAGTTGTAAGGCAGAAGGTTGTAAACCTCTCCGTTCTCAACAGCTGAAAGTGATCCATAGGCAGGATCGGTTTCCAGCTGGTAGAATGCACTGGTTTGCGGGTCAGACTGCATGGTAGACACATCGACAAAGATAAAATCAGGATCCCATGCAACAATCTGCTCTTTTGCCACATCGGCATGTTCCTGAGGTCCGTCATCGCATGCAAGAGCCACATTGCCTGCATTAACGAACAGGAAAGGAGGATAGGAAGGTTCAGTGGACTGAAAGCCATGGGGGCCTCTGAAAGCTATTCCGCCCACATAACAGCTCGGTCTCTCTTCCTGGGGAATGTCACTTGTTCTATTCTCAAGATCAGCAATGGTTGCAGTGAAGAAATCAATAACCTCTTCAGCCCTCTCTGAACTGTCCATGATGCTGCCCATGATTCTCAATGAAGTGAACAGTTCTTCCCGATCATCAGAAAGGTCGCCGTAATTCAGAGCCACCACAGGAATACCGGTTTTCTCCTCCAGTTCAACTGGATCTGTACCCTGCATGGGGTAAGTCTTGAATATCACCTGCGGCTGGGGATCAAGAGCTGCTATCAGCTCTGCATTGTCATGCCCTCTGAACTCACCGAATAGAGGCATGTCAGCAAACCAGGGGTTTGCAAGTGCGTATGGACGAGCATCAAACGCAGGTCTTCTTCCCTCCATATCGTCAACTGCCACAATTCTCTCCTGAGCCTGAAGATATGTAAGCAAACGAAGACATCCCGGCCCTGAGCAAATCACATACTCAGGGTTGAAGGGAACGGAAACCTCTCTGCCAAGCCCATCCACAACGGTAATTATGCTGTCAGCAGACTCTGACTCTCCCTCAGCAGCCACTCTGCCCTGCTCATCGCAGGCTGAAAAAAATACAACAGTAACCATCAGTAGCATTACGATTCCGGCAAATGTTCCTTTTGACATTTCAAACTCTCCTGCAGTAATTTACCCTGATGCAAAAAAAGGGAGCATATGCTCCCCGAGAAACCTGGCTGGCGGACAGGGATTCGAACCCCGATAAATGGTTCCAGAGACCATTGTCCTGCCATTGGACGATCCGCCAGCTGAGGCTCGAATTATTCAAAATTCATTATGTTCTGTCAAGTTCTCTTAGATGGAAGGAATGAATGTGCCAGAAAGAAATCACAATCTGATAACACATCTTATCATTGCAGCCCTTGTTCTCTACATTACTTCTCTGCTTCTCGGTGATGCCATGCACTTCACCGGAATATGGGGAGTGGTCATCACAGCTGTGGTTACAGGTCTTCTTAACTTCTTACTGGCTCCGGTGATTTCATTCTTAACCTGCCCTCTGCAGATACTTACACTGGGGCTGGCAAGATTCCTTGTCAGCGGGCTGATGATTCTTCTGGCCTCAAAAGTGCTGGACAGTTTTACCATCAGCGGTTTCTGGTGGGCAGTGCTTGCAGCTATTCTTATCTCTGTACTTATGTCGGCAATTGAGAAACTGTTCGGGTTCAGAGGAAGCAGAAGCTGATCAGTTTTCTTCTCTGATTATACCTGCAGGTGTTCCAGCTGTACCCTGCCCCAGAGGATTATCTCTCAGAATACCTGAAATCAGCTCTGTATCAAGACTTCCGGGATACCAGCCAAGAATATTGCCGCCCAGGTCATTTATATCCACAACAGCAGCTCTGCAGCCGAACCTTTTTGCAATGCTTTCTGCAACCTGATGCGGTTTCGCAGGAGCAAGGCTTACAGCATTGTTGAAAGGAGGAATAGTGCCTTTTGTGGGCCCGTCAATGGAACGGGCACAGGGCCCTGCTATTCTGTAAAAATCCCCTCGTCTGCCCAACAGTCTGGTTAACCCTCCAAGAATTGCAGCGGCAAAGATTCTCCATGCACCGCACTCTCTCATGGCACATTCCATAGTTTCAGGCATTCCCAGCCCTATTCCAGCAGGAGTTCTCGTTACGAATCTGCTGAGGAATCTTGCTGAAGGCCTGACATTCAGCTCATCTTCTCCTAAAACGAAATATCTTCCCTGGCTTGCACCTACAGCTTTTTCACTTACGAATAGAATATCATCTGCTTCAGGTTTTTCCCCTGCTTTATCAAGCCCCTCTGCAATTGCCTGCAGAAGATCATCTCCTCTGAGTATCAGTTTGGTTTTTACAGGAATGCGCAGCCAGCTTTTTCCGCCAAGGGTAATCACAGGTTGTTTAGTATTCATATATTCAACTCCACAAAAGGGGTATTACTTGAATCTAATTGAAATGTTCTCAGCTGAAGCAGCCGCCTCTGACAAGTCAGCGATTCTTCTCCCTGCAGGAAGTCTGGAACAGCATGGAACAGAAGCACCGCTGGGATGTGACGGCATAATAGCAGAAGCTCTCTGCCGAAAAGCAGGGGAACTTACAGGATGTCCGGTTCTTCCATGCCTCTATTACGGTAATTCCCATTGCCACACAGGTTTTTCCGGTACATTCTCTCTCTCTGTGGAAACCAGCGTAAACCTTATTACTGATATCATCTCAGAAGCCGGCAGAAACGGTTTCAGAAAGCTGCTGATTCTAAGCGGCCACGGCGGTAACAGAATAGCTGCCGAGAAGGCTATTTCAGAGCTGAAAGCCAAAATTTCCGCAGAATACTCAGGCTACTGGCAGCTGCCCGGCTACACTGAAAAGGAGGAAGAACTTTTCGGAAAAACAGGATATCACATAACAACTTCAGAAGTGTCCATGGTCTGGCATATTCTGAAAAAGCCTGTTCCTGGAGTATACTCCGGATGTTACCCGAAAACTCTTCCCAATACTTCCGATTTTACCCCTGAACAATGGAAAGAAAAGTATCCTGACGGAGGAGTCGGAGGAGACATGTCCCGTGTTTCCACTGAAAAGGGGTGCGCTCTATTTGACTATGCTGTCGATATGCTTGCAGAGAAAATAAGGGAGATACGAAAATAAGCAGCGGAAAAGCCGCTTCAGCGAGGGGATGGTTACCATGGAAGCCCAGCCGGTACAGATAATCGCCACATATCCAAGCCGAGTCGAAGCCATGAAAGTCGGCAGAAGAGCTGTTGAACTCCACATGGCTGCCTGTGCCCAGATAACTTCTCAAATAACAAGCATATATCACTGGGAAGGCTCTATACAGACAGGTAAGGAGTTTCAGCTTAAACTCAAAACAATAAGCAAGAAGGAACAACAGCTTGTTACCTGGCTCAGTGAACATCATCCGTACAAAGTGGCAGAAATTCTTGTGGTACCTCTTACCTATGTGTCACCGGATTATCTCCGCTGGATGAAGGAAGTTACTCACCACTGAGCACATGTGATCTCATTCTGAAAATCAGCTTTCTTTTCTTGACTGTTCCTCGTTTATACTGTATGCTCAATTTTGATATTTGCTTTACCATTAAGATGAAAAACTGCGTAAAGAAAAGGAGCTGCCTATGGCAGATGTAAATCTTGTTTTGTCAATTCCCCAGGGAACCATCACAGCCACATCTTTGGGGATTGAGGGTTTTGCCAGGCATCGCAGTCCAGGTTCAGGCAGGCACTTCAAAAGCCGCAAACTGCTTGTAGACCTTCTGACAGACGGTCTTGAACCGGGATTCTCTTTCCTCGAGGAAGGAGGCTGGAGAAATCAGCAACAGGATGCAGCAACTGCACTTGCATCTGCATCAGGCGGAAACAGAACTAAAACAGCCCTGTCAAACAACGGATTTTCCTGCACGCCAATAACTGCCTATAAGAATGTTTATCTGGTTAAAACAGCTGGCAATGTTATGAAAATGGACAGCAGAAAACCGCTGCACACCTTTGCAGAAGGTTCATACCACGAGGAGATGTCTCCTGCTCAAATCGCTGAAGCTGCCGGACTTAAGGAACCTGAGGCTAGAAAACCCCGGTTCTACATGGTAATGTGCCCTGTAGAGCTTTTGCTGGTCTCAAACCTGACACCGGCAGAGTATGCCTGGTACGCCACTCACAGACCTGGAAAAATTTTCAGACAGATTGTCTTTACAGAACTTAACTCAGAGCAAACCCATCTGGCAGCACAGAGCAGATACCGTGATGCCATTGATGAACTAAGTGCAGACCCTGAAAAGAAAACAAAGACCGTTGTTTCAGATGACTGCATGAATGAAATCCCATTCCTCTCATGGGTCGGATTCCGCAGAAGAAGACAGGGAGGCGTATTCGTTGCTGACAGCAGCCATATTGACATCTGGGAGTTCCCTGAACTTATTCCCCACGACTGGGAAAAAGCTCAGGGCTGACACTATTGTTGAAAACAAAAACCTTTATCGCCCTGCTGGTTCTGCCTTTTATCAGCAGGGCATTTGACCCTCCGGTAGCCATCATGAGCACAGGAGAGATGAGTCAGGGAAACCTGACTTCATTCTTTCTGCTCAACAGACCGGAAGCAGATTCCATTCTGGTGTCACAGATGGCTCTTGCCTACATAGAAGAGTGTCGTATTGAGGGAGTTAACTCCGACATTGCCTTTATACAGATGTGTCTGGAAACAGGCTTCTTAAGGTTTCAGGGGCTGGTCACACCGGAAATGAACAACTTCTGCGGTCTGGGGGCAACCGGCCCAAGACATTCAGGAGAGTCTTTCCCTGACATAAGAACAGGCATCAGAGCCCATATCCAGCACCTGAAGGCTTACGGTTCAGAAGAACCTCTTGCATTGGAACAGGTGGATCCACGATTCCACTATGTCAGCCCCAGAGGAAAAGCTCCGGACATCTTCAGTCTGGCAGGCACCTGGGCTGCAGACAGAGAATACGGCAGCAAACTCTACAATCTTCTCGAAAGGCTTTACCACTCTGCAACAGTTGCAGAGCCGTTCTGACAGGAACCGGTCAGCATCAGTTTTCCTGTTAACAAATATCATATACTGCCAATTTGAATACTGGAAGTTAAATTTTCTATTGAAATGATAAATATTTTGTGCTCAGAAAAGCACTCTTCAGAGAAAAACAGACATTCCTGCTGAAGTTATGAACAATTCCTTTTATCAACAGGTTTGCTCTTCATAGAACTGCCCCTATCTCCGTGAAGCGTCAGCGTGTCCCTTTTCTATACCCTGCTTGCGACAGGTGGTTTCTCTGATAAGCCTTTTGGCAATCTCAGCACTCTCTCGTGGAGCAGCCATTCAGCCCGCCACATACCTGCTGAAAATGTCAAGAATGACATACAGGCAGGTCCATTTCTTAGGGCCCTTCAGCCTGAAGATATCCCATACTTCGTTGGATCTTGCGGCAAGCGTTAAGGCTTGTTGTACTTGGTATGTCCTGGCTGATTACGCCGTTCCTTGCCTCTCCATTGAGGCAAAGATGAATCTGTTTCATCCACTGGTGCCTGTAACATCGTGGACAGCTGCAAGTTCCAGGCGGTACTGAGATACTCACCGGTGAAGTTTCCGCCCTGAGAGGCAACTGCAGAATACTGACCGATTGGCAGAATCCTACACATGGTTCTGAGTGAACAGAAATATTCGCCATCTTCATTAAGCGGCAGAACCTGTGCAGGTGACTTATCTACAAAGCCTGGTGAATGAAGCATTGCCAGGACTGTTGCCTTCTCTACATATCTGAGAGCCCTGTGAGAAGTTCTCCCAGGTACCGGTTAAACAACAGGAGCTTTCATGCTGAAATGCCTTTAATATGAGGGCCTTGACAATTGCTCTCACAGTTTATGAACAATTGTATATGCAATGAAAACCTGCAGACCTTTATAAGCAGTTCAGTGCCTGAACAGGAAAGGAGGATAATGAACACATCTGCCCGAGAAAGCATTAATGTTAAACGATTCTATTGAGGAAAGGAGGGTATGATATGTACGGAATTGTTATTTCTGTACTGCTCGCTGCGGCAACTTCTTTTGCGCAGATTCCAACCGAACTCGTCTCTGAGGATTTCATATCAGCGCCTCAGGCATCAACCCAGTCAGAACTCGACCAATACACATTAGTTTCAGTCAACTCTTCCGATGAACTGGAAGACCTCCTCAGCAACGGATACCCAACACCTGAACTACAGGCTGTTTTAGAGAACGAATCCATTCCACAGAAAGACAGATACTGGCTGGACTGCAGAATGCGAAGTGCAATAGCCCAACTGCTTCATCGTTTCTATGATGAGCAGGGCAATCCTGTTGAAATTGAAGCAGACTGGATCAGACCTGGAGAAGACTACTGGCAGGAAACCATGATGGTTAATCCTGTCGGTGAACCGACTGAAATATCTCCTGATGGGCCCAGTTTTCATTTTCTGGTTGATTCAGGCTTTCTTTACAATCTGTATGGTGAAGAGATAGGTCAGCTTGCTGCCGCTAATGATTTTGCCAGAACATCCAGAGATGGTTCTCTCACAGTTGTTCAGACAGGTAGAAGAGGTCGTGGAGGCGGAGGTGAGATGAACTTCTGCTTCATGTACCCTGACGGGAGTTTCAGCGAGATAGAATTTCAGGACCAGGAGATACTCTCTGACAGGAACATGACAATCAGCCAGGATGGAAGCATTTCAGCATGGAACATTTTCACTCGACGAGCATTCGATGATTCTCAAATTCTGGTTTTCGACAACAAAGAGAGAGAGATCGAACGGTATGACATTCCATACATGGCAGACTGGATCACGATCTCTCCTGACAACAGATATGTAGCTGTCTCTTTGTCTCAGGATGGTTCATGCGTAATCGACCGCTTCACTGAGGAAATTCTGCAATTCCCCACCGGTCGTGGCAGGTATCCATTCTTCTCCGAAAACTGTCGATTCTGCTTGATACCGGAGGGTTATCTAGGCAGTCATACTCCTCTGGTGAATCTTCAGGATGGCTCCTTTACTCTCATCCCCAACAGAAGTGCCACCCTTGCAGGGCGAAGAGGTGTAGGTGACGGATCAATCAGTAATGATGGCAGAATACTTCTTCTCAGCGGACAGTGCTACCTCAACGGAATATCTGTTTTCACTCTTTCGGACTTCACATCCAACTCCATTTCACCCAACGGATACTTTGCATTCTACGGAGATGCAGTGCAGGACTGGATACTTGGAATCATGGACGGCTTTGCCTTCATGAATCTTGGGTCCCTGGTCAGCGAGGTGGAGAGATGAAACACACTCTGCAGATCACACTGTTGCTGATTTCAGCATTTACCGCTGCCAACGCCGGAACGATCTACTGGCCGGTTGGACCGGCTGGTACGCAAAATACCACCCGCACACTTCACAACAGCTTCGGAAACTATCATGTCGGATGGGACACTCTCACTACACCGGACTTGTGCTGCAACTTCCATATGGGAATTGATATACTGCCATACAATGGAAACCGTGAAGTAAGAGCCTGTAAGGGTCAAGTACCCGGAATGGTGTAAAAGCGGTATGACTACGCAGCAGACTTCCTCGTGGCCGGCTTGCACTGTGCGCAACGGTTCTGGTTTACCGGAATCTCGACACTATTGCCTTGAACAAATTAAACACTCACGACCTGGCAGCAGAACGGAGCGTGTCAACATGGATGAGACAGATTTCATTTTCACTTAGACACCAAGCCCGTCAGACTCAGTTCTATTTCAGTTCCTGATTGTTGTACCTCTCCTTCAGTTTCAATAGTATTCCCAAGTTTTGGTGGATTGATCCAAACCCGATCAGGAATTACTGGAGGCTCAGGCATCTTTTTGACAAATCGTTCCGGGTGTTTCTCAAAAGCAG
>PDSZ01000027.1 GCA_002748705.1 Candidatus Fermentibacterota bacterium
GATCAGATCAAGACTCTCGTTGAAGTTGTCCCACTCTATCCGATGAATCATCGCAAGACCGGAGGAAAGCCCTATTGATACCTTTGCGCCAAACTCCCAGACTGCTCCGGCTTTGTTTCGCTTGATGGGACGTACATGCGGCTGTGATATGCTTACTATGCGGTGGGGTATCGTTCGCTTTCTCTCATCATACATCTCTTGCTGCTGACGATATACCTCACGGATGACAAGCAACTTTCTGTAAAGATCCAGATCCAGTACTCCAAAGCCAACTTCATCAAGCAGGGCATCCACATGACCAAGATCCCTGCGCACATAGCCAAGCTGCTTCCTCATTGCCTTTCTAAGTTTTCTGCTGCCGGGCCGTCTGGTTTTCTGCAGGCTAAGGAAAGCTTTCCGTGCTTTCTTCCGGTAGGTCCGGGGCTTTGTGCTGCCCGGCTCCCGTTCCGCATGGAGTACATCGACCATCTTCTCAAGCAGCTCTCGCCCCTTGTTCAGCAGTTTCAGGTCAGTGGGGAATGTGATGTCAGCAGGGGTCGCTGTTGCATCAACAATCAACTGGCCTTCATTGACAGAGCCTCCATCATCACTGGAAGACGATTCATCATCTCTGTCGCTCTTGCGGGCGGCCAGGAGTATTCTCTCGTTTATCTCAGCTATGGCCTGTGCGGGAAATCTCTTCCTGAATCTGCAAAGCTGTGAATGATCTAGTGGAGGCTTGATCTGGAACTCCTGCAACCCTAAGAACCACTGGAGGTAAGGATTTTCTCTGATCGTGTCAACTGTCTCCCTGTCTGTCAGACCAAGTTTTTCCTGGATCAGTATGGAACCGAACACGAATCTGCTGGGGAGGGCTCGCTGTCCTTCTTTCTTTCTCCCGAGACTTCGAAGATAAACTTCTTCCACGAAATCCCAGGGAACCAGCTTTTCCAGCTTGACCCATCTGTTCTCAGTATCCAGCGGTGTCCTGAACGGAGTCTTGAAGGCCTCAATTTCCAACTGACGGTTGTTATGCTGATACAATTGAATCTCCAGGTGCAAGGGTTTTGAGCAAATGTGCTCATATTGCGTGCATTTCTATGCACCTAATATACCCTCATTCCGTTGCGCTGTAAAGGGTTAAAGCTTCAGCATCAAGCCCTAATTACGGCGGCCAGGATAAGCAATTATTCCACCTAATTCAACCTGGACTGCAGACTCTATTGAAAGCTCATGTCAGTTATTGCCGATAATTAATATTTACTGTATATGAAACTGCTGTTTTCCCACAAAGTTCCTAAATAACTTAACTTCTCTGCATCAGACGGAACTATACCTGAAGGCATAAGAGTTTACAGATTTACAGCAGATTCTTCTGAACGAGTCTTCGTTCTCTGAAGAATCTTTTCATTAGTGCAGAGGCCTCATCGGCAAGAACACCGCCTGTAACCTCCGGATAGTGGTTCAGATATTTCATTTCCAGCAGATCGGTAACAGAGCCGAATGCGCCGAATCTTTTATCCCAGGCTCCGTAAACCACTCTGGCAATTCTGCTTATAAGAATAACTCCTGCACACATGACACAGGGTTCCAGAGTGGCGTAGAGGGTGCAGTCCTCCAGTCTCCAGTCGTTCCTGGCGGCGCATGCTGCCTTAATCACCAGACACTCGGCGTGTGAATCAGGCAGATGCCTCTCTCCTGTACGGTTCGAATTTCTGTATACTGTTCCATCCCCTGTGACAAGAACCGCTCCTACAGGAACTTCTCCCCTGAAGAAAGCCTTTCGGGCTTCCTCCAGGGCTATTTTCATGCAGTCAGTATGAGAGAGAATCACTTTTCTGCCATGAGAGCTTCAATCTCATCCGGTGTGCGGGGAAATCCCTCAGAAAGTATGACATTTGTATCTTTCCCAACCAGGACATCATCCTCAATACGAATACCTATGCCTTCTTCTGCACTGTAGAAACCTGGCTCCACAGTAAAAACCATTCCTGGAGCTATCGGGATTTCCGACAAATTCTCATCATGGGTATCCAGACCAAGGTGGTGACCGATACCGTGGTAATAGTAATTTGCTATTTCCTCCGGCTCCTTTATCTCACCCCTTCTGAGCATAATCTCTTTGTATGCCTCAAGAACTTCATCGTTCCATTCTCTGTGAAGCTTGCCCGGTCTGAGAAGTTCAATAGCCTTTTCCTGTATCTCAAGCACCATCTCCATCAGTTCTCTCTGTCTCTCTGAATACTTGCCGCTTACAGGAATTGTTCGGGTGATGTCAGAGCAGTAAAGATCCTTCATAGCACCGTGGTCAATGAGAAGAAGTTCCCCTTCAGCCAGATTCGTATCGTTGCTTACATAATGAAGGCATGTTGCCCTGCTGCCTCCGGCACAGATTGCAGAAAAAGCAGGAATCTTCTCTCCCTCAAGTGCCCACCGATAAAGCAGCTCGGCCTCAACCTCACGCTCATTGACACCTGGCTTTACAGATTTTGCGGCAGCCTCGAACCCTCTGCGGGTAAGCGCTATGGCTTCCTTGAGCTTTTCGATTTCAATCTCGTCTTTAATCATTCGAAGCTTAAAAATCATATCTGATACACCGGCAACTTTCAGGCCTGGATATGCTTCCCTGAACTTGTTCACATAGGTAAGCCGCTTGCCCCTGGCACCGCTCACACCGCAGTTGTGCCAGTCAAAATAGAAGTTCTGAAGCCTCTCCCTTGCCACCAGCCTGTCCAGAAATCTGTCTTCAGTGCCGGAAAATCTGATGTCCTCAATTCCGCTTATTTCAGTTGCCTGTTCCATGGTGAGTACAGTACCGTTCCACTTGGCATGCATCTCGTCGTAGGGTGAAATGTAGAGGCAGGTCTTCATTTCTCTGCCTTTCAGCCTCCACATTATCAGGGTGGTGTCAGCCTGTGTTATACCTGTAAGATAGAAGAGATTCCGAGATGGAGTGTAGGGGTAAACCCCGTCAGCGCTTGTAACCTTGTAGGATGAAGCCTGAACGGTGATGCAGAAGTCGCCTTGAATCATTTCTCCGAGCCTGGTTCGCCTTTCAGTAACTATATCAGAGAATGTCATTTCGGTCCTTTCAGTATCATTTTTTCAACAGTATATGTCAGAAACATAATGAAACGCTCTGCTTTGTAAAGATGTTAATTTATATTTAAAATACATCAAAAAAGGGGCGTGGTAATTGCCACGCCCCTGAAAGAGAACAAAGGTCAGCCCTTTATCTCTATTTTTCTGTGAAGAGCCTTTTCTTCCTTTGGAATGCAGATGCTGAGAACACCATCATTGAATTTGGCTTCAGCAGCATCAGCCTTCATATCACCTGGAAGATTGAAGCTTCTGACGAAAGTTCCGTAGCGAACCTCCCGTCTGTGCCACATATCGCCCTTCTTTTCCTCTTCCATCTTCTTCTCACCGCGAATGGTGAGGACACCGTTTGAAACCTCTATCTCAATGTCTTCCCTTGGAATACCTGGAAGCTCCACCTTGAAACAGATGGAAT
This sequence comes from Candidatus Fermentibacterota bacterium, assembly GCA_002748705.1. The sequence continues at coordinate 3,494 of PDSZ01000027.1, forward strand.
CGCCCTTCTCGCAAACATCCACAGGAGGGGCCCACTTATACTGTCCGTTCTCTCCCTCTTCAGGCCAGAGACCGTCCACAAGCTTGTTAAATGTCCTTACCATATCGTAGGGCATCAGATCTCTTCTTTTTCTGTAGACCATTTTCTGCTCCTTTCTATCCCTTTCGGGTTCTTTGCCTTTCACAACACTACTATGCAATTAGCTTGCCACTCAACAGCGGAACAAGCATATCTTGCTGAACAGTATTGACTTAGAAAAGGGAAAGAACCACATGAAAAATCGGAGTCAGAGAACCCTGAGTGCCATAATGACGCGCCGGACCGCAAAAACCGACCCGGCGCACACAGTTTTGTATCAGGAACCTGCCACACTTACATCATCAAGGAGAACAGAAGGATTTTCATACATGCTTCCAGTGTAGTGGGACTGGTTTTCAACTGCTGCAACATTGGAGAACATCTCGTAAACATTACCGGCAACCATACCGTCCTTTACTCTGCCGACAACCTTACCATTCTCCACTAACAGACCGGGGCTCAAACCTATGGAAAGGTCTCCATTGAGAATGTTGCCTGAGTGGGCGCCGAGAACACCAAAGATGATAACGCCCCTGTCCATCATGGCAAGCATCTCTTCAAAGGTCTTGTCACCGGTTTCGTATACGGCAAACGCAAGACTGGGGGCAGGAAGCAGTGTAATCCTGTCTCCGCCCCACATGCCGCCGCGGAAACCTGTACCTACAGGCTTTTCTCCAAGCCTGGAAGCATAGTCAAGATTGTTGTAAACTGTTTTGAAAACGCCTTTGTCAAATATGGGAACAGAAGCTGCAGCCACACCTTCATCATCAAACAGTCTGGTACCTGTGGCCCCTGTGGTGGGATCGCTCACAAGTGATATCTTCGGTGAGAGCACCTGCTGTCCCCTCTTGTTCAGAAGAGGTGACACCTTATCATGAAAAGCTTTTGCAGATGTGGCGGAAGACAGCCTCCAGGTCATGGCGTACATCACTTCAGGTGCTATCAACACCTTCATTTTGCAGTCTCCTGTACTCACTTCAGGAAGGGAGTCGTTGAAGAACCTTACAGTTCTTTCAATATCAGGAAGATAAGGAGTTACTTCAGACTTTCCATGAATAATATTTCGCAGACCGGTTCCACTGCCGGGATATGTCATGCTGCCTACAGCGTAAACCTCTGAATCTCTCTGCGTAAGATCGGCTCCTGAAGTATTGAGCAATCGGAGTTCTGTAGTGCCGGCTCCTGCACTTACAGAAAGAACCCCGTCATTCATATCACTGTAGCAGGGCTCAAAAGCTGAGATGATTCCTTTAAGATCGGAATAGCCCTTTTCTTCAACAGAGGGATCGTAATCTGCCTGATGAACCACTGTGCCTGAATCAGGAAAATCATAGTAGACTTCAACCCCTGCATTCAGAGAAAGAAGCGCGTTTTCAAGAAGCTCTTCCCTGTTTATAAGGTTCCTGGTAAATGCTGTTCCTATTTTACCGTCACGGATTACTCGAAGGGAAACACCGGATTGAATAGAGGCGGATACATCAGATACAGCACCGTTTTCCTTGCTCATGCTGACGCTTTTGTCCCTCACTGAGAACACCTCAGCCTTGCAGCCCCGACTCTTTGCCAGTTCAAGCAGCTTTTCCATTAAACACCTCCGATGACCATGGAACGGATAAGCACACTGGGGCCTCCGTAACCGCTTTTGATGTTGAGCTGCCCTTTGCCGCAGCCGCCCCTCTCACTGAACCTGATCTGATCATCCACTGCCTCAATGTTCTTCATAGTAGTGAACATGTTGCCCATAATGTTGATGTCCCGAATCATGCCCTTTATCTCTCCGGCTTTCACCACATACCCGTACTGAGCGCCGAAAGTGAAGTTCTCTCCGGAAGTCTGGCCACCTTTGCCGTCGCAGATATAGAGCCCGTCTCCAAGCTGAGTCAGTAATTCATCAAAGGTTTTTTTGCCCTTATCCAGATAGATCATTCCCATTCTTACGATAGGCTCATATCTGTGATCCTCAGCCACTGCATGTCCTGAAACAGGTTCATTGAACTCAGCAGCGGTTCTTCTGGAATGAAGCCTGCCTGTAAGTACACCTTTTGTCATCAGTGAAACTTTTCGCACAGGGGTTCCCTCATCGTCGTACTTGTAGAACCCCACCTGATCTGGAATGGTGGTGTCGGCAATGATATTTACCACATCACTGCCTATTCTGGAATCCATTGCCATTCTGGCCCTGAGAGGAGGATTATTCTCTATGATGTCAGCCTCACTGAAGTGACCGAAGGCCTCATGAATGAATGTACCGGTGAGTCCGGGATTTATTATCACATCGTAGGTTCCGGCCTTTACAGGCTCAGCATCAAGAAGCTCCTTTGCCAGTTTTGCTCTTTTAAGGAACACTTCATCACGGTTGAGAAGGGATTTGAAACCGCTGGCCCCTCCCACAGCAACCCTTATGTTCTGCGTCAGATTGTCCCTGCGGGCAATGGCCTCTCCGGAAATGCTCACAGTACAGATACGCTCTCGAATGGAAGCACCTTCAGAAGAAACAAAGAACTTCTCCCTGTCAACCTCGCTGTAACCCATATTCGTGTTTGCTATCTCAGCCACGGAAAGCATCAGGTCGTTGTATTTTCTGAGAAGTTTTATCTTTTCTTCAAGGGCAATGGTCGCAGGATCTATCTCAAGTTCCGGTTCAACCCAGTCCTGAGCAGGTTCAACAGGGGCCATTTTCACAACCTTGCCCTCTCCGGACATGGCATCAGCTCCTTCTATGGCCAGCCTGATCGCTTCAGGAACATCCTCTTCCCTGGTTACCGTAACAGCAGAAAACCCTCCATTGTTCAACGAGCGAACCACGAATCCATCAGTGGAGTTGGACCCTGCCTTCTTCAGGTCGGTTCCAGCCAGTACAGCAGAAGTTTCCTTCTTCACTTCGTAACGAATATCCACATAGTCAGCTTTGGAACCTGAGATCATTGACGCAAGTTTCTTGAGCATTTTTCTCCCAACTGTATGTGTCAAGGTGTGTATTTATTCCCAGGCAGATATACTACAATCAAAGACTGCTGCGCAAAGACAGATTCATCGTCCCAAAACCCTCTTTCCCTTGATGATTCAGGCAGATCAGCCGGAATTCACAGGAAGGAATTCCAGCATAATCTCCTTCATAAGGAATGCCATACACTTCTCCCCCCTGTGAAGGCTTTACAGGCAAAGTCTTCATGGAATACTTCGGTATGGGAATACCTGATTGAATTTCTGCGAAAATCATGAAGTTTTTCGCAGAAGAAGAAGCCTTCTCCTTTTCGAACCGGAAAAGATTCTTGAAGTAACCTGAAAACCTGCCCTGCGAGCAGCAGAAGCAAATTGCTCTCCTCCTGAAAAAAGATCGGCAGCCTCAGCAAAGATTCTGAAATCCTTTTCTGAAAACCCCACTGAAACAAAGGGGGGATTCGAGATAAAAAGCCTGTCCTCTATCAGCAGATGAAAAGATCCTTGAGGTTTAAGTACTCTGAAAACCTCTTTCAGCAATCTGCTGATACCGTGTATCTCCGGAAGGCCGGCCAGCATCATGGCAGTGTCCACCGACTCGTCCATTATCGGAAGATGCCTTACATCTCCTCCTACAGCATCAGCAATGTTGTCCTTTCCTATGTGCTTTAATCGATACTGAATGTTTGACAGGCATTTAAGGTCTTTCTCAACTCCGATAATACATCTGGCTGTTTTGTTCAGAAAAGCCTGCTGACTCAAGCCGAATCCTCCTCCGGAAGCAAGGTCGAGAAGGACGACTGACGATTCCTCCTGAACAGCTTTCATGAAAGCGCTGAATGAACCGTCTTCATTCTTTTTCCATGGAAAAACAAGAAGTTTATCTTCTCTTCCGCAGTGCCTGAACCATTCTCCGGTTCCTCTGTACCGCATTTTTCCCTGATCCTTTAAGGAAACGGCTTCAATTGAAGTGAAACTCTTTTCATGTTGAGGTACCTGCTGAATCATTTCAAGAGCACCTTCCAGCCCAAGGTCTGCAAGTGTTCTGATTGAATCAACAAGTGTTCTTTCACCGCTGAGACCCAGAGCTTCATCAACAGGCGACTTCCATTTTGTTACCATTTCCGCGGTCATGATTACAGGTCTTCCCTGAACCACCGGAAAACTCAGCCCGCACTCAGAGCAGTACAGTCTGTTCCTGTTCTTTTTCAGACTTGAACGGCATGAGCAGCAGGCAAGATAACTACATACAGTTTTATTCATTTATACCCCCTTCAATGTGCCTGCTCTCTATAGCTATTTTGCAGACTCGTTGTCAATCTTGACATGCAAAGTTTGTGCCCTTATTATGAATGTGGAAAATTTTTTCTGCCTGAACCCGACGGAGTGGAGAACTATGCGACTGTTTGCTTTCACCGCTTTGACGCTTATCTACTCAGCTGCCTTTGCAGGCAAGTGGTTCCTGAATGTGGAAGGCGGAATGGCAATTCCCGGCTACAATGATGTTCAGGTGCCAAATGATTCCTCAGGAACAAGATTTTCCCTTTCCGATGCCCTTGATATACCTTCCAAAGCTTTCTTTCGGATCAATGCGGGATACGAAACAGGAAGGCATACCTTAAGTGTCTTCGCTGCACCGCTTCAGTTTAACGCAGAAGGGAAATTGCCTGAAGATATCCTTTTCGCCGGAGAATCATTCAGTGCAGACGAGACGGTTGAAGCTCTTTACAGATTCAACTCATACAGAATGAGATGGCGGTATCTGCTTTCAGAGAGCGAGAACTATCTTTTCAAGATTGGCTTTTCAGCAAAAATCCGCCATGCGGAAATCAGACTTGAATCCTCCGCACGGACAGGAAGCACAAAGAATACAGGATTCGTTCCTCTTCTCAGTTTTGAACTGCGATGGCTTCCTGCAGAGAACCTGACGGTTCTGCTGGAAGGAGATGCTCTTGCAGCGCCTATGGGAAGAGCTGAAGATGTGTTCCTGGGAGTAGAGCTTCCTCTTTCCGGTAAGGTTGATGCAAGAGCAGGTTACAGAATAGTTGAAGGCGGTGCAGATGTGAAAAGTGTCTACAGCTTCACAATGGTCAACTGCATCTCGGCAGGGTTAAACTTTCGTTTTTAGCTCTTTCAGCTTCTCCAGAACCCTGGAGGCATGAAGAACTGTGCAGGTCTTTGTTTTGCGTCTGACCTGCACTTTTTTCCATGCGTATCTTACAGTTCCTTCAGGGTCCAGCAGGAAGGTTGAGCGTATTACACCTTCGTATTCTTTTCCGTAGTTCTTTTTCAGACCCCATGCACCGTATGCAGCCAGAGTCTCTTTCTGAGGATCGCTTAACAGAGTAACAGAAAGATCATGTTTGGTGATGAATCCGGCATGAGACTCCGGTGAGTCAGGGCTTATTCCCAGAATTTCACAGCCTTCTGAAAGGAATTCTTCCCTGAGAGCAGAAAAGTCCATAGCTTCTTTTGTGCAGCCGGAAGTATTGTCTTTTGGGTAGAAATAGATTACCAGCCACTTGCCTCTGTATTCATCCAGCGAAACAGATTTCCCGTTACTGTTCTGAAGGGTAAAAGCCGGAGCCGCAGAACCTTCTGTCAATACTTCCATTTTGTCCTCCTGCAATTAGTTCTTTGCTGACTGTTTCTGTCAGGCAGTTAATTTTTCAATCTATACTGCCATGAAACCGCTGTCAACGAAAAACGGAATGCTTTCAGTTATTCGCGATCAATGCAGGAATGTAACGCCCATGAGATTTCAGTTTTGTTACAGGGAAGGGCAGCTACAGTAATTCTGCCTGTCCTGCTTTGCTTCTTATGGCAAGCCGAAAAGAGCTGAACAGTCTGTATCGGTGCAGACAGTGTCACTGCTCGAATTATGCAGCATTGCGAACTGGAATAAAGGCAAATTATCCCATATACGGAAACCTGGTTTTTCAGGCAGGCAGGAGACACTGGAAACGGTGAAAAGGTTAATCAGGGTTCTGCAAGGGGCATTGCAGAACTGTTAAAGCATTTTCAAGAATTGGTTTTCAACGATAATTCAGTTATTAAATTCGTTGCAGGCTTTGTCTGCATTTTTATCAAACTGCACATAGGGGAACACATGAAATGGACTATCCTTGTTGCTGCACTGGCACTGCTTATGGCCTGTGGCGGCGGAGAAGCGCCGGCAGACGAAACTGCTGCTGCAAACGAAGAAGCAACAGGATCTGAGAACGATTCAGAGGAAACTGAAGAGGTTCTTGTTCTCTATCCTGAAGGAACTATTGATCCTGCAACAGTTACACCAGATCAGGTAATTGCTGCAGAAGACCTTAATGCAGCCTGTTTCGCATGGAACGAAATGGAAGTAACAGTTGCCGGGCATCCTTTCATCTGGTACGGCGACAGTGCTGCGGTGGAAGAGGAAGTCGGCCTTGTTATGGATCCTGAAGGCGATGAAGAACTGGTTACAGCAAATCTTACAGAGGTTCCGGAAATGTATCTTCACAGGGGTGAAATCATCGCTGTAACCGGAACACCTGAGAACAGCTGGAGCGGACCTGAACTCAATGACGCTGTCATTGCAGAGGCCCCTGAAAACCTTGAGCATATTGAAACAAGTCCATGGATATATGACGGTCAGGCCATACCTGCAGACCAGTTCTGCGAACTCTACTATGCCTGGGTCGGAATGGAAGTTACCGTCGAGGGTTACTACAGCTCCACAACTACTTCAACCCTCACCAACGGAGTGGTAGTCAGAGTTGACCTTGGCGCAAACAACGATCACTACAGCAAGATGGCAGCCTGCGAAATGGCTGAAGAAATTCCTGAGGCCGTAAGTGAAGCAATGGTTGCCAACCGTGAAGGTGTTCAGATCAGAGGAACTATCAGCGGTGAGTCCTCTGATTGCGTTGGTCTTGAAAGCTGCGTAATAGTTAACAGATAACCAACTCAAATGGGCTCTTCGGCATTCACCGAAGAGCCCCTCTTACAGGGAATACATCTCAGAAACATCTTTTCTGAACTCCCTGAGTGAATTCTTCTCAAGATAGAACATGTGTCCCGCTTCGTAAAACTTCAGAGAAAGGTTCTGCCTTATCTCTGAATCCAGACGCATATGAGATATCATGTACTCAGTTGCAAATGACGGCGTGGCCAGATCGTAATAACCCTGGGCCACCAATACTTTCATCCAGCGATTTCTGGACATTGCCCCTCTGAGTATATCGCCGGTATCAGGAAGCTGCCCGTTCTCCCATTTCCACTTTCGGTTTTCAAAGTGATGCATCAACCTGTAACGCAGATCAGTCTTCACTCCCAGTTCTGAAACAGCATACTGGTTAAACACCGCTGAGTAGGGATACTTAATGGCACTCATGGACGGATCGTTTTCCGGCATTTCACCGGTATTGTCACCGTCTATACCCTTGAACCTGGCATCAAGCCTCCCTATGGTTCTTCCTGAATCTCTCAGCAGTTCCTTGCAGAACCTGAGTATGTTGATTCTCAGGTCTGTTCCGGCAATGTATTCTTTGGAAAGCCCGGTATACCTGTTCAGAGTGTATATGATTTCACTCCGCTTGTCAGCAGATAATCTGTCCCCTTTCATCAGAGCTGTTACAAGATCAGTTTCGGCCCACTCTGAGACCTCCTTGTGCAGCTGTACCAGAGGCAATGCCTGTAAATCATCAGAAAGTTTATTGTGATACCTTGCAGCAGCGGCATAGGTGGGAAGAAAAAGGGAAAACGGCAGATCATCACCACCTGCAAAGAAGATAGGGCGTAAACTCAGAGCTGTGGAGATAAGCACTATTCCAGCAGGAGCGATTCCGTGTACTTCCTGCAGGTGACCTGCAAGACCTGCTGCTCTGGTTGTTCCATAACTCTCCCCTGCAAGATAAACAGGAGAGTCCCATCGGCAGTATCTGGAGAGATAAAGCCTTATGAACTCACCTACAGACTCCAGATCTCCGGTGTAACCCCAGTATTTATCTATTACCTTGTCTGAAACCGCTCTGCTGTATCCGGTCTCCACAGGATCAATAAACACAAGATCTGTCTCATCCAGCCAGGTATATGCATTGTCCTCCAGCCTGTAAGGAGGAGAAGGCAGCCAGCCCTCCGGCTCCATGACAACCCGTCTGGGGCCTAACGCACCCATATGAAGCCAGATTGAAGATGACCCGGGTCCTCCGTTGAAGACAAATGTCAAAGGCCGTTTTGATCTGTCGCCTGCATCCTTCAGATCATAAGAAGTGAAGAATATCTCAGCTTCAGTTTCTCCAGAAGCATCTTTCAGCGGCAGCACCCCTGCTCTGGAGATGTAGTTCATTTCGCCAGTTCTGCTTACGGTCTTATGAGCTTTTTCACAGGGCTCAAGCCCAGGCAGAGTGTATTGATTATTTTCCGGCACTTCCTTCATTTCGCTCCCCCTGTTTCGTTTTTAACCTCAGTGAATAAAATAGGTATTAAGAAGCGCCTGGAACAGCCAGACGCTTCAGGATAAGTATGTTATGAAAACTGCAGCATGTCAGAGCACCATGAAAACAGTCCTGCCTCTGCGCCATATCAAAAGCAGTGCTTCACCTACTGTTTCCTCAAGCTCCTCCCGAACATCAGAGACAGAATCCACCGAATTCCTGTTGACTTCAACAATCACATCACCAGACTGGATTCCGGCAAGGGCTGCAGGACTGCCGGAATGTACCGCCAGAACAACAACACCTGATATTCCTTCAGCTCCAAGCCTGTCCTGCAGTTCTTCTGTCATCTCGGAAAGCTGCCACCCGTAATTGTCCTGCATCTCATGGGCAACTGTTTCAGGGTCCTCTTCACGGGAACCGAGAAGTACAGTTATTTTCCGCTCTCTGCCATCCCTTACAACGGTGAGCTCAGTTCTTGTTCCAGGATCAATATCTGCTATCATGTTTCTGAACTCATCAATGGAAGAGAAGTCTTCTCCTTCAATGGCAATCACAACATCGCCTCTCTCAAGTCCGGCTGATTCAGCCGGAGAATCAGGCAGAATGTCTGAGAGAAGAACTCCTGTATCGTCATTCAGTTCAAACTGTGAAGCCAGTTCGTCACTGACTTCCTGAATGCTTACCCCCAGCCATCCCCTGCGAACCTCACCGTACTCAAGCAGGTCCTCGGTAACCGATCTGACCGTGCTTACAGGAATGGCAAAACCTATACCCTGATAACCGCCGCTTCGGGATGCTATTGCTGTGTTAACCCCGATAAGCTCTCCATCAAGGTTCACCAGCGCTCCACCGCTGTTTCCAGGGTTTATTGCTGCATCGGTCTGAATGTAGCTCTCATAATCTGCGAGACCTACTCCCTCACGGCCCAGATAACTCACTATGCCCTGAGTAACAGTCTGACTCAGTGCAAAAGGCGAGCCTACTGCAAGCACCCACTCTCCAACACGAAGATTCTCGCTGTCTCCCAGAACTATTGCCGGTAGTTCTGAATCTGTATCTATCTGAATCAGTGCCAGGTCACTTCTGGGGTCTGCTCCTACAAGTTTAGCCTCATACGCCTCTCCGTCAGAGAGGATAACCTTTAATTCATCTGCATCACCGGCAACATGATTGTTGGTTACAATCAGGCCATCCTCACTTATGATGACACCGCTTCCAAGCCCCTCCTGGACATACTCCTGAGTTCCTCCTCCAGGATATCCGAAGCCGAAGCCCCAGGGCATATAGGGCATCGCCGGAGCGGTGACTGTTGTGGTGGATGTGATTGTAACAACACTGGGACCAACTGTCTCTGCAATACTTGCAAACAGATTACTCATTCCTCTGGGATCAATAATTACCCTTGTCTCTTCAGGTTTTTCCTCTGCGATGAAACCGGAGACTAACAGTACAACCGCAAGAAAAGAAACTGTCGCTGCGATTCTTGTCATGCCTTCTTCCTTTCGTTATTCAACTTACCTGATAAGATAGTCCCCAGTGACCTTGCAGTTCCAGCGCAAAAAAATACTCTCTGCATTTGCAGATTGGATATTCAGCAACCCTTACCTGAAGCAATCTTCATACTCGCTCTTATCCTCTATATCGAGTTTAACTGTCGCCAGTTCCTCTAGCTGCCTGTTACTGCTATGGGTAACAAGGATAATTATTCTTTTATCTTTTATTTCTTTGATTATACTAATAATCTTTTGGGCTGAATGATTATCGATATTAGATGTAATTTCGTCAAGTAGCATTATTGGAGCACAGCTATTTACAGCTCTGGCAAGACTTACCCTCTGTTTTTCACCACCTGAAAGCAGCTTACCTGCCTCTCCAGCCTTTCTGGCAATCTGTTCCTCACTAAAACCCAACTCAAATAACAGCTTAACTGCATTTTCCCTGCGCTCCTCAGACACCTCTGAAATACTCTTAGGGTATAGTACATTGTCAAGCAAAGTAAGATCGTGCACAAAACTGCTTTGATTAGCATATGAGATGTAATGTGATATGTTTTTTATTTGATATGAATTTATATCATTTACTAATACACTACCCCTATCAGGATACTTGTAGCCTAGAATCAATTTCAGCAGCGTTGTTTTTCCCGTTCCACTCTTACCCTTGATAAGAACAAGGTCTCCAAGGGTCAAGTTCTGGTTTAAGTTCCTGAGCAGTTCCTTTCCATCAACCGACAGAGATACTCCATCAAGCCTAAGAGTTGTTCTCTTCGAACCTCTTACATATTCCTGCTTATGTGAGTTGCCTGACTCTGCAAGAATGCTCCCGACTCTTCTCGTTGAGTTAACACCTCTCTGTATCATCTGGTAATACTTGGTAAAATTACTTATGGGTGCATAGAAGCGCTGTGAATACAGGAAAATGATTGGTAGAACACCTGCTGTCATACTACCATTAGCGATCTGCGCAATTGAGTACAGCAAAGCTAAAACAGTACCTGTTACTCTAAGGGTCTTCTCAATAGGGAAGTAAAGCGAAAGGTTCAAGTCTGATTCGTTACTCTTCTTCATAGCTCTGGAATTGCAGGTTCCAAAAAGAGTCTTCTCGCGGTTCTCTCCGCTGTACGCCTTTACAATATCAATACCGGAAACAAGCTGATCTACATACACCGACATCTTAGTCTCCTCATCTATAACCTCTCGAGTTATTCTTTTCTGACATCTTGCAGCATAGAGACTTGAGCAGTAAATCAGGGGTGTTACAGCAAGCAGTATAAGATAGATTACTGGATCAATAACTATAATAAATATGGATATCCATAGCAAATCTAAAATATCTGAACCAAATGTATATAGAGTCTGGCTATAGATTAATTGCATGTTTGATGTATCAGTCATTATATTGTAAACAATGTTTGCTCTGCTTTCATTTTCAAAATACTCCATTTCCCTGTTAAGGATATTTTCAACTACTAACTCTCTGATATCTCTTATGATCTTATTAGATGTTATTGAAGCTATGCAGCAGTAGATATTCCGGATAACTGAGGATGCTATCGACAGGATCAGGAACGCTGCAAGCGCAGTAACCGGCAAACTCCAGGAAACCATATCAGAAGCATTCTGAAGTAACACCAGCAAAGCGTTTCCAATACTCCCGATATTTGCGCTACCGTTATCTGCAGCAACTGTGTCAATAACAATGCCAATGAACTGGGCAGGAAGTATAGCAAATAATGATGAAATTACACCCAGAATTACTATTAGAAGAATAACAGTTTTGCTTATTTTTGCCGTCGACAGGAGTTTTAGTATAACTCTCGCGTCTTCCCTGATCATAGATTCCGCCCTATTCCGTCAAGGGGTGCTGCTGTTTCCTTCGTCGATTTCCTCCCAGGCCGAACAAAATTTGTACTTGGGATTTGATTAAACATCTCTAATGCACTTTTCGAACAAGCTGAAGGTTCTTCACTGTTAGCTGGTTTTCATTCGAAAAGTAGTAATCTTCTTGTATCATAACTCTGCCGGTGATCAAATCCATGCCTTTCCCCCTGGAATTGAAGGCTAAAGGCCAACTTTGCCGCTTCAGCAGGAACAGGGCAAGGCTTTCTATGTCCCCAGGGATGAAACTGAGTCTGCTGTGTTTGGGGAGACAGGCCTTCGTTTCAGGGAGTTCGCTGACACTGAAAAGCTCAACTCCCTTATGAATGCAGTGCTTGACCGGAGTTCCTCTGCTGAGGAAATCAAGATGAAGAAAATCGTGAATCAGAAAACTTGAAGATGGAATGGACTATGCCTGAAAGGCTGCCCTTGGGGGCCTTGATAATATTGAATGTCTAAATTGGGAGTTACGAAGGCTGAGGGAAGTTTTGAAAGCCCTTGCCGCACGCAGGAGATTATTGAAAAGCTGAACTGCCGCAGTGAAGGCAGACATTGGGCACAGTGAGGTCTCTGCTTTCCTCATTCAGCAGAGTTATGGAGCCTGGCACTCGAGAAGAGCAGAAGGACTTCGCCAGGTTATTTATGAAGAACATTGAGCTGAATTCAGGCAAAAGTAAAGTGCTGATGCATATACTGCCACCTGCGCTAAGAGCCTCTAAAAAGAGACGACCCGCCTCCCTTGAGACGGGTTCGCCATTCGGATTGGTAGCGGGGACAGGATTCGAACCTGCGACCTTTGGGTTATGAGCCCAACGAGCTACCGAACTGCTCCACCCCGCGATCGGAGAGTGAATATATGGCACAGTCCGGAAGCAGTCAACCTTCCACAGTGCTTGCATAACTGTGCTGCACAGTTCTGAATGTATTTACCCGTTGCTGCGGAACACAGTCTGAAATTGAAACTCCTGTTTTCTTTTTTCAAAGCAGAATACCTTGAAGTCTCCGTTTTCAGATGGTTTCTGTGCCGGAACTTTCAGGATTGGGCTGCTCAGAAATGCTTCTGCTTAGAGATCTATGCCCAGAGTAATCCGGTGGGTATCTCCCAGGTCAGCCATAGGTTTCCATGCATAATCAAGAGCGAACTGGTTGTACTTCGTTCCGATGCCGAACCCCATGGCATCTATGAAGCCGCCTCCTGCTTCATCGGCGGTATTCATGGAAGCCAGACTCCAGCCTGCTCTTACAGCAAGCATCTCCATAGGCTTGTATTCAACACCGGCTGCTGCATCCGACTCTCCCTCAAAGGGCATTGTGACATCTGCTGCGATAAGCAGGTTTCCATTAAGGAGCTGCTGGGATACCCCTGCTGCAACTTCTGTAGGCATAGGATCATTCTCGCTGTAGAAAGCCTTTGTCTGAATTCCGGCATTTCTTACAGCGAGGGCGCCGGTGAAACCTTTCATGGCATCAGGAGTGTAGACAGCTCCAATATCCACAGTAAAACCGTTTGCGTTGTAGGAATCAATCTGCGAGTAGATAAATCTGCCTGTCGCTCCGGCAGATATCTGACTGGTAAGAGGTCTTGCATAAGTGCCTGCAAGGGCTATTCCAGTGGTAGAAAAGGTCTCCTCGGTTCCCATTGGATTTTCCATTGTTGTTCTCTCAAAGCTGCCTCCATAGAAGTAATTAAGAGAGACCCCCAGAATACTCTCCGACCCTGGATTAACCCAGCCGACAAAACCTGCCTGCATATCCATGAGGTAACTGTTGTATGAAGTTGAAATCACATTGTCTGTAACGGATGCTGCAGCAGCAGGGTTCCAGTACAGAGAAAGAGGATCGCCGGTTACAGCTGTGAATGCTCCGCCCATTGCAACAGCCCTGGCACCGGTAGGGACCTGAAGGAATGTGAATCCGGTTGTTCCGTTTGAGGCTGATACTGCAACAGCAGCTGCCAGAACCAGTACGCTGGAAAGTTTCATTTCAATCCCCCTGTATATCTACTCCGGCTCCGCCGGATCTGAGTTTACCGCAGGCTTCCGCACCTCTTTCATGGCGCAGAAAACATATACGCTGTCGCTCTGTGAGCCATACAACATATCCCTGGCTGATACAATAACTTTGAAAAGCCCCGGTGAATACCCGGTATCAAGATATATCACCGGCATATCATCAGGGTTCTCTTCACTAATATTCGTTTCAGGCCCTTTGAGTTCCATGGAAATATCAAGCACTGTTTCCCCGCCTGCTGCACAAACAGCTCCCTCAAGGTTCTCCCGAAGAAACAGCCAGAGAGTGCACGGCTGATCAATGTTCAAATATAAGCCCCTTTTCCACTGACTGGTGTAACCGTTAAACTGGTATTCAGCAAGAAACTGTGATACTTCCTGGGAAAGAGAACCGGTCAGGAGCATCAGTACAAGGAGCAAATCAGTCCTTCATTCCTGATCTGGAGTAACTGGCCACAAGCTGTTTCTGCGCCAGAAGGAAGAGAATCAGAAGAGGAAGAATGCTGAATGTAGAAGCTGCCATAAGAAGCTGATAGTTGCTGGATTGCTCCTGATTGAAGTAACTGAGGCCTACCTGAAGAACTCGAAGGCTCTCAGAATGGGTCATCACCAGAGGCCACATAAAGCTGTTCCATGAACCGATAATGTTAAAGAGTGTGATAGTTGCAATTACAGACCTGGAAAGCGGCAGTGCCACCCTCCAGAGATATTCGAACCTGCTGCACCCGTCCAGCCTTGCTGCTTCGTAAAGAGACTTTGGAAGAGTTTTGAAGTGCTGACGAAGAAGGAAAATACTGAACACATTGGCAGTCCAGGGAATGATAAGAGCCAGATAAGTGTTAACCCAGCCAAGCTTTGAGAGCAGAACATAACTGGGAGCCAGATAAACAGGCTGGGGAACCATCATGGTGGACAGGAAAAGCATGAACATGAGCCCTCTGCCCGGGAACTCCATTGTTGCAAACGCATAGGCAGCAAGAGAAGTTGTAACCAGAACACCGCCAAGTGTCAGCCCTGTAACCAGAAGTGTATTAAGGAAGTAGGTCTGAAATGGAACTCTGTTCCAGGCTTCGGCATAGTTGGTCAACCCGCCCTGTTCCAGGCTTGTGGAAACCATCCACAGAAAGGGCATCAGCATTATCACACTGCCGGCAAGCAGAAAGAAGTGCTTGAGTATTGTTCCTGTTCTCATGAGTAGTGCACCCTCCTCTCGCCAACTCTTCTCTGAATGATGGTAAGAATGAGAAGAACGAAGAAAAGGAAGACGCTGATAGCACTTGCGTAGCCTATATCAAACCTGTCGAAGGCCTTCTGGAAAAGGTAGAACACGATTACATTGGTTGTTCCAAGGGGGCCGCCGCCAGGAGGCGGTGTCATCACATACACCAGCGCAAAGGTCTGGAAGGATGCGATGGTACTCATTATCAGAACATAAAAGGTAGTAGGAGAAAGAAGAGGCCAGGTTACATACCTGAAGGTACCCCACTTGCCTGCTCCATCAAGTTTTGCAGCCTCGTAGTAGGTATTGGGAATGTTTTCAAGGCCGGCAAGAAAGAGAACTGTGTTGTAACCTATGCTCTTCCATACACTGACAATCATAAGTGATACCAGAGCCAGGCTGGGGCCTGTCAGTAACCCCCGGGGTTTAAGCCCCATGGGAGCCACTATCATCTCAATAATTCCTCTGGGTTCCCTGAGCCACATGAGAGGATCAGCGCCGAGAGCGGTTATTACACTGTTAACAGGTCCTGCCTCAGGTTTGAAGAGCCATGTCCATACCACCGACACAGCAACTGCAGAGGTCACCACCGGCAGGAAATAGATGGTTCTGTAAACAGTTTTGCCCTTCAGTTCTCCTCGAAGAAGCATGGCCAGAAAAAGAGGGATAATGATACCGGCAGGAACCACCCCCAGAACAAAGAATGCAGTGTTGGCAACACTGCTCCAGAAACGGGCATCACTGAACATTCTGGCATAGTTGTCTAATCCGGTGAAGCTGTGAAATCCGCCTATATCATAATCGGTGAAAGACGCAGTGAAGCTTGACAGAATCGGAATGGTACGAAAACATATAACCACCAGCAGTGCGGGCAGAAGGTAAAGGTATGGAGTGAATTTAGATCCTTTTTTCATTTTCACAACTGCATTGAAAGGGTGAAAGCCATCGATTCTCCGTCAGTGTACAGGAAGATATTTCCGTTACGGTCTGTGCGCAAGATACGGGCACCGGTACTCTCCCATGCCTCCACTACCCTC
The DNA here is from genome assembly GCA_002748705.1 of Candidatus Fermentibacterota bacterium. The sequence continues at coordinate 19,568 of PDSZ01000027.1, forward strand.
CTGTCCGGATGCCCGAATGGATTGCCTCTGCCGCAGCAGAACACTGCCGCCTGGGGACTTGTTTTCCTTATCCAGGGAGGAAAGAGCGAGGTAAGTGACCCGTGATGAGGAACTTTCATTACAGTGACAGGCATCTGTTCCATGGTCATTCTCATTATTGATTCGTTCTCTATATCCCCTGTGATAAGAAGAGAGAAGTCTTTCAGAGTCACAAGAAAAACCGCTGATGCTTCATTCAGGGACCCTGCATTCCTCTCAAGAGACACAACAAGCATCTCCACTCCTCCTCCCAGATCCCACCTGTCATCAGGTTCAGCAACTGTGTACTGGCATTCTGTTTCAAATACATATTCCAGAAGCGCCTCGTAAATAGTTGAAGAATGGAAGATTCCAGGATCTATCAGTCTGGTGCAGTTGAATACTTCCAGCACATCCTGACAACCTCCTATGTGGTCAGCATGAGGATGAGTAAAGGCCACAGCAGTAACTGTATCAATGCCTGCTTCACGGAGCCGCTGTACAACAGGCGCCCTGATTGCCCCCTCACCAGGGGGGCCGCTGTCAACCAGCCAGGTCTGCTCCGCTGTTTGCAGCAGAACAGCATCTCCGTTACCCACATCAAGAAATACTGCTGTAAGTGTTGTGTCATCAGGTATATGCTCAGCGATTAGAACTCTCTCATGAAAGGAACTTTCAGGAATCTGCACCGATACTGATGAACGGATATCTTCAAGGAGAGATTCTCCAACGCCTGGAACAAAAAGGAGCTCTTCAATGGTGAAAAAGAAAGAGACATTTTCTCTGTACCATATTATCGATTCTGCTGTAGCTTCTCCAACACCTTTCAGTGATGTCAATTCCCAGGCAGAGGCAGTGTTCAGATCCATTGGAGGAGGATCAAGAAGCGATGATAGTATCATAGAAGTTAATAAAAAATTCATACCCCTTGACACCAGCCTTTTTCTTAAAGAAAATATCTGTCAGTGAATATATGAACGAAAGGGGAATCCCGTTTGAAAAATAAACATTTTCTTTTGCTGGTTATGCTTTCGGCCGTTGCGGCAGCAGGCCATCTCAGGCTTGAAAGCAGTGACTATGAAACTGTTGCATATGTCCGTGAAGACGGCAGAATTGAAGATGCGTCATTTCAGCCTCTGGGCAGAATAGTCGCAGATGACGAAATGGACATGATTCGTATTGAGGACGATAGTTTCAATGTCATCGGTTACATAAACGAAGCCGAATTTCTGAATCCTGATGAGGAACGAATCTTTGAGCTTACCCCTGACGGAAGGCTGAAGAACAACCGGTTTCGGGATGTGGCAATAATCAGAGACGATGGCACTGTAGAATCTCTGAACTTCAGTGTGATGCTCTATACAGATGGCTCAGACGACGAACTTAAACAGCGTATAGCAGTTTACATTATCTACTTCAGCGAACTCCTGGACTAATTCCGGTTCCATTCTTGACATCAATTGTGTCAGCCTGCATAGTAAACATGTGTTTCTCGCGCAGGAAGGAATGAAATGAGAACAGATCTCACAGCAAGACAGAGGCAGTTTCTTGAATACATTGAATCCTTCATTGCAGACAGAGGATATCCTCCATCAATCAGAGAAATCCAGAACTCTTTCGGTCTGAAGAGCACAAAAGGTGTAAAAGACCACATAGACAGGCTGGTAGAGCGTGGATATCTCCTCAGAGAAGACGGTGCAGCAAGGGCTCTGGCTCTTTCCTCTTCTGTGAACAGAACAGTTCGTTACCCATTTGCGGCTCCAATCATTGGCAGGGTGGCCGCAGGCTTACCCATTCTTGCAGAAGCCAATGAAGAGGGGGCACTGCCTGTTCCTGAAGAGTTCAGAAACATTGACGGCCTCTTCTGGCTGAAAGTTCGTGGTGACAGCATGACAGGAGACGGCATAAACAGCGGCGATCTTGTTCTTGTAAAGCCTGCACAGTTTGTGCCCCAGGGCACTCTCTCGGTGATAATGGTTGAGAATGAAGCAACGGTAAAGCGTTTCTACAAGTATGGGGAGACTGTTCAGCTTGTACCTTCCAATGAAGAATACAGCGTTATGGAGTACTTCGGAAAACAGCTGGCGGAAATACGAATCATCGGAAAGGTAATTGCTCTCTTTCGCTACTTCTGATGTTTACACCTTAAACCATTCTCAATTCCAGTAAGATACAGGAACTTTTTCGTTAAAACTGAATGCACCCCGTCATGAAGGAAATCTGATCAGGAGTCTGAGCAACCTCAACTCTGATAGACTGAAACTCTCAAACGGCTGAAACAATTCCTGCATCTGATCATTTCCGATCATCCGCTGCATAGCAGGGTGCTCAGCAACTGACTATCAGTATCAAAAGACAGGTTTTATCACTGCTGTTCCAACATTGCATGGTAGTTTTGTAACATTAAGCCATGTAAGTATTCAGGAGCAGATTTGTTCGTGCACAATTTCAACGCCTTTATACCATATTTTCCCGTTTCAACATACGGATGGAGGAGGCATGCATTCGGGGCAGTTCGTGTTCTCATGCGAAAACGCCTTCACCTTGAGAGGTTCAGCCTCTACAACATTCTACAGGTTTTGAGCGTGTAACCTTTTTGTTATGATGATATACAGCAGCTATTTACGAATACTGAGCTTCAACTTGCGAACAATAATAATCCCAACCAGTTGTCTCTCTTTGACTTATGATGAGACACCAGTGAGGTTTTGTGAAGAGAATAAAGATCTCAGTACCTTTCAAGTTCAAAGGTTGCCTGAAAACTGAAAAGCATATCCCTGACAACCTGCACTATCTGCATAGGTTCTTCAACAGAAACTGCGCCTTCATGCTCCTTTTCAGAACCGTATCCATAGGCACAGGCGATGGCTGGTATGGAGTTCTCAAGCGCAGCCTGAATATCATGGTATCTGTCACCTGCCATTACTGCAAAGTCGTAACCATCTATCATTTCTGCGAGCCTGGCAGTTTTGGAGGCTTCGCCGCTTCTGCCCTGAAGCATCACAAAAAGACCCTTGATGCCAAGAGCTTCTGTAACCTCATGAATGTAGTTCTGATGGGCGTTGGAGAGAACTGCCAGGTCAAATCCTTCCTCTGAAAGCTTTTCAAGCATTTCTCTGGTGCCTGCATAAAGGGCTCCCTGCCTGGGTATGGTCAGTGCCTGATGATACCGCACCCTCTCCATAAACCTGCTGTAAGCCTCCTGCCCGTCTGTTCCTGTGAGCTTCCTGCAGAAAACCTCAAGAGGCTCCCCGTAGAGCGAGTTGATCTCCTCAAAGGAAGGGGCTTCCCTGCCTGTGATGTCCGAAACCGCCATTGCAATAGCCGGCGCAAGTGCGAGTTCCGTATGGTGAAGTGTTCCGTCAAGATCGAATACAGCCAGCTTTTTCATCTGTCCTCCAGTCCTGAGAGAATCAGGAATATATTATGTGCTATGAGAAAGACCTCTATGTTTGTAACTGATTTTGACGGAACGCTCACAGGAGATAACAGTGCCTTCAATGAAAGGGACATAGCATCTCTGGAGGAACTTCGGCAATCAGGCTGTACTGTGGTTCTCGCGTCAGGCAGAAGCCCCTTTTCCCTGCGCAGAACTCTGGGAGAGCAAAAGCTGCCGGTTGACTGGTTCGTTCTTTCATCAGGAGCAGGAGTTATGGACTCTGAGGGAAGAGTTAAAGTCTCTCATATTCTTTCAGAAAAAGAGACCGCTGAAATACATGGCGCATTTACAGAACTGGGCATCAGTGACATTTCTATTCAGGGCCCGTTTCCCGATGCCCACCTTATTCACTGGATTCCAGCTGACCACGGCGGTGACTTCACCAGAAGGCTTGAGTTTTACAGAGGCTTCTACTCTGGAATTGATTCTCCGGAGATTAGTTCTTCTGAAGTAATCGGCTTTGTTGAACCTGATAAGGCAGAGATGGTTATCTGCTTCCTGAAACAGAAATTCAAAGACAGGTTTTCCATTGTAAGGACTACAAGCCCCCTTGATGGAGTTACAGTCTGGATAGAGGTTTTCAGCAGAGGAGTTAACAAGGGTTCAGGCTGCGAGTTCATCAGGCAGAAGATGGGCATAAAGCAGAATATGACCGCAGCAGTAGGTAACGACTGGAATGACATACACATGCTGGACTGGGCAGAAAAAGCCTATGTGACAGCAAATGCTCCGAAAGAATTGCTTGAAAGATATACCTGTGTACCCTGCAACAATTCCGGAGGTGTGGCAGAAGCAGCATCCCTATGGCTTGAGGTTCTGTCATGAGCAGAGTATTTGCTCTCTCCGACCTCCATCTGGGCTTTGCTGTGAATAAACCTATGGATGTTTTCGGAAGCATATGGGCAAACCATTCTGCGAAAATAGAGCGCCTTTGGCGAAAGACTGTAGCCCCTGAGGATATTGTTCTTGTTCCCGGCGATATTTCCTGGGGCATCAACTACCGGGAAGCAGAGCCGGATCTCAAGTTTCTTGATTCTCTTCCAGGTACCAAGTACATCTGCAGAGGAAACCATGACTACTGGTGGAAATCCCTGAAACAGACAGATGAATTCACCGGAGATTCAATCGTTCCTCTGCAGAGAACTGCTGTAAACTGCGGAGAATTTGTTCTGGCAGCATCCAGAGGCTGGAGTACTCCTCTGTGGGAGGGATACTCCATAACACAGGACGCAAAGATATACACCAGAGAACTTGGAAGAATGCAGCTGACTCTTTCTAAAGCAAAAGAAGTAAGGCAAAACCTCCAGAAACTGGTTTACATGATGCACTATCCGCCTGTTGTTGATGGCAAACCCTCAGAGTTTGCAGAACTTCTGGCAGAAGCCGGAGTTTCTCTCTGTATTTACGGGCATCTGCACGGAAGCTGGTCTGACAGAGTTGATATGAGCTACAGAGGAGTGGAGTTTCTGCTGACCTCTGCTGATTACCTGAATTTCGATCCTCTGAATATTACAGACAGGATATGTTGAAATGCTTCTTTCAGTTAATGGACTTGCCCTTGAATTCGGAGCTGATGAGATATTCAGCGGGCTTTCATTCAATATCAATGCCGGCGACAGGGTTGCCCTGGTGGGAGTTAACGGAGCAGGAAAAACATCCCTTCTCAGAATAATCGCAGGAGAGATAGAGCCTTCAGCAGGGTCTGTAAACCGGTCAGGCGGGCTGAGAACAGGCTACCTTCCACAGCAGATAAGCCGATTCCCCTCTGGCACACTTCTGGAAGCAGTGTGCTCTGCCTCAGGAGAAACCGCAGATGACCTTGAGCTTGAAGCGGAACTTCACCGGCAGCTTGAGCAGGACGGCAGAATGAACAGTGAAGTGGCTCGAAAGCTCTCTGCGGTTCAGGACAGAATACTCTCAGCAGGGGGATACAATCTTGAGTCCAGAGCGAGAGCTGTTCTTACTGGTCTTGGATTCACAGCGGAAGACTTCGGCAAATCGCTTGAAGACTTCTCAGGCGGCTGGAAGATGCGTGCAATGCTGGGTACAATTCTTCTGGGTAATCCTGATCTTATCCTTCTGGATGAGCCTACTAATCACCTTGATCTGGATGCCCGGCTATGGCTGGAAGAGTTTCTGCGACGGTTCAGAGGCGCTGCCTGGATTATCTCCCATGATCCTGCCTTTCTGGACAGGGTTATCAACAGGGTAACTGAACTTGAGTTCGGAAGTCTGAGGTTCTGGGGAGGCAACTACTCTTTCTTTGTTCAGGAAAAGCTGAAACACAATGAGCTTCTGGAAAAGCAGGCGAAAAAAGTTGAGGAAGAAAGAGAAAGGCACGAAAGATTCATCAGAAAATTCAAGGCAACTGAAAGCAAACGGTTCCAGGTGCGCAGCAGGGAGAAAATGCTTGAAAGGCTGGAAGCTGTTGCAACTTACAGAAGCCCGAAAAGAATGGTCATTAAACCTCCGGAAGTGCCCCGCAGCGGTGATATGGTTCTGGATCTCAAAGGGGTTTCCAAGGATTACGACCATACTGTCTTCAGCGGAGTTGACCTTGAAATACACAGAGCTGACAGAATCGGTATCGTGGGCAGAAATGGCGGCGGTAAATCCACACTTTCACGGTTGTTTGCAGGAATAGAAGAGCCAACTGAAGGTACAGTGCGCAGAGGAACCGGTGTAAAAATCGGATACTACTCCCAGGAAGTTGACCTGCAGCTTGACGGAAGCAAAACCGTACTGAGACACATTCACGATCTTGTTCCGGGAAGAAGTGAAAAAGAAGTGCGAAGCTATCTGGGCCGTTACCTCTTCACCGGTGATGATGTTATGAAACCTGTGTCTGTACTCTCCGGCGGAGAAACCAGCCGCCTTGCTCTTGCTGGAATACTTATCAAGCCCTCCAACCTGCTTATTCTTGATGAGCCTACTAACCACCTTGACATTTTCAGCAGGGATGTTCTTCAGGAAGCTCTCCTTGCATACAAAGGAACACTTGTTCTGATCAGCCACGATGAAAAGTTGCTGGCCTCTCTCTCAGAGAAGCTGCTTGTTGTCAAGAACGGCAGTGTGAAGCCTTTCGCAGGCAGTTTCGGTGAATATGTTGAGAAGCTCAGGCAAACAGCGGACAATCAGCTTGGAGTCAGACAGCAGACTTCAGGAGGAGAAACCTCAAGAGAAGCAGAGAAGGAACGGAAGCGCAAAGAGGCCGCCGCAAGAAACAAAGCCTACAGAAAACGGCGCGAAGTTGAAAAAAGGCTGGAACAGATTGAAAGCAAAATGCGTCCTCTGGAAAAGAGAAGAGAGGAGATAGAAGAACTCTTCTCAGACCATGAGGTTATCTCAAACACATCAAAGCTTGTTGAACTGCAGAAAGAGCATTCCTGTCTCAGTAACAGCCTGACAGAACTGGAAAACCAGTGGGTTCTGATAACTGAGGAAATGCCTGAATCAGATGAATCCGGCAACTGAAGCCAGAAGCTCCACTGTCTCCCTCTGATCCATTACAGGTATTCCCGCCCTGACCGCTGCATTGTTAATAAGCTCACTCTCAGGGGAAGTGAAGATTATGGGAGTAAGAGCCTTTCGCACTATCGCCTCTGCATCAGACTGAGTCCATTCAACACCTGTAAACACCAGTGATACTCTGCCGTCAGCTGTGCAGACTCCTCTGCACATGGCGCCTTCAGGAAGGGCCATTCTGGCGGTAATCCTTTCAAGAAGCGCAGCTGCGCAGGCAGCTCTGGCATGACTTCCTGCGTTTCCAGGCATCTCAATCTCAACGGATTCCGGCAGTTCAGGCATGAAAGAAGGCCCTGCTATAAGACCGGCAAGAGGCTCAACCATGTGTTCAGCCTTAACCGGAGGAGGCGGAGAGGGCACAAATATCCACGGGCTCATTTTCTGACCGCCGGTACCTCTTATCCAGATAAGGGAGTTAACCGGAAGAGAAACTCCGCCGGTTTCTGCCTGAACCATGCTGTCTGCAGCAGAGAGAAGCGGCGCCCAGGAAGAGCCCCACCACAAATCCATATCAGAAGAGATGTATTCAAGTTCAATGATATCCTCAGGAGAGCCCTGTAAAGAAGAGCTGACAATTACAGGAACTGCATGACTACCTGTATGAATAAGTTCGGTGCCGATTCCCCTCCATGCCGCCTGATGAAAATCTCCTGAGAATCCTCCGCCCCAAAGCATCACCGTGTTTTCAATAGGAAGGGAGAGCATCAAAGTGTCAGGCCCTGCCTCAAACCATCTGCTGGTTCTTACAGGAACACTGGAAGGCAAAACAGTTTCACCGTCAAAAACTACAAATCCAGGTTCATCGCCGGCATTCCACACCAGCTGCAGTGTTCTGGCCCAAAGAGAACTGTCCGGCACCAGTGAGTCGGCAGCAAGGGTTTCACAGAGAGACTGAAGAACAGCAGCGCTGCCATCAGGGCCTCTCAGGATATATCCGGCCCATCCGGACATGACAGTCTGGTAGCCCTCAATGCCATATGTCCACATCTCCTCCTTCTGATCCTGGGAGAGGCTTCCCCAGGGATCTGCAGGAATACCGGGAAGCATCACAATAGCACCGTCTCCTGAAGGAAGCTGAACGGCAACAAGTAAAAGCAGAAGTGATATCATTTCATCCTCCAGGGTTTCAGCACCCGTAAAAGGACCTCAGGCCCTTCAAACCAGGACAGGGCAAAGCCATAGTTTGTAATTGGCACCCCTGCTTCAGAGAGCCTGCCTATTCTGGCTGAGAGTTTCTGTCTGCTTATCATGCAGCCTCCACAGTGTATAACCAGCTGGTAATCCTGAAGCTTTTCCGCGTCGGGGAATTCCCTTCCAAAGGCGTGGTCCACAGTAATACCTGGAAATAGTTTTTCCAGCTTGCCTGGAATCTGCACTGTGCCTATGTCCTCGGCAATTCTGTCATGATTGCAGGCCTCGGCAATAAGTACACGGCTGCTTTGGGTAAGCCTGTTCATCTCATCAACACCCTTTGCAAACAGTGACATATCTCCGCCTGCTGTCTGGTTTATCATCATTATGGAAAAAGTGGTCAGAGGAATGTTTTCCGGAACCCACCTGGCCATAACATCTATTGCCTGTGAGTCGGTTATAACCAGTTGAACACCGCTTTCAGAATCATCCATTGCAGTCAGAAACTCCAGAAACCTTTCTCTCTCCCTCTTTTCAAGCATTTTCGAATTGCTTCTGGCCAGGGCAAGGTCGGTTCTGTAAAGACCCACTGGAACCATCATTCGAAGCAGGTACTCCATTGCCATTTCCTGGGGGCGAAGCAGCCTGCCTGTTGGAGACTCTGCATCAAGGGGAATATGCATCAGTACCGGATTTCGGGGATTGAGGAAGGGCAGCAGAGGCACAGGTTCCATCTCTTCCGGCCTTGAAGAAGCTATGAACTCTACTATGTTTACATAGTCTTTCTTTACAGACAGATTCGCTGAGATTTCCGGAGTGTTCTTTCTGTCTGGAAGGACTGTTCTGCAGAACTCCTTTGCTTCAGCCAGTGTGGCTCCACTGGCCGGAAGAGAGTTTTCACACTCTGACTTCATGTTGAATATCAGCGCAAGTTTTCGACCTTTTCTGGCAGCCATTGATGCCACCAGTTCCTCCACCTCAAGCTGACCGGAGAGAAATGCCTGAACAGGATCCACCACCATCAGAGCAATATCCACTTCTTCAAGGGCGGCAAGCGCTTTTTTCCGCTTCTTTCCACCAAGATCCGAAGCTTCATCAAGACCGGCTGTGTCCAGAATCCTTACCGGACCCAGAGAATGAATCTCCATCACAGAGCTTTTTATATCTGCAGTGGTTCCAGGCTGGGAATCCACTATAGAGGTTTCCTGTTGTGTAAGCAGGTTCATCAGAGTGCTTTTACCGGCATTGATTCTGCCGAATATTCCAAGCACAAGCCTGTCAACTCTTGGCACAGTTCCTTCCTTTCAGGCAAATACCCTCTACTATAAATCCTGAATCAGCCTCTGACACCTGCTGAGACCTTGACCTGAGAAAGAAAAATGAAGATAATTGACGCCCGAATGCGTGGAGAGGTGGCCGAGCTGGTTTAAGGCGTACGCCTGCTAAGCGTATGTGGGGGAAACTCCACCGAGGGTTCGAATCCCTCCTTCTCCGCCATTCGGCAACAGCTCCTGAAAGGAGCTTGCAGGCATCACCACTGATTTTCCGCCGTTTAAATCCTGTTTTCGCTCTGCAAACACAGGGGAAATAATTACTCAGACTGACTGCTGCGTTCAGTACAGGGTTTTCCTCTCCTGTGATTCTTCTGAAACAACCCCTGTTCTCTGTGATGTTGAGATTGAAGGTCGGTACCAGGGAGGCATATCATGATAACAGAGAAGAACTGCCTGAACTGCTCCTCTTAAACACAAACCCTTGTCCGTCACCTGCAGTTACCAGGTAATCTTCTTCAGGCAGTTGAACTTCTGGTTTGCGATCTTACCGGCAGAGAAGTCCAAAAGAGGATTATTCAGCGGAAAGCAGATGGTTCAGCGGGAATACTTGAAGGTCTTCCTGCAGAAACATAATGGCAAGATGGAGAACAGCAGTTCAAACTGAAAGGATCCGCAGTATTGATTTCACTCAGGCCGAAGAGCAAGAGCTGCCACATCCACAGTTTGAGAATGGTTACAGTCTGTATCAGCTTTTCTGAACTGAACCTGCATGCCTGTATGCATTGAAACTGCTTCGTTAAGACCGTTCCTGAACACATAAGCGCCGTTGTATGAATCAGGAATGTTAACCAGAGTTACAGCTTCAGGATCAAGTTCTGCCAGTTCCCGGGTTATATCGTCACACATTTCTCCGGCTCTTTTCCAGTTCAGCAGAGAACTCTGCAGACCTGCTGCCTGAACGACTGTGACAATAATAAGGAGTACCAGTGCCTTCTTTTCAGCCAATACCGCAAAAGCCCACCTGACGAGAAGAATAACGGCAAAAACCCCGGGGAAGTAAAGAAACCTCTCTGAACGGGAATCAAAGAAGGAGACCTTCATGAAAAGAACCGGCAGCAGCGCTGCAAAAAAGCATCCTGCCAGAACCACTGTCTGCCGTCTTTCCCTGCTCCTGTCAGAAGTGAACCATACAACAGCTGCAGCAGACATCACCAAAAACGGAATCATAAGAGGATGTTCCGCTGAAAATGGCCGCAGAGATTCAGAAACAGGAGGTACGAAAACTCTGAAGCAGTAGCGAAGCAGGTTTTCCGGTATTTCCTGCAGCTGAAAACTGAAACCGCTCCGTGAGGCAAGCTCTGGAGAAACTGCAAATCTAACAGCAATGTAGAGCAGCATAGCTGCCCCTGAAGCAGCCGGAAGAAGCCTCCTGGCACTGAACTGTTTAAGATTGACAGCAAGAAGAAGGCATATCAAAGGTGTGATTATGACGCTCTCTTTAGCAAGAAGACCCAAAGCGAAGAATACTGTTGAGAGAAATCTGCCCCTTATAAAGAAAATTAAAGCTGCCAGAGCAAAAACCGTTGCCAGAATATCTGTTCTGCCGGAAATCCAGGCCACCGATTCAGAATGACATGCAAGAAAGAGAAAGAGAACACCTGCTGAGAGAGCCTGAATACGATTTCCAAGTACCTCTCCGGCAAGAATAAACACAAGAACAGAACAAACCAGATGCCACAGAATATTGGTCATATGATACCCTGCAGCACCTTTTCCCCATATCCAATGGTCCACAGCAAATGAGAGAACCACCGCAGGTCTGAAGAATGAGGTGTTGGATTCGCCTCCCCAGCAGAAATAGAACCCCTCTTCCTCCACCCTGTTTATCAGATAGAAATCATCAGAGACAAAACCGTAAAAGAGAGTCTGGCTGAAAAACAGAACTCCGGACAACAGCAGCAGAGAAGGTATCAGAGTTCTAGTTTTCATTCAGCTTCCACATAAATACAGACATGTCTTCTTCAGGCCACCTTGCAACCTCATGCTCTTCATAAACCACCAGCAAATTGTTGAAGGCTGCACACTGTGCCCGGTCGGGAATGAATATCTCCCAGCTGCCGTATTCTTCCACGCCATGAGGACCTGTCCAGCTCAGCAGATACTCGGCGCCTCTCTCAATAAGATGTTTCTCAAGATATTGTTCCTTTACAGCCGATGCCAGCGCATGATCTCCTGCAAGCCTTTCCGCCTGTATCACATGACCATTAAAGAAGCAGGCAAAGCTCCCTGCCCTGTCACCCATGGCAATCACAGCATCTGAAGGAAGGGTACAGCTAAGCTCTTCAGCTATGAGCATGTTTCTGTACCTGAAATCATTCTCAGGCACACGGGCATAACTCAGCCCCCAGTAAACCGCGGCAATAGAGGTTATAAGCAGAACTGCAGAGGAAAGAGTTTTTTCAATCCGGCAGGGTATACTGAAAAGCCTGTACAGTCTGTCAACCACAGGAGCCACCCCGAAAGCCAGAAAGAGCACTGCAGGATAAGCATACCAGTACCAGAGACGCCACCGGGAGAAAAACAGCTGAACGATGGTAAACAGCACCATAAAGATACCGCTGACCCTTGCAGAAACAGAAATCCTTCTGCCAAAGGCACAGAACAAGGCAGGACCCAGCATCAGCAGGTAAAGTCCCCATGGTCGTTGAAGCTCAGTAGAAAAAAGCTGCGCTGCAAAGTTTTCGTTCAGACCAAAACCGGAGGCTTTCAGTGAACCGGAAACTGAAAACCAGGTTCCAAAAAGCAATTGGTTCATGGTCAGATAAGAAATACCTGCTGCAACAGAAGGAAGAGCCAGCGGCAATAACATCTTTCGCCCACCTTTTTCAGCAGCAGCGAAGATCACAAAAACTCCCATCAGGGCAGAATCAAGCCTTGCAAGCCCTGCAAGGGCAATAACAACACCCAACCCTGCATGGTCAGCCTTCTCTGATTTTGTGTCCAGCTTTTCCAGCAAAACAAGCTCTGCAAACAGCAGAGGAAGAAGCACTGAAGTTTCCATGCACATCAGCGAAAAGTCTCTGAGGTATCTGAGAAGCAGAAGCAGAATAACTGCTGTAACAGGAGAAGAAAACCTGTCATAGGCAAAATGCAGAAACAGAATACCTGCTATGCTGTTAAGAATAAGAGAAAGAAAAAGCGAAACCAGCAGATAGAGAGACAAATCATCTATCAGATACCGCAAGCCTGCCAGAATTCCCATCCAGAGAGGATGAAAACCGTTTGTGGCTGTCATGCCGTCAAAGGAGAGAATACCTCTTTCAACCAGATTGCCTGCAATGGTAAAGTAGAAGAAGGCATCATCCTGCATAACTGTGAGGGGCTGCTTCTGAATACTTGCAGAAATCATCAGAGTTGCAGAAAACAGAAGCAGAGGAAGAATGAACCGGAATCTTGTTGACATTGACAGCAGTACTCTCCTTGCCAGGGGGCAGTCAAACATCTCAAACTGTGTTACTATAATTACTTAGTGTCAGCCTTGGAAATGGCGGGGAAACCTCTCTCCGTAAAGACCAATGTTCAGTACCTGTTCTTTCTTTGAAAGAAGCTGATCTCTCTGAAATCACCTGGAAACAACAGTTCTGACGGTTTTTTGTACCTGAAGACTGAAATTCCGCCTTCTTCAGCATGATTTCCGAAAAACTCAGACAGTTCAGAAAATCAGCCTTCCCGGACAAGCTGGTTCATATTTCTATTTCGCAGAGAGGCAAGGTTCTTCAGGCTTACAGCAGGATTCTATTTCTTCTGACTGGTGACTTCTGCGAAGGGAGAACAAGCCTATCCAGACCGGTATCCAAAGCCTGAGTTCCCAGAGATAAGCCGCTGCAAGGGTAAAGAGAATGTAAGGCAGAGCTGCAGCAAGAAAAACCAGAGCATCTTTTTTGTTCGCCGCTTCCGATACAGCAATAAATGAAACGGTAAGAAAGGCGATAATTCCTATAAGCGCCCTTGGCCATGTCAGATTACTTACCAGGCGAATATCCTGCACTACTGCATGATCGAAACCGTAAACCAGCCTCAATCCTGCATATGTAAATAAAAACACCAGAATGAGAACAGCCAGTTCTATGATTGCTTTCTTGTCTCTGCTGAAAACTTCTCTGTGATGATACGCCAGATAAAAGGATAAAATCAGTGCGGAAGATTCTCTGGTAAGAGTGGCTGCCAGGAGCATAACAGAGAGCCAGAGAAGGTTATTCTTCACCGGACGAACTATCAGCAGCAAAGCCCCTGCCATAAATGCATATGACATATTGTCATAAGGGCAGACAACAAATTGAAACAGGCAGATAACAGAAGAAAGAAAGAGCGTAAGAAGGGATGCAGATGAATCTTTTTCAAATATTTTATATAGAAGCAAACTGGTGATAACAAGAAATACCGTGTTCACAAAGAAATATGACAGGTAAAAAGCGACAGAGTGATTCTCATCCATAAGGGCGTTGGCTTCAGGAACTGCTCCGCAAGCCTTTTTCAGTATATAAACTGCTGTATCATTATTTTCAAAATAGTCAGCCACAGCAAGAAGAACAGCGCTGCCAAGCACTCTGTACTTATAGATTCCAGATTCGTACTGATCCCGAAAACCTTCTTCATGAAAAACACCTTTGGTGTAGCTGGTGCTGAATCCAAAGTAAACTGTATAACTGGCAATAACAGGGAACAAAACACAAACAGCCAGTACACGAAGCTTTTTTCCCATCTTGTGTAAAGCCTTTCTTCCTGCAGGCAGCCCCTGGTTTTTCTCAAGTCTTTGTCTGTTTCCCTTCGGAAACGGATATTTCATGCTGCAAAGTCTTGAACCGTCAGTTCTATATGATATCTGTCATGGTTCAGATGTGTTGACCAAATTAACCAACTCAGACATTATACTGGAATGTTAACTGGAAAGAAGACCCCTGTTGCAATTGCAGGAGCAAGCCTGCTGGTGTTTTTCCTTGCGGTGTACGCTCCTGAAAGGATTGGCACAAGGGTTGATGACGCATACATGTATATAAGGTATGCAGAGAACTTTATTTCCGGGCATGGTTTTGCCTGGAACATCTCAGAGGTACCTGCCTACAGTATCACCAGCCCGTTATTTCTGTTTTTCATTACCGCTTTGAGAAGCATTTTTCACGCCGGAGCACCTGTTCTGCTCAGTATAACTTCCCTTTCTGCCAGCATTGTCGGGTGGAAATAGTGGATATGGCAGGACTGCATGCCTCTGGTCATGGATGGCTTTTCAGCAGAGTTCGTACTTTCCAAAAAACCTGATTTTATTTGGTTACCTCACACTGACTACACATGGTTCAGAAAGGTTCTTCTCGACTTTCGGATATTTCAGATGGAGTATGACTATTACCCTGGTCTGTTCAATTACGGTGTAGCTGTGAGATCAGAGTCAGAGTCTTATCACCTTATTATGGAAGCTCTTGAGCAGGAGTTTGCAAAACAATACTCTGAAAAGAATCTTAACAGTTATCTTGCTTCTCCATCAAGTTGAATCTCACCGGCAGCAGATGTTATTACAACTGTCATTCCTGTTGAGGCACTTGTCAGAGAAACAGCTCTGTTCCAGTTGGTTGCGTATGCTCTGAAGTTACCAGGGGCCCTGTTTCTGAGGCTCCTGCATATTCCATAACACCCTGTTGCCTGGTGTGCTCATCAGACCTTTACTGATTTCTGGTTCCCGTTAGAGCACGGTATCCGGAGGAAGCTCTATTATTGTTTTTCAAAGAGGTCTGTGAACTGTAAGGGTTCCATCAGGAATAGTGTAGCCCCTTACTGTAAAAAGTGCCGTTACAAGAAGAACTGCAGGTATGATGAAAAAAGTGTAAATCGGAATGTCTGGTATAAGCGGCGTTGCCGCTGCTGTAATCAATGCAGCAGCTGTGATCATCAAAGCCATTCGGTCCAGAGGCGAAACCTTTATGTTACCTGAAATCATAGTGCTTTCTTATCGGGGAGGTAATTTTCCATCTGCATTTCATGCCGCAGGGAAAAGTAACAAGGTCTCCAGAAGTTATTACTGCCTCTTCTCCATCGTCGGAGATAATCTCCGCCCGGCCCTCCAGGATATAGCACACCTCTTCCATGTCATATACCCAGGGGAACTCTGAGATGTCTTTTGACCATACAGGCCAGTCAAAAATTCCCATCTTCTCAATATCAGCTCTGACAGGCCGTTCTATCCTTATCACAATGCCCCCTCTCTCTTCTCTTGAAGTATTATAGCAACCTCAGGAAGCTAGTGGAAAGGCGGTTTATATGAAGGTAAGAACCAGACTGGCTCCGTCGCCTACAGGGGATCCACATGTAGGAACAGCCTATCAGGCCCTCTTCGGCTATGTATGGGCAAAAAAGAACGGCGGAGAGTTCGTTCTCCGTATTGAAGATACAGATAGAGAAAGATCAACAGACACCTCTGAGAAGGCCATACTTGACAGCTTAAAATGGCTTGGCCTGTCATGGGACGAAGGGCCGGACTGTGGTGGCCCTCACGGCCCCTACAGACAGAGCGACAGACTGAACATCTATACAGAGCATATAAATCGTCTTGTTCAGGAAGGACATGCCTATCCCTGTTTCTGCTCAAAGCAGAGACTTGATGAAGTAAGGGCAAAACTTGTTGCGGAAAAGGCCCCCAACAGAGGATACGACAGGCACTGCAGAAACATGGACCCTGCACAGGCAAAAAAAAGGATGGAAGCAGGAGAACCTTTTGTAATACGAATGAAGGTTCCTCTGGAAGGTGAATGCATCTTCACCGATCTTCTTCGGGGAGAAATCCGTAAAGACTGGGCCTCAATTGATGACCAGGTGATTATGAAGGCAGACGGTTTTCCAACATACCATCTTGCTGTAGTGGTTGATGATCATCTTATGGAGATTTCTCACATTATTCGTGGAGAGGAATGGATCAATTCTGTTCCCAAACATGTTCTTCTGTACAGGTATTTCGGTTGGAATACTCCTGTTTTCTGTCACCTGCCACTTCTTCGCAATCCGGACAAATCAAAGCTTTCAAAGCGGAAAAATCCAACATCCATCAACTACTACCGAAAAGCAGGCTTCCTCCCTGAGGCCATGCTGAATTATCTGGGAATGATGGGATGGCACATGCCTGATGAATCAGAGCAATTCTCCATTGATGACATGATTGCCAACTTTGAACTGACAAATATCTCCCTGGGCGGACCTGTCTTCGACAGGGCAAAACTTCGCTGGCTGAACGGCAGGTACATGCGCGACAGAACCCATGCAGAAATCACAGCTTCTCTGAAACAATGGGCGCTGAATGAGAACTACATCTCAAAGGTGGCAAAAGTGGTTTCAGCAAGGCTGGAGACACTTGCTGACTGGGGATACTTCACTGCCATGTTCTTCAGTGATTCAGTTCCTGTGACTGAAGAACTTCTTCAGGTAAAGGACATGGAAAAAGAAATGGTACAGGAGCTTCTGCAGGTAACTCTCTGGAAGCTGGAAAAAATTCGGGACTGGTCCAGGGAAAACATCTCTGCCTCTCTGCGGGAAACAGCTGACAGCTTTGAAATGAAGATGAAACACTACACTTCACCGCTCTACGGAGCCATCTGCGGCAGTAAAGTTGCCCCTCCTCTGTTTGATTCCATGGAGGTTCTTGGAAGCGACTTGTGCAGAGTCAGAATATCTGCTGCAATTGATTTGCTTGGAGGAATATCCGGTAAACGAATGAAAAAGCTGGAGAAGAAGTACCAGTCTTGACAATAACTGCACCAGGTCAGATATTCCGGCCTCGGCGCGATGCTCCCATCGTCTAGCGGCTAGGACGCTGGCCTCTCACGCCGGAAACCGGGGTTCGATTCCCCGTGGGAGCGCCATGAAAAGAAAACACACCTCCGCAGGGGTGTGTTTTCTTTTTGATGCTGTTCTGCAGGGAAATCAAACTCCGGTCCTCGAACAACATGAATAATATTATCGTGAGAGAAACCGGAAACCTTTTCAGCCCTGCTGAGCGGAGTATCCACTGTAATGCTTTTAACCCTGCGGGTAACCACATCAATTCTGTAAGTCTCAACCAAAGCAAGATAGATCATCTTTATGACCGTAATATATGATTTGGTGTGATATTTAATATTATATGTTTTTGGATGTAGCAGAATAAGGGTAAGTCTGTTAAGAATAAGTTTTTCATGCTGAGATAAGCCATTTGCAGCTCAGGTGAGCAGGATCGAGTTCATCAATAACAAGTTCAGTCACAAAAACTGAAAGGACATAACGACCGAATATGATTAGTTGTATATGCAGTCAGCTTCCTTAACAGTTCTCATAATCAGAGGTCTAGTCTTGACATAGGTAAGCTTTCTGTTTATACAAGTTAATGAGGTTCAATTACGAACTATGAAAAGGGAGGAATGACATGAAAACGGTTTTAGCTGTGTTGCTTATTGTCTTTGCGTTTTCGTTTGCGGATGATCCAGCCAATATTCTTATCTACCATGATGTCTATGCTGGATTTGGCGATGCAGTGGATACAGTTCCCCAGGCTCTCTGGAGTTCTGCCAGCATTGTGTCGTACACAGGATACCCTGGAGGTCAGCAAAGTGACTTCAACAATGCCCTTGATGACGGTACTTCATGGGATATAGTTGTTCTTGAGTGCTGGTACGGTAACACCAACGACATAGACTGGGCTTCACTGCTTAATCACTACAACAACGGAGATTTCGCTCTCTTTGTTTCCAACTGGCAGTGGACTTACGGTTCCTCAGGCCAGGCAGCCCTGGGTAACGCCATGGGTGTTTCTGATTTCAGCGGATTTGGTCCTCCTGTCATTCCACATTACGCATGGGATACAAGTCATGCTATTTGCTCAGGAGTGTCGGACTGGAGCTGGGCTGATCCCGGTCTCGGTATTCTCAACCACAGATTCACTGTTTCAGATGCTGTTCCGGTAACAGGATGGACTTCTACTGAATCCACAGGTCAGGCTGGCATATGCGTGGCAAACGATGGTAAAAGCATCATCAGCGGATTTACTCCGGCATATTCTGCACAGGCTGATGTTATCTGGACCAACCTCTACCAGTTCATGTGGAACTCTTCACCTCTTGAGCGCTCAACCTGGGGTGAGATCAAAGCTTCTTTCTAGAAGCAAATTATCCGGCAAGCTAATACAGCTTGAGGGGAGGCTGCGGTCTCCCCTTTTCGTTTATAAATCTTCGGACCAGTAACTGTTCAATATATGTTTTAAGCTTTACAGAAGGATCGTTCTGCTCAGTGCCGAAAGAGGTTGCTTTCCTGTAAAGATGTATCTTAATAGTGTGCAGTAGTCCGCCGATCAGTTCGAATGATGTCTGCCTGCAACAGAAATCAAACAGGCATCGTTATGTTTTTCCAAGAACAGCAACAGGTGCTGTTTCAAGTCTGACTGCTCTTTTCCATCGTCTTGGCTTTCCTGAATTCTCTCCATCTGCTCCGACCCTGTCAGTTCTATCAAAGCCGACACATATGAATTCCGTTTCGCAGGAATTGAAACCAGGTCTTTGCGCAGTTTAACCGATGAAATGTCCTGGGAGAGATGTTATCTGTTCTTCCCACAATCTGCGAAAACAGATTCCATTTCTGAAAATACTGCAGATAACCAACAAGGAGACACCTGTTCGCACCTTTTCAGATCAGCTGGAGTACGGAGATATCTTTCGCAGCCGTTCAACAATAGTTTCCAGAGCGTTCACTGTGGCTTCAACTTCCTCCTCTGTGGTAAACCTGCTGAAGCTGAATCTCAAGGCACTGTTAGCAAGTGTGTAGTCAATACCCATTGCGTAGAGTACATGGCTGGGGTCTTTGCTGCCTGTGCTGCAGGCAGAACCGGAGGAGGCATAGAAACCCTGCATATCAAGGAGTGTAAGCACAGCTTCACTTTCAATGCTGCTGAACAGAACCGTCACTGTACCGGGAAGCCTTCTGGAGGCATTTTCAGCAACTATCACTGCTCCGGTACAACGAGCCTTAACCAGCTGTTCAAATTTTTCTCGAAGCCCTCTCTCAGTATTGACTTTCTCTGCAAGGTGAGCAAAAGCAAGCTCGGATGCTTTACCAAGACCGACTATTCCAGGAACATTGTAGGTTCCGGATCTGACCCCTCTCTCCTGGTGCCCTCCTGTTATCATCGGCGGGAGATTAATACCCTTCCTGATGAAGATAGCTCCTGCACCCTTTGGGCCGTGAAGCTTGTGAGCAGAGAGACTCAGCATATCTATTCCCATTACATTAACATCAACAAGGCTTTTTCCGACCATCTGAACAGCATCTGTATGGAAAAGAGCGCCTTCATCATGTGCGACAGCAGAAGCCTCTTCCAGAGGCATGATAACACCGGTTTCGTTGTTTGCTGCCATAATTGATACAACGGCAGTCTGCTGATTAACCAGTTTTTTAAGTGACACAAGGTCAAGATCACCATTTTGGTTAACTCCTGCTATTCCAAGAGAATATCCCTCTTTCTCAAGTACTCTTGCTGTCTCCAGCACCGCAGGATGCTCCACCTCAGAGGTAACTATGCCTCTTCTGGTAGGATCAATTCTTACAGCACCTCTAAGCGCCTGGTTGTCACTCTCTGTGCCACCGGAGGTAAAATAGATTTCTTCCGCTTTGGCTCCTATAAGCCTGGCCACCTGAGCTCTGGCCTTTTCAATTGCCACCATATGTGAGCTGCCGAAGGTATGAAAACTTGATGGGTTACCGTAATCACCCTTAAGATAAGGCATCATCGCATCAAGAACTTCATCAGCTATCCTTGTAGTAGCTGCATTGTCCAGATAGACCACAGCCATTACTTCACCTCGACTGCGATCTGCCGGTCGAACTTCTCTGAGAGCAGTTCTCCTGCCTTTGCCGCATCTTCCTGATTTTTCATGTATACCCGCCCAGGTCTCACAAGAACCGCTTCAAGGCCGGCAGCCTTAAGAACCTGGTCAATCTCGCCGCACTTTTCCCTGAAATCATCAACAGCAGCCTTGAGCGCCTGATGACCCATTACCGAACAATGGAATTTTTCAGGGGGCATGCCTCCCAGATAATCTGCTATCTGGCTGTTCCTGATACTGAGAGCTTCCTCTATAGGCAGACCTTTGGCCATTTCCGTCAATGCAGAAGCAGAGGCAATCGCTCCGGCACAGCCGAAGGTTTTGAAGGCGATATTACTTATTCTACCTTCATCATCAATATCTATATCAAGGTACATTGCATCACCGCACTGAGGAGAACCTACTTCTGAATGTCCGTCAGGAGTCGGCAGTGCTCCAACATTCCTGGGATTCATGAAATGGTCCATGAGTATCTCTGAGTATTCCCACATTTGCTACCTCTTCTCAAGCGACCCGTATGCCAGGTCGCGCAGGGTGTTTCCAGTAAGGTATGATTCGCAGATGACTTTTATTTCCGACCACAGAATTCTGGTGGGACATCTGTCTTCTCTGCTGCATGTTACAACTTTGTTCACTTCAGCCTTTTCAGAGTCGGGACACTGCAGAATACAGTCTGTCTGAAAAAACTCTGTTTCAAGAACCTGAATAACCTCCAGAAGAGATATGTTCTCAGGAGCTCTGCTGAGAACATAACCGCCTCCTGGCCCGCGTCTTCCACGGACAATGTCAGCGGTTCTCAGCCTTCCGAAAATCTGTTCCAGATATCTGACAGGTATCTCCTCGTTTCTGGCAATTCCAGAGAGGCTTACCGGAGATGACCTGTCATTTCTTGCAAGGTGAACAAGAGCTCTGAGCCCGTATCTGCTCCTTGTTGATATAAGCATCAGACTCCTTTCTTATATTTCCGCTAAGAAATATAGTAAATAGGAAGCCTTAAGCATCAACCCAGCTTTTTTACTGTGATTACAATTGCTGCTATAACAAGCCCTGCGGCAAAAACAGTAATGAGAACTGTCATCCCTGTGGGAAGGGCATCATAGGTTATTCCGCTTCCCTCAAACTCAATTTTCATCTCACCGCTGAACTGAATCGGACTGTAATTGCCCCGATTGCTGATGATGAGAACGAAATCTCCAAAGTCCGGTATGTCCACAACCAGTTGGCCAGGGTAATAACTGCCTCCTGCCAGCGTATCCACAGGCTGCATGGTATCCCAGGCTGTTCTGTAGTTGTATTCTGTAAGAAGCAGCAGTTCAACAGGAATTGAATCAGGAAGAGTGGAAAACTCACCTGTAATTCTGGCATTCAGTGCCTGATCCGGAGTTATACGAAACTTCACATAGCGATAGTTTCCTACGCTCAGATCAAGTGTATCACTGAAAAGACAAAAGGAACCGGCAAAAGAGGATGCAGCTGCCAGAAGGAGTGCGATAAAAACGGAAATTTTCATGCAGTCTGCTTCTTCATAAGCTTTCTTATCGCAGAAGCTGAGATTATGTGATAAAGCCCTGTAAGCACCATGAGCATCCCTACTCCTACAAAAAGACCGGCAACCAAAGTGGAGAATGTTCCGTTTTCAATGAAAGAAGCAGTAGTCTCCATCTTGTTTGCAGCCTCACTGAATGAACCTTCAGCTGAGAGGAGGTCTTCCTGAAGAAGTTCTACAGAAGCTGCAACATCCCCTATTGTTCCCGCTGTAACCCCAAGGTCCGCGGAAAGAGTCTCCAGATGAGTGTTCAGCATACCTATCAGAACAGCCATATTCTCAGTTCTCTCGGCAACTTCATCAAAGTTGTTCTCAGGCATGAGACTCCTGACCATAGGAGGCATTGATGTCATATCTCCTGCCAGAAGAGGCATGATTATTCTGGTCTCATCAAGTATGTCCACTGTCTGCTCTATCACATCACCGGTGCCTTCAAGTGCTTCAGAGCTGTTAACAAGGGATATTTTTACCTCTTCAATCATTCCCGATGAATTGGAAACTCCCTCTGTAACAGATCTGATGGCTTCCGATGAAGTTCTCAGTCCTCCGGCAGAATCTTCAAGCATGGAATTAAGAGGAGCTGTGAGCAAAGGCCCTCCTGCAACAAAAACAGCTCCCAGAATTATGAACAGGATACCTGTAATGAATCCCATTGAGCCTATGAGCCCTGATCCTTTCATTTCTCTACCTCTCAGCAATTGCGATAATTTTAATATTTTTTGACTCTGGCATAATCTTATTTCGGGAAGGGTTAAGTGTTACTTTAGCTTTGTTTCCTCTACCTGTAAGCCAGCCCAGCACTATCTCTCCTCTACGCCTGCCCTGGATCTCCAGATCATAAAACGATCCTCTTGTATACTGAGAACCACACCTGAGATAGATTTCAGAACCTGCAGGTGTAAATATCTCCTTATAAACAGGACCCAGATCCTTCTGTCTGACCAGCTGGGCCATTATCATACTGCATACTTCATTGCTTATGACAAAATCATCGATCTCTGCAGCTGTAGCCAGTTTTCTGTTCCTTGGATTGCGTATCTCAGCCACCACTGTTCCGTTCCAGTTATTTCCGGCATCTTCGCGAATTCTCTTTATAATGAGAAGAGTAACTATGCACTCAAAATCCGCTTTTTCGTCTGTATCACCTATCTGCTTCCCTGAGAGAACCATGATACTGTTGAACTTTTCAGGATTAAGTGATTTAACCTCTTCAGGTACAGTTCTGTCCATTGACAGATATGTGACATTGCAGTTGGTTAACAATTCTTCATTTACACACTTTTGACCCTCAGCGGCAGGCAGAGAACCTGCTACGGTTATCTCAGCTCCTTCCTCTGAATAGTCATTCAGAAGACCCAGCATTGGCCCGAAGTTTCTGCTGTATCCTGAGAATACCAGCATTCTGAAAAGCTTTTTCACAGGCTCCGGCTCATGTATTAAAACACTGCCGGGTTTTCTGGTAACAGGAAGAAGCCTGAAACTGTCATGATGCTCAGAGAGAATCAGCAGCTTATCACCCTCTTCGTATACAACATCAGAAGAAGGATTAAGATGCACTTTTCCATTCTTCTGAATACCTGCTACCACTCCTCCGGACTGGCGCAGATAGATGTCCTTCATCGGAAGCCCTGTGCCCTTTCTCTCTGAACAAAGGTAAAACTCGTTACCATCAAAACTCAGTAGCTCTTTGTATACAGCACTCAGACCTGGTTGCCTGCATATCTGAACCAGAAGACGCATAACCACTTCTCTGACAGGTACGCAGCAGACATTTCCGTATGCACTCTCAGCCACTTTCTGCATTGACCTGTTTCTTATCTCACATACTCCAACTGTTTTATCTGTCTCACACAAAGCGCTTACCGCAATGAGAGTTTTCAGAACACTTTCATCATTCTCTCCGATGATTACGAAGCCGCTGCTCTTATCAAATCCGACCAGTCTCAGCGCATCAATATCCTTAACCTCTCCAGACCTGCACAAAACCTGCTTTACAGACTTTCTGCCGGCGCGCTGGGTCATCAGTTCTTCCATTTCTTCACGGGAGCTGCCGGAAAACATTACAATAGATCTCTTGTTTCCAAGCCTTTCATCTTTTCTGGCCTTGATCAGTTCCCTGGTAACCTCGTAGAGTCTGTCTCCATTGCCGCAGACTAAATAGTGATTCTTTTCAAGTATTGCTGAACGGCCCTTTTTGAGCTTTTCAAGCTGTTCGTTGATTTTTGAAGAAAGAATACCTATGAGAAGAGAGAGAATCATGATACCGCTGAGGGTTATCATTACTCCTACCGTCTTGGCGCGTGTATCGTATTCATCATCATCAATGAATGTGCCCTGATCCATAAGGCGGGTGAAGGACCACCAGAACTCTGTTTCAGCAGCTTCGCCCCGCCTGGTGATCATGTGTCCTTTAACAAGGACCATTGCTGCAATGATTAACACAGCTGACAGAAAAACAAGAAACATTATCTGCCACAAGGGATTGCGGATAAGCAGATCATTCAGATAATATTGAAGCTTTTTCCCTAAATCTTTTATTGACACATCCCCTCCTTCAGGCAGGAATCTCCATTGATATAATTCCACTGCCTCCAAACAGGAAAGGGAATGATATGTGCGAATTAACAGAGAGAGTTACATCAGTATGCATAGAGGCCGGTATTATCCTTCAGGATTATGCTCACAGAGGATTCAAGGTGAACAGCAAAGAAGGAACAGAACTGGTTACTGAAGCAGACACAGCAGCGGAAGAATTTCTGAAAAGTGAGCTTCTCGGCATTCTGCCGGAAGCTTCGTTTATCGGTGAAGAAACATGGGACGGGATTATTCCTGATCCTCCTGCCTGGATAGTAGATCCGCTTGACGGAACCAATAACTATGCTGCAGGAATCCCTTTCTATTGTATCTCAGTTGCCCTGGCTGACAGAGAAGGCCTATTGCTGGGATGTGTTTATGACCCTTTGAGAAAAGAAATGTTCACAGCCAGGAGAGATGAAGGAGCCTGGCTTAATGGAAAAAGAATCGCAGTCTCTTCTGCTCTATCCCTCTCAGACGCTATTATCGCCACTGGCTTCCCTTACTCCAGAAAAGAAAATAACCTTACATTTGATCTGGATGTACTCAAACGGTTTCTCGGAAGAGTAAGAGGTATCAGAAGATGCGGATCTGCTGCCCTTGACCTTGCTTATACCGCAGCAGGGAGGCTGGGAGGTTTCTGGGAAGAAAAACTTAATCTGTGGGACATGGCTGCCGGTGTACTGCTTGTGAGAGAAGCAGGAGGTAACATAACCGGTTTCAGAGAAGAAACCTGGACAACAAAATCCCCCGGGGTACAGTGCAGTACTCCCGGTGTATGGAATGAGTTCAGAGAGCTTATAGGAAAGTGCCCCTGAAAAGAGGCACTTTCTGTCAATAATTAAAAGCCCAGGTTGACTCCACCGTAATAAGTAACAATAGAATTGCCTGCCTCTTCACCGAAGGGTTTTGAAAGCCTTACCTCACCAAACACTGAAACAGGCGCCAGCATAGGCTTGAATGTCATTCCAAAAACTCCTTCGACTGAAGGAAAGACATGATCATAAGGGTCAATAGTTGTCTGACCTGTTGTCTGCTGTTCTATGGCTGCAAGCATCACATCTGCGTCACTTACGATAAAATGGACACCTGCTCCTCCGCCTAAATAGGGACTGAACGGAGTAACACCCAGCGGTATATCAGCACGAAGTATACCTGCCATACCCAGATCATGGTAGGTTGCTGTGTAATTCTCAAGCATCTGTTCAGCTGTGGGGTCATTCCATCCCCACTCATTTTCCAGATAATCCATCAGACCATCAATATCATTCTCATAGTTTATGCCATATTCCTCTTCAATGTAATTGACCAGGTAGTTTTCCATGGATATGTCTGACTGACTACTGTTGTAAGTGCTGCTGAGTTCAAGGTTAAGCAATGGCAGAAGAGGAAAGGATACCTGACCTCCGTAAATGGCTCCGTCAGCTTTCAGACCTGTAAACGGGTCTTCTGTACTGGTATGTCCTATTCTTCCTCCGAACCTTGGACCTGCAATGGCAGTCATGGCAAGAACAAGGGCAAAAATTGCTGCTGTTTTCATTTCAATCTCTCCTTTCGTTGCAGTGGATTATTCAATTCCGCACAGCCATGGTCAACTGCTCTTATTGACTTGCCTCCGGATAGGCATGATTATAGCGTTGTGTATTTTGAGGTTGAGATGTTTCTTGTGCTAATCGAAAGGAGATTGTTACTGATGAAGTTTACAATCGTTTTTGCAGCTGCTCTTGCAACTGCGTGTTTCGCCATGCATGGTGACTTTGACTGGCAGTCTTTCGGCGGTCAGCCTGGCGACCGGTGTTCAGTGAATCTGATTGAGTCTGATGCTGATCACATGGTCATGGAAGTCACTGTTCCCGGCTTCTGGCTTGGAAAAACAGCCGCAGGAGGCTCCACATGGAATTCCATTGATCTTCCAGGCTTTTACAACAGCTCTGATATTGGAATGCCTGAGATTCCTTCAGTTCCCCAGATGTTTGCTCTTCCCTTTGGAACAGAAGCAAGTGTTTCAATAGAAGATGTACAGTACACTATGTTCGGTGGAATCAACCTGATACCTGCACAGCAGCCTGAAATAGATATGCCTCATAATGAATGGCCTTTCAGGCAGGCAGAGACAGTTTACAGTGCTAACAGCTTCTTTCCTGAAAACTGGGCAGAAACCACAGATCCTGGAACATGGGGCGGAATAAGCGTTGATCGGCTTGCAGTTAACCCTTTTAGATACAATCCTGCAACCGGTGAGCTCATGGCAGCTGCTTCCATAACTGTTCGTGTTGACTTTAATGGTTCAGCAAATGCTACAGCCTATTCAACAACCGAGACTGTCAGAAACAGCGCATCCAGAATGCTTATCAACTATGACATGGTGGATGCCAGCGCTTCAGCTCCCTCTGACGCCGAAGCTGCTGAGTATGTTTTTGTAACAACACCAGCCAATCTTGATGCGATTCTTCCTCTGGTTGAGTTTTACCAGAGTATCGGTTACGAGTCATCAGTAGAGGTACTCACAGCAGGTACAGAAGATGGTTTGATCAAGGCTGCCATTGCCGATCACTACGACACAGGTGTTACCAGATTCGCTCTCTTAGCCGGCGACCACGCTGCTCTGCCCAGCCACTCATTCAGCGGATTTGTAGGCGACTTCTACTATGCCTGCCTGGTGGGAACCGACAATAATCCTGATATTGCCGTAGGCCGCCTCACAGGTGACTCTGCCCAGATAGCCACACAGGTCAACAAAATCATCAGCGGCTATTACCAGTACTCGTTCACGGACACCCCTGATATCATTCCAAGCACCTCTGTTCTTGCTGCACATGAGCAAAACTACCCATACAAGTACACACAGTGCTGCAATGAAATCGCCGCAGCCTCATATGATGTAAATATGACCTTCTACAAGATCTATCCTCCTGAGGGTGGAACCAACTCTATGGTTGCCGACTGGTACAACAGCGGTATCGGCTCAGTTGGATACAGAGGTCACGGAAGCCAGACAGCATGGGTATGGAGCGCTCCAGGGGCATGGTCTAAGAGCAACATTCAGGCTCTTACCAACACATTCCTGCCTCCTACCTGGAACATTGACTGTCTCAACGGTCAATATCAGGATGGAACAGAATGTCTTGCTGAGAGTTATGCCTGGAATGACCATGGAGCCAGCGGAAATGTCTCTGCTAACAATCCTTCATACACTACTCCAAACCACGACTACATGAAGCAGATTTATCTTGGTCTCTACAACAACAATCAGTTCAATGTCGGTGAAACGCTGAATGATGCAGCTGTTTACATTATCAACAACCATTCAGGAACTGGCCTTACCAATGCTCAGATGTATATCTGGTTCGGCGATCCTGCCATGGAGATATTCACCAATGACACTGCTAACCCTGTTCCTCTTGCAATAAGCAGTAACCCAGGCTTTGTATATTCTGGTTCACAGACAATTATTCTGACCGTAACCAGCAATGGTTCACCGGTGAGCGGCGCAACAGTTGCCCTTTCTGACGGCATTGACGGTGTTGCATCCAAGCCTGTCTCTTTCTATGAAGAAGACACCACAAACAGCTCCGGACAGGTAACTTTCACTGTGAATATCCCCTCTTCCGCCACTTCACTTTACACAGGGGCAAGGCTTCACAACTATAATCCTGTTACTGCGCAGATCACTGTATCTCCATCATCCACAGACGACACAGCTGAAGAAGTTGAAACATTCACTCTCAGCGTCGCCTCTTTACAGAATCCCATCACAGGCACCGCTGCATTCACCTACTCAACACCTGTTACCGGTCAGTCAACTGTCCAGGTATTTAATGTTTCAGGCCGTGCGGTTGAAACACTGGTGAATGAAGAAGTCACCGCGGGAAGCCATTCTGTCAGCTGGAACACTGAGAACATGGCAAGCGGTGTGTACTTCGTAAGACTCACCACACCGGCAGGAACCGTTTCCACCCAGGCAATGGTCCTCCGTTAGTTCCAGATTACATCTGATTCCTTAGGGGGTTGCTTCGGCAGCCCCCTTTTCACTGCTTATCTCAATACAATCAAGTAATCCCTGCGACTAAGAGGGAAAAGCTCAGTCCCAAGGGAATATCCCTAATGCTTGCTGTACCTGATAAGCGGAGTTAGTCTTTCTTATTTGCTTATCATAGAAGAGAAGGATCTGGTTTTTCACTCTGTAGCCTGACCATATCTGAAAAGGGATATTCTTCTCGTATCATAACTCTGCTGCCGGTCAAGATTTTACCCTTGGAATTGAAGACAGGCTTTGCGTTTCAGCTCGGCAGAAACAGGCAATAACCTCTTCATGTTATAAAGGGACATTTCAATGTGAGGCATGCAGCAACAGGGCCATTGACAGGCCATACCAGAACTCTCATGGAACACCTGCCTGACAAGCATTTACAATACTTGAAAATGACACCGGAGAAGATAACGGAGCAAGTCTCTGGAACAGGTTAACAGGCATCTTAGTTTTCAGACGCTGTTCTTCACAGCAAAGCCCACCGGCTCAGAAAAAACATGGATCGCATCTGCATCTGGCACATAAAACATGTCTGCACATCATCGGAAGTGTGACAGACGAAGTTCTTTCTGAATACATAAGGATGCCCGGCCCCGAAATGAAGAAGCACTCAAGGTTACAGAATGACAGTTTTTACTCGGCGTGGGCATTCAGGCGACTTAAGTCGCAGGCGAACCTGTCGCATTCAGATGGTGTCGTTCAGTTCAAACAAGTTTCGTATATTCTTCTCTTCTCCCATTACTACTATTATATCGCCTATATTAATTATAGTAGATGCATTTGGGAATATTTCACCTTCATTAGTCTTGACTGCTAAAACATTAATCCCGTATAGTTGTTTAATTTTGCTCGTTTGAAGATCTTTGTTGTTAAGCTCATCAGGTAATATAATAATGTATACTTTTGCAATAATTAAGTTAGAATATTCATCAATTATTATTATTGGATTTGTATTCTGCTTATACATATATCTCTTTGCGAGCTTTCCTATGATATTTTCTACTAATTTACTTGCCAATCTTTTCTTTTTTACAATCCAGCTTATTAGTACTACGAGAATAATTAGAGGGAAAAATGCTACTGCACCTCCTGCTACAGTATGTCTGAACTGAAGAAAGATGTTTACAACTGCTGAAACAATTGTTACTGTAAAAGAATAACCAAACATCATTACAAATCTTGCCAATTTTCTTCTTTTATCGTCTTTTAGCACTAATTCTGATTCTTTAGTTGTGTATCCACTGTTGGTAAGCATAGATATAACTTGAAATCTGGCTTTCTCCCTTGATAAGCCTGTAATTCTAAACAGCATAACAAAAATCTCAATAATAATTAAGTATACTATTATGAATAAAATAAACAGTGCTAGAGAACCTATTATTTCCATTTTTCCTCTCATCATGCAGTTCTGTAACTGCTTTTCAATTATTTACCTCATCGTCTGTGGACTATACAGTTTTTGAACAGGGCTGAACAACTCTTCGTATTCAATGGTTTTCAGTATTCCCGAAGAAATCCATAGAAATGATTCTTTACATAAGCATGGGCACCCAGTGCGGTTTGCCAACCTGCAGAAACTGTTTCCGCCCAGTCAATGGTACTGTGTCAGATCCAGATTACATCTGGTGTCTGCATCTTCATTTTCCTTGAGTATCCGTACTTGACCGGAATTTTTTCTAAGGATGTATTTCAGATATGATATCAGGAAACAAACTGCTCAATACACTTCTCTCAAGAATAAGGGAGAATCCGGTTACCGAGATTCTTGATTCCAGACAGTACGGAAAAACAACTCCGGCCGGCTTACTTACCGGCTCCATTTCCGAGATTTGATCTGGAGAATTCTTTCAGCGCAGCGGCACTTCGAGGTCTAATGCCTGTTACCGATAATGTTTCCGGTCTTGTAATTCCTGACTGAATTCATCGAATGCCTGAGCTGTATCAGTACCTGAGGGTTCTCGCAGATTTGCCGGACTGCAAAGCCTGTTTTCTTCTTTCGAGCAGTTCTTCTACGGAAATGGTCGGAGAAATATCGAAACGCCTTGCAGAAAAAATAGGTTTCGTTGACATGAGCGGATTCAATCTGGAAGAGACTGCTCTGAATAACTGTAGGGAGCTGTGGGTAAGGGGAGATTTTCCGAGATCCTTCCTGGCCCCTTCTCCGGTGCGAGTCCCGGATGGAGAACTGATTATTCACAGACATTTCTGGAAAAGGATATTCAGCTTTCCGGATGCAATCTTCCAACGGAACCGATCAGGCAATTCCGGACAATGCCTGCCCACTATCACAGACAGAAGTGGAGCTCAACTGAATCTGCAGGATCTCTGAATCAGGGAAGAAGACAGCAGTCAAATATCTTTATGTATTTTACGGAACATTCATGTTGAGAAAATCTGCTCCCTGGCATGTGAGCATGAAGACAGGCTTCGTATGTACGGGACTCCTGTATGCTGCACTCACTGCTTTCCCTGAAGGGCATAACTATTGTTATTTCCCGCCACTAAGCAAAGGCTAGTTTGCTGATCTGCCTGATGAGCTTACCGTTCTCTCCAGGAACAGAACACAGATACTTTGCCGGTTCTCGGCCAGATTCAGCAACGGCTATCTTGATACTGTCCTTATGGACATCAAGACCGATATACCTTATTAACACAGTGGACCACCCTTCTGGTTGTAGTTACTGACAAGGGTAAGGTACCCTGATCAGCGGTGGTGGTCCAACCATTATGTCTAGCCCGGATTTCTCATAAATACAATTGAAAAGGCCGTTTCAAAGTGTTATATTACGATGCAAACCAACAACATAACACTCAAAAGAAACGGCCAAATCATGAATACACAG
>PDSZ01000028.1 GCA_002748705.1 Candidatus Fermentibacterota bacterium
TGTAAGGATCGCGGGATACGGATTTCCGGCCGCAAGCTCGGTCGTCCTTTTGAAGACCCTGCGGTAATGAAGGCACTTCGTCAACAGCGCTATGAAGATGAGCGCATCAGGAACGCAATAGAGGGTAAGATAGGAGAAGGTAAGCGGAGGTATTCAACCGACCGGGTAATGACCAAGCTCCGGGAAACGAGCGAGACTGTGATCAGCATGGTCTACCTGGTAATGAATCTTGAGAGGCTGTTGAGGGAGGGTGCTTCCTCATACCTTATGAGGATTTATCACAGTCTGAAAGCCTGCTTGTTACTGGATGTCCTTTGGGTCAAACTGGACTGGTCAGGTATGCATGGCCGGGGCTGAGTGGGATGATGGGTTGATCATCAAGCCCTAATTGCAGGCATCTTCCTTGCTCAGGGCAGAAAAAAGGCCATTCAGCAATAGTCCGTTCAGTAAAAGGCAGTTCTGAAAAAAATCTTCTGCAAGAACCGTTACGCAGAATACCATCTGAAAGCTGTTCTGAAAGAGATCATCATGCAAGAAACT
Organism: Candidatus Fermentibacterota bacterium; assembly: GCA_002748705.1. Next base: position 541 of record PDSZ01000028.1, read on the forward strand.
GTTCTGCAGCTGAAAAGCTAAGGAAAAACACACTGGAACTTTAGAATCGAAACAGCCGGTTTGACCATCACCGCTGCTCATCACATCTTAAACTGCTCAGTACGAAGGTTGCCTGAAGATGCGAAAATAGACAGCTGGTACTATGCTGCATGAGAAATTCATAAGGACATCAGTATGAAGACATGATCTCAGCTATACCGGCAATGTTCCTCGCCGGCGTAACCACATAAACAGTGTCACCTGAATCAAGCACTGTATCACCTCTGGGAACCACGAAACCCCTGTCACCTACACGGTAGATTCCTGAAAGAATGGCATCTTTGGGAAAGCTCTTGTGGGCTGCCATCTGGGTCACTGTCTTGCCTGTTGCCCAGGATTTTTCCTCCACAACAACTGCGTACATCTCAGCTGCTCCCCCTGCCAGGCTCATTACACGCTTAACCCTTGGCTGTTCTATCTCTGTCATTACCTGACTTATCAGAAGATCTGCCACTCGAAGAACACTGTTTACGCCGCTGAGCTTGTATGCCTCGGCATATCCCTGGTTCCTCATTCGTGCCAGTATTCTGCCAACTCCCATGCTCCTTGCAAGAATCGCAGCTGCAATATTGTCAGCATCCTTTGCCATAAGGCACACAAACACATCAGCCTTATGAATACCTGCATCCCTCAAAGTTCCCAGACTTGTGGCATTTCCAACAACTGTTTCCAGGCCGGTATCAGAATAGATATCCCTGCATACCTCATGGTCAGAGTCTATCACCACCACATTGTGCCCGTTGCCTTCAAGCTGAACGGCAACATTTCTTCCCACAGTACCGGCTCCTGCAACTATTACGAACATGGCTACCTCCAGGCCTTTCTGCTGAAAACAAGCAGAACTGGAAGAATCTCAAGCCTTCCAGCAAGCATTCCTATTGTATAAGTAATTTTCACTGCCGGATGCAGCGCAATAAGATTCTCCTGTGTCATGAGACTTGGACCGATGTTTCCAAGGGCACTGAACATACCGCTTGCTGCTGCTATAGTCTTCATGTCAGGTTCAAAGATAGAAGTAACAACACCTCCAGCCAGAAGAAAAAGCAACCACACAAACACTATTGCAGTGATTCGACTGACCTCTCCCCTGGGCAGCAGCCTTCCCTCGTAACGGGTACCTGATACAGCCCTTTCTGCTCTGAAGAGTTTTCTGACCTGATTCGCAACGGCTTTGAGAAGTACGGATACACGAAGTACCTTGATTCCGCCCCCTGTGGAACCTGCACAACCTCCGATTATCATCATTACCATGAAGAGTTGTCTTGCTGCCCCTCCGAAAAAGGAATCATGCAGGTTTACAGTAGAGAAGCCTGTGGTGGAAATCACGCTGGCAACTTGAAAGACATCCCTTCTGAAAGTGCTTTCCAGCCCTTCCAAAGAGAGTGTTCCCGACAACAGCTGCTCAAGCATTATCACACCTGTAAATCCACATATTAAAATCCACCACAGTCTGTTCTCTGAACCTCTGAACAGAGCCAGCGGCCCCTCTCCTCTGAAAACCCTGTAGTGAACCAGAAAGTTAATTCCTCCTGCAATCATCCCTGCAGCTGCAAGATATTCAATCAATATGTAATTTCCGGTTCCAGTCGCCCTGTACCAGTCCATTGACAGGTCATGGGGGCTGAAACCGCCTGTGGAAAGGGTTGTCATAGCATGATTGACTGTATCAAATGTATTCATTCCTGCAAGACGGAATCCTGCAGCCAGAGCAAGTGTGAGACCTGCGTATATGATCCAGAGAATCTTTACAGTATTCAGCAGACCTGGCACCGGCCTTCCTGCAAAGACCTTGTGACTCTCTGCGCCTACCAGTCTGTGGGCTCCAGGCACCTGGGATATCACTGCGATAAAGAAGGTTATGATTCCCAGACCTCCCACCCACTGGGTAAGGCTTCTCCAGAGAATAATCGACCTGGGCATAGAGTCCAGACCGCTAAAAATGGTCATTCCGGTTGTGGTAAAACCGCTCATAGTTTCAAAAATACCGTCTATCCAGCCGCAGCCTCCTGCAAGAACAAAGGGTATTGCTCCTGCAACTGAGATTACGCACCAGGAAAGTGTGCAGACCAACATTGCCTGTGCAGGTGTGGGAGCCTTGCCTGTTCCGAAAGAGTGCATAACTCCGCCAAGAGCCCATGACGCAACAGAAGCATAGAAAAACGCAAGCGGTGTGACAGTCTCACCGTTCAGCAGGGCAAACACCAGTGGAACAAGCAGAATAAGCCCTAGAATAAACAGCACCCGCCCCACATAAGCAGTAATTATCCGCATCCCATTTTATGTTTGATTGCAGTGTAAAAAGGAAGTGCCCTTTAGCTGGAGAAACCATAGGTACACCTTTTCTCTGAATGGTCTTTCAGGTATAGTGTACCAGCATGGATCTTGCCGAAGCCAAAACCTATATCACCGAGGCGTTAAAGAATGGTCTTTCAGGTATAGTGTGCCAGCATGGATAAACCGGCAGGAGCAGGAGCGTTATTGTGAGGCTGAAGCAAAAAGCATCTGTTTTACGGCTTTTGTCGAAAATCCAAAGCTGCAATGCAGAAAGGCAGCTGCCAGCAATGCCGGACAGTGGTTTTCAACGGTGTACACAGTATTCAGCACCGGCTGAATTCACAGTAAGCGTAAAACATAGCCTTGGCGCATAGGCCTGACAGCTTTATTCATTCAGCATATTGAATGATTACACTATGTCTGTTCTGTATCGCATAGAGTTCAGCCTCAAAGGTGAGAAACCTGCTGTTTCTCTCATCGGGAGTTTTAGATAACAGAATAATCAGCAAGCCTGAGGAGTTGAAGACAATGACCGTAACAGAAGTTGAATCCAGAGTATCCGAGGTAACAGTCTACCGTGGCCGGGCACTGATTACAAGAGAAGTCTCCCTGAACCTGGAAGAAGGCGAACACACACTTCTGTTCACTGATATGCCCTCCAGCCTGGACAGAAACAGTATTCAGGTAAAAGGCATAGGTGAAGCAGTTCTCGGCAGCTGCGTCTTTGAAACTCAGCACTTTACAGCTGATGTAAATGAACAGGCTTCATCTCTGCTGACCCGCCAGCAGGAACTAACAGATCATGCAGAATCCCTTGAGCTTCAGAAAAAACGGCTTGAGGGTGAAACAGCATTCATTGAGAGAATAGCTTCATTCGTAACAACGCCCCATGTATCAAAAGATGATACTGATTTCAGCTGCAGAAACAATGTGGATGTATCAAGCTGGGAAGAAATAACTCAGTTCTACAGAGAAAGGCGAACAGCCATAGATCTGGAAACACTTGAGATTCGAACGAACCTCCGCAATCTTCAGAAAGAGCAGCAGAAAATAGCCAGAGAGCTTAAAGCCATTGGACATACCAGCACACGCTCCAGAGACATAATCAGGGTCAATCTGAAAAAGACAACTGAGGGAGAACTCACCCTTGATCTTTCATACTCGGTAAACGGCCCTTCGTGGAAACCTGTATATAATCTCAGAGCAGCAGAAAACTCAAACAAACTGAACCTTGAGTACGATGCCGTTGTAACGCAGTCCACAGGCGAAAACTGGGAAAACATCGCACTCAGGCTTTCCACAGCGCGAATCAGTATCTCAGGAGTAATGCCCGAACTTTCACCCTGGAGAATAAGCTTATACCGACCCTCTGCTCAGGCATATTCAGAACCGGGAATGAAGATGAAAAGAGCCTTCAAGCCGGATGAACTTCTGGATTCAATGGCCGATAGTCAGGAAGCCGAACTCTGCAACACTCCTGCTCCCATGATGATAAATGAGGCTCAGGTGGAAGAATCAGGTTCCAGCGTTTTCTTCAAAGTGGCAGGCACATCCAGCATCAACGGAGATAACACTGAAACAAGGGTAACCCTCTCCAGAGCCGAACTTCCTGCAGAGTACCTGTACCGTTCAGTACCAAAGCTCAGCGAGTTTGCCTACAGAACTGCCAGACTCACCAACACCTCAGAATTCCCGCTCCTTCCGGGAAAGGTGAACATCTATCATGAAGGATCACTTATTTCAACCTCGGAATTCAAACTCATAATGCCCGGTGAGGAAACAGAGGTTTCCCTGGGTGTCCATGAGGGCATCAAAGTCGAATACAGGTTCCTTAAGAAGTTCAGAAAAAACGAAGGTCTACTGAACAAGAAAACAAGCATGCAGTTTGAGTACATGATAGAACTCCGGAACAACACAGGCCATGCAGCTGAGATTGAGGTATTTGACCAGCTTCCAGTGAGCCAGGAAAAGGAGATAGAAGTAAAGACCATTGCTCCTGAGATTGATGGTAAAAACATCACCATCAACGATGAAGCGGAAATAACATGGCATCTGAATCTTGCATCAGGAGAAAAACGGGAACTTCCCTTCACTTACCTGGTTGAGTATCCTGTAGACAGAACAGTCACAGGCCTCTAGTGTCCTGTCAAACCTCAGATGACGGATTCTGCTTGTTCTTATCTGCCCAGGCAGCGTTGCAGACTCGGTTACATAGCCTCCGGCTATGCGCCCTCACCTGCGCCTCTCCTGAACAGATAATAACTGCGCATACTCTCCACATCCGAAGCATGACAGGACATTAGTACATAGGGCTTGATGCTGAAGCTTTAAACCTTTACAGCGCAACGGAATGAGGGTATATTAGGTGCATAGAAATGCACGCAATATGAGCACATTTGCTCAAAACCCTTGCACCTGGAGATTCAATTGTATCAGCATAACAACCGTCAGTTGGAAATTGAGGCCTTCAAGACTCCATTCAGGACACCGCTGGATACTGAGAACAGATGGGTCAAGCTGGCAAAGCTGGTTCCCTGGGATTTCGTGGAAGAAGTTTATCTTCGAAGTCTCGGGAGAAAGAAAGAAGGACAGCGAGCCCTCCCCGGCAGATTCGCGTTCGGTTCCATACTGATCCAGGAGAAACTTGGTCTGACAGACAGGGAGACAGTGGACACGATCAGAGAGAATCCTTACCTCCAGTGGTTCTTAGGATTGCAGGAGTTCCAGATCAAGCCTCCGTTGGATCAGTCACAGCTTTGCAGGTTCAGGAAGAGATTTCCCGCACAGGCCATAGCTGAGATAAACGAGAGAATCCTCCTGGCCGCCCGCAAGCGCCACAGAGATGATGAATCGTCTTCCAGTGATGATGGAGGCTTTGTGAATAAAGGCCGGTTGATCGTTGATGCAACAGCGACCCCTGCTGACATCACATTCCCCACAGACCTGAAACTGCTGAACAAGGGGCGAGAGCTGCTTGAGAAGATGGTTGATGTACTCCATTCGGAACGGGAGCCGGGCAGCACAAAGCCCCGGACCTACCGGAAGAGAGCACGGAAAGCTTTCCTTAGCCTGCAGAAAACCAGACGGCCCGGCAGCAGAAAACTCAGAAAGGCAATGAGGAAGCAGCTTGGCTATGTGCGCAGGGATCTTGGTCATGTGGATGCCCTGCTTGATGAAGTTGGCTTTGGAGTACTGGATCTGGATCTTTACAGAAAGCTGCTTGTCATCCGTGAGGTATACCGTCAGCAGCAAGAGATGTATGATGAGAGAAAGCGGACGATACCCCACCGCATAGTAAGCATATCACAGCCGCATGTACGTCCCATCAAGCGAAACAAAGCCGGAGCAGTCTGGGAGTTTGGCGCAAAGGTATCAATAGGGCTTTCCTCCGGTCTTGCGATGATTCATCGGATAGAGTGGGACAACTTCAACGAGAGTCTTGATCTGATCGGTCAGATCAAGGAGTACCACCGGCTGTTCGGCTGCTGGCCTGAGTCAGTTCATGCTGACCGGATCTACCGGACGCGAGAGAACATGCGTTTCTGTAAGGATCGCGGGATACGGATTTCCGGCCGCAAGCTCGGTCGTCCTTTTGAAGACCCTGCGGTAATGAAGGCACTTCGTCAACAGCGCTATGAAGATGAGCGCATCAGGAACGCAATAGAGGGTAAGATAGGAGAAGGTAAGCGGAGGTATTCAACCGACCGGGTAATGACCAAGCTCCGGGAAACGAGCGAGACTGTGATCAGCATGGTCTACCTGGTAATGAATCTTGAGAGGCTGTTGAGGGAGGGTGCTTCCTCATACCTTATGAGGATTTATCACAGTCTGAAAGCCTGCTTGTTACTGGATGTCCTTTGGGTCAAACTGGACTGGTCAGGTATGCATGGCCGGGGCTGAGTGGGATGATGGGTTGATCATCAAGCCCTACATACAGTTCTGATGATCTGTCTGATTACTTCAGAGAGGTAAGGCAGCCGCCTGCCGGAACATGTTTTTTAACCCTTACAGGATATACACCGGAGGCAGGTATGTCTGAACGGTAAAGGTATTATTTTCTTCTGTCAGCTGACAGGTTGCCTTTATGGTAAGTCTTCATCCTGAAGAGTAAAGAGCAATCAAGGATTTCCGGAGCTTTTTCAAGTTGGTACATTGCTGTGGGATTGACAGGTTTGCAGCTCAGCACCTTGAATAAAACAACCTGCATCTGCATCGGGCTCCTCTCAACAGGGCAGCTGCAGGCGGTTCATCTGTTAATCAGATGGATTTACTTCAGAATGAAGATTCTTGTTATGCCCAGGTAACGAAAAAAGGGGGCCTTGAAGGCCCCCAATGGTATTCCTGTGATTTTAGAACCTGTCCAGCGGGCTGAGTACCCTGAGAGGAGTGCGGTTCTTTGCCAGCTTCAGGTATGGTGTTATCATGGAAGGTGTGGCTATTCCCAGAAGCTTCTGAACCATTTTTCTGTCGGTTCCGTCTTCAAGCAGGTGAACTGCGAAGCTGTGCCTGAGCCAGCCCAGAGTTGCCTTCTTGTCTATGCCTGCTTCTGCAAGGGCGTCAGTAAATGCTCTCTGAATTGTTCTTGCGGAAACAAAAGAAGTTCTGCCTCTGCCTGGGAACAGGTATGGTGAAGGATCGGTTCTGAGGTCAAGATACTGCGCGAGAATTCTGCCTGTGGTTTTTGCCAGAATGGTGTCTCTGAGGTACTCGCCTTCAGGGCTGTATACATGAACAATATTCTTTTCCAGATCAACATGACTCCGCTCCATAATGGCGGTTTCACTGACCCGAAGACCGCTGGAGTAAATGAACATCAGCGCAAGTCTGTATTTCAGATCGTGAACATGCTGGAAAACTTCTGCGATCTCGTCTCTGGTAAATACACCATGCAGCGGAACTTTTTTTGCAATTACGCCGGGACCTGGAAGAGGGTTTTCCTTCTTGAGTACCTGCGAATAGAGGTATCTGATAGCACTCTGGGCCTGATTGATGTATGAGAGGGATTTCCCTTCAGCGACAAGTCCCTCAAGATAGTCTCTCAAATCGCTTTTTGTCAGTGAGCTTGTCTGCTCACCAAAATTATTCTGAAGCCTTCGAAGATGAGAAATGTAGCTGTTGGCTGTTTTTGGGCTTCGCCCTGAAGCATCCAGCATTTTTCTGGTTTCTTCAACAAAATCCATGTTTTACCCCTTTCGTCTCAGTTACATCATGGACAATTGAGAATCTCTTACAGCTACAATAAATCGCTTAAAGAAAAATGTCAAGCTCTATTGGATGTTGTGCATAAATAAAGAAAGTGTTATTCTTTATATCCATGTGACTGACTGGGGTTTCAAAGAAATAAGGAGGTTATGTTTGGTTTCGGTCAGTGGTGATTCTGTTAAAAGAAGGTTCTATGTTCCGTTCATTCTGGCTTTTCTGGTTTTCTCAGCTGTTCTCACAGGGGAGTACTTCATAATAAGCCAGGCTATTGAGGATGCATATAAGAAAAGATCAGCAGAGTATCATTCTTTTTCCAGCAGTATTATTTCAATAATAGAACGATTTCCACATATCCCTGCTGATTCTCTTCTGAAAGTGATGCAGCCTCTTCTTCCTTACGACAGCAGTGGTATTTCAATCTCCAGGGACATCCCTGCAGTGCCGAATACTGAGGAAATACCATTATACAATGCAGACGGCACGGTGATGGATCGGAGAAATGCTGACGGCTCCTGGGAGAACCTTGTTATAGAGCATATAGTAATTAAAACAGAGAGCGATAGTGTTCTGTGCGTATATCTTGTTAATGAGACAGACGGGCACATAAATTTTTTGCATGACGCCAAGTTAGGTTTGATTATTATTCAATTAATTATTATAATAATATTGATGGTACCCAGCGGGCTTATGATAGAATCCTTTCGAAGAAGAAGGCGCATGACAGGTCTGGAAACAGTCAAGGGATCAGGGGCAGTTCAGGAATCAGTTCTCGGCAGTCTGAAAAAATCAAATCAGGCAGGTGTTATGGTTCTTCAGTCCGGCGGGAAAATATTATGGATTAACGATTTCTGTCTGGATATTCTTGAAATAAGCGAAGCTGAATCTCGTTCAGGCATCTCTTCGGTTATGGCTCTGCCGCCTGGTATAAGGGAAAGCCTTGCATTGTCTGATGATGAGTATTCTGCTCATAGCGGATCACTTCAGGTTGTTCTAAAATCCATGACTGGTGAAATGAAGCCTGTGATAATGGAGGTGCTGTTTTCCGAAGAGAAGCAGGCTGACAGATTGAAAACAGTAACTCTGATTCCAGCAGGCTTAGTAGTCCGGTCTAACCAGTACCGAAAGGAATCTGTTACCGCAGGGGCGAATCCTGTTCTTTTGAAGCCGGATACAAAAATGCTTGGTTCAATAATACACAGGATGAGGAACCATCTTTCAGGAATAGTAGGTATGGCTTCGCTGGAACTGGAAGGTGGAATATCTGAAATATCCCATGAAAGTCTGGTCTCAATTCTGGATTCAGCGGGAAAACTTACTGCTATCTGCGAGGATATTGAGCTGCTTTTCAACAGGGAGGGTGAGTCTAAGTTAAGGGATCCTCTCAATGAAGTCAGCCTGATTTCAAATATTCTGAAACGAATTTTGCCGAAAGGGGTGGATTTTCAGGTATCAGGAGGCAGTCGAAAGCTAATCTCCACCTCCAGAGTGCTTCTCAGGGAATTTCTTTACAGCCTGGCAGTTAACTCTGCGGACACAATGAACGGTAAAGGCAGAATAAGAATAGATGTTTCAGATCGTATTCCTGCCGAGCTGGGCGGTATGGGTATTTTTTCACCTGACAGCATGGTAGCTGTCAGATATTCAGACGGGTTCATAATGCCGGTGGCTCTCAGAGATGTACTTTCAAGCAGGAAATACACTGACAGTGATGTGGAGAGACAGTTCGGCACAGCTATTGGCACATTGTACAGAGTTATTCGTGAGATGAAAGGCCGTATCGTTTTCGAACGCAGTTCCGGTGAGACTCAGCTCTGTCTTCTTCTTCAGGGAACCGAGCAGGAGGTTTCAGCTCAGAATGCAAGTGTCTGTGATACAGCAGATCTGAAGGTGCTTGTTGCAGATGAAAACAAGAGCTTACTCAAATCCGCCTGCGATTTTCTTGAGTACAGGGGAATAGTGGTTACACCTGTCTCTGACGACTCAAGAGCTGTGAATCTGATCAAATCAGGTGTTTTTGATGCTGTTGTGCTGGATATGAATATCTTCGGTACAGCTGTTGACGGTATTGTACGGTTTTGTCAGACCAGCTTGTCTAAGATGGCTGTAATCATAACCACAGAGCATGGCATAACTGCGTCAATAAGGGAACTGCTTGATTGCCCGTCTACTGCATACATCAACAAGCCCTATAAACTTGAAATAATGTTGGAAACTATATATTCAATTCTAGTAAGGATAAGAAAGGTGAACGAAGCGTGAGCTGGGAGAATATGCTGCTCAGGCTTGCTGCAGCCGCAGCAGCAGGTGGATTGATGGGGCTTGAGAGACAGGTCCACGGCAGGCCTGCAGGCCTTAGGACCCACATTCTGGTCTCTGCCGGCGCCTGTATGGCAATTGTAGCAGGTCTGCTTGCGGCGGAGAGCGCAAGTGTTTCAACTGTTGTTGATGCAGGCAGAATTGCGGCAGGGGTAATTACAGGTGTGGGTTTTTTGGGAGCAGGCACCATAGTACACTACCGTGAAGGTGTAGGAGGCCTTACAACTGCAGCTTGTCTGTGGTATGCGGCAATGACAGGAGTTGTGTGCGGTTTCGGCCTGTTTCTCTTTGCAGCGGCAGCAGCTTTTACGGCTCTTGTGGTGCTCATTCTTCTTGAGCAGATAGAAGATCGTCTTCCTGCAGCAGCTTATTGGACCCTGAAGATAAGAACGGGACTGGATGTTTCCAGTGATGTTGAGGAGCAATGGCGTGGTGTTCTGAAAGAACAGGGCCTTACACTTAAAAGCATTACTGTGAGTATTTCAGAGGAAAGAAAGATCTATACACTTACATTGAGAAGCAGGTTTCGCAGGGATTTTACAGATGCTGTTGCAGAGATCAGTTCACTGGATGGTATTCTAGCCGCAGAGCTTTCCCACAGGTCCGGTGAACTGTGAAAGTAGGTGTTGCACTTGGAGGGGGAGGAGCCCGGGGGTATGCCCACTTCGGAGTTCTTTATGCCCTTGAGAAGAACGGTATTCAGATAGATTGCCTGGCAGGTACCAGTATAGGGGCAGCAATAGGGGCTCTCTGGGCCACAATGCAGACAGTTGACTGTTTCAGAGAACTGAGAAAGCTGACCCGCTCCGGCGTATGGAACTATCTTGACCTGGAGATTCCAACGGTTAACGGGCTTTTCAGAGGCGAAAAGCTGTACCATCTTCTTCAAAGCTGGTTCATGGGTTACAGAATAGAGCATCTTACCAGGGAATTCTGTGCCAACGCAGTTGAGCTGGAAACCGGAAGGGAGGTCACCTTTACCTCTGGTTCTGTGTCTGATGCAGTCAGAGCAAGTGTTTCTCTGCCGATGGTTCTTTCTCCCTGGAAGATAGGGCATAGCAGCTATGTGGATGGCGGTGTGGTAAATCCTTTGCCTATAAAGCAGTGCAGGGAAATGGGAGCTGATGTTGTTATAGCAGTCGATCTTCTGGGGGTGGTTGGAAATACCGGTATTGGTGCAAACAGCAGCTTTCGAATGCCTGATGATCTATCTGACCTTGCTGAAGACATGCGATTTCTAAAAAAACTTCTCAAGCCTGCCATTCCCTCTATTGCCTTTTCCTCGATTCTGCTTTCACAGAAAGCACTCACAGATTCAATACTGCAGTCAGCAACGCCGGCTGTACTCATAAGGCCTGATCTGAGCATGTACTCCGGAGATGAGTTTCATATGGTTGAAGAGATAAGTGAAAAAGGAAAAGAAGCTGCGGAACTTATGATGCCGGATATTCTCCGTTCTCTGAGAAGCTGAGAAAAGACTTTCATTTTTTTCGGGGAATTATCATAATCCGTATTCAGGTATGACACTATTGACTGCGGAGGGTTCATGGCACTGTTTTCCAGTAATTTGAAGAAAATGCAGCATGAGCTGGATAACAGCTTTATAGACTGGAATCGTCTGGCTTCCCTTTCATCCGGAAAGTATGACCTTTCCGGAAAGAACTACGAAGACGGCAGGAAACTTGTCATTTCTCTTATTCAAAGAGCCTCGGAGGGCCTTGATGATGGCACAGAGCTCACAAAAATAATAAGAAACATTCATTCCAAAGGCGGTGATTTCAACAGGCCTTTGAACGAAAAAGGCGGTACAGCAATACATGTGGCGGCAGAGCAGCAGAGCAGTGTTCTTCTCAAAGCTCTTCTTGACGCAGGCATACCTCCTGCAGCAACCACTTCTTCCGGCGCAACCCCGCTCCACAGAGCCGTATACGCAGGCTCTCCAGATAATGTGAGACTACTTCTTTCAGCAGGAGCAGATCCCGGCGCTGAAGACAACATGAGCAATTCTCCGCTGCACATTGCTGCCATGCATAATGATACAACTGAGATAACAAAGCTCTTGCTCTCCTCAGGCGCAAAAGCCTATCATCGTAATTCAGATAAGAAGCGTCCTGCAGACCTGGCAATGGACAGGCAATTCCAGAAGTGTGTAGAACTCCTTGCAGAGAGCCTGCGCAATCTGAGAAGAACCAGACATATACAGTGGAAGTGCCCGAAGTGCAGCAATCCAATAAAGAGACCGCCTGCTGAGAAAATCAGCTGGTACCTGAATCTTGAAATGTGGGAACATCTAAGATTCACCTGCGGCAACTGCGGCAATGTGAGTACCGCACTATGCCTTGACGGCGAAATCTGATTATCTGAAAAGCGGTTCAGCAGCCTTTTCGAACAACTCCCTGCATGCACTTTTCACAGCTTCCCTGTGTTCCGGAGCACAGGAAACAGTCAGAAGACTTCTGTTTGGCCTTGCCTTCATCAGGTACTCGGCGAAGGGAGGATCCAGTTCTTCAAGGGGAATCAGTCTGTTTCTCCTGTCAACGAAGCGTATGTCCTGTTTCTGAAATCTTTCTTCAGATACCTTTACCGCCTCTATAGGTAAATCTACTATTATGAAGCCCCTGTCCACTCCAGACCGTTCTGATATCTGGCTTGTAAGAATTTCCGAGGCGCCTGCAGGAGAACTGTTCTGATTTCTCAGGTTGTTAAGAAAGTGTATGTCGCTGTCTGTTGGCGTTACTGAATCTATTCTGAAAACCTGGGAGAAGAGCCCCTGCCGGTACTTGACTCTCCATGCCATCTCACGGACCCAGGGATCCGATGATTCCAGCTCCAGATAACTGAGAAGCTGGTCGTCAGTCATGAACATGAAGTTTTTCATCTCTCCCAGTTCTATGACACTCCTTCTTGCGGCAGAGAGCAGCATTCTGTCCACTATTCTGGTTTTTCTGTGAAGGTAGACAGAAGAGTACATCTGCAGTCTGGCCAGAAGGAAGTCTCTTACAGCGTTAAGCCCTTTTTCCTGAAAGACCAGTCTGCCTTCCCTTACAGCCATTGTGGAGATTATTCTGTCCACCTCTATATGCCCGAAAGCAACTCCTGTGAAATGAAAGTCTCTCTGAAGATAGTCCAGCATATCTGCATCCACTTCACCGAATATCATCTGCTGAACGAAATCACAGCCATTGTAACAGCTGGTTATGAGAGAGGACACCGCTTCAGGATCTATGTTGTGTCTCTTGAGTATTTCCGGAATTCTGCCTGAACCCCTAACAGGCATAAGTGTTCTGCCTGTAACCATGTCTGCAACCAGATCCATGTGATCTTCGCCTGTAAGTTCCAGATAAAGCGGTTCAAGAGTATGAGACCATGGTGTGTGGCCTATGTCGTGAAGAAGACCGGCGGCTTCCACCAGATTTCTTACATTCTTCTCTCCCTGAAACTGATCTGAATAGTTGTCGGTGAGATGCTGCGCTATCGTTCCTGCTATGTGAGAGACACCAAGAGCATGGGCAAGGCGCATACCGTGGGCTCCAGGATAACTCTGAAATGTGGTGCCCAGCTGATGTATGAAACTCAGTCTCTGGACCTCCACAGTTTTCAGCAGCTCTTCCTGAAGACTGGAGATCTTTATGGTTCCCAGAACAGGTTCTCTTATATACATAACTTTTCTGTCGCTCATTTTCAGTTCCTTCCCTGAAATCTCATTCCGGTAATTACTTTTCGGAACATACTCCATGCAAGAACTCTGCGCTTTTTTCCTCTTAATTTCATTATAGCGCCCAGGGTACCGCAGGGGCCTTTGCGGTTCCCTGTCTGAAGGGTGTCTGATAAATGCAGCGGTATTTCAGCACCGCAGCAGACCAGCACTTTAAGTATGCTGTTTCCCCATCCTGAAGCAGCTGCATGAGTTCCGAACCACCTCCATGACTTTTCATCCATTTTTTCTGCCAGAAGCCTTATGTCGGTTTTCTGGTAGTTTTTGAGGAAAGATGAATCTGCATGGTGAAGTGCAGTGTATAGAAGAGTATCAGTCCAGCAGGGAGCAGCGTATCCGCAGACTGTTCTGGTTTCTCTCAGTATTCCCGGCAGGGGAACAGTTCCCGGAAGAAGAGAAGGATAGTAAAGCGGATGGGTGTGCAGCTCAAGAAGAACTCCTCCCAGAACAAACTTAGCCTCTCCTGTAATTCCATAGGTGAAAAGCTGCTTTTGTTCCTCTGCGGTTGAAAATCCGGTATTCGCCAGAGCTGTCCATGCCCGCTCTGCATCATTCATTGGAACAAGAAGGTCTATATCTCCCATAGGCCTTTCATCAGGGTTTTCATAAAGACTGTAGGCAAAGTCCATTCCCTTCCAGAGAAAGAAGGGGATACAGTGGCGATGAAAGGCAGAGGAAGCCAGTTTCAACACTTCTTCCCGGGCCACCTGAAGAGCCACTGCCTGCCTTTTGGTCAGAGCTGATTCCTTCCTGTTGTTTCCTGCTGCATCAGTGATAATATTCACCTTCCGGGAAAGGATGGGTATTCTATGCCCTTATGTGATTTTCATGTTCACAGCACAGCTTCAGACGGGAAATTGAGCCCGTCTCGTCTGGTGGAAGAGGCAGCACGCTCATCTCTTGCAGCTCTTGCGCTTACCGACCACGACACTCTTGCAGGAGTTGCAGAAGCCCGTACAAGAGCCAATCAGCTTGGCCTTCTCTTTATTCCTGCAGTGGAATTAAGTGTAGACCTCCATACTGGAGGATCGGCACATCTGCTCGGTTATTTTCCAGGAGTGCCTGATTCCAGGTTCCTTGACAGTGATTCGGAGCTTCAGAAAGCCGTGAAAACTGTAATCAGCGGCAGAGACCGCAGGAATCCGGAGATAGTCAGTAAATTCAGAGAGCTTGGTTTTTCAATCACAATGGACGAGGTGCTTGAAGAAGCCGATGGTGCTGTAACCGGCAGACCGCATATTGCTGCAGTGCTTGTAAAGAAAGGTTATTTCTCCTCATCGAGAGAGGTTTTTGACAGGTATCTGGGGTCAGGCAAGCCTGCATATGTGAACAGAGAAAGGCTGGGAGATTTCAAGGCTGTGAAAATTATCAGACAGGCAGGAGGACTGCCTGTGCTGGCCCATCCAAAGTATATCAGGACAGAAGGGCTTAAAGGTCTTGAGGCATTGATATGCTCTCTGGCCGACGCAGGCTTGAGCGGTCTGGAGGCTTACTATCCGGAGCAGGGGCCTGAGATCGTGTCACTCCTTGAGAAAACCGCCGAAAAAAGAAATCTTCTTCTTACCGGAGGAAGTGATTTTCATGGTATTAAGCGCCAGCTCCCTGGATGGAATGATGGCTCCTTCGGGGTGGAAGAGGAACTGGTAAGGGAATTCATTACTGTGTGCAGAGATAGTGAAAGGATACTTAATGGCCACACTGAACGAGCTGATGAAGAAAATTGATGAGACAGCAAAAACCGGAGACAGGGAAAAGGCTGTCAGGATGCTTGAGAATCTGCTGAAAAAAGTACCAGAGGAGAAATCTCTGCCCTTGGTCAAAAAGCGAAAAAAACTAAAAAAAGAGCTGGCCGCAGAGAAACGGATCATTGCGCTGGAGCAGAAATACGCTACTTGATCCTTCTCATCCTCCTGTGTTTACTAACTCTCTTGACAGGATGTGCAGTTAACACCGGAGGCGATGGAGAAACTGCTGACTCCTACAGCGCTTCAGCTGTCTGGAGATGGCAGAACACAAACGATTTCGTATTACGGGGAAGAGCCCGTCTTCAGGGAGAAAGCCGTGTTTTCTCAGGACCATTCATTGTCAGGGCTTCCAGGAAGCTGCAACTGATAAGGGCTGACTTCTGCGGTCCTGACGGTTCCCCTCTTCTTTCTATTCTTGTTGACAGCCTTGGCAGTACAGTTTACGCGCCAGATGAAGGTACTGCATACCGGGTTCCAGGAGGATTCCCTTTCGGTAATGCAGCTCTGAGCGTTAACGCGATAATTTCACTTATGAGAACAGGGTTTCCATGCGTGCCTGTTCAGAGGGAAATGATGAATGCTATTTCCGAACAGGAGAAAAGCCTTTGGTTTTTCGAATCAGGCCAGGGTGATTCCATGACTGTTTCTCTTGAAAGCGGCGCTCTTCTGCCTTGCATTGAATCAGAGGATATAAGTCTCTCGCCTGTTGCGGCCTCATGGCATGACAGGTTCCATCTGTGGCCCCTTGAGTGGGAGCTTGTTTCAGAGAACATTTCTGTAATCATGCGAATAAGGAGTATTGATGAGTTTGAGAACCTTACTGAAGGTTCTTTCCAGCTGATTATCCCTGTGCCTGTTGACACCTTTGCAGTCCAGATGCCCTTATGGAGTTATTCCGTTCTTCCGCCCGTCCGTTAACTGCTATAAGTTAACGAGTATTAAGGCACTTCTCCTTTTTCGTTAATTGTTGTATATTGATTGCGTTACCCTGCTTGAAAATCCTGATTCCTTAAATGGAGGGGTCTATGGGAATAAAAAGTTTCATTCACAGAGTTAAGTCTGGTGTAAACAATACATCTTCAGGTCTTTTTGCTTCTGCAATGGCTATTGATCTCGGCACTGCAAATACCATGATATACGAGAGCGACAGGGGAATTGTTCTTGAGGAGCCCAGTGTTATAGCAATTGAAAGAAGCTCCAACAATGTGATAGCTGTAGGCAGTGAGGCCAAGGCTATGCTCGGTCGAACAGGAAGAGATATCTCCGTCATAAGGCCTCTGAAGGACGGAGTTATCAAGGAAGCCACTGCAACAATGGCAATGCTCAGACGCTTCTTTGAACAGGCCCAGACAAAAAGATTCACCATGAGGCCAAGGGTTCTTGTCTGTGTTCCCAGCGGTATAACTGAAGTTGAAGTAAACGCAGTTCGAACATCACTGGAGCGTGCAGGCGCCAGGGAGGTGCTGCTGGTTCCTGAGCCTCTGGCTGCTGCTGTAGGTGTAGGCCTTCCAGTAGAAGCTGCCATAGGCAACATGATTGTTGATGTAGGCGGAGGCACCACAGAAGTGGCAGTGATAAGTATGAGTTCCATTGCCGCTGACAGTTCCATCAGAGTCGGCGGAGATGAGATGAACGATGCTATAATAGATCATATGAAGCGCATGGCTTATCTGCTTATAGGGGAAAGAAGCGCTGAAGCTGTAAAGATGTCTCTGGGATCGTTGCTGGAAGATGACCAGAGAGAGACAGAGATAAGCGGCAGGGATGCTGCCAGTGGAATTCCCAAGACATACACAGTGAAAGCCGGTCAGATCAGAGAGGCTCTAAGGGAACCTGTAGATGCCATAAGAAAGGCTGTCGGCCACGGTCTCGAGAAGACGCCTCCTGAACTTGTCAGGGATATAGTGAACAGGGGAATAGTCCTTACAGGCGGCGGCTCCCTTCTTAGAGGACTGGACAGGATTCTCACACGGGAAACAGGGCTTCCTGTAAGAATAGCAGACAATCCCCTTTCCTGCACAGTTCTAGGTGCAGGAATAATTCTTACGGACCTTTTCAGGTATCGTAAACTCCTGCTGGACTGATATGACCGGTCGGGGCAGAAGACTTGCGTGGCATCTTGCCGGATCTCTGCTGATGCTCATTGCGGGGCCTGCTGTTATTGGTATTGGTGGAGGCATTCTCGGGCAGAAATTTGCCTCGCTCTTTTTTTCCGATCCGGATTCTGACCACAGTTACCGGTCTCTGGCCATCAAACTTATGCTTGAGAATGCTGAACTCAGGGAGATGGCTGCCAAAAGCAGTGTCTACAGATCTATGCTGAACTATACCAGGGTTCCTGGAGTCAGCGCAGTTGCAGGCAGGGTTGTTTATCGTTCAGAGGGACTTATAAGAGGTGATCTTATCATTAATGCCGGTTGGGAGGACGGAGTGTATCCCGGTGCTGTCTGCATTACTGCCAGTGGTCTTGTAGGGGTGGTATCCGAATCTCCCGAAAAGACTGCGACTGTGAAACCGATTACCAATCCTGCAATCAATGTGAGTTGTATAACAGCTCAAAGCGGCGCTCTGGGGCTCCTTTCTTCGGATTCTGACGGCCGGCTGAAGCTCACCAATGTGGATTCTTCTTCCAGGCCTGAACCAGGGGAGACTGTTCTCACAAGCCGGTTCGGCGGTGTTTATCCTGAAGGGATTGTTGTAGGAAGCATCTCCTCGGTGGAGAGGGATGAATCCGGTTACTACCTCACTCTTGCAGTTGAGTCGGCGGTGGATTTCGACACCATTGATGAGGTTCTCATTCTGGTTACAGAGGAGTAGACGGAGATGCTCTGGCTGGCGGTATTTGCCGCAGTTGCAGTTCAGTTCCTTTTTGAGGTTACTCTGGGAAGACTTCTGGTTGCCCCTGCAATTCTTGTGCCGGTGCTGGTTTATCTGGGAACCTACAGGGACGACACCTGGAGTATCGAAGGCGCCTTCTGGAGCGGTTTTGTTCTTGATCTGCTAACCCAGCATGCCCCTGGCACAAGCTCCATGGCCATGCTGCTTGGTATTTCTTTTTCCAGATGGGCTTTCAGTGTTACGACAGGAGCGGTGCAGATGACATTCGCTGCAAAAGCGCTGGTTGCCTCAATAGTTTCCGATGTGCTGTTTATCCTTATCACTGATCCTGTTTCAGGATTCGGTTTCAGAACCCTGCTTCTGCTCCCCAGAACAATTGCTCCGCTGGTTATTTTCCTTGTTATTCCTGTGATATTTCATGGAAGGAATAACAAACAGAAAATTGGAGTAAGATGACTACTGGCAATACAAGAAACGCGCCTCCGTTCATCTCTCTGCTGGTTTTTTCTTCAATCTGTTTTCTTGTCCTCACATTCAGGCTTTTCAGCCTTCAAATTCTCAATGGTGAATACTACAGAGAAATGTCTTCAAGGAACCATATTCGTTCGGTTGTCAGTCAGGCTGCCAGAGGTGTGATTACCGACAGGAATGGGATTATACTTGCAGATAATTATCCATCCTTTACTGTTTCCCTGGTTTCTGTGGATTTTTCAAGGGACAAGTCCGCTCTTCTGGCTGAACTGCTGAATATGGACCATTCTGATTTTGAAGACAGGCTCGTCGCAGCAGAATCCAACCCTTACAGGAACACTATCATCGCAACCAATCTTGACATCAGAGAAGCAGGAAGAGTAGCCGACAATCTCTACCGTCTCGGCGGGGTTTCTGTTGAGGTGGCTCCCAGAAGAAGATATCCTTTTGGAGAAGAATTCTGTCATTTGGTGGGCTATGTGGGTTTATCGGACAGCATTGGAGTTTTCCATGGAGAGATTACCGGCAGAACAGGACTGGAGAGAATTCTGAATGAACATCTTGCAGGCAAGCATGGAGTTGTGAATGAGGTGGTTGATGCCTACGGAAGGGTAGTGGAAAGATTTGATGACCAGGCTGTGGCCCCTGTTCCAGGGGAAGAAACAGTTCTCACTGTGGACAGCAGACTGCAGCTCATGGCAGATTCTCTAATTGAGGCTTCCGGCCATCCAGGCGCTGCTGTTGTTCTTGACTGGAGCACCGGTGAGATTCTCTGTCTGGCATCTGTTCCAGGTTTTGACCTGAACCTTTTCGTTGAAGGGATTTCCAGCGATGACTGGAATGAGATACTTGAAGATCCTGACAGACCTCTGATTAACCGCTCCTGGGGCACTTCTTACCCTCCAGGTTCAACATACAAGACTGTAAGCTCATGCTGGCTTCTCGAATCGGGATTGACATCAAGCGCCTACATGCCGGATCCATGTTACGGAACTTTTAACTATGCAGGAACTGATTTCAGGTGCTGGTCTGCCCACGGAAGGCTCAACATCATTGAAGCCCTTGCAGTTTCTTGTGACACATACTTCTACAGGACCAGTATGGAAGGTGACATTGATAAACTTGCAGAAGTTGCTGAAGGTTTCGGAATGGGCGGTACTGTTACCGAATTTCTCCCTGCTGAAAGTCCAGGTGTTATTCCAACCAGAGAGTATCTGAATGGTCTCTTCGGCCAGGGAGGCTGGGGCACAGGAAATCTTATGATAGCCTCCATAGGTCAGGGTGAGGTTCTTGCTACTCCTCTTCAAGTTGCTGTAACATCCGGTCTGATAGCCTCCAGATTCCAGATGCCGAAACTGAGCATACTTTACGGTGAGAACAACACAGCTCCTGAACGGGAGAAGATTATCAGCGATGAAGTTCTTGATATTGTAAGTGAAGGAATGCTGCAGGCGGTAGAATCCCGCAGGGGAACCCTCAGCAGCAGCATGGGGGATCTTCCTGTTACAGTCTATGCCAAGTCTGGAACAGCAGAGAACAGCTCAGGAGAGGATCATGCCTGGGTAACAGGTTATATCTGTGAACCTGCTGCAGTGGCATTTGCTGTTATAGTGGAGAACGGAGGTCATGGAGGGCAGACTGCAGGGCCAGTGGCTGCTGAACTGATACGGATGATTGCCGAGGAGTACAGTGAAACACTCTGAAAAAGCTGACTGGCTCTATCTGATACCACTTGCTCTTATCTCTGTTGCAGGTCTGCTGTGTGTTTATTCAGCTTCTTCAGGAAGCTCGCTTTTTACACACCAGGTTCTTTACATTATCACAGGATGGATATTCTTTGCAGGTGCGTCTTTCTTTCCCCTGCGAATATTGGAGGAATCGGTTCCTGTTGTTTATCTGGTAACACTGGCGCTTCTTGTTCTCACCATTTTCTTCGGCGGCGGGCCTGCAGGAAGATGGCTGCAGCTGGGGCCTGTAAACATCCAGGCTTCGGAAATAGCAAAACTCAGCGTGATAATGCTTACGGCAAGGTGGCTTCCAGCAATAAAGAGAGGTACTGCAAAAGGAGGAGTCGTACTTTATCTGTCAGCTGCAGGAATGCTTACTCTTCTTACTTTTCTTCAGCCTGATCTTGGTACTGCAGTTGCGCTGTTTATGATGATCTTCGGAATGATTTACTGGGCAGGATTCGGATTCAGCTGGATATTCCTCTTTTTAAGCCCTCTGTTTGCTGCTCTCTCTTCTGTGAATTTCTTATCATGGCTGGCTTTTACAGCTGTTCTCTGTTTTGTTCTCTACAGGTCAGGGGCCAGGCCGAGAAGATGGGTACTGTTCCTTGTTCTCACTTCTTTCATTGCTTCACTTACACCGGTAGCATGGAATCTGCTAAGACCTTACCAGCAGTCAAGACTTACCACATTTCTTAATCCAGAGCAGGATCCGTTTGGTGCCGGGTGGAATGTTCTTCAGTCCAGGGTTGCAGTGGGTGCAGGGGGCATTACAGGCCAGGGTTTTCTTAACGGAAGTCAGAACGAACTGGCTTTTCTTCCTGCGCGACACACCGATTTTGTCTTTTCTGTATGGGCAGAAGAATGGGGATTTATAGGCAGTCTTATTCTTCTTATTCTTTATGCACTGGTTATATGGAGGGTTCTTGAAGGGGCTAGAAGATCAATGAATCCGTTCAATTCCATCATCGGATCCGGTTTTGCCATTTACCTTCTCATACATATTGTGGTCAATGTGGGAATGACCCTTGGAATAATGCCTGTGACTGGTCTTCCTTTGCCTTTCATTACCTATGGAGGCAGCCATGTTCTTATTGAACTTATACTTGCAGGGCTTGCACTGAATGTTATCAGAAACTGGAGAAGTTACTGACGGCAGCTGCAATGTCTATTATCTTACCAACCTGAATTACACATCAATGCGAAGAAGAAAAGAGATACAATGCACCCTATTCTCTTCAAGATAGGCTCTCTGCCCATAAACAGCTACGGGCTCATGCTGGCCATCTCATTTTTACTGGGAGTTCGTCTTGCTTCCAGACGCGCACTCAGGATTGGAATTCCTTCAGATGATACGGCCAATCTCAGTATCTGGGTAATGGTGGCTGCGATTGTCGGTTCAAGGGTTTTTTATGTTCTTACTCATATGGATCAGTACACCGATGATCCTGTTGCCATTATCGCCTTCTGGAACGGCCTTTACGGGCTCAGTATGCTGGGAGGTGTTATTCTCGGAGTGATAACAGGTTTTATCTGGATCATCAGAAAAAAATGGCCTGTCTGGTCCTTTACTGATGCAGTGATTCCTTCTTTCGCTCTTGGCATATTCATTACCAGAATAGGCTGCTTTCTTAACGGATGCTGTTTTGGTTTTCAAACGGACTGTCCACTGGGTGTCAGTTTTCCTTCAGGCTCACTTCCTTACAGTATCTTCGGCTCAGCCAGTGTGCATCCTGCCCAGCTCTACAGTTCAGCTGCAGGCCTTGTCATTCTGGCTGTAATCCTCTTTGCAGACAGAAGAAAGCACTTTTCAGGCTTTATCTTCACTCTGTTTACAGGTCTCTATGGCGCAAGCAGGTTCGGTCTTGAAGAGTTCAGATATTTCGACCATGAACCAAGTGCGGTTTTGGGGTACAGCGTCTTTGCTTCACGGGCAGGGATGACAGATAATCAGCTTATCAGTCTTGGAATGATTGCCGCTTCTGTAATTCTGGGATTTTGTCTCTATCGGCGACAGTTGAAAAGCTCCAGCTGATTCTGTTCCGAAAACGGTGCCCCGGTTGCGGTGCGCCTATGGATGGTTCAGATCAGCGGATGCTCTGTTCATGGTGCGCTCTTCGGGTATTTACCGACGGCAAACGGCAGGCAGGCAGTTTCAGTGTGCTTACAGCTTTCTTCCATACCGGTGTGCCAAGGGAACTGATTATCAGGTTGAAGTACTCAGGAGAGAAGCGACTGTCCAGTACTCTGGCCGGGCTTGCTCTTTGCAGTTGGCATAAGAAACCTGCTCAGGGAGACTCTATTGTTCCTGTACCTGTTTCACATTCAAAGATGAGAAGCCGAGGTTTTAATCAGACACTTCTCATAGCAAGGGAGATAGAAAAATTGACAGGCGCCAGGGTAGTCCGTTTTCTCAGAAGGGCTTCAGGTAGTTCACAGGTTGGAAGTACTGCAGGAGAACGGAAGAGGAATGTGAGTGGAGCCTTTCTTCCAGGGCTGAAAAGTATACCTTCAGGAAGGATATGGCTTTTGGATGATGTAATGACCACAGGGGCCACAATGCGCGAAGCCTGCACAGTTCTTTCAGATGCAGGAGCAGAACATTTTCACCCTGCAGTGGTGTGCTTCCGTAATACACAGGATGAGAGTATTATTGACCACAAGGAGGTCGCCGATGAAGGGGTCGAATAAAACCGAACCGAATTTTGTTCACAAGCTTGGTTTCAGCGCAGCAGATGCCTTTCATTCAGCCAGTTATGGCTTTAATGCACGAAATATATGGATATGCTGGAAAGGTCTGCTCTCTGCGTGGATTACCTGGCTCTTTTTTTCTTACGCAGGATTTCTTGCAGCAGGGGACAACATCGGAGACAGGTTTTCATCAGCTATTCTCTGTCCTCTCCCTGACCGGCTTTTCATATCTTCTGTCCCTGCTGTTGTTATCGGAGTGGCAGGCATACTCCTCTCTCTCTACATCCTCCTGTTCACATCACTGAAGGTATCCAGAATGACTTTTGAGCAAATAAGAGGCGATCAGTTTTATACGGGCAAGGACGCAGGGACCTTTGCTCAGAAATTCAGAAGATCCCTTGTACTTGCTCCTCTTACTGTTCTGGCAGGGGTTGCAGTTGCAGCCGGCTTTATTGCCCTTGCAGGTCTGGCAGGTATTATTCCAGGCGTCGGACAATGGATTATCGCTCTGGTGTCTCTTCCTGCATGGATGCTTGGGATTCTGCTGCTCTACGGTGTAATTGTGCTTGTGCTTTCATTCTTTCTCACTCCAGCCATAATAGCTTCAACTTCCGGAGACGGTTTCGAGTGTGTATTTGAGATATTCAGCATAACTGCAGCGCAGCCTTTTCGTATCTTCAAAGGGATTCTTGCCGGGCTGCTTGTAAGGATACCTGTACTTTTGCTGCTGGTGGCGTTCGCATGGGGAGGCCTTGCTGTAACTGGAATGGTTATGGAATACACTGGAAACACATTGGACATTGCAGGAGCATTAGAGTCGGGATTTGCCTCTCTGGCTCCTGATCTGGTACCACTTTACTCATCCATATTCAGCCCTGTTTCTTCTTTGTCAGAAACTTCCGCAGGTTTTTCAGGTTTTCCAGGAATAATGCTTTCAGCCTCCGGAACAGCTGTCATGCTTTTTTTTCTTTCATACTGGTTCTCAAGCGGAGTGGCAATGTGGCAGCTGATTTACCTTGGTGCAAGACATGAACGGGACGGTGAAGATCTGCTTCTCAGAGCAGAGGAAGATGAGTACAGAGAGTTCAGGAAACTTTACGGCTCTACCGATCACGCAGGAGACAGAAAGTCGAAGTCCCGATGAGTTCTGCCGATTTTGTTCACCTTCACCTGCACTCAGAGTACAGCCTTCTGGACGGTGCAATAAGGTTTGAGAAGCTGGGAGAATATCTTACTGAAAATGGAATGGATACAGTTGCTGTCACAGACCACGGTTCAATGTTCGGAGCTGTCCACTTCTGTGACAGAATGAAGGAAGCTGGAGTTAAACCCATTATAGGAAGTGAGATATACCTTACCCCTGGAAGCAGGACTGAAAAAAAGATTGTTCCAGGAAGAGTTCCATACTACCATCTCATTGTCCTTGCTGCAGATGAAGAAGGCTACAGGAACCTTGTAAAGCTTTCATCGGCAGGGTTTGTTGAAGGTTTCTACTACAAGCCCCGAATAGACAGAGAGCTTCTTGAAAGACACTGTGGAGGGCTTGTTATCGGTTCTGCCTGTCTTCAGGGCGAAGTGGCCAGAGCGCTCCTTAAAGGTAACCGTGACAAGGCCATGAGGGCAGTGGAATACTATCAGGAGCTGGTAGGTGGTGAACGATTCTTCATTGAATTGATGGATCACGGGCTGGAAGATGAAAAAAGGATACTGGAAGGTCTGGCAGACATAGCCGCAGCAACCTCAGCCCTTCCTGTTGCCACCAACGATGCCCACTATCTCAGAAGGGAAGATGCCGCAGCCCACGAGGCTCTTCTCTGCCTTCAGACCGGAAAAACTCTAAATGATCCCTCCAGAATGCGTTTTACAGGTGAAGAGTTTTATGTGAAAACGCCTGAAGAGATGGCGAAGCTCTTCAGCTGGCTTCCTGAAGCAGTTGGAAACAGCAGAAAGATAGCTGATCTGTGTGATTTTTCCGTATCAGGCGGAGACTTTCTGCTGCCCCGTGCGCCGATGCCTGAGGGGTACAGAGATCAGGGCTCATACCTGAGGGATATGGCATCTGAAGGACTGGCTTCAAGGCTGGGTCGTAAGCCTGAACCTGCTGAAGTGGAGAGGCTTGAACACGAGCTTGATATCATAATTAACATGGGATTTCCCGGATATTTCATTATTGTTTCCGAACTTATGAGATGGGCAAAGAACATGAAGATACCTGTAGGCCCTGGCAGAGGGTCTGCAGCTGGAAGTCTTGTCTCATACGCAGTTGATATAACAGATGTAAATCCCCTTGAATTCGACCTGAGTTTTGAGAGGTTCCTTAATCCTGCAAGGGCTCAGATGCCTGACATTGACCTGGATGTCTGTGTTGAAAGGCGTGGAGAGATAATCGATCACCTCAAGGAACTGTACGGCGAGGACAGTGTCTGCCAGATAATCACCTTCAGCAGAATGAAGATGAAAGCTGTGGTGAAGGATATAGCAAGGGTTCTGGGAATGAGCTACTCCCAGGGAGAAACCTTCACGAAACTGGTAAGCGAGGCCGATGACGATCAGGGCCTTTCTCTGAAAGAGCTGGTCAAAAGCAATAAGCCCCTTGCAGAGATGGTCAGTTCCACTCCAGGTGGTGAAAAACTTATTGCATGGGGTGATACCCTTATGGGTCTGGCAAGGCACGCAGGTGTTCATGCTGCAGGTGTGGTCATAACCCCAGGCAGACTTGATTCATCTGTACCCCTCTACTGGAACCGTGAGAAAGGTGTAACAACCCAGTACGAAATGAAATCAGCAGAGAAGATAGGTCTTCTTAAGCTTGATGTTCTGGGGCTTCGAACTGTTACTGTCATTCACCATGCAGAGCAGGCCATAAGAAACCGTATACCTGATTTCTCCATAGAAACCGTGCCTATGGACGATAAGAAGACTCTGCAGATAATCGGAAGCGGTGAAACCACCGCGGTCTTCCAGCTTGAGAGCGCCGGAATGCGGGAGGCGCTGAAGAAGATAGGTGTGAGCAGCCTTGATGATGTTACTGCAGCAGTAGCCATCTACAGACCTGGTTCCATGCACATGATAGACCACTACGGCGAAAACAAGCGCAAGGCTGGAAGAGGTGAGAGAATCAAGTACCTTCATCCTGCGCTTGAAGATGTTCTGGGCACAACCTACGGTGTAATAATCTATCAGGAACAGGTAATGAGAATTGCAGGTGTTCTTGCAGGTATGAGCATGGCAGACGCAGACAATCTAAGACGGGCCATGTCCAAGAAAATAGCCGGCAAAATGGCGGTGATGAAAGATGTTTTCCTCAAGGGTTCAGAGAAGAACGGAATAAGGAAAGCGCTGGAAATCTGGGACCTGATAAAGAAGTTCGCAGAGTACGGATTCAACAAGTCCCATGCTGTCTGTTATGCCATTATAGCGTATCGCACCGCATACCTTAAGGCTCATTATCCTGCGGAGTTCATGGCTGCTGTTCTCACCAGCGAAATTGGAACTGTTTCCAAGCTAAGAAGCCTTATAAAGGAGGCTGTGAGGCTTGGAGTTCAGGTTAAACCTCCTTCAGTGAACCACAGCAGCGCAAGGTTCACCGCGCCTGAACCTGGAGAAATCAGATACGGTCTGGCAGCCATAAAAAATGTGGGGTTCAGCAGTGCTGAAGAGATAAAAAAGGCAGCGGACTCCAGCGGCGGCTTCACCACAATCTTTGATCTTTGTGCAGGTGTTGCCCTTCTGGAGGGTTCAACAGGCCTTAACAGAAGAACCCTTGAATCGCTTATTCACGCAGGCGCCACCGACTGCCTGGAGGGCAGCAGAGCTCAGCAGCTTCAGGTTATGGAAAAAGCAATAAGTTACGCTTCAGCGCTGAGACAGAACCATGATGCCGGTCAGATGTCGCTTTTTGGCGGTGGCGGTGAACAGACTGAGCCTGCAGTTCCGCCGCTTCCTGATATAGATGAAATGTCACTTGAGGAGAGGCTTCAGCTGGAAGGAGTCGTTCTTGGTTTCTACTTCTCCGGTCATCCCCTTGATGCCTACAGAGAGGAAGTTGCCGGTTTCACTTCCCACAGCTTATCAATGCTGGAGAGTGCGTCACCCTCTCTGGTCACAACAGCAGGGGCAGTTGTGGATTCAAGGCGCATTGAAACCCGCAGAGGCCCAATGGCCTTCATAACAGTTGCCGACAGGGAAACAACAGTGGAACTGGTGATGTTTGAAGCCGCTGTCAACAAGTATTGGCATGAAATTGAGAAAGGTGCTCTTCTCCTCTTTGAAGCTGAGGTCATGCCTGCTAGAGGAGACAGAGGGCAGAAGGTAAGTGTGAACAGGGTTACCCCCCTTGCCCGGTCAAGAGCCAGACTGAGAGCAGGGGTCAATATCAACACCGACGGATTCAGCTGCGATACTGACACTTTGAAACATGTGGAAGAATTGTGCAGAAATAACAGAGGAAAGGGGAATCTTTCGTGGACAGTTCGATTCCCTGGAAGAACAGTTAACCTGTCGTCCAGAGGAATCTCGGTAGATCCATCTGACGAATTCATGGAAGAACTGAGAAAGGTATTGCCTGAAACCGCAGAAGTTACCCTCAGCAGAGGGGACGGGAGATAGCCATGAGAACAGGTATACCGGTTCCGGTCATTATCCTTCTTGCCTTTTCAACCGGATTGGCCGGTGAACTGATGAGGGTTGCCGGTGAACCCACAGCAGGTGTCATAGCTCCGAGAACATTCAATGTTGCCATGTGCACTTTTCCTGTCAACGGGCTTAAGTTCTCGGTAACTGCAGGTATCTTTCCCCGATTCATGGCAGGGCTCGGGTTCGGAGGCTGGAACATTACAGGTACCAGAGACCCTGAGTGGTTTGACAGGGTCTACATAAAGGCAAGGTTCAGAGTACTTGATGAAACTGTTTCCTTTCCAGGTGTTGCTTTTGGTTACGACAATGAAGAAGAGCATTCAAGGGCCGGAGCTTTTTACACCAGACCGGCAAGGGGGTTTTATCTGGTTTTCAGCAAGAACTTCAGCAGCTGGGGAGGAGATACCGGATTTCATGCAGGTGTAAGTATCAGTCACGAAAACAGCCATCACGCAGGTTTGTGGCTGGGGGTGGACAAATCCCTTCCCGGGGGATTCGGCGCATCTGCAGACTGGGACTTTGGAACCGACGGCGATTCCCGATACAGAGCGGATAACTCAGGAGGTTTCGTAAGTATAGAAGCATACTGGGAGAGCTTCGGGCAGGTGAGAATAGGGCTGAGATTCTGCGATGTACTTGAAACGGCAGGAGATCCTTACAGATCACTTGTAATTGATTTTCTGGGCCTTATCTAGCTATATGCCTTGTTTTCATTGATTCAGGGAGAATAAAATGAATAGAGAACTTTCAGCAAAATACGCAGATGTAATACTTGGCGGCGCTCTTGCAATAACAGAAGGCCAGAGGCTCTGGATAAGGTCTGAACCTGTTCATGCACTTCTGGTGAAACAGTTTATGCGCACTGCTTACAAAATGGGTGCCCAGTGTGTCAGGGTTACCTACGAGGATCCGGAATTCAGCAGAATCAGAGCAGATCACTCTGTCAAAGAGAGCTATCTTGATTTTGTCCCCGGTTTTACAGCAGAGATGTACAGAACAACCGTTGAGGAGGGATGGCGCTCTCTTGCTCTCAGAGGGCCCTCCAATCCTGATGTTATGCAGGGGGTGGATCCAGGCAGAATCAGCAGAATGACCAAAGCAGGATCAGCGGTAAGACAGGAATTCATGAAGGCGATCTCATCCAACAAAAATCCATGGAATGTCTGTCTTGCCCCTACAGAGTCATGGTCTGAAAAGGTTCTTGGAAGCGCTGTTGACTGGGAGAAGAGAATATGGGAGGTGCTTACTCCTATTCTCAGGCTTGATACACCTGATCCGGCACTTGCCTGGAGAGAGCAGGACAGGGAACTGAAGAGGCGGGCAGGTTTCCTTAACAGCAAAAAATACTCTTCTTTCAGATTCAGGGGCCCTGGAACTGACCTTACAATAGGAATGCTTCCGGACAGGAAGTTTGCAGGAGGAAGCTGTTCATCATCTGACGGTACGGTGTTTTTTCCAAACATTCCAACTGAAGAGGTGTTCAGCACGCCGGATATGTTCTCTGCAGAAGGCCGGGCAGCATGCACCAGACCTGTAACTGTTCTGGGTGCCCAGGTGGAGGGTGCATGGTTCCAGTTCTCACAGGGAAAAGTCACCGATTGCGGAGCCCGGAAAAACGGTGAAATACTCAACAGATACATAGCCACCGATGAAGGGTCATCAAGGCTTGGAGAGATAGCCTTTGTAGGAACCGACTCACCTATTTACCGTTCCGGACTGGTCTTTCACAACATTCTTTTCGATGAGAACGCCGCATGCCACATAGCTCTTGGCAACGGATACACCGACTGCATAGAGGGCGGAACTGAAATGAATGATGAGGAATTGAAGAAAGTTCACTGCAACCGATCCCTTGTTCACACCGATTTCATGGTAGGCGGAGAGGATGTGGATGTGTATGGTGTTACTGAAAACGGCAGTGAAGAGCCGGTAATAACCAGAGGCGAGTTTGTCATCTGATAAAGGAGGGACGATGCTTGACAGCAGACTGCTTGACATACTTGTCTGCCCTGAGTGCAAAGGTGAACTGGAATACCGGACAGACGGAGAAGAAATGCTCGTCTGTCACAGCTGCAGCCTGGGATATCCTGTCAGGGACGGAATACCGATAATGCTCTCAGAGGATGCGTTAAGGATGTCTGAAACAAAACAGGAGAAAGATTGAAACTAAGAGTCAGGCTTGTGCCTGGAAGCAGCCGGACAGGGTTTGTGGAACAGATGGCAGACGGAGTTCTGAAAATAGCGGTGAAAGCCGCGCCGGTTCAGGGTAAAGCCAATGCGGAGGCTGTCAGATGGCTGGCCGGGGAGTTCGGTGTAAGAAGGTCTTCTGTGGTTATAACATCAGGTTTTTCAAGCAGAACAAAGTCCATAAGGATTGATAATCCTGAAAAAGAACCTGGCTGGTTTCATGGATGAGAGGTTGCAGGCTGAAGGTATAGCTGAGAGTGTCCGTTCCGGCAGTGCATCGAGAATACTTGTAAGAAACGCAGTTGATCCTGCAGGGCTTTCCAGACAGCTGGAGTTTCTTCTGGCTGATAAGAGAGTGCTGGTTTTCTCAGGCGGTTCATCTGATCCTGTAAGGGAAACCCTGCTTGACTATTTCACCGGACACGATTCTTCAGACCCTCTTTTCGGTTTTGAAGCAGGGTGGCGTTCTCACCTTACTGAACTCTCGCTTGTAAGCCCTGACGGTATGGAACAGGCAGCAGGTCTCAGTTCTCTGAGAGATTCGTTCAGGGCTTACCTCAGCGGGGAAGAAAGAAAGAGTTCCGTAGTGGAGGCAGTGCTTTCCTCCTTTGCAGTTATTCTGCCAACAGTTTTTATTTTTTCAGATCCCTCCTCTGATGATGAAGTTCCAGAATGCCCTCTGCCTCCATCTGTAATAATTTCAAGTGGGAATCTGGAAACTTCCAGTGACCTTTTTATTGATGTCAGCAGCCTCAGCATGGACACTTCCGGAAAACTGGTTTCTGCCTTGCAGGAAGAATTCGGTACAACAGCATCAAATCTCAAGAAAGCTTTAAAAGAGGTTTTTGTAAAAAATGACAGTTTCCGTTCTTTCGTGCAGACCGCTTCCCTTCTGAACCCGTCTTTTCATCCAGAGGAAGCAGCAGGTTCCTGCAGGCTGGATGAGTGGCGCTCTCTTCTGCAAAAAGCCCGAAGGACAGGAATGCTTTCTGGATTTCTTGTGTGCTCATTCCCTTCCGGGACTGTTCGAAGAGCTGTAGAGGAAACTATTCCTGATTCTGAGAGGAAAGCTCTCTGCAGTGCAGCTGCAGGGTCTGTTATCAGCTTCAGAGGCCGTAAGCCTGCTGCTCTGGGAAAAGCCGCGGCCATCCTTGCAGAAGGAGGTTTTGACAGCCAGGCTGCTGATCTGTTCGCTGAGGCTGCAGATGGAGAAAAGATTCAGGAAAGACGATCATCCTTCTACCTTGCAGCATCTATGCTTGATTGTTCTGATTCAGAAGAGAGAACATTTAAGGCTGCGCTGGGCCTTTACCGTAACGGACAGTTGGAAGAAGCCTCCAGACTCCTTACAGCTCAGGTACTTGAAAGGGTCAGAGGAGCCTCTGTGCTGAAAGCGTTTTGTTCTTCAGTTTATGATGATTCTGTTTTAAAGGAAGCAACCCTGGAAGAGCTTGATACGCGAATTCTGAAGGCAAAGAAAATGTTTGACCGGGGAAACCATTCCAGAGCTGAGGAACTGCTGCTCTCGCTGGCATTGTTCAGGGGGAAAACAGGTGCAGCGGCACTGGCAGAGCTTGGTGAGCAGTATTGGAGCAGAGGGCTTTATCACAGGGCTGTCTGTATTATGCGCGCAGCCCTGTCAGAGGCCTGTAACCTGGAGATGTCCTGGCTGGAAATAAGAGCCAGGTTTACCATTATAAGGTCGTGCAACAGAGCTGGAAGGTTCAATGATGTTAGAATCGGTACAGAATTACTTATGCAGCGCCTTCTTGAGAACGGAGATACCGCAAAGCTGGTAATTCTGCTTAACTGCATGGGTAATACCCTTCTTTTAACAGGCAGGAAAGAGCAGGCTGCCATGGTATACACCGGAGCTCTGAAAATAATTAAGCAGCACAAACTGCATGGAATTGCTGCTGTTCTGAACAATCTCAGCGTAGCCCAGAGAAAAATGTTAAAGATGGATGAAGCCCTTGAATCCCTGATGAAACTGATAAGGGAATGTGTTTCCAGAGGTGAGCCTGGAGCAGCAGCTATTGCGTACGGTAATATGGCCCGTCTTTTCATTGATCTTTCCAGGTTTGATTCTGCCTCGGACTGCTTGGAATCAATGGTGGAGTTTTCACAGATTTCAGGGAATAATCTTGAAGAGTCCATATGTTACATCTCTGCTCTTCTTGCCTTTCAGCAGAATCAGATTGCAGAGTCAATGCAACTGCTTGACCGCGCTGCTGAGATAAGCAGAAAAGGCGGCAGCAGGCGGAGGCTTTCAACCAATCTGCTGAAAAAAGGTTCACTGCTGCTCCGTGTGGGGCGTGTAAGTGAAGCTGTTCCGGTACTTCAGGAAGCAATCTCAGAATCAGAGGCTTCCGGAACCAGACTGAATCATTTCATTGCCGCTATGAAACTGGCGGCTGCAAAAGCTGCTTCCGGTACCGGTGAAGCTGCAGAACTACTTGCTGTAAAGCATGAGAAGGGTATGGATGACAACCACCGGGGAGAACTCTACTACTGGCACTGGAAGCACACAGGAAGCAGGCAGAGTATGACCGCCTGCGCCCAGCTTCTTTCAAAAGGGCTTTCCAACGGACTTCACCATTGTTCCTATCTGTATATGCTTCATGAAATTGTAGCTGAACTGCCCTCTGCTCTTGCAGCATCGCTTCCCCTTGTGCATAATTACCCTTCCCCCTGAAAGGCGAAAGGTGTTCAATGGTTGTTTTTCTTCCCTGCAGATGGGGAGAAGAAATTCTTTCCGATTGCAGGTTTTCTGTTTCCTGTGACTACACTGTAGAAGGTGTCAGAAAAGCGCTTTCCCAGGGGAAGCGAACATTTCTGATAGGTGCTGACGCTCTCAGCAATTCATCAGGCTGGAAGACTGCATGTGATCATCTCTCCCTTTTCGGTACAGGGGTTCTTGCCGGTCCCAATGATGACCGGTTCGGTCCCAGATTCCCTAACCTGAGAGGAATGTATCTGGTGCCGAATCTTTTTCAGGAATCAGTAACTGTAATGCAGGTACCTGACATTGCCTTTTCCACCGGAGCTGAACTTTCAGGTTTTCCCTGCGGCGCTTTGATTTCTGAAGGTCTGGACCTGGCTGTTACAGCCGCCCACGGAGGCGCGAAAGTGGTTTTTGCGCTGAGATGCCATAAGCCCGGTGAGAGGGCTGACAACGACTTTTCTTTCCTGAAAAAGGTAATTCAGGAAATTGAAGGAGGTGAGGAGTAGTGAATTACAAAGATACCATCAGGCTTCCCAGAACCAGCTTCTCCATGAAGGGGAACATGATCAGGAGGGAGCCGGAGCTTCTTGAGCGATGGAACGAAATGGATATTGAAAACAGGATTTTCAGTGAGAGGAAATCAGGCAGCAGCTTTGTTCTGCATGACGGGCCACCTTACGCCAACGGTCATGTTCATCTGGGAACAGCTCTCAACAAGATTCTGAAGGACTTCATCGTAAAGAGCCACACAATGATGGGGCACTACTCACCGTTCGTTCCAGGCTGGGACTGTCATGGAATGCCTATTGAACACAAGGTCATGACTGAAGCAGGTGACGGTAGGGCAAACCTCTCACTTATGGAAATAAGGAAAAGATGCCGGGACTATGCCGCAGGTTTCGTTGATGTCCAGAGAGAGGAATTCAGACGGCTTGGTGTTTTTGGAAGGTGGGGCAAACCCTATCTCACAATGAAGAACACATATGAGGCAGGAATAGTACGGGCCTTCGGCAGGCTTGTGGAAAAAGGATACATCTATCAGGGTCTCAGGCCTATTCACTGGTGCACTTCATGCTCAACCGCCCTTGCTGATGCAGAGGTTGAGTACGCGGACCATTCATCTCCTTCTGTGTTCGTCGCATTCAAACAGGTCAATTCAGAGGACTGGAAAAAAGCAGGTGTGCCTTCAGATGCTGAGATGGTTATCTGGACCACCACACCCTGGACTCTTCCTGCAAATATGGCAGTGGCGCTGAATCCCGGTGAGGACTATGTCATTGTAAGTTCAAGAGGCCGAAAGTTCATAGTCGCAGGCCGCAGGGCTGAGTTTTTCATAGATGAGGCGCTTGGAGAAGGGGAGATTATTCAGAATACGGTTTTCAGGGGAAGCGCCCTGGAGAACCTTCTTCTTGAACATCCTGTGGACCCTTCCAGAACATCAACGGTTATTCTGGCTGACCATGTGACAATGGATGACGGAACCGGTTGTGTCCACACTGCTCCCGGCCACGGAGCCGAGGACTTTATGGTATGCAGCGCCTATGGAATAGATATCTTCTGTCCGGTTGGGCCGGACGGAACCTTCACTGAATCCGGCGGCAAGTATCATGGAATGCATGTGTTCCACGCAAATGAAGTGATAACCGGAGATCTGGAAGCTTCCGGTCATCTCATTGCCTCAAAGAAAATAAAGCACAGCTATCCTCACTGCTGGAGATGCAAGTCTCCTCTTATCTTCAGGGCAACGGAACAGTTCTTTCTGAACCTTGACCACAGGGAACTGAAGAACAGCGTTCTTGAGATGGTTGACGGTGTGAAGTGGCATCCGGGCTGGGGCTACGAGCGGATGAAGAACATGATGTCCGTGAGGCCTGACTGGTGTCTTTCCAGGCAGCGAGCCTGGGGCGTAGCCCTTCCTGTATTCGTCTGCGATGACTGCGGAGAAGCTGTACTGGATCACAAACTGATAGACAAAGTGGCGGATCTGGTTCTTGAGAAAGGTTCAGATGTCTGGTTCGAGATGACTCCTGATCAGCTGTTCGCCCTTGACGGCAGAAAGGCAGAATGCCCTTCCTGCACCGGCGGTAAGCTAAAACGGGTGGACGACATTCTTGATGTTTGGTTTGACAGCTCTCTCAGTCATTACAATGTTCTCTCTGAAGAGTACGGTCTTGAGAGACCTGCGTCAGTGTACCTGGAGGCCACAGATCAGCACAGAGGCTGGTTCGGTGTAAGTCTTATAACCTCCACGGCACTGGAGATGGGCAGACCTGCGGACCACATCATAACCCATGGGCTGATACAGGACAAAAAGGGCAAGAAAATGTCCAAGTCTCTCGGCAATGTTATCTCCCCTCTGAAGATTATACAGGCAAACGGTGCCGATATTCTCAGACTCTGGTTCGCGGGAATAGACTACACAGCGGATTTCAGAGCCGATCTCAGTCAGCTGGATGACTGCAGGGAGGCTTACAGAAAGATAAGAAACACCATTCGGTTTATGCTTGGAAACCTCAGCGACTGCACAGGTATTCTTCCTGAGCCTGAAGAACTTGCAGGACTTGACAGGTACATGTGGCTCAGATTCAGAGAGCTTATGGCTTTCTGTCTTGAAGAATACACCAGATTCCAGTTTCACAGGGTTTACAGGGAGCTGAGAAACTTCTTTGTGATTGAGCTTTCAGGGCTCTATCTTGATGTGAGAAAAGATCGTCTTTACTGCGATGCTCCGAAGAGTTCTGCCCGAAAGGCAACAGTGGAACTCATAGGCTGGATGACAGTTAACCTGGCCAGGCTTCTTGCTCCTTTAATACCCTTCACAGCAGAGGACATATGGGATCACATTCCAGATGTGCTTAAAACCTCTGAGAGTGTTCATCTTGAACTCTTTGAAAAGAATACCGCGCTGAATGAGGATGAGATTGCCGAACTCAAGGCTTGGAATCCTTACATTGAAGTGAGAAAAAAGGTGCTCAAGGAGCTTGAAGAGCAGAGAGCTTCAGGAGAAATCGGTGGCGGACTGGACGCGCATGTCTTTCTCTCCCTTCCTGAAGAGATGACAGAAAGCGCACTGGGGGAAGACTGGGCCGACTTCCTTATTGTTTCCAGAGTACTGGTAAGTTCAGGAGATTACGAGGAAACAAAAACTGTAAGGGCGGAGGGAGGCAAGTGCCAGAGGTGCTGGAAGATAATTCCTGAGGTAGGTTCAAGTCCGTTCTCAGGGGATGTTTGTCCCAGATGCGGAGAGGTGCTGGCAGATCTTGAAAAATAGGTATACAGCAGCAGGATTTCTCTGGGGGGCATTTGTTACAGCAGCTGATCAGGTCACAAAGGTCATTGCCAGAGGCAATCTTCTTGAAAGCGTATCAAGAGACCTTATCGGAGAGACCGTCCGGTTTACACTGAGGTACAACAGCGGTGCGGCATTCAGCCTGGGCTGGGGCGGTCCTGTTTTTCTTTCAGTTTTCACTGTTATAGCCTGCATCTTCCTTGTGAGGTACATGCTTAAAGTTGAACCCGGACTGAAGACTGTCTGGCTGGGTGTAATACTGGGAGGAGCCGCAGGGAATCTTATAGACCGTCTCTGTATGGGAAAAGTTACTGATTTCATAGACATAGGCCTCTCAATGAGGAGATGGCCGACCTTCAATGTGGCGGATATCGCCATCTGTATCGGGGGCATCGCCGTTTTCATGCTTTTCAGGAAAACAGGGCGGCTTGAGGTCTCGTCGGAGGACAAAGAATGAGGAACAAGGGCAGAATTGTGGTTGCCATCGGAGGCAACTCTCTGATTACCCCTGGATCCGTAAGAGGCAACAAAGACACCCATGAGGTAGCCAGGGAGGTCTGCGAAGAACTCGCTGAGATTGCCGGAATGTTCGGAAGTCTTGTGGTTACCCACGGAAATGGTCCGCAGGTGGGATATGAGCTTATCAGGAATGCTCAGGCAAGAGATATAATCCCTCCTGACGGAATGGATGTGAATGTAGCTGCCACTCAGGGTATAATCGGCTATTTCCTTCAGCAGGTTCTGGGAGATGTTCTTGAAGAGCAGGGTGTTGACATTCCGGTTTCAAGTGTAATCACGCAGGTTCAGGTTAAGCCTGACGATTCGGGATTTCAGAATCCCACCAAACCTGTAGGGCCTTTTTACACAGAAGAAGAAGCGCGCAGGCTTAAGGAGAGCAGGAACTGGATCATGCGGGAGGACGCAGGACGGGGCTGGAGACGGGTGGTCCCGTCACCTATTCCGAAGAAAATAGTAGAGCTTGACTGTATCAACGCGCTTGTGGAAGCAGGACAGATAGTTATAGCCTGCGGAGGCGGCGGTGTACCTGTTGTAAGGGAAGGCGAGAAGATTCGCGGAGTAGCGGCAGTAATAGACAAGGACCATGCAAC
This sequence comes from Candidatus Fermentibacterota bacterium, assembly GCA_002748705.1. The sequence continues at coordinate 37,504 of PDSZ01000028.1, forward strand.
CGCTCTGCTCGCAACCAGACTCAACGCGCCTACATTTGTTATATCTACAGGAGTTCCTGAGGTTTACATTAATTTCGGAACTCCTGAGCAGAAAGCTCTGCGGAGCATCACAGCTGCTGAAGCCAGGCAATACATGGATCAGGGGCATTTTGCTTCCGGCTCCATGAAGCCCAAGATCAGAGCTGCTCTTGGATTCCTTGAGCACGGTGGTTCCAGAGTGGTAATCTCATCACCTGGTAATCTTGTTTCAGCTCTGAAAAGAGAGACCGGTACCACGATCACCGCTTAGTTAAGACAGCCGTTCAGGAGCCTGCCTCTGCACAGCAGTTCTGCTGTAACATGCCCCAGTTGCCCAATGTGCATATCGACTGGGTATCTGACGACGAAAAAAGGGGGAGGAGCGAGACGCTCCTCCCCCTTGCGTTTGGCCTTTCATAGATAGAATTACATTGTAACAGAAAAGATTTGAAGCACTTGCGCCTGTGGCGAGTGTTTGTTATTATAGTTGCAACTAGTTGTATAACTAGATATATGTAAGGAGGACAGTAAATGGGATTCAAGACCAAAGTCCAGCTGATCAAGAGAACCAAGAGCGAACAGTGGTATGTCAACTTTCCTTCAGCACTTGCTCAAGCGATGGAGTTCTCAAAGGGCGAAGTCGTCGAATGGGTAGTTGAGGAAAAAGAACTGCTGGGGCTGAAAAGACCTGAAGCACCACCCCGCCTCCTAAAAAAAACTACTCTGGAGGAGTAGCAGACAAATACTTCCACTTGTGGGGGGAATGCAGGGATGCGTTTGAGAGTGTGTGGCAGAGGGCAGTCAGGCTGGGAACTGGGTCGCTGTTGTGCCTCGGCAGGCACAATGTCACCTGCCTGATCTCCACCACCGGCAAGCAGCATTCAGACTGGTCGGCTGATTACCGAGTTTTCGAGAGGGGCAGGTTCAGAGAAGAGATGCTGTTTTCAGTTATACGCAAAGAGGTAACTGGTAGACTGGAGAAGAAGCAGCCTCTTGTGGTACTTATGGATGATACCCTGTTTGATAAGAGTGGACGCAATGTGTATGGAACAGCTTTCAAGCGTGATCCTAATGGTCCGAAATTCTGCAACAACTTCATATGGGCAACCAGATATCTCCAGATATCGGGAGCAGTGGAGGAGGAGGAGCGCCCAGGGTCTTGTCGTGGTATACCTCTAATGATCCGTCA
>PDSZ01000029.1 GCA_002748705.1 Candidatus Fermentibacterota bacterium
AGGGAAGTATTGATGAACTGGAGTTCATTGTGGGCAAATTGAGAGCACGCTGGCCGAAGGTAAGGATAATACTACGAGGAGACTGTGGATTTTGCAGGAGTTACCTTCTTGACTGGTGCGAGGATAACGGTGTTGATTACATCCTCGGCCTTGCGAAGAATAACCGCTTGAAGAAAATCATAGGCCGCCAGCTCTATGCTGCCCGCAGAAGGCATGGAAAGACCGGTAAGGCAGCCCGGGTGTTTACCTGGTTCTGGTACAAAACAGAAAAGAGCTGGCGGCACGAGAGACGGGTAATCGCCAAGGCAGAGCACCTTGATAAGGGGGCGAACCCTCGATTCATTGTTACCTCTCTGCCAGACAGTGACCGAAAGCTTTACGAGAAGGTCTATTGTGCCAGGGGTGAGATGGAAAACAGGATCAAGGAACAGCAACTTGATCTGTTTGCCGACAGAACAAGCACACACTGGGTCTCCTCGAATCAGCTGAGGTTATGGTTTTCAACCTTTGCCTACATTCTGCTGAATGCCTTAGAATACTCGGTATGAAGGGCACCATCTTTTCCAGGGCTCAGTGCGGGTCAATTCGCTCGAAACTGATGAAGATCGGGACCGCTATCAAGTTCAGTGTAAGGCGGATTTCCATCAGTTTTGCCATCGGCTATCCCTGGTATAAAGAATTCTGTCAGATCCACCGGAATATATGTACCATCCCACTGCGCATCTGAGAAATCCTGTGATCCTGCAGAGTATGCCTGAAAAGGCAGTAGGGGGAGTGTAGCCTCATCACTTGAGTGCCGCATTGAAGCCGGTGATTGGGTCCGAAATCTCTATGAAATGATACCGAATCCTATCCATTGACGAGAAGTGAACCAGAATCAGGCAGAATTCAGTGAAAAATCAGCCCTGAACGAGGGGATATGAGAAATCCGGGTTAAAGGTAAGACTGAGAAAAAACGGAGAACCGTTTCTCCCGCATCTGTCACTGAATCGTCAGAATACCCATTACCCTTGCCAGTCCTGCCTCGGCTGTCTTCAGAGAATACAGAGCTGAAGCGTAGTTCGTTCTCGCTGTGGTCAGAGCCAGAAATGCACCGTCCATCTCAATACGGGTAATCATTCCAGCTTCATAGGATACCTGCGCTATCTGGGCTCCCTCTTCAGCCTGTACTACCGTTGAACCAGCTGCTTCAACGGTCTTTCTGGCCTGTTCAAGGGCATTCCAGGAAGCCACCAGACCAAGGGAAGAATAGTTCTCAATGTCAGAAGCCTGAGCCTGATAGACCAGCCTGTCATACCTTGCACTGCGGTATCCGCTGTAATCGGAAAGACCGTTTACAATAGGGACCTGTACAGCAGCTGAGACTGTCCAGTTTCTGTGATAGTCGTCAGCGGTAATCTCTGTGATATCATCAACCTGAGCCTCAAAGTTGTATTTGGTCTGAATAAGAAGCTGGGGAGCAAATGAAGAAGCAGCCAGGTTCACTCCATCATCTCCCAGCTTTCGCATTGCTGCTGCCATTTCAAGCTCGATGCTGGAAGAAGACATCACCGTTCTTGCCTCCTCCAGCGAAGATGGAAGCTGAACAGGGAAGGAATCTGTTAAGTCACCTTCAACTGTTACAGTTTCACTCTCAGGGTATCCCAGGCTTACTGCAAAGGCTGCTGCGGCGTTCTCAAGGGCTGCAGCTGCTGCTATGGAGTCAGGTCGCCTGTTCTCCATTGCCACCTGGCTCTGAAGAAGCTCAAACCTGCTTGCCATGCCTGTTTCATACCTTAAAGAAGTTAGTTCATAACCCTCACGGGCTATTTCCATGGCCTCAGTGGCAACCTCGTTCATCATTCGAGCAAGAAGCACACTGTAGAATGCGCCCACAACATCTGAAACTGCGTCCTGTTCAGCAGCTGAGAGAGAGCTTTCAGCAAACTCAAGCGCAGTTGATGCCATTGAAGCGCCGGCAGGCCCCTGGGCTACAATGGGAATTGCGGCTGTTATACCGTAGGAAGATGCCCACTCAGTCTCAAGAGGTATTGCACCAAGCCCGGGCAATATCAGTTCCCTTATGTCATGATCCTGCTTGTAACCAAGTGTTGCACTTACCCTGGGAAGGAACCATGTGCGGGCATTGTTCCTCTCCCATCGGGCACTTTCCACTTCATTCCTGGCAGCAGCCACATCTCCCCTCTGTGACAGGGCGATCTCCACTGCCTCTTCAAGAGTGCAGGCTCCTGCAACTGCCGCAGTCAGGAGCATTGCCGCTATTGCTGCTGAATACTTCATTCTGCCACCTCCTGTGCCTTCCGGAACCTTCCGAAGACAAGGTAAAGAGCAGGTACAACAAAGAGAGTAAGGAATGTACCTACACTGAGTCCGCCGATAACTGCCCTGCCCATAGGCGCATACAACTGACCGCCTTCACCTGCTCCTATAGCCACAGGAACCATTGCCAGTACTGTGGTTGCAGCGGTCATGAGAATAGGTCTGAGTCTTGTGCGGCCGGCTTCAACTATTGCTTCAATGCGATTCTTGCCCTGATCCATCAGCTGGTTGGCATAGTCCACCATAACGATACCGTTGTTCACTATGATGCCCACAAGCATAATCAGCCCTATGAATGACAGTGCAGAGAAGGAAGTTCCGGTAAGGGCAAGCATGAAGATTGCACCTGATACTGCCAGAGGAACTGTGAAAATGATGATAAACGGCTCAAGCAGCGACTCAAACTGTGATGCCATAACCATGTACACTAGAACAGCTGACACTATCAGAGCTATGAAAAGCCCCTGGAAGGTTTCTGCCTGGTCTGATATCTGCCCTTCTATCTCGTAACGGTAACCATTCATGTCGAACTGAGAAACCACCCTCTCCACATCAGGAGCGATTTCTCCGATTGTTCTTGTTCCGGAGATACTGCCGGAAATGGTAACAACCCGGTTCTGATCCCTTCTGATAATATCCTTGGGTATGAGTTCCTCTTTGAAGGTGCCCCAGGCTTCAAGGGGCATACCGTTCACCACAGTGGCATTAAGGTCTGCAAGTGAATTTCTGTACTCCTCGGGATAACGAAGGTTAACATCGTACTCTTCAGAGTTCTCCCTGTAAACAGAGATGTCACTTCCCATGAGGGCTATATTGGTTTCCATTCCCAGCAGGTAAGGTGAAGCTGCCCTCAGGGAAAGCACATCGCAGCTGGGGACGAACGAGTACTGTGATATTCTGTCATTCAGGGAAGACCTTGCGTCTTCAACACCGTCAATGGCCGAAAGTTCAGCTGCCAGCTCTTCACCTATTGTGCTCAGGGTCTCTATGTCATTGCCGTATACATTCACCACAACAGGGTCTCCCCCCTGCAGCGCAGCAGTAAGGGGATCGTTTCTGGAATACTCCACATCAGGGTATCCTGCAAGAATATTCCTTATTATCTCTTCTATCTCCTGCTTGCTGAGGTCTCTGTCGTATGCGGGAACAAGCCTTACCATAAGGTTGGCTTCGTTGGTTCCTGAACCGCCGGCCATTGCCATTACTCCCTGGCTCTCTCCTGCGGTGAAGTAGATGTGGTCCACGACTTCAGGAGGGAGAGTTTCAGCAATCTCAGCCGCCACTTCAACCATTGTGCTGTCTGTTGAATCAAGCTCTGTTCCAGGTGAACGGTAGATGACGAACTGCACCATACCATTGTCCAGCTGTGGAATGAATTCAGAAGGTATCGTCTTGAGCACCAGAAGGGATATCAGAAACAGAAGTGCAGCACCTCCGATAACTGTTTTCTTTCTGGTAAGCACTCTGGCCAGACGGTTGGCATAACGACTGTCTACTCTGTTCAGGAAATTATCAATGGCAAGAGCAGTTCTTCCCTTCTTTCTTCTGGCACCGATCTCATGCATTCTGCTTGTCATGAGAGGAATAAGAGTAAGCGCCACAAACAGGGAAACCAGGAGTGTTGAGCTGATTGTAAGGGAAAGGTCCCTGAAAAGCCTGCCTGTAACACCTGGCACAAACATGATAGGAATGAATACCGCAAGGGTTGTCATTGTGGAAGCGGAAACAGCCATACCCACCTCTGAAGCTCCCTCAACAGATGCCTTTTCAGGAGATGCCCCCAGTGCGGTTCTGTGTCTGAAAATGTTTTCCAGCACAACTATGGAGTTGTCAACAAGCATTCCTATGGAAAGAGCCAGACCGGCAAGTGAAACCATGTTAAGGTTCACATTGAATATTGCCATTACAGGAAAAGTAAGCAGTACTGAAAGGGGTATAGAGAGGCCTACTGTTCCAGAGGTTTTCCATGAACCAAGGAAGAAAAGCAGAACAATCACCGCTATTATAACTGCCTGCGCACCTGTTTTACCCAGGTTGGTAACGGAACTCCTGATGATTCTGGACTGGTCGTAAACCACTCCGGAGTTAACAACAGAACCGTACTGCTCATTCACTTCCAACAGGCCTTCATGGACATTGTTACAGACCTGCGCAGTGTTTGCGCCTGACTGCTTCAGCACCATTATGAGAATTGATCTTTCTCCGTCAACCATTATGGTTTCAACAAGCTCTTCAGTGCCGTCTGTAACTGTGCAGACATCGCCTACCTGAACCGGCAGACCATCGTGGTAGCCCACAACGATGCTCTCTATTTCCGTAAGTGAGTGAAATGCAGTTTCAACATTCAGAACAAAGTTCATTCCCCCTGCATCCATATCCCCTGCAGGAATATTGTTGCGCACCACAGAGAGAGCTCCGGCTATCTGAGAAATGCTGATTCCGTGCCTCTCCATCAGAGCAGGTTCAGCGGTTACATTTATCTGTCTTTCCAGACCTCCGTAGGCCACAACAGACGCAACACCTTCAATACGGGTAAGCATGGGGTTGATGTCATCGTCAACCAGCCTGCGAAGCTCGATGTCGTCCAGAACAGTACTGCCCACACTCACCACTATTACCGGTGAAACACTGGGATCCATGGGAATAACCACAGGTTCCTCTGCATCATCCGGCAGATCACCCTTTGCTCTGGTGAGGGCATTTCTCAGATCAATCTCAGCCTGATCCAGATCTGTTCCCCAGCCGAACTCGGCGTTAACCAGCGAGAGACTTGCAGAAGACTGGGATTCAATGTGTTCAACACCGCCTACAAGGGCAGCAGCCTCCTCAATAGGCTCGGAAACAAGGGTTTCAATCTCCTCAGGCCCTGCACCTGGAAGAACTGTCAGAACCATTATTCTGTTCAGGGACATCTCTGGAAAGAAGTCCAGCCCCAGAAGGCTGAAACCATAGCCGCCAAGACCGGCCATCAGTATGAAGACCATCAGGAAGGTGGTCTTTCTTCGTACAGCTATCTCAGGGAGTCTCATTGCTGTACCTCTACCCTCTCGCCATCGGCTACAAGATGCTGCCCTGCAACAATGACATGGTCTCCTGAAGAAAGCCCTGAAACTATCTCAACCATTCCTCCGTTATGAATACCGGTTTCCACCGGAACGATTGAGACAATTCCTTCAGATTCAACAGCAACTGCGTACTCCATAACTGCATCAGCTGTTGCTCTGCGAAGCGCTATCTCCGGAACTGAAAGGGCATTGTCGATTACAGAAACACCGATTGCAACACGGCCTGACTGGCCTGGAAAGAGTTCACCTGAAGAATTGTTGAACTCAACGGTAACAGCGATCATGCCTGATACAGGGTCAACCGATGCTGAGGCAGCGCTGACTAAGCCTGGATAATTCTGACGGTTTGAGGCAAGCTCAACTACTGCCGGCTGTCCCACCTGCACCTCTCCGAGATACTTCTCAGGAAGCAGCACCGAAGCACGGATTGTAGAGGCATTGGATATGGAAAGAAGCGGGCCTCCTCCTGCCATGTTTCCCTCACGGGCCCATACCCGGCCTACCACACCGTCGAAAGGCGAATTTACGAAGCTGTTCTCAGCCATGCTCATGGCCTGGCTGTACTGGGCCTGAGCAGCCACAAGCTGGGCTGAAGCAGCAGCTGCAGCAGCCTGTACTCCATCAAGCTGATATTCGCTCACGGCACCTGCTTCATAGAGTACCTGCATCCTCTCAAGGGTCTGTGCAGCATTGTCGGCATTTGCGCGGGCAGCATTAATACCTGCAACAGCTGCTGATGTGCCTGCGCTTACCTGACGGTCGGTAACAAGATAAACAAGAGGATCTCCCACCTTTACACTGTCACCTTCAGAAACAAGAACAGAGGAAATCCGTCCACCGACTGCAGGCACGATTATCGCATCTTCAGCGCCTTCCAGACGGGCTGATCTGTAAACCTCATCTGTAATCGGAGAAGGCGACACTTCCATAACTCTGACTACTCTCAGAGATTCCTCTGCCTGCTCTGATCCGCCGCACCCAAGGAAAAGCAGAAGTGCTGCAGCTATCATTTTCCTTTTCATTTTCATCTCCTCTTTATGCTCCGATGCCGTCAAAAAGCACATCGACGACATCATCAGTTACAAGTTCCTCGGTATTCTTAAGCAGTGTTCTGCTCTGAAGCTGCATCATAAAGGTGCCAAGCAGCATCCTTGCAGCCATGTATGGACTTATTGAGTCTTTTACTTCTCCTGAACCGTAGCCGTATTTTATGATCTCGCCCAGCTCCCGAAGGAGCATTTCAACCTCTTCGCCGAGACCTGCAAGTATCTCTTTCATTTCAGGTTCGCTTATGCTTCTCATGAAGAGGGTAAGTATGCCAGGTGTTTTCTTGGCAAGACGGTAAAGATCAGCACTTATAGCCTTGAGTTTCTCCCTCACAGCGATACTCGTGGCACTGTGGGCATAAATAACGGAGTTCACATCAGCCAGTGTTGTTCTGAGACACTCTCTGATCAGCTCCTCCTTGTTTCTGAAATGGTAATAAATTCCGGCCTTCGTAATACCGCACGCTTCTGCTATTGTGCTCATGTTCACATTTGCGTAGCTGTTGGTCATCAGAAGGTCTGTTGCCACTTTCATTATCTCAACCTTCTTCTCAGACATATCTCCCATTACAGCCTCCCTTGCAGGCTTTTTCTGCCTCATCATGCAAAATCCGGTGAACAAACCCGGCTGATGGCACTGTAAATCCCAAGTGTCTCTGAACAACCTGGGCATCAGGAAAGCATTGGAACACAACCACCTTACAGCACCTGACCAAACCAATTGCTTCTTCCATTCAGCACCTCTTACTTATCGGTCGTTAACCTACCTAACGGTAAGTAACATACAAGCTGCGCAAAATGTGTCAAGCCATAGCTCTATCTACTGCTGTACAGTGTTATGCAATTCTGTTGAGTTTCAGATTCTTTTCGTAATGCTGATCAGATTCTTGTTCCAGTGAGATACATTGATAAGCTGCCTGACTTATACTCATCTCCTTTTAAAGAGCTGTAAGACTCAAGAGATGTAAATCCAGCAGATCTCATAAGGGCTTTGATCTCCTCTTCCCCGTAAACCCGTACTCCGTACTCCCATTCCCTTCGGGAATTTCCGTTGAGAACTATCCACCGAATAGAACTCCATGTACGCTCCCGGTTCTCGGAATAATCATTCAGATAGAATACACCTTCACTGTCCTCAAACCAGTATTTTGAATCACCGTCGGCACCTCTTCCCTCCCTGGGATGCAGATGCAGCAGCAGCTTTCCTCCATGACGCAGGGAGGCAAAGCAATTCGCCAATACCCTGGCATCATCCGCCGGGTCGGAGAAGTATCCGAATGAGTTGTAGAGCATAATGATATGATCGAATGAATCAGGAGATACATATTCTCTCATATCTCCACAGAGGAATGTTGCCTGAAGCCCTTCAGAACAGGCGATACCAGATGCTTCGTCAACAAGGTCACTGTTCAGATCAACCCCTGTAACCGAATACCCCATTCGTGAAAGCGCCAGAGAATGCCTGCCGAAGCCGCATGCCAGATCCAGAACAGAATCGCCGGGTTTCATTCCCATAAGAGAAGCTGCTCTTCCTGCAGCTGCTTGGGACATCTCAACCCGTTTCTGCGTCCATATGAATGACCGGTTAAGGGTCCAGAACTCAGAATCAGTAAACCACTTTTTTGACTTGTCCATTCTCCACTCCATGAATATGACCAGCGCTGTCGAACCATCTAAAGCTCAGATGATAATTAATATTATACAAAAGCCATTTCCATAAAACAGTCAGAGAGCTGTCCCGCCTGGAAAAACCAAACTGGGAGAATCCCTTCTGCTGAAGATAATCTCTCAGAATTGATCTTCTGAATCCTTATGGAATACCGCTGTAAGAATTGAAAACCACATCAGGTGAAAGCATTAACTTCAGCAGGTTTCTGACAGCAGCCTGAACTTCATGTTCTGCTGTTAGTCAGGCAGCTCCGTAAGGAGTAATTGACCAGTGTCCTGTCATGCTTCGGATGTGGAGAGTATGCGCAGTTATTATCTGTTCAGGAGAGGCGCAGGTGAGGGCGCATAGCCGGAGGCTATGTAACCGAGTCTGTAACGCTGCCTGGGCAGATAAGAACAAGCAGAATCCGTCATCTGAGGTTTGACAGGGCACTAAGTATGACGGCTTAATCTGCCTGTATGAAAACCTTGGATTATCAGGTTCAGTGCAGCAGGTCTTTTTTATTCGTACATATGTGATGGAGAAAACTGTCTACGAAATAAGACGGTGATATCTCAAAGCAAAATTCATAGAAACATTAGACGGAAAGTAAAACCTGTTCGCAGCATACATAAGTCCTGCTTAAGAATTCAGTTTCCACCGCTGCCAGGAAAGGATCAGCAGCTTTCAGGTTCGCAGTTCCTGCTTCAGAATTCGGCGCTCCAGTCAGGTGATGGATTCCCTGACAGTCATTCGATTAATCCCTTATCCGCCGCTGATACAGTTTTTCCTGACGAAGACCGGAAATGAATTTAAGAACCTCTGAAAGTGAAACCACAACAAGTTTGCCTGCAGTATCTCTGGATCCTTCGAATCAGGCCATTTACATTTCTATTCGTGATATTCCAGTCATATTATAGAAATGTAATTTTGTTGAAGCGAAGTCATTTCAAAGCAGCAAGATAATCCATGAGGGCCCGAATGGCCCTTCCTCTGTGGGAAACACTGCTCTTTTCTTCCGGCGTGCATTCGGAAAAGGTGCAGCCCAGTTCAAATGAATAGAAGACAGGATCGTATCCGAAGCCGCTGTCACCTCTGTGTTTATCTGCTATTACTCCCTCTACCCTGCCCTGAAAGATATGTTCATCACCCTGTGGTGTAACCATTGCTATAACAGTGCGGAAATGAGCCTTTCTCCTGTCTCCGTTCTCTCCCTTGAGCGCAGTAAGGAGCTTCTCGGTGTTGTCACTGTATGAGCACTTCTCTCCTGCATATCTTGCAGTATAAACCCCTGGAGCACCTCCCAGGGCCCATACGAACAGACCTGTATCATCAGCTATGGCAGTTATTCCAGTGGCTTCTGCTGCTGACCTTGCCTTCAGAAGCGCGTTTTCCTCAAGAGTCAGCCCGGTTTCCTCAACATCCCATTCAGGTATAAGTTCACCGATGGCAACTATGTCATGCTGATTCAGGAGCTTCCTGAGTTCTGTAAGTTTATCCGGATTGGCCGAGGCAAGAACAAGCTTCATCAATCCCCTGCTGCATCTTTAAGGGCTGGAATAACCAGTTCTCTGATGGCTTCAATTGCATCGGAAGCCATCTTGAAGACAGTTGCATGATCCACAGGATCGTCTTCCGCTGATGCCTGAATCTCAATGAGCTTGCCATCTTCCGCTGCAACAATGTTCATATCCATGTCAGCTTTACTGTCCTCTTCATAGCATAGATCCAGAAGCGGAACACCTTTCACAACTCCAAGGCTCAAAGCTCCCAGATACTGCTTCCAGGGGTCTTTTTCCAGCTGCCCTGAAGAAAGAAGCCTCAGAAGTGCAAGCCTTAGCGCCACAACACTTCCTGCAATGCTGGCTACCCTTGTTCCACCGTCTGCAACAAGCACATCACAGTCTATGGTCACTGTTTTATCCGGCATGTATGACATGTTCACACACTGCCTGAGACAGCGGCCTATAAGCCTCTGAATCTCCTGACTTCTGCCCTTTATGCCGTTACCGGTTCTGTCCCGTCGAATTCGTTTGTCGCCGCTACCGGGAAGCATGTCATACTCTGCTGTTACCCAGCCCCTGCCTTTGCCCCGCAGAAACAGAGGAACCTTGTACTCTACTGATGCGGAACAGATTACTCTGTTTTCACCCCATGATACAAGAACACTTCCGTGGGGACCTGGCTGGTATCCGGTTTCAATAGAAAGGTCTCTAAGGTGTTCCGGTTTTCTGCCGTCGATTCTCAAGTTGTTTTCAGTCATTTCAGTTCCGTTCAAATCAGTTTACAGGAATGCCTCTAAGTGAGATTCCATCTTCATATCCGCTGACAAGTTCACCGGCGACAAAGGGGAACATTCTTGTATAGGAAATGAATCTTCCCTCAATTGTTTCAGCAACGCCGTCCCAGTCCGGTGAAACAGGAAAATCAATAAAGCATGTATCTCTGCTGGTGAACCCCCATACCCTGTCGATATCAGTGGAAACAAAACCGGCATTCTCCGCCCACAGTTCCATGAGCAGCTGCAGTTCAGTTGCTCTTCCGGAGTTATCCGGCGCTGCAGGAAGGGAATCTATTACCGGAGAACCTTCTGAATTGATATAAAGTGAGCAAGGAGTGGTCTCCCAGCCTGGAGTCCACACTGAAGACACTGTCTCTGTGGTCTGTACCGGTTCGTATGAGGGCATTTCAGGCACCTCATAATCATCAATATCTGCTGTGCTGTCAACAACAGTCGCAGTGCTGTCAGGGTCAATGCCCATTTTTCGGTTCAGAGCATCCATTGCAAGTTTTGCAATAAAACCGAATACCACTGCAACAGCCACAACAATAACCAGCGATCTTACCATTTTGGCCTTTGTAAGGCCGCTTTTCTTCTTCGCTGCTGTCACTGAATCTCCCTTTCAGCATAGTTCACTATGGACTCAACAATAGCCTGTGCAGCCCTGAAACGAAAGTCGAGGGAAAGCAGATTCTGCTCCTCTGCCCTGTTGGTGATAAAAGCAACCTCAATGAGCACTGCAGGCATATAGGCTCCTCTGAGCACGAAAAAACCCGCTCTCTTCACCCCTCTGTTCCTGTTGGCGGGAAAGCTGGTTCTGAAGCTGTCCTGAACCACCCCTGCCAGAAAACTTGACTGATTCTGAAAAACCGACTGAGCCATATCAGCCAGAAGGAACGAAAGGGGATCATCAGGAACCGATGGAACATCATCAAGTGCCAGCACATCATTCTCAAGCATCTCAACTGCCCTTGCGTCATCGGTACGGGCTCTGGAAAGAAAATAGGTTTCAAAACCGTTGGCTTCCCTGTTCTCTGCAGCATTGCAGTGAATGCTTACAAAAAGGTCTGCCTTGCTTCTGTTGGCAAGCCTGGTTCTTGCCCCCAGGGACACATACTCATCTGTGGTTCTTGTAAGAACAACTCTCAGTTCAGGCATTCTTATCTGAAGAAGATCTCTTACCATCAGGGCTATCTCAAGGGTTCTGTCTTTCTCGCAGGTGCCTGAAGGGCCCATAGCCCCTGGATCCCTTCCTCCGTGCCCAGGATCAATAACGATGGTATCAAAATCCACCAGCCACGGCGAAGTGGAGCCGCTTTCAAAGGCGGCATATACAAGAGAATCCGACCAGAGAGCTGTATCAGGCCGGGCAGGAGGAGCCTGCCACGAGACCTCAGGCAACTGGAAAGCATCAGGGCTTCTTCCAAAAAGAAGCAGCGAGAGCGAGTCGCCGCTGAGAGCCCAATCCACCGAAGTGACAAGGGTGTCGAACACAGCAGTGAATCCGCTTTCACAGGAATCTAACCCCAGAAGCCATACAGGCAGTTCCTCTCCGGTTATTTCAACTGCCTCACCTGTAAGGACTGTTACTGTTCTGCCTGAAGCAGATACCTGAGGAGAAAGCCTGCTGCTTCCCACAACCTGAAGAACTATGCCATCATGCCTTGAATAGAGCCCAAGTGTTGCTGCGTATATGGAAATGGTAAGAAAAACTTCTCTCATTGTTCCCTCAGAGAGTGTTTCATTGCTGCTTCAATCCGCCGTCTGGATTCCCTGTCGGCAATGTCAGCCCGTTTGTCATGGTGGCTTTTGCCTCTGCAGAGCCCTATCTGTGCCTTTGCCTTTCCCCCTGGGCTTATGTGTACATCCAGAGCTATCAGGGTTATGCCCTTCTCCTCCACCTTGCGCTTTATCTTTCTGAGTTCGCGTCTGTGGGCAAGGAGTTTTCGTTCCCTGTCAGGGTCATGGTTATCCCGCGCCTCCGGATACTCAGCGATATGTGACCCTCGAAGCCATAATTCATTGTTATGGTCAAACTGGGCATATGCCCCTGCAATGCTCACCTTTCCAGCCCTTATTGATTTTATCTCACTGCCCTTCAGAACAAGGCCCATCTCTATGGTTTCAAGTATGTGATAATCGTGTCTGGCCCGGCGGTTACGGGCTTTGACATCCCCTTTTTCACCCATGGGTATCCTTTCTTTCTCAAGGCAAATATAGCAGGGGGGATTGACTTCTGCACGGGTTTTAACATAATTTCGCCAGCACAAACAGTGCCGTGGTGGCGGAATTGGCAGACGCGCCAGGTTCAGGACCTGGTGAGGGCAACCTTGTGGGGGTTCAAGTCCCCCCCACGGTACCAGGGGGTCGCAGCGAAAGTTGCGGCCCTTTCTCTATATTAGCCTTGACAACTATCCATGAAGGGATCTTTATGAGGGGAATACCGTTTGAGAGAGAAAAGCACTTCAAGGATTGCCTGTTAACCTGGAAAGATGCATGGTGGCATCGGGAAGGCCATGAGGAAGCTGAAGCTGAGTTTATGGAAGCAGGGGATGCACTTGTGGGAGAGCAGGATGGAAAAGCTGTTGCCCTTGCACTCTCCTGTGGTGGAAGCTTTCACCACCGTGACCACAAAGAAGAACTGGAGATCTGCATAATCTCTGGTATAACAACAGCTTTTCATGGAAGAAAGTCAGGCTTTGCAGGAACCCTTACAGCTGAACTGCTTGCACGGAGCGCAGAACAGGGTTCAGCTCTTGCAGGGCTGTCAATGTTCGAACAGGGTTTCTACAACAGGCTTGGGTTTGGTAATATGCCCGACAGGAACGAAACCATGCTCAGACCTTCAGACATTTTAACAGCAGGTAAAATTTCATCGCCTCCTGTGCGCCTTGGCCCTGATGACTGGAAAGAGATCCATGCCTGCCGTGCAGAAAGGTACAAGTGTCACGGCTCGTTAACAGGCCATCCATTGATGACCAGGCTTGAGATGGGCCGGCAATCTTTCGTCCTTGGTTTCAGAAATTCTCAGGGCAGACTGACCCATCATGTACAAATAGGAAAAATCATAGGTGAGAATGGTCCGGCGTTCACAGGCTGGATGGCATTCTCAACACCGGAGCAGTTCCGTGAACTGATGCTTCTGATAAAATCTCTGGGGGACCAGATTGATATGATCAGAATAACGGAGTTGCCTGGCATCTCCCTTCAGACCATACTGCGCAAACCCATTCTCTTCGCAAGAGAGACACGGAAGTATCCAGGCAGAGAAAATGGTGCAAGGAATCATTCCTGGACACAGTGCAGAATACTGAATCTGAAAAAATGTATCAATGGAATGACTTGCCCGGGACCTGAGGTTTCCTTCAACCTGTCCCTCAACGACCCTGTGGAAAAGTTCCTTGATGATTCGTTCACCTGGAAAGGATGTACAGGTGAATACACAGTAAACTTCTCAGAGAATTCCTCTGTTGAAAATGGTCATACGCCGGGACTTGAGTGTCTGTCCTGTTCAGTGGGCACATTCACCAGACTGTGGAACGGAAGCTCTACAGCCTCTAACCTGAGATACACCGACACGGTCAAAGGTAGTTCAAATCTGCTTAAAGCACTGGACAGATGCCTGCTTCTCCCTGAACCTGACTACGACTGGGAGCTGTAAAGGGGTAGAAGACCATCAGCCTTGAGTTTTTCCACTGTGGGATTTGAAGTATCCCTTCCGGAAAGAACAGGTGACTGCACTTCCCAGCAAATGCTGAGAAGAGGATCATCCCAGGCCACCCCCTGCTCATCACTGCCGTTGTAGAATCTGTCAACTGCGTACATGAGAATCATATCCGACAGTGCGCAGAAGCCGTGAGCAACACCGGGAGGTATGAGGAGACAACTGTTGCCGTCTCCGGAAAACCTGAATACATCAACCTGCATAAAGGTGGGAGAACCCTGCCTCAGGTCAGCAAGAGCACACTGCATCTCTCCTGCTGCAGGAATCCACCAGTCATGCTGCCTGTGATGGAAGTGAAGCCCTCTCAGCGAGCCTTTGGTGGATTTTGAAAGGTTAAGCTGAATTTCCTTCTGATAGTTACAGCCTTCTGCCCAGGAGCTTCTGAAGACTTCTGTGAAACTCCCTCTTGGGTCAGTAAATGTTCTGGTTTTCTTCAGAACAACCCCTTTGATTCCTCTGCCCTGTTCTGTAATATTGGCTGACATATTTGCCTTTCGGTCTGGAAGTAATAGAAATTATAGCAAAAGGAGCGAAAAGAATGAACAGGGCTGAAAGAGCCAAAATCATACTTAAGGAACTGGCAGAGCTTTACCCTGATGCTGAATGTGCTCTTAAATATCAGGGGATTCCTGAAAGGCTTGTAATCGCAACCATCCTTTCAGCGCAGACAACTGATGCAGCGGTTAACAAGGCCACTCCAGGGTTATGGAAAAAGTACCCTGACATGGAACATCTTGCTGCAGCCAGCCATAAAGATGTGGAAGAGCTTCTCAAGACCATCGGCCTTTTCAGAAACAAGACTAAATCAATAATAAAGGCTGCTGCATTCATGGTTGAAAACGGTCTTCCTGATACAATAGAAGCACTGGTGAAAATACCTGGCGTTGGAAGAAAAACAGCTAATGTGATACTGGGAGAAGTGTTCGGAAAACCTGCGATAACAGTTGATACACATATGAAAAGGCTCTCAGCCAGACTGGATCTGACAGGAAACACCAATCCTGACAAGATAGAAATTGATCTGAAAAAGCTCATCCCTGCCGAAGAGCAAACAATGTTCAGCCACAGAATTATAACCCATGGCCGTCAGGTCTGTAACGCCAGAAAGCCCCGCTGCGCAATCTGTCCTCTGACTCAGGTATGTCTCTGGCACAAAAAGAATAGTGAGCTTTAAGACCTCCTTAACTGCATGGCCGGCTTTCACTGTACACAATAGTTCACCGGAATCTCGATACTATTGCCTTGAACAAATTAAACACTCACGACCTGGCAGAAGGAAATTACAGCAGAACACATTGGGCCTTGACAATTGCTCTCACAGTTTATGAACAATTGTATATGCAATGAAAACCTGCAGCCCCTTATAAGCAGTTCAGTGCCTGAACAGGAAAGGAGGATAATGAACACATCTGTCCGAGAAAGCATTGATGTTAAACAATTCTATTGAGGAAAGGAGGGTACGATATGTACAGAATTGTTATTTCTGTACTGCTCGCTGCGGCAGCTTCTTTTGCACAGATTCCAACCGAACTCGTCTCTGAGGATTTCATATCAGCGCCTCAGGCTTCAACCCAGTCAGAACTCGACCAATACACATTAGTCTCAGTCAACTCTTCCGATGAACTGGAAGACCTCCTCAGCAACGGATACCCAACACCTGAACTACAGGCTGTTTTAGAGAACGAATCCATTCCACAGGAAGACAGATACTGGCTGGACTG
>PDSZ01000001.1 GCA_002748705.1 Candidatus Fermentibacterota bacterium
CTTCGAAGATAAACTTCTTCCACGAAATCCCAGGGAACCAGCTTTTCCAGCTTGACCCATCTGTTCTCAGTATCCAGCGGTGTCCTGAACGGAGTCTTGAAGGCCTCAATTTCCAACTGACGGTTGTTATGCTGATACAATTGAATCTCCAGGTGCAAGGGTTTTGAGCAAATATGCTCATATTGCGTGCATTTCTATGCACCTAATATACCCTTATACCGTTGTGCTGTAAAGGGTTAAAGCTTCAGCACCAAACCCTAGTTACGGTGTTCTTGGGGCAGCGACTGAAAAGGTTATGGATGGTGAGTTTATGGTGGAACCTGCCTCCTCCTGGTTTGCCGGCTCGGTTCTGAAGGAGTACAGCAGCACAAACTGGTTCAAGTTTTCAGCGACCTCAATGGATGCTCCTGCACAGGAAGGAGAGGAATATCACTACAGCAGATCTGCTTCTGCATCAGGTCTTGCAGAACCGCTGGACAATATTCGGGTTCAGTGCAGACTTGGAATGACCTGGAACAGATCATATGAGAACCATGACAACACGGCTGTTCAGTTTGATGCCGGATACTTTCCTGAGACATTTGATATAAACTTCAGATACAAACGGCTTGGAGATAACTTCAACCCTCAGGCTATGGGATACTTCAGAGGCAACGGAGAAGAGGTATGGTCTCTTTACTCCAACAAGTCCATTGAGGTTAACAGCAGAACCATCGACAACATATGGCTGGGGCTCAGTTCGTGGATTGCCGGTGATATGGAAGGCAGAAGTTCTGGAAACGGCGTAAACTTATGGGCAGGGTTAAATACACCTGGCAGGTTCAATGTAAACGGATGGTTTGATTACGAAGATATCTCATTCGACCGGTACGAAGGGCCTGAAGGCCGGTGGTATCCCTCTGGTTTCTCAGGAGGAATAAACCTCTCATCTGATTACAGAAAACCGCTGGCCGGCTGGTTGAGCTTTAACAGAAATACCTATCTTGATTCGTACACCAATGGTTTCTACCTGGGCTTTCGAATAAAGCCCGCACCGGAAGTTCTTCTGAATATTGAACCTTCACTGAGAATACAGGATCCGGCCACCAGATACAGCTGGGGCAGCGGGGAATGGGAACTTACCGATTCAGACTGGAGATCACTTACTGTTGCGGCAACCTTCTTCATCAACTCTGCCATGAGAATAAGGCTCAACAGCCAGGCCTCCAGATTTGAAAGAAACTGGCAGACAGTTGAAAACAGTTCTGTTTCGAAGAATATCTGGGCCAATATGCTATACAGCTGGGAGTATGCCCCTGGAAGCTGGTTTCATTTTCTGGCAGGTGAGGTTCAGTATGAGGAAGAGGATCCTGTTTTCACAGTTTATGCCAAGCTGATGAGGTTCTTCTAAGAGGCTGCAGTTAAAGGTGCAGCTCTGTTCTTTATACAATTCTGACCGGTTAATGCTCTTTCAGATTTACAAAAACGTTCAGCTGTGATGCTGCAGACAGCCTTGAAGAGAGATGAAGAAAAAAGGGCCGGAGCTTTCGCCCCGGCCCCTGCGGTATCAGAATTTACACAAGGCCTCGAACTCTGGCTGCGTGGGCAACTCTTTCGATGGCGATCATATAAGCGGCATCTCTCATGTAGACGCCCTTTTTCTCCGCAAGATCAGCAACAGCGTGGAATGCGGTTGTCATCTTGGTGTCAAGCTTGGTGAGGACTTCTTCCTTCTCCCAGTAGTAGTTCATGTTGTTCTGAACCTGCTCGAAGTATGAGCATGTAACTCCGCCTGCATTGCAGAGGAAGTCAGGGATATTGAAGATACCCTTCTGCTTCAGGATTTCGTCGCCCTCGGGAGTTGTGGGGCCATTGGCGCCTTCAGCAACAATCTTCACTCTTGAGTGAATCTTGCCTGCTGTCTCGGCATTGATCTGGTTCTCAAGAGCGCCGGGAAGAAGCACATCAGCCTCAGTCTCAATCCAGGCATCGCCGGGAAGCTGCTGGTATCCGGCAGCCTTGGCCTTCTCACCGTCAACAGTACCGAACTTGTCGGTTATGCTCAGGATGAAGTCAATGTCAATGCCGTCCATCTTCCTGTAGGTGTAAGACTTCCCTGCCTTCTGATCCCAGCAGGAAAGGCAGACGACCTTGCCGCCGTACTGATTGAAGAGTTTAGCGGCGTACTGAACAACATTGCCGAATCCCTGGCATGCCAGTGTGGCGCCCTTTATATCCACACCAATGCGCTTCAGAGCTTCACGGACTGTGTAGATAGCACCATAACCGGTAGCTTCTGTTCTGCCCAGTGAACCGCCTGTGCCAACAGGCTTGCCTGTGATAACGCCGGGGAACTTTCCGCCGGTGAGTGTTTCGTATTCGTCCATCATCCAGAGCATGTGCTGAGGAGTGGTCATCACATCAGGGGCAGGCACATCCTGCACAGGACCGATGTTTTTCCAGACATTACGGATCCAGCCGCGGCATATCTGTTCCTGCTCGCGCATTGAAAGCTCGTGAGGATCGCAGACAACGCCGCCCTTGCCTCCGCCGAGGGGAATGTCGACAACTGCTGTCTTCCAGGTCATCCATGTGGCCAGTGCTTTAACAGTGCTGATGGTCTCATCCGGGTGGAACCTGATTCCTCCCTTGCTGGGACCGCGCACATCGCTGTGCTGTACCCTGAAACCCCTGAATACCTCCACGGAACCATCATCCATGTGCACGGGGATTGTAAAATGATACTCTCTCATGGGCTCCCGAAGGAAAGCCCTGACACCGGATTCGAGATTGAGCTGCTCAGCAACCTGATCGAACTGATCCTGCGCCATTTTAAAGGCATCGAAGTTCTTTGACATTTCTGTACCTCCTACCGGCTGCTGCCGGTAACAATGAAGACGGTGCTTCCAGTGGTATGTACTTAAGCCTGCAAAATCACAGGCAGCCGTTAATATATGTCAGCCGGTAACAGGAAAACAATCTTATTGTAATGTGCTGTTTGCTCAGAAACAGTGTAGAGCATAACTACATGCATGATATGTAGTTATAGTTCTCTATGCAAGGCTGGCTTTCAGAGAATGAACATATGTCCGAAAGTGGTGTTTATGATAATGGACAGCATTGACCTTGAAGTGTTTCCTTAATAATATCATGAAGAAACAGATTATTCCAGTCAGGAGTGGAGGGGGTCCAATCCTGCGGTAATGTTCTTGAGTAATGGGAGTGGGCATGTTACCTGTAAATGTACCCGAGAAAACCGTACGAAGGCTCAGCCAGTATGCCAGGTGTCTCAGGCAGGCTTCCCTGAGGGGCGAGTCCACTGTGACTTCAAGAGAACTTGCCCGAAACTGCGGTGTTTCATCTTCTTCTGTAAGAAATGATTTATCATACTATGGCGAGTTCGGCAAACAGGGGTCCGGGTATTCTGTCAGTGGCCTGCTTGCCAACATTAAGACTATTCTGGGGAAAATAAATCCTCCAGGGGTGATCGTGTTGGGAGCTGGGCATATCGGGACTGCTCTGGTGGAATCTGGATTGAGTGATGCAGACGGCTATGAGTATCAGGCTATATTCGATTCAAATCCTGCCCGCGTGGGAATCTCAATTGCTGGAATTAAGGTGCAGCCTCTCAGTGAGCTTTCAGCGGCTTGTGACGAAAACACTATTGCTGTTATTGCCGTTTCGCCGGGCAAAGGACAGGAAGCGCTTGAGGCTCTGGCTGAGGGAGGATGTCAGGCTGTTATCAGCTTTAATCTGGAACCGCTTAATCCGCCGGAAGGTTTGTCATTGAGATACATGGGCGTCTCTACAGAACTTGATCTGCTTTCCCACTCAATAAGGAGCAAGAAGGCAAGAAGATCGCATCATGACCGCATGGAGTTGTCCCAACTTACGCAGTGATGTTTCTGACATATATGGTTGGTGTCCTGTCTGCATATTCAGGGATATAGTCTTCCTGATTATTCTTTTGGTGATCATTACAGAAGCAGTTTCCAGAGTCGTTAAAGGGGTTGTGCAATTTTCTCAGTACACCCGGGGAATTCCCTGAACTGGTTCACATGCTGATGCAATCCTGTAACTCTGACAGTTCAGCGCTTCCATATCGGCTTTCCAGGAAAGTATGCTTATGCCTTCTCTTGTGAAGGAAGAATCTCCACCGTAAATAATCGTTGGAGAATCATCTCCGGAAAGGTTCCTCCACCACCGCAGACCCTTTAATGAATCGGCGGTTACGGTACTTCCTGATTTTATTTCAACTGCGTTCAGCCTGCTGCCCTGCTCAATAACCACATCTACCTCATGACCGGTTCTGTCCCTCCAGAAATGGAGATTGCTCTTCATGCCTCGGTTAAGTCTCGCTTTCAGAAGCTCGCTTACAATAAGGTTTTCGAACAGGGCTCCTCTAAAAGAAGAGAGGTTCATAATCTCAGGTGATCCAACAGAGAGAAGCCATGCTGCCAGGCCTGTATCGTGAAAGTAAAGCTTTGGAGTTCTGATCAGCCTCTTTCTGAAGTTACTGTGATGAGGATGAAGAAGAAAGACAATATAGGAAGCCTCAAGGGCAGATATCCATGCTCCTGCAGTGTTGTGTGTAATTCCCGCATCAGTGGCAAGATTACTCAAGTTCAGCAATTGTCCCGTTCTTGCGGCACACAGCCTCAGAAACCTCTGAAAAGTATTCAGGTTCCTGATATTGACAAGCATTCGCACATCCCGCTCAACATAGGTTCTGATATAGTTCTGTGCCCACAGCCCGGGCTCAGGATTTCTGTCATATACCGGCGGATAGAGACCCTTGAAGAGAACTGAATCCAGATCGCCGCCGACAGTCAGTTTACCTATTTCTTTCAGGCTGAACGGCAGCAGTTCCAGATAAGCCGCTCTTCCTGCAAGGCTTTGTGAAATGCCGGAAAGAATTCCCAATCTTTGACTTCCTGTAAGTATCCACTTACCTGGGGCAGAATCCAGATCTATAACCTCCTGCAGGTAGGAAACAATTTCAGGAACATTCTGAACTTCATCGATAACGCACCCTAATGGAAACCCTGCAAGAAAACCTACTGGATCAGAAGAAGCTGCTTCCCTGCTGTTAAGATTCTCAAGTGAAATGTATGGTTTTTCAGGGAAAGTCATCTTTACCAGAGTGGTTTTTCCTGACTGCCTCGGACCGGTAACAATAACTGCAGGAAAGCTTCTGGCCAGCCTCTCAAGAGTATGTTGTGCATCTCTTTTTATCTTCATGGCAATACGATACAGCAATAATTGCAGATTGTCAATTCAATTCTCCATCTGCAAATAGCCCCTGGCGGGGAAAAGGGCGCAGTATTAAAGACCTTTGCAATTCAGCGATCCACAGTATTAGAAATCATAGTTGTCAGTTTTTTCATGGAATCCGGTTGTGACTGCAGACCGATAGAACCGGAGGAAACTGAATACCGATAAGCAAGTGTCAGATTTTCTCAGATGAAGAGGTATTACCTGGTAACTGAAGGCAAAGACTGAAGCGGATGCAGAAAAGTTAAACGGATACCAAGGAGGAAAATATGGGTTTCATAATTGCAGCAATTATCTACACTGTACTCCCTGTTGATCTTATCCCCGATGTCATTCCTGTTCTCGGTCTTGTAGACGATGTTCTCATCAACCTCGCTCTTCTCTCCGGCGCAGCTATCTCCGAAATTTAAACCACAACAGCTGTGTTTACCTGCAATTTTCAGTTCACTTACATCCGGTTAAAGCGAGCCTGGCTGTGCTGAAATGCAGTGGTTGTCAGATTTCAACAGTTACAGAGCTGTGTTTGCTATCCAGGCGGCGAAATCAATGAAGAAACCGGGCAATGCCTAAACAGCAACTGAAGGGAGCAACATGGGTATGTTAGGGCTTGATGCTGAAGCTTTAAACCTTTACAGTGCAACAGAATAAGAGTTTATCAGGTGCATAGAAATGCACGCAATATGAGTACATTCGCTCAATACTCTTGAGGGAAACTGGATGTTCCCTGCAGTACGGCTTATGAAGCTTGACAAAGTGTATCCTGTTGGCTACACAATATGTGATGATGGAAATACGCAAACCGAGAACTTCGCAAAATGGATTAATGGCCTTCGGGATATTCGTGCTCGGGCTCGTGTATTGGCCCGTGTTCAAAGGTTGGCATGCGGAAACCTGGAGATGTCAAACCAGTTGGCGAGGGAGTATAGGAAATGCGGATTGACTATGGACCCGAATATCGGGTTTACTACAAGAGGCAGGGAAAACACTTGATATTGCTCCTTGCTGGTGTAGACAAGAGAAACCAGAAGCGTGACATGGAAAAGGCTTTGTGCCTGGCCCGGGAACTGCAGGAGAAAGACAGATGAGCAAGACAACGCGATTCGATGTAGCTGAGCATCTACGAACACCTGAGGAAATGGCTGCCTACCTTGAAGCTTGCATTGAGGAATCAAACGGAGATGCAGCATTTGTAGCCAAAGCACTTGGAGACATAGCAAGGGCAAAAGGTATGACTCAGGTTGCTCGTGATGCCGGTCTTTCCCGAGAAAGCCTTTACAAAGCTTTATCTGGTCATCGTACCCCTGGGTTTGATACCATTCTCAAGGTTGTGCATGCGCTTGGTCTTGAACTGCACGCAGCACCTGTTGCGAATTAGTCTTGATCGGTTTTGGGAATCAGCTTCAGGCGGAAGGAATTTCCAAGAATCAACCTGAGTTCTGGCTCAACCTTCAGGTCAGATACAACATAAAGGTAGCAAGAACCCGATTAGGTGAGGAACTTGAGAAATCCGTAGAGGTTTACAACCCAGCATAATAAGGGTGTTACAGGGATTTGAGAATATCGCTGAATCGGATGAATCACTTGAGATAGACGGCTCTTCTTCTTGCACTGCTGACCTTTAGCAGAGAACTCTTTCTGTTGCCCTGTTACCTTTGCGTTTTGCAGCACACAACGCTCAAAATCAATAGACTGCCATAACTTTCTGTAAGCCGGACGCAGTTCTGCTGCATTCAGTGATCGATGACATCTAGCTTGCGGGATTGAGTGCAGGGACTCAGGAATGTTATGTCAGATCGGTTAAGCAACCTGCTGAGTTCTGCGGCAAATCCCCTCCTGTATGAAGACATGGTTCAACTGCAGCAGGCAACGCGCAGGCTGAAGCTCAAAATCAGAGATAACTGCGGTTACGGTGGAAAGATCTGGTTTGACAGGCTTGAAACCAGGAAGCGGCGCTGATGTTGACTGTGCTTAAGATCCCTGCATATACTGTTGTCTGATCTTCCCATGTATCTTACTATCAGCCATCAGGTAGCTTCTTATGAAGGAGGATTTCAGCTGAAAACACGGCCTACAGGCGCCATGTAGACCACAAACTCATTCTCGCCGTCCAGCTGCAGCAGCTCATCTACCAGTTTCTGAGAGTATGCGCCTATGGCCACTGTTCCAAGCTTCAGGGCTTCAGCAGAAAGATACATGTTCTGGCAGAGATGTCCTGCATCCAGGAGCATTACCTTGTGGGATTCGCCCATGTACCGCCATTCACCAAGGTAGGGTTTGCATGACCACATAAAAGTGACAGGCGCCTTTCCCACGAATATCTGTTCCAATGCAGCGGAGCTGAGCTTCTTTTTCATGTCTTTCACTGAAAAGAGGAATGCCAGACTGTGGCTGAGGCCGGAATACCTGTATATCCCAGGTTCCAGGCCTGTAACATTGCTTGCTGCAAGATAGGTTTCGAACGGGTGCCTTGCTCCTCCTGAGGGAACCGTTCTGAGACTTGCCCTGCCTTTTCTTGAGTAGGCTGGAACAGTTTTCCTTACTCCCTGTGTAGCCCACAGCATGAAAGATACTTCTTCCAGTGTCAGAGGCTCTTCTGTATACTTCCTTCTGCTTTTTCTCTCCTGAATGCAGCTTCTTACATCGTTTTCAGCAAGATGGGTTTCTGAAGGGTCTGGAAGAATAATTGTTTTGGAACCGGCAGGAGGTGAAAGCTCAATCGGCGGTTGTTCAACACCTTTGTCCTGATCAGAAGGCTCTGTTCTCAGTGTGTCAAAGTGAGACTTCATCATCTCTCTGTTCACTGTCCATTTTTTCATTGCTGCTCCTTTCAGCTAACCAATACAGCTGAACAGAGGCAGTGTAAAGTTTGACAACAGGCTGAAATGAATTAGTATTCTCTTCAGACGCCAGCAAAGGAGGAATTACATGAGCGCTTCGTCAGACAGGGATACTCTCCATCTTCTTGCGATCTTTCACTATGTCATGGCCGGGCTGATAGCCCTGTTTGCCTGCATACCTCTTATTCACATGACTGTTGGCATAGCTCTTATCTTTGGCGGTATAACTGAGAATGACCCAGGAGTTGGTCTGGCCGGAGGCTTTTTTGCTGTTATAGCAGGTGTAATAATTCTTTTTGGTTTGGGTTTTGCATTTCTCATCTTTTACGCAGGAAGAAACCTTGACCGTCTTCAGAAATACCAGATGTGCATGGTCGGTGCAGTGCTTCTCTGCTTTTTCATGCCTTTTGGGACCATTTTAGGTATTTTTACCGTTATTACTCTGAACAATGAATCGGTGAAAAAACTCTTTGCCGAGAATGATTCTCAAGCAGAAGTCAGTGTAGAGATAGAGACTACATAAGCGTTATCGCCCTCTTGAAAAGACAGAACAGCACTGCAGCAGCTGGAATCCTGGGCTGATAAGAGAGAGCAAAGCTCATGCTGTGTTATAAGACAGCCTTGTGTACAGATCGAATTCGTTATGCGTCTATACAGCTTTGCGGGAATGTTGTTTCTTTCAGGATTAAGCAGTATTCACTGAATTAAGTTTCTGTCTGGTGTGTGTATCTTATTCTGTTCAGAAGGATCAATGTTCAAATAAATTAAGCCGTTTTAATGGAAATTGATGCTACAGCAAAGTTATTTTATGAGAACTTCGGTGATAGCCTGAAACACTAAGACATGAACCACAGCGCTGGTACTCTTGAGCTTTTGAAATGTGGTGATTACAGGCGCTGTTTTCAGGAGCGGAACGGTTTCAGGTTGAGTGCAGATTGCTGAGCGGAAGCTGTTCTCTCATGGTGCAGTTTTTCAGAAACTGTTTTTTCTTCGTTCAGAGTTGCCTCCTTGACTGACGGCAGCTATTCTGTTCTCTTAGCTCCAGCATTCTAACAGGGGAGAGTTCAATGAAGCATGTTGTTGTATTGGTTATGATTCTGGCCTGGTGTTCAGTTGCCGGCGAGATGACCGGAATTGTTTCCTTTCAGAACAGTGAAGTGCTGTTTGGCTCCAGGGCAGGCTACAGCAGAATATCATTATCAGGATGTACTTCGTTCGGCAGCCCTGGAGAGCCGCTGCTTCCTGTAAAACCTGTGACCCTTGTGCTTCCTTCAGGAGCCTGTAATGTGACAGTATTCGCTGAAGCAGTGTCTGCGGATACTGTTCCTGTTTCCGGCACTGTTCAGCCGGTTGCAGTCCCGCGGCCTTTCAGCGCCGCGGCATCGGTTCCTGAGAAAATCTCTGAGAACCCTGCTGTTTACACATCTGATTCTTTCTGGCCTGGTAAAGCTGCGGTAAACATACGAACAGGCAACAAGGGCGGTTTCACTCTTGTGAGCTTTCTGGTTTATCCTGTTCAGTACAACCCGGTATCAAGAGAACTGCAGGTGGCAGATACTGTTGAGTACACTGTAAGGTGGGAGAGCGGTATTTCTGCCTGTGTTTCCCGGGGGCAGATAAGATCTGCTGCAGCCCAGCTTGCAGGATGGATTGACAACCCGCAGGATCTTACAGCCTGTGCGCCTGCCATCTCAGGTGAAGATGCTCTGGATATGCTTGTAATAACCACAAGTGACTATTCCGATTCTTTCACTGTCTTTACCACTTTCAAGAACACTCAGGGTATTCAGACTGAGCTTGTTTATGTAAGCGATATTCTTGCTTCTTCCTCTGGATATGATGATCCGGAAAAAATCAGAAACTATATCATTGACAAGTACAATGCAGATGGTTTGAAGTATGTGCTTCTCGCAGGTGATCAGACCGTAGTTCCTGTTCGGAGCATCAATCTCTTCTGCGAGGGGTACGGTGATATTGCGCCAGCTGATCTCTACTACTCTGATCTGGACGGAACCTGGGATGCCAGCGGAGATCACGACTATGGGCAGACTGATGATGATCTTGACCTGTACTCCGATGTTGCCGTGGGAAGAGCTTTATTTGGAAATTCAGATGATGCGGCATTGTTTGTTGAGCGTACCATCATGTATGAAACATCACCTCCTTCCGGCGACTGGAGATCAACAGCGATGCTCTGCGGAGCGGGTCTTTTTACAGGATATACCGGAGCTAAGGTCTGTGATTCAATTGCAGTGCAGCTCCCTGATCACTGGATAGTGAACAGGGCTTATGAAACAGCCAGCTTTGATGACGGATACACAACCCACATTGATGTGATAAATGCAGGAACCAACTGGAACCACTATGCAGGGCACGGTAATACCTCAGGCATCTACTGGATGGGGTCACCGTCATCTATGATGACCAATTCTATAGCTCAGAGCCTTACCAACGGTGATATGGCCGGTATTCATCACAGCATAGCCTGCCACCCCGGAGCTTTCCATATGGACGAGAGCTGCGCAGAAGCTCTTTGGCACAATTGCAGTGGTGGAGCAGTTTCTGTAATGTTCAACACCAGCTACGGATGGGAGGGGAATCTGCCTGAAATGGGCATCAGTGAGTGGATGTGCGTGTACATCACAGAGGAAGTGTTCCAGCTGGGCAATGAAGTGATCGGTGAGGCTTTTGCCACTGCAAAGGACAGGCGGGTTCCTCTATGGTCCGGAGGTTATGACCGGGAGCTGTACTGCCTGATGGACTGGCACGGATTCCACGATCCTGCTCTGGTGCCTGCCGGTTCGGGGACAGGTATTGAGGAATCAACGGAATTTCAGGTGGGGACCTGCGGTATTCATCTCATCGGCCCCTGGCCCAACCCTTCTGTGTGCGGAACATCTGTTAACTTCAGTGCTGCTATTGCTGAAGGGTCAGGAAGGCTGGATGTGTTTGATGTCACAGGAAGACGGGTATGGACAGGCAATCTTACTGAATCCGGTAAGGTTACCTGGAACACAGGCGCTGACGGAATACTTCCCGGTGTTTACTTTGCAAGACTTGAGCAGAACGGGGTTTCCAGCACAGTCAGAGTAATACTTACGAGATAGTTGTATGCTTTGCAGGCAGGAGTATGCTGAGTTGTTCCTCCCACAGGCCTGGTAGAACAGCGGTAGTTGTTTGGTATGGTTATGTAACATGGTTTGCATCTTGAAGCAGAAGAGATTGTCAGCGTGGTTGAGCCTGCTTTGAATCCTGTATTAAGGGCACCGCCGCAGCCGAGGTTTGCCGGATCATGGATTACAGAAACCTTTTGGCACTGCTCTGCGAGACTGTCGGTAAGTTCAGCAGTGTCATCCGTTGATCCTGCCTCCACGATTGTTATATCATAATCAGAGGCAGCTTCAAAGAGCGTAGAGATTGCTTTTTCTGCTGTTCTCCTGATATTCCCCTGAGCATTGTAAGCAGGGCAGAAGAAACTGGCAGAAGAAACTGCAGGTTTCCTCATTTCGTTCACTCTTTCAGTGAATCAGGGAGGGAATGCTGAATTGTTTCAGGCCTGACAGCCTTGAAAAGTTTGCTTTGCCAGGGGAAGGGAAGTATTTTACCCCGAATCTTAAAAAGATGAAAGGAAGTTTACGAAATGATAATATCTGCTATTGCGCTTAGTGCTTTAACGGCATTCAACGGTTCAGTAAGCCTTGGCGGGCTTTTTACTTCAGGCAACAGCGATGTTGAGCAGCTGGATGCTGGGCTTCAGCTTTCAGGGCAGCCTACAGAAGTTCTTGAGACAGGTTTTTCCTTTCTCGCATCATACGGCAGCAAGGAAGATGATGTGTACATTGAGAACTATCTGTCAGACGCAACACTGAAGTACAATTTCTCCGAGAAAAACTACATCGCCTCCAGAGTATACTGGACGAAAGATGAGTTCGCCGGTATCAGCCACGAGTTCGGCGGAACAGCAGGTTATGGTCGTGAACTTGTTTCTGCGGAAACTTTTACCGCTTCACTTGAGGCCGGTGGCGGTTATATGTCACGGGAGAACACCATTGAGGAGGAACTCTCAACAGCTACATGGTACTCAGGGATAAAGGCAAACTGGCAGGCTACTGAAGCCTGGACTGTAACAGAGTCCGCCATAATCAGAGGCGACTTTGACAACTCGGAAAACTACTATGTCGGAAACCTTCTGGAAGCCAGTTCCGCAATAACCGGTAATCTTTCCTTCATCACAGGCTTCCAGCTTGATTACTACAACCTTCCTCCTGTTGAAGGCAACGAAAACACCGACACTGCTCTGAGAGTACAGCTCAGATACAGCCTGTAGGAGATTATTTTTTTGAGTTGAAGGCAGCCGGTAATCGGCTGCCTTCAATGTTTTGCAGAGTCTTAGGTTCTTATAAGGTTTTGTAAGGCAACGCTGCAACAACGAACCTGTTAAGCTCAACCTCTGTTTCTCTTTCAGGAACAACTTCTATTTCAGCGAAGGAATTGATGATTTCTTCAGGGACAGGGTAAAGAATCATTACCTGTTTGCCCATGTCTGAGAGAAATGAACTCTCCCATGTTTTCCAGAAAGCGTCGAACTCATCTTCAAAGAGTATTCCATCGGCCCATCTCCGAACTTCCCGTCTGAGGTGCTCAGGATCTTCAAGAAACTGAAGCTCCCTGGGAATGTCATTAACTATTTCTGAGATGGTGAAAACTCCGTACATAGGTCCCTGCAGGGTTGATTTGAGAACTATTACAGGTATTTCCCCGTAGGGCATTCTGATGGCTGTGTTTCCAGATTGACAGATAAAGGGAAGATCGCCAGGTGAGCCCGGAGCACATTCGTAGTAGAGGAACCGGTCACTTTCGTTTTCCATGATAATGTCAAGAGCCTGAACTTCCCTCCAGAGCTGAACAGGGAATTGTGTATCGTCACATTCCGGCCAGCTGCTGATGGTGTTTATGTGCCCAAGTTTTAGGTTTTCCCAGGCCAGAGATGTGGAGTTAATTCCTCCCTGACTCGGTTCGGGAAGTGCAGCTGTTGCCCAGCCCATGTTGGGAAAGCTGACCCGTACATTCACTGTACAGGGATCTCCGTGGAAATAAAGAACAGGAGCCTTGTCTTCAAATACCGGTTCAGTCTGTTCCCCGGCTGTACTCAAAGGAGATGCTGTGAATAGCTCATTCGAGGTGATTATACCCCATTCGTGCACCTGAAGGGCGGCTGTAAGCATAAGCAGCAAAACCATTATAGTCTTACAAGGCCAAGGAAGAACCGGTTGTAGTTCACAGTTCCTGAGAATTCTTCCCCTGTTTCAAGGGTGATTGAGCTTATTTTTTCAATCTCTTCACAGGGAAGAGGGAAGAGTATCCATTTTTCAGGTGTGCTGCCGGTACTCAGATCAAGCGCTTGTTTGTCACAGACTGTTTCAGTTGTGAAGAATGGTTTCCATGTGTTCCACAGAGCTTCTATCTCGGAAGATTTCAGGCTGCTTCCTGCCCAGCCGCAGAGTATCTGACAGACCTGATCATCATTCAGAACACTGCCTCTTGCAGAGCCTGTTCCGTCAGGCAGAGGAACCAGATTGATTCTTTCCACAGAAGGTTCTTCTCCTGTTGCGATAAGAAGCCCTTCAGGGGAATAGTAACCGGCAAGCAGCTTCGGATCGTAAAGATCATCAGGGGGTTCCCAGAACAGTATCCCTGCTTCGTAGTAGAGGAAGTTACCCAGATACTCATCGTCCTTTGAAGAATAGATATCCATCGAAGGGACTTCCCTCCAGAAGGGCATTGCCCATGCGAATGGTACTCCTGAGGTGTCAGGAGGCTCAGCCTCTTCTAAAGGTGGTCTGTAAAACTCTCCTGATATTATCCAGGAAGCTGCACTTTTCATATCGTCTCCCTGAACAATATCAGGTTCAGGATAGAGAGCTGTAAGCTCGCCCTGGTTTGCTCTGACTGTGAAGGTTGCATTCTGGAAAGGTGCGCCGTGTATCCATACCACAGGGGCATCCACCTCCAGTAGGCCGTATGGCTCACGGCCGAAATAGACATTTCCATTTTCGTCAGGGGCACCGGCTACAGTGGTACCTTCTGAGGTGAAGATCACAACACCCCATTCATTTACGAATATGTCTTCAAAATCAGGATCAGGAGCTATCACAGTATCTGTGAGAAAGAGAAGGGGCAACATAAACACACTCCTTTACAATGGAATGGCTGCAAGAATACAGCGGTAATAGTCAACAGGATAGCCTGTACCGTCAGGTCTTACGGAGATTGAGCTGATTCGTTCTGTGAGTTCAGAAGGAATCATGTAGAGAACCATGCCGTTTCTGTAAGCATGTTCTGCTGTGTGGCCGTTCATGATCCAGGATGACCAGGTTTTCCACATTGCATCTGCCTGTTCCGGTTCCAGAATACCTGCGGACCAGCTGATTATTTCCATAAGAAGCGGCCGTTCTTCAATGGCATTGAACTCCATACTGCCGCCGTACACAAAGTCCCGCATTGTGCATATACAGTATTTTGCGCCACTTTCGCTGTTCCTGAAAACCATCACCGGTATTGAGGCGTATTCGTCTGAGACCGATTCAGCCCCTGAGACCCAGGGCAGAAAATCCAGTGTTTCAGGAGCAGTTTCGTAGTAGAGAAATTTATCGGTCCAGTTTTCTCCTATGGAAACTGTAAGAGCAGGATCCACTCTCCAGAGATTATAGTTCCACTCTCCGGGAGCTGTGCCCTGTTCAGCGGGATACTCCTCTATTCTTTCGTTGCTGAAGGAAGCAGTCCAGCTTACACTGTTGTGGGTTCTGTGGCAGTTGGAAACCTGAGGATAGATATCAAAGATGGAGCCATTGTCTGTTCTCACCGTAACTGTTCCCTCAAATTCAGGGCCGTTGATATAGATTACAGGTGCTCTGACCTGGTAAACTTCATCTTCTCCTGAAGAATGGGAGTCAGGAAGCTCAGAAGAGGCAGTCACAACTGGATCGCCGCCGCTCCAGGTTATAACTCCCCACTCCTGCACCTCGATGTGTGCCAGTTCATCGGCGGTTATTTCATTCAGGTTATCTGTGTCAGCATTTGCCTGAAAGGCCAGAACAGCCAGAATCGTAATCAGTGTTCTCATTGTCATCCTTTCCCCTGGAGTTATCCATTATACCTGAAACCAGATGCTGCTATTCCGTAACCTGAAGAGTGAAGACCACCGGAGTATGATCAGAAGGCTTCTCCCAGCCTCTGGGTTCTTTATCTATAACACATTCCGTAACAAGAATATCTGCTTTACTGTCAGCCATCACAAGGTCAAGCCTCATTCCCCTGTTCCTTCTCCATCCGGCAGCCCGGTAATCCCACCAGCTGTATGCTTTTCCCTCCGGATTATGTTCCCGAAAAACATCTGCAAAACCTGCTTTCTGAAATGCTGCTATCTGTTCTCGCTCCAGGGGATGATAGCATATTGTTCCGTCCTGTTCCTCGGGAGAATGTGTGTCTTCCGGTGCAGGGGCCACATTGAAGTCGCCGGCAACTATCACCGGTTCATTAAATGCCATAGCGTATTTCCTCAACACCTTCAGATATTCCAGTTTTTCCTGAAATCTAGGATTATTCACATCGCCTCCGTTAGGAACATACACATTGATAAACCTTACTCCTTTCAGAACCCCTGATATCATTCTCTTTTGCTCTGGTAGGTAGCCGTAGAGATCGGTTTCAACAGACTGGAGAGGCTCCCTTGATAGAATGGCAACACCGTTCCATCTTACCTGTCCGTTCACTGCAGAATGATAACCTGCTTCTCCGAGGGCATCGAATGGATACTGCTCTTTAGTTGCTTTTATCTCCTGTATGCAGAGGATGTCCGGTTTTTCCTTCTCAAGCCACCTGAGAAGCACCGGAAGCCTTGCCCGAACTGAATTAACATTCCATGTAGCCCCATGTATTTTCATGTAAAACCTCCTGAATGTTTTCTACCCCGGAGAACCTTTTCAGTCAAGGGTTATTTGCCTCTTGCTCCGAATCAGGTAAATTAGACCCTATGACCGGCAAAAAATTCTACTCTGTTCTTCTGGCGGTTCTGCTGGCTGCGGTTCTTGTCAGGGTATTCATAATCCTCAGAAACCCCATTCCTGCAGGTGATGGAATGGCTTCCCATGTACTGCTCGCCGACAACCTCAGGCAGGGGAAAGGGTTCAATACCTTCGTGAAGTGGAATCTTTACGACACATCACGGGAGTTTTTGAGAGCTGAAGCGAACAGGCAGCCGGCTATGGCATTCCTGATCATGCCGGTTTTCGCAGTGTTCGGAACAGGATTTCTTCAGGCTCAGGCTGTTGCTCTCATCTGCGGCATTCTGGCAATTCTCACGGCAACTTTCTGGGCCAGAAAGCTCTTTGGAGACCAGGCGGCTCTTCTGACTGCTGCTTTTCTTGCCTTTGATCCTCCTTTCGTATGGTTTTCAACACAGCCTGACAGTCTCATGCTTTACATAACTCTCTTTTACCTGATTCTCATGTTTGGCGGTTCTAACACTGTTTCATGGAAGAAATCCGCTCTGCTGGGTCTGATGACTGGATTACTTTATCTGACCCGTACTCAGGGGGCTCTCATGGGGCCTGCTGCAGGTCTCTGGGTGCTCCTTGGAGGCGGCAGAAAGAAGTGGCTGAAGGCATTGGTTTTCTCCACAGTGACTCTGCTGGTAATCTCACCCTGGCTTATTCGCAACATGAATGAGTTCGGCAGCCCTTCCTACAGCCAGAACGGTCAGTTCCTCCTGAACGAGAACCACTGGTCTGCATGGAGTGTCAGAGAAACTCCCCCTTCCCCTGGAGATATGCTTCAAAATCAGGGTCCTGCTGCAGTGGCCGGATATGTTGGAGCAGGGATACTAAGGGTTCTGGAACCATTTACCACAGGTTCCACACACAGCGGAGAGGTATTCGGACAGCCGACCCTTGCTGTTTTTGTTGTATTCGGTATGTATGCCATGTTCTGCAGAGATACAGGGAAGCGGCTTCTCTTTCCTGCAATAGCGGTTGTTCCTGTGATGGCTGCGCTGGTTCTGCACCAGCACTCAGGCAGGTATATGTCTGTGGCTGTTCCTCTGGCTGCTGCCGCTGGAAGCGCAGGTATTGTCAGAGTGATCTCTGAGCCGGGACGGAGAAGAATGCTTCCATGGATACTGGGTCTTATAGTCCTCACCCTTGCAGCCCCATTTATTAATATCCTCAGGCAGGACAGCAGAGCAAGGGCTTCCGAGGCCATGGAGGCTGCAGAGTGGATAAGGGACAATGCTTCCGATTCAGCCTGGGTATGCACCTATCCCAATACAGAACTTTATCACTTCATCTACAGAAAGCCCACTCTTGCCTGGCCCAACGATTACGAGATGCTTCTCTGGCCCTATCTGTACAACCACGGAGTTCAGTACATGGTTGTGGACAGAGACCTTCCAGTGTTGAGGCCCTGGCTTTCAAGGTGTTTTAGACGCACACCGGACGGAACTGCCTGGGATGTCCTGAATCCGCCTCCGTTCCTCGCAGAGGTGTGGAGAACACAGTCAGGCAACACCATTGTCTACAGGTTCACCGGCCCTGTGCCGGAGGGCTACATGGCGGTGGATTCCCTGCCGCCGGATAACTTCAGGGCAATAGGTCCACACTAGCGTCTAGCTGAACCCATATAAAGCTATTCCTGCCAGAAGAAGAGCGGGAGCTATGAGTCTTTTCAGCATCCTTTGAGAGAGTTCTCTGCCGGAACATGACTGCCACTTTCCATACAGAGGGAAAAGCAAAGCCACAGGGAGCACTGCAGGAATTAACAACACAACAATGTCTGTTAACCGCGCAAGCTGAATGAAGCTTAAACCCGGAATAGATGGAAGGACTCTGGCCATTTTTAGGGCAGCCAGCTGTCCGGAAACGGCAAAGTGAAACACAGGCAGAACCAGCATCAGAGCAAGAACAGGGTTTTTTCTCTCTGAAATACCCATCATGAATCCGGATACAAGGAGAACAGCCAGTATTAAACCGGTTACGGTTGAGGTCAGCAGGTATTTTATGTGGTTTATGTTGCCCATAGTCAGTAAAACTATGGCCAGAAGCAGGGCAGCCATTCTTGGAAGCACCTTTATGGACAGCAGTCTCACCTTGGAAATCGGCAGAGATCTGAGGTATTCCATTCCGCCTTCCCTGTCCTCCTGGGCAAACATATTCCAGGAAAGCCCCAGAGTAAGAAGGACAAAAAGGTATGTAGTGGCGAAACTCACATAGGTTGATACAGGTCTGTTCTCAGAGAGAGTGACTTCATTCACCATGTACATAATCGGAACAGCCAGAGCGAAGCAAAGAATAATGGCTGTCTGTCTCAGAGTCTCAAGTATTTCTTTTTTCAGCACAGTCTTCCTCCCTGTCAGATCAGGTGAATGGCCACAAGTACCATAACAGGAATAGCCATTCTTTTCGCTGCTTTCAACGACATTGCCTTTTTACTGCAGGAATTCCAATCCCGATAGAGCGGAATCAGTGCCAGAACAGGCAGCGCTGCAGGAATAAGGGTGAAAAGAAGCAGCGAGATTCTGGAAAACCAGAAGAACAGCCCTGCGTATTCCCAGCCATTTGGTTTCATCACATTTAAGAAGAACCATATGCTGGTTTCCCAGCTCAGCCCGGTACCTTCCACATACTCCGTGAGGAACAGCACAGGAAGAGAGAACAGCAGAACCATTGCAGGGTTCTTTCTCTCTGCAAGGCCCAGAAAAAAGCCGGAGGAAGCTGTAAGAAGGGATACTGTTATCCACAACATGGTGTTTCCCTCGGGGTACATGGTCCATCCCCATCTGTAAAATGTCATCCAGCAGACAATGGGAATTGTCAGGACTATTCTGGGCAGAGTCTTGATGAGAAAGAGTTTCCACCTGCCGACAGGAAGGGTTCTCAGATAATCCCAGGAGTCCTCACTGTCTTCTTTGCCGAAAATACTCCATGACATGTACAGGATAAGCGCAGGGAACAGAAATGTAAGTCCCCAGTCCAGATAGTGAATGAAGTCCTGGTTATTCTCCAGCCTCAAGCTGTTCACAAGGTAGACAACAGGGATTATCAATGCCAGTATCGCAAAGGTACCGGCCTGCTTCAGAGTGTCCAGTATTTCCTTTTTAATCATCTGCGTCCCTCCCTGTATGTGCCGGAAACAAGCTCACAAAGAATGTCGGATATCTTCTCTCCGTTTGCTGTGAGTTCTTCTGAAGTTTTGTTCATGGATACACCGTTGGAGGTGAGAAAGACTATTCTGTTCACAAGGTGCTCTACTGCAGTGTAGTTCAGGTTTACCATTACCACAGCAGGGGACCTGTCGGCGATGGTTTCAACAATTGCCTTCAGTGCGAGTTCTCGAAGGTAGCTGTCCACAGAGTGCAGAACTTCATCTATCAGAATGAGCTTCGGCCTGGTGGAGAGGATAAGGTCAAGGTGGAAGATTACCCTCTGCCCTACAGATAATTCGGAAATACGGGAGTTGCGGGATATTGAAGCCTTTTCCAGCAGAGGAAGAGGCTGTTCACCTGTGCCGAAAGCATTCCAGTGCAGCTTTGCCATTTGATCTATTTTCATCGATTTGTAGATGCTGAGACTGTCAGGGAGATAACCGATGTACATTCTCGGATCGCCAGTTTCCTGCCAGTTGTATGAGACTTTTCCCCTCCAGGGGAGCATAACACCGGAAATGATTTTAAGCAGTGTTGATTTTCCCACACCGTTAGGTCCGGTAATCATCATTACATCACCTTTTTCAATCTTCAGTGAGAGATCCCTGTGAACAGGGTCTCCGGAGTATCCGAAAGTGGTTTTCTCAAGAGTTATCATCAGATGCGCTCCCTTCAAGCCTGTTCAGTACTGTTTCTCTGATGCGATCCAGATTAATTCCCAGCTCTATGGCTTCAGCTACAAACTCTTCAGTAAGCTGTTCCAGCAGTTCTTTTCTGGTGTTCTCAATGTTCTCCTGTGATTCAGCCACGAAGAAGCCCGAGCCCTGTTTCGATACCAGAAAGCCATCTGCCTCAAGCTGTCGGTAAACCTTGGCGATGGTGTTGGGATTCACTGTAAGCTCTGCTGCCAGTTCCCTTATGGAGGGCAGCCGGTGTCCCCTGGGATACTCTCCTGAGGCGATTCCCCTCCTTATCTGCCGTTTAAGCTGCTGGTAGACAGGGAGAGCTGATTCACTGCTTATTCTCAGCATTTTTCTCCTCTCTTGCTGACTGTGCTATTGTAATAGTACACTAGTACAGTTCTGTCAAGGCCTTTTGCATATGCTTGAGAACTGCAATGGTGGAATCTGCTATGAATGGAATTGAGCTGCCTGTATACCGGCATTCATACCTGTGCACTCACTGAAGAAGAGGCTCTTCTTTTAGGTGTGAATACAGAAAATCTTGTTGTTGATGAACAACACCTGATGATTATCAAGATTCCAACAGTGAAATATGCAGTTGTTTTTATCAGGTTAAGGAAAAAGCGGCAGCTCTGAAAAGCTGCCGCTTTTTCAGCTGCGAGCCGGTTACTTAAGGGAATGCTTGATAGATGCCCAAGTTGCTGGAGTTAGCGCCAACTGCTCCGTGAGAAGGATATCGTCCCAATAAACAGAACTTCCGCCGTCGGAGAAGAGATCAAGGGCATCAAACTCAAGAATACCACTGGAAGGAGCCCAGGGAATAGTCTCAATAAAGGTGTCGTTATAGTAAATTGACTGAGTATTTGCACCGAGCTGTATCTCAACCTTGACCTCTATCCACTGGTCGCGAATAATGTCTGCAACGCCGGTTCCTTCTTCAATTGACATCTGGCCGGCAGTGTTGTCAAACTTGAGCTGAAGGGCCCAGTCACTGTTGGAAGCATTATAGTTGGTAAGAAGAATGAAGTACTGTTCACCTGCAGCATCGGCGGGAATGAAATTCCAGGCTGTAATAACCCAGTTACCAGAGGTAATATCAAACTCCTGCACCACATCAGATGTGGGAGTAATATCAATTGAGTTGGCGCCGCTTCTGGCCTGGTCGGTACTCACATAGGCATCAGCTGAGGGATTGTTATCCCAGGGAAACCATCCTCCCTGACCTGAAATTCCTGAACCTGCTGCGTAGGAATCGAAGTTCTCGGACCATTCTGCTTCAGCTGCTGAAACCATAAGCAGAATGATGGCCGGGATTATAAATTTAGCCATGATGTCCCCTTCCTTGTGTTTTGTGTATGACACACACCTTAAGTTTAATATCCCAAACCCCTCTGTTGGTCAAGGGGCTCAGAGGGTATAATCATTACAGTCAACAGTATTGAAAGGAGAGGTGCTGCTCTGATTTATTACGGAATAGTGCTGGCGCTTCTGCTGGCTTCTTTGGCGGCAGACAGAAAGAAGACACTGAAAGCTCTTAAGATAGCCTGGAAGAAGTTTTCAGCAATACTTCCACAGTTTGCTGTGATGCTGGTTCTTGTATCCATTTCCCTTTACCTGATACCTGAACATGTGATTCAGGAAAATCTGGAAGGCGAGGAGAACACAGTTAGAGGGCTGCTTATTGCTCTGATGGCAGGTTCTCTGGCTTTCATGCCGGGTTTCATAGCTTTTCCCCTTTGTGGAATACTGAGAAGCAAAGGAGTTCCGTTTCTTATTATCTCCGGTTTCTCCACAACCCTGATGATGGTTGGAATATTCTCGTTTCCAGTTGAGAGAAAACTTCTTGGGACAGGCGCTGCCATCACAAGGAATGCTGTGAGTTTTCTGGTGGCTGTGGCAGTTGCTCTGGTAACAGGTTTGGTATTCGGGGAGGTAACCCTTTGAAAAAGAATCGCGGTTCCATCCTTGTCTCAGCTGCTTTTCTGGTTTTTGTGCTTTACTCTGCAATATTCAGATACACTCCAGGCAGGAAGATAGCTTCCGGATTTCTGGTGTTTGCCAAAGCCATGCTTTTTACCCTTCCTGGAGCTTTCATAATAATCGGCCTTTTTCATGTGTGGGTCAGCCGTGAAAAGGTGGAAAAGCACCTGGGCAGCAGTTCCTTTACTGCCTCCCTCTGGATGATTCTTCTTGCAGGCACAACAGTAGGAGGCCTTTATGTGGCCTTTCCTGTGGCAGGAGCCTTGTGGGAAAAAGGGGCTAAAACGCAGGTAATACTTTCCTATCTGGGCTTTGCCGCCGTGTGCAGAATTCCGATGACAGTTTTTGAAGCATCCTTCATGGGAATAAAGTTTACAGTGGTAAGGCTTCTGGTGAGTATTCCACTGGTTCTTCTTTCCTCAATGTATCTTGCATCTGTCTTTCAAAAAAGAGGCTGGACAGTTCGTACCGATTCCTGAAGGAGGTGTGTTGTGTCCGGAGTTTTTCTTAAGCTGTTCAGAATTGCCTTTCTTCCTGAAAGCGCAAAGAAGGAGATTGAATCGGAAGGCGAGGTGTTTATTGTTGAGAGAGTCAGGGTTACAGTAATCTTTCATCGATTCAAGTCTCAGGGGAGAAGCTTCGCTGAAAAGAGAGAGACAGGGTGGGGCTCCCTTGCTCTGTCGGAAAAAAGGCTTATCGGCTTCATATTCAGAAAGAAGGTAATCGATCTGCCTCTGAAAAACCTGAAAGCAGAGACGGTTAAGTTCAGTTCTTTTGACGGAAAGGTTTTCTGCATCAACGCAGATGCTTCTGCCTTCGGTTCTGAAAGAAGCGGAAGAATAGAAGTAAGGTATCATACCGACAGGGCAGATGAACTGTATTCTGCAGTTGTGGGCCGTACTGCCGGATGAACGGCTCAGGGCAGGTTTTTTGTATGCAGCATTTTCTGCACCCCGCGCCTGTTCATGTTTTGCGGAAGCAGCTTTCCAGTGCCTTCATGTTTTTGGCTTCAGTGAGCATCACGACGGTTTCAACGATGTGCTTTTGCTCTGATCTGAAGCATATACCTGCACCGGTGAGGGTTGAGCTGCCTGTGCGACACATTCTGTAGTCCGCAGGAATCATCTTGAAGTTGACTCAGAGGCAATGCCGCATCGCAAAGCAGGCAGCTCTTTGGTTCTGATCAGTGAGTTACGAAACAGCCTGCCTGGTTTGCCTACATGGAGCAGTCCGGTGGTTACCCCTTTTCTCTGAAGGGTTGCAATTCAGTTTTGCTGCCTCCGGCAGAATCTGAAATAAGCATTGGCGTTGGCAATCCAAAGCCGTTCCTCCGACTGAAGCGCTCCTTCATCTGTTACTCGCTGAAAGTGCTCACTGTCAGCGATGATTTTCATTTGCCGGCTTTTTTCACCTCACGGTACATTTTCTTTCTCTGCGATCGGATAGTGGATGAAACCAGATTCTTTGAAAACCCTGCCCTGACAGCATAGGTCTCAAGAATGTTTTTCTCTGACGCGTCAATGGTTCCGTCGGAGAGAGCCATTCTTACCATTGCCCTGAGAATTTCCAGTGCTTCAGAGGAGTTGGAAGGAGCAGGAATGGAATCACCCTGTTCCCGCACAGTGTTCAGAATGGTATCCAGTTCTTCAGAGGATATGCCCCTGTGCTCTGCAAAAGATTTGAGCATGTTCATCTCTTCATCTTCAAGTTTGCCGTCTGAATACATCACACCTGCCATTGCCATGAGAAGTATGTCTGAAGATACTGCAGGTGCAGAGGCAACAGGGGAAACAGAAGCAGAGTTGATCCTTGAGCCGCTGAATGGGCCTACGGACTCCAGCACCCATGAACCGGTTCCGTCATTAAGCTGTCTGCCGCAGTACTCGCAGTCTCCTGAATCGCCTCCGCTGTACGGTGCGCCGCACCCATGACAGTGGGCGCTGTGAAGCCCTCTTTCCGCAAGAGTCTTTACGCCGTGTTTTCTGACCAGGGTAAATATCTGTGGACGGATTGTCTTAGGGCCTTTTGATTCCGGCTTGCCGGAACTGCTTATTCGGCTGTTCATCGCCGACCACTTTATGAGAACCTGTATTCTGTCCAGGTTCGAGCCCTGAATTATGCTCTGTACCTCCACAGCGCCAACTGCAGCATCATG
Organism: Candidatus Fermentibacterota bacterium; assembly: GCA_002748705.1. Next base: position 24,106 of record PDSZ01000001.1, read on the forward strand.
GAAGAACATGTGCGAGTCTCCGTCTGCCGTTTGCTGAAGACTGTTCTCAAGCCTGTCAGCATACTGAGCAAGTGCCACTTTACGAACAGGGTCTGCGCTTCCGTCAAAGTAGCTTTTGATGTATCGCCAGAAGATTACTGAAGCGGTGTCTTCAATGGAGTTTATGCTGAATCCCGAATCAGCTGCTGCAAATTCTCTGTAGCCTGGAATCGCATTGTGGCTTTCAGCGGTGCTCCATTCGATGGACTGGGTAATCTCGCTGAGAACCCAGTCGTATTCCCCGCTGGTAACAACTGCATCACAGTAGCTGCACTGCCCTGAATCAGAGAGTTCAAGGGTTGCGCCGCAGTTGGGGCAGCTGCCCTCTGAGAGGCTTTTACCTTCCGTTGTTCTCACACCGGGTTTTCTCAGAAAACTCCAGTATTCAATAAAGGTACCTGTGTAGTTGTTTCTTATTTTTCTGCCGGTTTCAAGACTTACATCGGTATCTTTCGCACTGGCTGTAATCTTTACATGAATTGAGTCGAAGTGTCTTGTGCTTTCTATTGAGTTGATTTCAGTTCCCAGAACCGTAACATCATCCATGAGATTTCTGAAGCCCATGGCTTTCTGAATGTGTATCTGCAGTGAGAACCTTTCGTAGACACCGTCGCTTACATATTTACGCACACCGGACATATCCTGATCAGACCAGGCCTTCTGAACATCCAGAAAGGTTTTCCTGACTTTCTCAAGGAAATCCTGCTGCTGAAAACCTGAATCTCTTGCTTTAAGGTTCTGCAGAGCAGCGTCCATGACTCCTGCAGCCTGTTTCTGAGTAAGGGCGGCATTTCCTGCCTGCTGTATTCTCCTCTGCTGCAATTTTACCTGTCTTTTCTTAGCCAGTATAAATAAAGTAAAGATAATGATGACCAGTGGTATTCCTATACAGGGCTGTTCAATGCAAAGCCTTATAAGAAGATATACAATTATGCCCAGCCCGTCTCCGCCCCCTGAAGATCCTGAACCGCCGCCTCCGTAGCTCTGACCTCCTCCGGCTCTGGCAAGGGTTTCTTCGGCAGTCAAGGTGACAACGAGAAGCATCAGAACAAGAACTGTTATCTTTTTCCATTCGAGGTTCATTGTGTTCCTCCTGAAGCGGCATATATTATTTTCCATTACTTGCAGGTGAAGTCTATCCAGATTGGAAAGAAATGTCCATGATCAGGCAGTTGTCTGTTAAGGAGTGCTGCGACAGTTGAGTATACTATGGTAATAACTGTTGTCAGGCGTATAGATTATGTGAACTTGCGGGAAGTCTTTTCTGACGGTACAGTTTTTTCTGCAGCGGCAGGTGATGATGAATAACGCTTTCAGAAGAAGACTGGTTTTCATAGTTCTTGCTTCAGCAGGCATATGGATATTCCTGTGGTATACCCATTCACTTGTTGATGAACTTGCCAGGCTTGATAAGAGAAACTGCGAGACAATCGCCAGACTGTGGGCAGGTGTTCAGTATCCTTTAAGTATCCTCTCTGACGGTAGCCGTCTGAATTCGTGTACAGTTTGCGGGACACCCTCAGGTATTTCCGTTCCATACCTTGATTCTCTGAGCAAGTATTGCCCTGTGTGTGGAGATACGACACTTTTTGTTCCCACTGAGAGAGCTTTGCCTGAAGAGCGGGAAGATGTGGTCAACTTCACACGAAGGCTCTTTGCGGATCTGGTTTCAAGGCTTGATTTCAACACGATCTTTTCCGACATGAACGGTTATCCTCAGATTGTTAACGGTGAGGTAACCGACGGTTATTCCCGTGAGAGAATAGATTCTCTTTTTCGGGAAATAGAAGCGCTTAAGCAGCAGAACGAGCCGGTTCCTTTGATGATGGTCTCGGATACTATCGGCTATCTTTATTATGGCGATACCAGGCTGAGCAGGCAGATGAAGATTGTTCCTCTCCTTGAGCTTGGTCTGCTGTTTCTCATAGCTGCTGTAATCTACTTCCTTTTAAGAGCGGAAATAAACAGAGAAAAGGATTTGTCGTGGGTGGGTTTTGCCAGAGAAACTGCTCATCAGCTAAGTACTCCTCTCTCGTCGCTGATGGGCTGGATAGAATTACTCAGGGATGAGGCTGAGAATGATACCGCAACCCTGGAAGCGCTGAATCATATGTCTGTGGATGTCACAAGGCTTACTCAGATAGCCGACAGATATGGGCAGATGGGAAGAAAACCCAGAATGAAGCCTTTCCGTATATGTGATGTCATCTCTGAGATAGTATCCTACTTCAACAGAAGAAAGGGGCTTCTGGGCCATGGTGTCGTGCTTGAAAGCAGCTGCAGCAATTCCGCTTCTGTGGTCTCCGGTAATCCTGTGCTGCTGGGGTGGGTACTTGAGAATCTGATAAAAAATGCCGTTGCCGCCTGTGCTTCTGTACCTGAAGGAGGAAAGGTTATCATTCAATGCAATGATTTTGATGAGGATAAGATCGAAATCCTTGTAAGAGATAACGGCTGTGGTATAAGTTATTCAGATCAGGGGTGTATATTCAATGCAGGATATACCACAAGAAAAGGTGGATGGGGTTTGGGGCTGTCATTGTCAAGGCGAATAGTGGAACAGCACCACCAGGGCAGTATTCGGCTGGTCAGCAGTTCACCTGGGCAGGGGAGTATCTTCTGTGTAAGTCTGCCCAAGTCATATGGAGGTGCAGATGATAACGATTCTCTGGGTGGATGATGAGATAGATCACCTTCAACCCCATATAAGGTTCCTGGAAAAAAGGGATTACAGTGTTCTGAAGGCCTCAGGCGGCAGGGAAGCTCTTGAATTACTGAAGAGCAAAAGGGTTGATCTGGTACTTATGGACCATATGATGGTGGGGATGGACGGTCTGGAAACCGTTTATCAGATAAGAAAGAGCTACAAGGACCTTCCAGTTGTGATGGTAACCCAGAGTGAGGAAGAGGAGCTGATGGAAAGAGCCCTCTCAGGCACCATTGCCGACTTTCTCACAAAGCCTGTGAACCCCAGTCAGATACTGCTTACTGTGAAGAAATTGCTGGAATCCGGCAGACTCAAAATAAACAGAGCGGCACTTGAGGTTATTTCCGAAACTGAAAGAGTAAGGTCCAGCAGTACCAGTACCCTTGAAGACTGGATTCATCTTTACAAAACCAGGGTTGAAAAGGATATCAGCCTGGGAGGAGAGCTGGGAGAAAGGCTTCAGGGGCTGCAGGGAGGGTCTCTGGATCAGGTGGAAAACGATTTTTCCAGGTTCATAGAGAAAAACTACAGAAACTGGATTGCCTCTCCTGCAGATGCGCCTCTGATGTCCCACAATGTCCTTGCCAGAAAGGTTCTGCCTGAACTGCAATCTGGAGCCGGAGAGGTGGTGTTTCTGGTTGTGGACTGTATGAGATATGACCAGTGGCTTTTGATGCTCAAGACTTTTGAGAAGTGGTTCCACCGGGAATCCGACTTTATGGTTGCCGGTCTTCCCTCAGCCACCCCTTACAGCAGAAACTCTATCTTCAGCGGTTTGGTGCCCAGGGATATATGGCGTTTCTACAGAACAAAATGGATTGAAAAATACGGGTATCCAGGGCTGAATTCCTATGAGGCCACACTCATCCGTGATGCCATTGTAAGGCTTGGCTACAGCAGAGGGCGGAACAGTGTGTACACCAAAATATCCAACAGGATTGAAGGGGATAATGTCAGAAGGGGATTGTCTCACTTTCTGAAGGAAGGCTTTATGGCCATTGTGGTGAATTTCATTGATCACCTCACTCATGGAAGGTCTGAGCTTGACCTGATAAGAGATATTGCTCCGGATGTTCCTTCTTTCAGAAGACTGGCTAAGGAATGGTTTGAGCACTCATTCCTGCTTAAAATGCTGAAAACCCTCAGCGCCAGAGGAACAACAGTGATCGTAACCAGCGATCATGGTTCCATGCTGGCTGAAAGAATAGCCTGGGTCAGGGGTTCCAGAGGAATGTCTCACAGTGTTCGTTACAGGTTCGGCCATTCTCTTTCTGCAGGAGATAAGTATGCAGTTGCAGTTAACAGACCTGCAGAGTGGGGGCTGCCTGACGATCACCCCAGAAAAGCCTATCTGTTCGCCCGTGATAATTATCTCCTTATGCAGGAGGGTATAAGCAGAGAGGATCAGCTTAAGTTCAAGAGTTCCTTCCAGCATGGCGGAGTCTCTCTGGAAGAAATGCTGGTACCATGTGACATTCTCAGGCCCAAGAAGTTGAGATGATATCAGAAAATATTGATGAACAAGGTCTTGAAGAGCTTGCAGCTCAAATGGCAAACAAGGTTAAGGCTGGAGACAGGTTCTTTATCAAGGGGCCTTTGGGATCCGGTAAATCAACATTCGCCAGGGCTTTCATCAGGGCGCTTGGGGTTCAGGGCGCCATTCCCAGCCCCACCTTTCTGATGGATTCGGTATACAGTATTCCAGAGAGGGGACTTGAGGTGCACCACATGGATCTGTATCGTCTTAAGGGCTCTTCAGAGGAATTGATAATGCTGGGTTTTCAGGAGATACTTGATTCCCGGGCTGTGGTTCTGGTGGAATGGCCTGAGCGCATTCCCGACCTTGACCGGATGAGAGGTTGCTTTATTCACATTACTCAGGGAGACTCTGATACAGTCAGGAGGATAAGTATTGAGCGCAATATGGCTGGGTATTGATACGACTTCAGCTACAGGGGGAGTGGCTCTTGTTGATGGCGAAACCATTCTTGCAGAGTCGGTACTTCCGGTAGATACCTTTCATTCTGAAAAACTCCTTCCTGCTGTTTCTGAAACCCTGGATAAAGTGGGCCTGGGAGGAGATGAACTGGCAGGAATAGGTGTTTCAGCAGGCCCCGGCTCATACACAGGGATAAGAATAGGAGCCTCAACTGCAATGGGCCTGGGGTCAGGGTGGAATGTTCCACTGCGAGGAGTATCTGCCCTCAGAATAATTGCTTCCCAGCTGCCTGAAGGAGAGCCTGTTCTCTCCTGTATAAGGGCCAGACAGGGTGAGGTGTTTGCCGCGGTCTTTCAGTCTTCCTCAATAGATTCAAAGGAAATACTTGAATCGGGCATCTACAGGGTTGAGAAACTGAAGGACCATATTCCGAAAGGGTGCTGTGCTGTTGGAAGCGGAAGGAAAGAGGTTCAGGAAGTTATGGCCGGCAGACTGAAGTGGGTCAGTCCTCTTCTGGACACTCCGAGACCTTCTCTTGCAGCATGGTGTGCCTGCAAGTCGGCGGAAAAAGAGGGTTTTCAGAAAACGCTTGAACCGCTTTATCTCAGAGAATTCAACCAGAGGCTGGACTGATGAGCAAAGTGGAATACTACAGACCTGACGAAACACATATAGATGACATATACCGTATTGAGCAGGAGTGTTTTCCTGAGCCATGGGATATTGAGGAGATAGCTTCACTGATCACAGTTGCACCTGGGCTCTATACCCTTGCAGCCTTCATCAGGTGCAAACCTGCAGGTTACATCTCTGCCACCTTCTCTGCGCCGAAAGAACTGCACATAATCAGTCTGGGAGTAAAGCCTGAGTACAGACGCAGAGGTATTGCCTCAGATCTTCTCTCCTGTGCTGTCCAGTGGGGCAGGCACATGGGAGCTCTCAAGGTGCTGCTTGAGGTCCGTGAGTACAACGAAGACGCCATTGCATTCTACCGTGCCTGCGGTTTCAACAGCAGCGGTTTTCTGAACAACTTCTACGGAGACAGGCAGAACGGCCTCTCAATGGAGCTTGAAACTGATTCAATAAATGGAACTCTGGATACAGTGCTCTATCTTAACGGAGTTCTGCCTGCAGCTCCTGTGCTGGGAGTTATTCTAGGCTCAGGTCTGGGATGGGTCACTGAACCTTTCGGTGAAGGGTTCTCTATTCCTTTTGAAAACATTCCAGGCATGTCAGGTGGGGCAGTGAAAGGGCATGCCCACAGAATGCACCTCAGTTCAGACGGCAGAATAGTGTTCGTCATGGGTAGAAGGCATCACTATCAGGGATATGAGGGCAGAGATATTGTTCTGCTTCCTGCTGCACTTGCGTGTCTCGGAGTGGACAGATGGCTGCTTACAAGCTCTTCAGGGGCTGTGGACCCTGGGTATCGTACAGGCGATGCAATGGTATTTACCAATCATGTGAACTATTCAGGGTGCATTCCTGATCCGCCTCTGTTTCCCACAGGGCATGATATATACTCCGACTCTTTCAGAAAGATGGTCAGGGAAGAGATGCCTGAATGCAGAAGCGGTATTTTTGCCTGTGTTTCCGGCCCTGCTTACGAAACTGCAGCTGAAGTGGCGCTTATAAGAAGCAACGGATGTTCTGCTGTTTCCATGTCCACAGCGCAGGAGGCAATGGCACTGAGAGCGCTTGGGTGCAGGGTTTCAGCCATTTCTCTTATAACCAATGCTGTTGAAAGCGGCGAATCAGTCTGCCATGAGGAAGTGCTTTCCGCCCAGCAGATACTCAGGGAGAAACAGGAAACTGGTTTGATAAATCTTGTGGAAAGGCTTTCAGGTGAATTACGCTGAAGCAGAGAGATGGCTTTTCGGCCGTCGTCGTATGGGAATGAAGTACGGCCTGGACCGTATGAATTCTTTCATGGAGGATCTGGGCAATCCGCAGCAGAGTTTCAGCACAATTCACATAGTAGGCACCAACGGAAAGGGAAGCACCGCAGCTATGCTTTCAGGTATTGCAGGCGAGCTGGGAATAAGCTGGGGAAGAACAACCTCACCTCACCTTCTCCATTACCGTGAACGAATTGCGGCAAATAGCCAGTGGATACCTGAAGAGAGCGTTGCCAGGTTCGTCTCGGAGAACATGCATCTTATGAAGAAGCATACAGCAACCTTCTTTGAGATAACCACTGCAATGTCCGCCTGGTACTTCGCGGAAAAAGGCGTGAAGTGGGTTGCTGCAGAGGCAGGCCTTGGAGGAAGGCTCGACGCAACCAGAACATTTGCCGGTAAAGCAACTGTATTCACAGGAGTACAGATTGAGCACAGCAGAATACTGGGTAACACCAGAGAAAGAATAGCTGCTGAGAAGGTTGCCATAGCGGCGCCTGGTACAGTACTTGTCACAGGGAAGCATACACCTGGCGTTGAAAAAGTAATAGAAGAAGCGGTAAGAGCCGGTAACCTGCAGCGGGTGAGCCCTCTTGAGGTAGAGAGCAGCCCCCTTCCAGGTAAGCACCAGAAAGCGAACGGCGCCCTGGCCCTTACAGCAGCAGTACAGATGTTCGGCTGTACTGAAGAGGAGGTAAGAGAGGCATATGCGGGAACCTGCAACTCTCTTCGGTGGCCAGGCAGGCTGGATTACAGGGCAGGATCTCCATCAATACTGTTCGATGTGGCTCACAATCCCCAGTCCATGGAAGCGCTTGCCAACCATGTGAAAGGCTGGAAGAAACCTGTTCCTGCAGTTGTGGGATTCCTTGCAGACAAACCCTGGAAGAAAATGGTGCACATACTCTCAGGTTTCGCAGGACCTGTCTTTGCAACCACTCCTGTCAGCGAGAGGAGGCTGGAGGCAGAGGAGCTTGCGGCTTTCATGAAGGAGAGGGGAATGGAAGTCTACCCTGTTCCCGATATCATGCAGGCAATGGAGAGGTGCAGGGCAGCAGCTGCAGGTGACCGAATGATAGTAACAGGTTCGTTTTACACCGTTGGAGACGCACTTGACGGTGCTGTTTCCGGTGGATGGGTCGGCGGGGTTCCCGATTCCGCAGGCAGTTAATAGATTAGCTTACCTTCAGAAAAGAAATTGAAAGGACAGCAATGGCAAAGGACAGAAAAACAGTAATGACCGAGGACCAGAGGGAATCCACTCCCTTCACCGGTCTTAACTACATACTTTTTACAGCAGGGCTTCTGATTATCACAGCTGGATGGTTTCTTCTGAGAGCAGGGCATATATCACTCTCTCCAGTGATGCTCATTCTTGGATACTGTGTGATCATTCCACTGGGAATCATCATTGCTCCGCGAAAAAAGGATAAAGCTGAATGAACCTTAAACGGTTCCTGCCTTTTCTTCCTGTGCTTTTTCTGGCATGCGGTCAGGAGGAAATAACTGTCCCTGCCGCTGAAGCGGTGCAGGAAAGCGATACCCTTTTCGTTAATGTTCCTGAAGGAACTTTTATCAATTCTGTAGGAGATACAGTAACTGTAGAGGCTTTTTCCATGATGAGAAGCGAGGTTTCAAACAGGCTGTACAGACACCTGGCCGATAACCTTAACCTTGCCCATCCTCCAGATCCGGGGTTTCCTGGAATGGAAGACTATTTCTACAATTACCCTGATTATCCTGTTGTGAATGTGAGCCCCTTTCGGGCCAGAAAAGCAGCTTCCAGCATGGGATGCAGTCTTCCTACAACTGACCAGTGGGAATACGCAGCTTCTCTGGGGCTTACAGGCGAAATAGCAGGAAATTTCCCCTGGGGAATACTCTCTCCTCCTGATGTTCCAGGTGTGCCTGCCAACTATATGGCGCTTGATTCATGGAATGACAGGGACGCAGACGGCTATCTCTATACAGCCCCATCCGGTGAATACCCCTTGAGTGAAGGCGGGTTTCAGGACCTTGCAGGAAATGTATCTGAAATGGCTCTCTGTTATGCTGATTCGACAATAAGGCTTCTCGGCGGCAGCTGGGCACAGCCTGAGGATGCCATGCGGTTCGGATATTCCAGAATCATTGCAGACGGGGATATCGCCTGGCACGCAGGGTTCAGATTTGTGAAATAGAAAAACCGGGAGAGAAGCCTCCCGGTTCTCATGGTGGGCGAAGAGGGACTTGAACCCCCGGCATCCTGCTTGTAAGGCAGGCACTCTAGCCAGCTGAGTTATTCGCCCCCGGCGGCCTGATAAATACTGAATCAAATTCCATTCGTCAATACTGGTTGAGTTCTCCGGTTCTTTTCATAATTAGCCGATGAACCCTGAGAACAGAGAGACCGACAGCAAACTGCATATCGGCGACACCTGCCCTGTGGTGATTATTCCAGGTGAGCGCCGGCGGAGAATTTACGCTGATCTCATTGATTCTGAAGAAGATGTTTCCATAACAGTAGATGTCTCTGACAATCTTGCGCTTCTGGGTGTAAGTGCTGTGGACTGGGCAGGGCTTGCTTCGGTGGTTGTAGGTGAACTGCACCATGAAGGCTGGAACCTTGATCTTCTTGAAGGCTTCACTGTTGAACGCAACGGTGTAAGAAGAGGAATCATCATCACAGGTATCATTCTTCAGAATGAGCAGACTGTGAGAGGGCAGAAGTTCCGCAAAGACGCTGAAAAACTCAGCACTCTTCTGAAGAGGCTTGCAGTAGGCAGGGCTGGAATAATTTCTCTGCTGAACAGGTCGTCAGACAGGGTTGAATGCTATCAGGGTATTCTTGAAGAGCTTGACCGTATCTATTACGGAAATATCCCTGAGGGGATACTTGGCCCTTCAGGACAGCTGGTGCTTTTCATCAGCTCCCGCTCAGATCAGTATCTTCTCGCAAGAAAGAAAGATGATCTTGCCTGGATAGTAAAGACCAATCACGACCTTGTGGAGAAGGTGCGTAAGAAGGGTGGAGTGCCCTACTACAGAATCAGAAACATTCGTGCCACCAGTGAGCATCTTACAGGTATCAACATAGTCGGCTACGAGCGGGACATTTCCTTTCAGAAGCTCATCACGACCCTTTCAGTGGCGTGGCCAGGGGCTACAGTAAGGCATCAGAGGCGTTACACCACTGCAGACGGTATTGTTTCCATTCGTGTTGAGCTCACCGGCCCCAACGGCATGAGTGCCACCAGGGAAGAGCTTAAAGTGGTACGGAGTTATCTGAAGAAACTGCTTGTTTCCAGAGGAATCGACAGACTTCGCACCATTCATCACTATGGAGGTACGGAGCACATCGGCAGAGCTCTTCTTCCACTGCTTATCAAAGAATGCAGAACTACCGGCATAAATCAGGCATACATAGCCATGGAAAGCACCACTACATTTGACGCTGAGCTGAAAATGCTTCTTGTAACCCGAGCTGTTGATGCTGCTGATATTCAGGAGCATGATGGAAAGATACTCACGCTGGTACGAAGTCTCAGCCAGACGAAAGGCATCGGAGTCAAGTCATTCAAGTCTCCTACAAGAAGGGGTGACATCTGGGTGGACATCTTTGACTTTGTTGTGGAAAGGGAGCAGTTCTTCCACATGGAGGATGCATACTCTATTGTCAAACAGGCGGTAAGGGAGAGTTTCGGAGAGTTCAGGGATTTTGATCAGGGAATGAGACTCAACGATGTGAACATGCTTGATACCATAAAGCAGATGCTTCCTGAAATACCGGAAACTGTAACTACCGACTTCTACTACAGTCTTGAAGATTTTCTTCGGGCTTCTTCTCCTGCAGAGGAGCTGGCACAGCACATCAGTGTTGCATTCAGAACTATGAACGAGCTTCTCAGCTGCAATGTTGGCAGAGCTGTTGTGAACTGCGAAGATGTCATGGGCCGTAAGCGCTCCATAGCCACACTGTTCTGTGTTGCAAGTCTCAGGGAGTGCAGGCACATGGAGGCTCTTCTTGCCATAGTGAGGGATTTTACCGTTACAGCAAGCATCATCAGATGGTCAGGTGCCGTTTCAGTTCTTCTGAGGGTTCAGCGGTCTTCACGGGGGCTCCCTCCAGAGGAGAGCGAGGCTATTTTGGAAACCATCACAAAAAGGCTTAATGAGAATGGCTGATTCTGGCAGCAGTGAGTTTTTCCTTTAGCGAGAAGACATATCAGCCATGCCTGATAACCGGTTCCTTCAGCGGATATCCAGGGCACTGATGCAGGTACCGCTTGCGCAGATTATTCTTTTAGGGGCTTCTTTTCCGGTTCAACTGCTGCATTCAAGTTCCACTCGTGATGCTTACGGGACTGCAGGCAGCTTCACTTCCGGTATGGATTGACTGTTCTTCTCAGGCCCTGTACTTGAAGGCTGGGACAGTGTCATGATCAGAAAAATAAGGGAGTTCAGAGAGCCTCAATGAGGTTGACAAATCACGGCGTTATAAATATGCTTCCGTTCACTGACAGAGGCGGTGTAGCTCAGTTGGCAGAGCAGCGGAATCATAATCCGCGGGTCAGGGGTTCAAGTCCCTTCGCCGCTACCAGACAAGGGCATCGGTTTTTCGGTGCCCTTTTCTGTGTTCGTAGTGCTACCAATGCGGCAGGCAGGCTGCACCGGTACTCGGCCTGAACGAATGCCTTCAGCAATCGGCTTCAGCTTTACAGGGAAGATGTGATTTCCAGCTGGTGAGTGGCGGATCAATCGGCAGTTTTTCAATTATCTGCGTAACCGGTGTTTTTCAGACTTCTCTTCGCCGTTTTGAGAGAAGAACAAGATCCCTCAGGCCCTCTGTTGTTCTGCATTTGGCCCATGATGAGTCAAAGCCTGAGGCTGTGGTTATCTCTGCGATTGCCATAAGTGCTTTCAGGTGGAAGTTTCTCTCGTCCATTGTTCCAGCCAGTACGAATACTATGTGAACAGGAGCGGTATTTCCGCCGAAGTCGATTCCCGGTTTGCTTCTGGCAAGAGTTACAGAGAATTTGCCTTCTCCAGGAATGATTATGTGGGGAATGGCAAGCCCCGGCCTCAGTGCTGTAGGGGACTCCTTTTCCCGTTCAATAAGAAGCTGGAAAAGCTGGTTCTCATCCATGTTCAGCTGTTCAGAAAGATGGCCGGCGACAATTTTCAGAAATGCCTCAAGGTCCATAGGCTCATTAAGATCAATTATCTCAGAGTTCATAACCAGCCTGTCGAACCGGTCTTCTGTGATTGTATCTCTCTCCATGAGAACATCCTTCAGCTCCCTGGCGATAGATCCGCTGTTCTGCTGAAGCTGTTTAGGAAAAACTCTTGCTGCAAGCCACAGAAGAGCAGAATCTCTCTCTGTTCTTTTTCTTGAATAGAGAAAGTACCATACAGTTCCGCCGAAGATAACCACCGAGCAGGCGGCAAGGGCCTTTGTTCCCAGAAGGATAAGAAGTATAAGCATCAGGAAGATGCCTGATACCTGCATCCATGGATAGAGGGGAGTTCTGAAGGAGGGTTTGTAGGTGTGTATTCTGCTTTCCCGCATGACTATCACTGCTATGTTCATCAGCATGAAGAGAAATATCTGCATGGCGCTGGCCATCTTCACCAGACTCTCAAAGTCCAGCAGAAGCATTCCTGCAATGAAACCTCCGGTGAGAAGTACCGATATCCAGGGTGTACCCCTTTTGGCGCCTATTCTTCCCAGGAATCCTGGAATAAGCCTGTCACGGCTCATCGCAAGCGGAAACCTTGCCGAGGCAAGTATTCCGGCATTTGCAGTTGAAAGAAAAGCAAAAACTGCTGCAAAAGTCAGAATTGCGTAGCCGGTATTTCCGGCAAAAGCAGCTGCCGCATCTGAGAGCGGCGTCATTGAACCTGCCAGAGCCTCACCTTCCAGAGTGCCTACAGAAACAAGAACCGAAGTGAAATAGAGGAATGTGACAACTGAGAGTGCGGCTATCATTCCCATAGGTATGTCTCGCTTGGGATTTGCCGCTTCCTCTGCAACGCTTGCTGCTTTTGTAAGACCTCCGAAGGAAACGAATATCAGTGCAGTTGCAGTAAGAAGCCCCTTTGCGCCACCGGTGATGAAGGGAGTCATTCTATCGGCACTTGTGTGGAGGCTGCCTACCACAGAGAAAACCAGAAGTATTCCCAGAAGACCTGTAACCATTATTATCTGGGCTTTTCCTGCATGTGAAGCCCCTTTGAGGTTCAGAAGAGTGAAAAACAGGCATGCAGCAAGGCTGAATGCAAGACTGTCAACCTGAGGCAGCAGTGCTTCAACGAAAACCCTTATTCCCACAAAGGCAAAAGCGGTTTTTATGCTCAGGCTGAACCATGCGGCAAGTCCGGCGATTGTTCCTGCAAGGTGCCCCATGGAGCGGTCTATGAAGTAATAGCCTCCGCCTGCTTTGGGCATTGCTGTTGTAAGCTCGATTTTACTGAACAGGGCAGGAAGTATCAGTATTCCTGCAAGAAGGTAGGCAAGAATCACAGATGGTCCGGTGTAGATGTAGGCCAGCCCTGGAAGAACGAAGAGCCCTGAGCTTATCATTGCTCCGGTAGCCACGGCAAACAGGTCGGTGAATCGCAGGTTTTTATGCAGCATTCCCGGTGTCATGCTTTCAGCCCCCAGGTATAGTTTTAATCAGGTTATCTTCCACAGGAATTATATTAGAAAGCATGAGCGGTCTGGAAAGAGTATTCCTTGAAACAATTTCCCGGGAAAATCTTCTTCCTGCTGGAAAAGATGTATTTGCCGCGGTGTCCGGCGGTGCGGATTCAGTGGCCATGCTGCATCTGCTGGCCAGGTTTGCTTCCGGAAGAGGGTGGAATCTCAGTGTGCTTCATGTGAACCACGGTCTGAGGAATGAGGCTGACGACGATGAGGCTTTTGTAAGGAACCTTGCAGAGCACCTGGGAGTTCCTTGTAAGGCATTTTATCCTGATGCCGAAGAGTCCGGTTCCATTGAGAGCAGATGGAGCAGAGTTCGTCAGAACATCTACAGTTCTCTTGAAGAAACTGTCGCTGTGGCACACAACTCAGATGACAGGGCAGAAACTGTACTGCTCAGGCTTTTTGAAGGGGCAGGGCTGAGAGGTCTCGGTGGAATGGACTACACAGGTGTTGACGGCGTGGTAAGGCCAATGCTCGACCTGGGCAGGGAAGAGATAAGAGAGTGGCTTCAGGCATCAGGTCTTCAGTGGCGTGAAGACCTGTCCAACGGTGACACTGGGATCAGCAGGAACCGTTTAAGGCTTAATGTTATGCCTGTTGTACAGAAGAATTTTCCTGAAGCTGTAAGAGGAATATGCCGTTCCGGATCAGTTCTGAGCATGTGGCGTGATCTGCAGGACGGCCTGACTGGAATGGTTCAGGGTGATTCTTTTTCTCTCAGCCGATTCAGAGACCTTCCGGAGGTTCTTGCTTCCCTTGTACTGTGGGAGATGGCAGGAAGGCCGAGAAAGGGATTTGCCGAGTTTGAAAAGACCGCAAAGCAGCTGAAAAGAATGAGAAAGGGTTCACACCTGCTGCCTGGAGGTCGGCGCATGGAGTGTGACGGAGAGACCATTCGTGTGACCTGCAGAGGTTTCGGGAGGTACTGAGAAATGAATATACCCTACAAGGTGCTTGTGAGCGCTTCTGAGATACAGGAAAAAATAAAGGAGCTGGGCAGGGATCTCTCTGAAATCTATGATGGCGAGGAAGTGGTGGTCATTCCTTTGCTGAGAGGCGCATTCATGTTTGCCGCCGACCTGATAAGGGCTATGGATGTTCCTGTGAGAGTTGAGTTTCTGGGAGCTTCCAGTTACGGAGATGAAACTGAATCCTCAGGGGAGGTAAGGCTTACTCTTGACACCTCCTTTCCCCTTCACAATAAGCATGTTCTTATAGTGGAAGATATTGTAGACACAGGGCTTACGCTATCCTATATTCAACAGCTGATTAAATCACGCAAACCTGAATCAATCCGTACGGTGGTGCTTCTGGACAAGCCATTCAGAAGAACCGGCAAAGCGGATCTGTATAGAACCCTCTTTACCATACCAGACGAATTTGTTGTAGGGTATGGTCTTGACGGTCCCGGCGGTTTCTGGAGAAACCTGCCGGATATCGTGGCATTGAGGGAAGGAACGGAGAACAGACAAAGTGAGTAACAACAAAACTCCTCCACCGAAGAAGAACGGCAGTCAGCCTCCACAGATGCCTCCAGGCCTTGGAGGATGCAGTTTCAAAGTAGTTACCATGTGGGTGATGCTGGGGCTTCTGGCATATGTTCTTATCATTATCCTCGGCGAAGGTTCAGACCGGGCCTCCATAACCTATTCTCAGCTTCTGGACTACGCGGCAGACGGCAGGATTGAAACTGCCCTCATTTCCACAGGCGGTGGTGTGGAAGGCGAGTTCAGGTCACCTCAGCTTATTCAGGACGGAGAGACAACAGGGGAGTATCTGAAGTACTCAAGTTTCATTCCCTTTGAAAGCACAGGTTCAATAGACATTCTTCTCGGTAACGGTGTGGATGTTTCCGGAAGGGGCCCCAACGGCCTGATTGCCATTCTTATAAACATAGGCCCTATTCTTCTTCTGGTTGTTCTCTGGATATTCATAATGAGAAGAATGTCAGGTGGAGGCCAGGCATTCAGCTTCGGCAGAAGCAAGCACAGACTTATTGCAGGGGACAGGCCTAAGAACACCTTTGAGGATGTTGCAGGCTGCGATGAGGCCAAGCAGGAACTGGAAGAGGTAATAGAATTTCTGAAGGAGCCGGGAAAGTTCCACAAGCTTGGCGGAAAAATTCCCAAGGGCGTACTGCTTATAGGACCTCCGGGAACAGGAAAGACCCTTCTGGCAAGAGCTGTTGCAGGTGAGGCCAGGGTACCTTTCTTCTCCATGAGCGGTTCAGATTTTGTTGAGATGTTTGTAGGTGTAGGCGCCAGCAGGGTGAGAGACCTTTTCATTCAGGCCAAGGCTAAATCGCCAAGCATCATCTTCATCGATGAGATTGATGCAGTAGGCCGCCAGAGAGGAACCGGTCTCGGCGGAGGCCACGACGAGAGAGAGCAGACACTCAACGCTCTTCTTGTTGAAATGGACGGATTCGAAGAAAAGCAGAATGTGATTGTAATAGCTGCTACCAACAGACCGGATGTTCTTGACGCTGCCCTCCTTCGCCCTGGAAGGTTTGACAGAAGCATCACAGTGGGCATGCCTGATGTTCAGGGCAGAGAAGCCATTCTCAAGGTGCATACTGCAAAGATGCCTCTGGCTTCAGGGGTTGAGCTTTCTGTGATAGCCAGAAGAACCCCCGGTTTCAGCGGAGCTGATCTGGAGTCTCTTGCCAATGAGGCTGCCCTTCACGCAGCAAGACGAAATGTGAAGTCAGTTGAAATGCAGGACTTTGAGAGTGCTGTTGACAGAATCATCATGGGTATAGAGAGAAGAAGCATGGTAATGACCGACGAAGAGAGAAATCTCACAGCTGTTCATGAAAGCGGTCACGCCATTGTAAACATCTTCAGCCCCCAGTCTGATCCGTTCCACAAGGTAACCATCGTTCCCAGAGGCAGGGCCCTGGGCGTTACCAGTTTTCTTCCAAAGGCTGAGAGGCACAATTATTCCAGAGAGTACTGCGAGAGTGTTCTGGGAAGACTTCTCGGCGGAAGAGCCGCAGAGTCAATTTTCCTTGATACCATGAGTACAGGTGCGGGAAACGATCTCCAGAGAGCCACAGACCTTGCGAGAAAAATGGTTTGCGAGTGGGGTATGAGCCCTGAGATAGGCCCTGTGTCATTCACAGATGAGCATGGCCCTGTGTTCATCGGGCGTGATATGGGCAGAACCAGAACCTACAGTGAGCATACCGCCAGGGTAATAGATGATGAAATAAGAAGAATAGTCGGCGAAGCCTACAAAAAAGCTCTCAAGATACTTGAGGACAACTCTGATGTGGTGAACCGTCTCTCTGAGGAGCTTCTTGAAAAGGAAACAGTTTCCAGCGGAGAAATAGGGGAGATGCTTAGAGAACTCAGACCTGGAATGGAGTTTCCAGGCCTTGATCCCACAGATGAGGAGGTGAAGAAAAGTGATGGACCGGAAGAAGATAGAGCAGGGAGTCCGGCTGATACTGGAGGGGATAGGTGAAGACCTTTCCAGGCCGGGAATAGCAAGAACCCCTGAAAGGGTAGCTTCATCAATGGCAGAACTCTGCAGAGGCCTTGATCCTGATTCCAGAGCTCCTCTTTCTGTAATGTCTGAAGCAGATCAGAACGAGATGATAATAGTAAAGGACATAAGTTTTTCTTCCCTCTGCGAACACCATCTGCTTCCCTACCTTGGCCGGTGTGATATTGTCTACCTCCCTGCAGACGACAGAATTGCCGGTCTCAGCGCCATTGTGGAGCTTGTTGAGAACCTTGCGGCAAGGCCTACCATTCAGGAGCGGCTCACAACCGAGATAGCCAACAGGCTCATGGAGGAACTTTCTGCAAAGGGTGTGATGGTTGTCATGGAGGCTGAGCATATGTGTCTGGCAATGCGCGGTGTGAAGAAAAGGGACAGCAGAATAGTCACAAGTGCCATGCGTGGTTATCTCAAGCGTCCTGAAACACGCAGTGAAGCCCTTGCTCTCATAGGAAGGAGCATCAGCGGAAGGTGATTTCTGTCAGACTTCTTGGGGCAGGAAGCGGTGTTCCATGGAAGGAACTGGTGGAGATGGTGGGTGCTGATCCCGCCTCTGTTCCAAGGCTTCAGAAGAGAGACCGTATTTGTCTTCTCCTTGCGTCCTCTCTTTCTTCGCCTGCTGCAACTATTCTTAAACAGTGCATGCTCTCAGGGGGGGCAGACGCACTTGTTCACAGAGAAGTTATCACCTGCGCCGCTCAAAGCTCTGACGCTGTGGTCTACGGCGTTCCTTCTGCTCTTATTCGAGGCTGCGATTCTCTCTCAGGTCAGCCATTCGGGCTGACAAAGCTTGCAGAGAGGATCAGGGCATTGCTTGAAAGCCCTGATCTTCCACGAAGCGTTACAATTAACAGTAAGGTTCTGTTCTACACAGAGAAGCCTCTTATTATGGGCATTCTGAACACAACTCCCGATTCCTTCAGTGACGGCGGAAGCTATTCAACAGTGGATGAGGCTGTGAACAGGGCGCTGTTCATGGCAGAGAACGGAGCAGACATCATTGATGTGGGAGGAGAATCAACCAGGCCGGGTTCGCTTCCTGTTCCGGAAAAGGAACAGATAGAGAGAACCGTTCCTGTAATCAGAGGTATCCGTGAAAAGAGCGATGTTCCCATAAGCATAGATACCACTCTTCCAGGCGTGGCAGAGGCGGCGTGCGCAGCAGGAGCAGGTCTGATCAATTCCATTGACGCCATGGAGACACCGGGGATTACCTGTCTTGCCGCCGGCTTGAAAGTCCCTGTGTGCATCATGCACATGAAGGGCATCCCTGAGACCATGCAGCAGAATCCTGAGTATGGAGATGTTGCAGGAGAGGTAACCAATTACCTTCTGAAAAGGGTGAAGCGCCTTTGCGAAAAAGGTATTGATCGGCGGAAGATAATAGTCGACCCTGGCATAGGTTTTGGAAAAACTCTGGAGCACAACCTTTCTCTTATTCGCTCAATGGCTGCTATCAGGATGGAAACAGGATGCAGAGTTCTTCTGGGACATTCCAGAAAGAGTTTTCTGGGAATGCTCACAGATGTAAATAATCCTGCGGAACGGGACTGGTTGACCCATCTGGTAACAGTGCTTTCCAAAGACGCTGATTTTGTAAGGGTGCATGATGTAAGAGGCACCTCGCTTGCCCTGAAAACGGCAAAGGCGCTGGAGAGCTTTTCATGACTCTTCTGGGCCATCCCTTCCTCTCCTGGTTCTGGCTTGTACAGATTCTTGATATAGCACTGGTTTCCACTCTCGCCTGGCTTCTTCTGAGGGCAATATGGGACAAACCTGCCATGCGGGTGGTTGTTGCTGTGGTGCTCATGTGGGGAGCAAGCCAGATACTGAACACAATAGGCTTTTACTCCATCGGTATGATAACCAGGAAATTTGCTTCTGTGGCAATTTTTGCCCTCATCGTAATTTTCAGTCAGGAGGTTAAGGACCTTCTTGCCCGTTTCGGCAGGTATCTGAGCAGAATAGGTTTTCTCGACTTCAGATATCACCGTTCGGAGAAAGAGATGCTTTCCGCTGTGGAGGCTGTTGTGGAAACCTGCAGGTATCTGAGAGAGAAAGGCTACGGAGGTCTTATCGTGCTTGAGAGGGAAGAGAATACCTCCGAGAACTGCAGGGATGCCTTTGATCTTGATGAGCTGCCTGTAAGCGCCAGGCTTCTTGAGTCATTTCTCACGCCTCCAGGGCCTTATCATGACGGAGCAATAGTTCTGAAAGGCGACAAAATACTGGCTGCCAGAGCAATTCTTCCCCTTACTCTTCCCGGTTCCGACACAATGCTTCTTGGAACGAGGCACAGGGCGGCAAAAGGTCTGGCGGAAAAAACCGATGCGGTGGTGGTTGTGGTAAGCGAGGAGACCGGCAGTATAAGGGTAGCCTTTGACGGTAAGCTTACAGGTTCATATTCAGAGGATTCTCTCAGGACCAAACTGGAAATCCTCATGAGCCTGCCTGACAAGAAAGACATTTCATGAAAGAAGAGACACTGGCAAGAATAGATGCAGCGACTGAAGGGCTTCCTAAAAGATGGAGAGAGGTTCTTCATCAGACACTTCTGGAAGGTGAGTTCGAAACCGAGGCTCACAGGCTTCTGGAGTCTGCCCGTACTGTACACGAGGAACCTCCCCCTGATATGGAAACAGCTGAATCGATACTCGCAGGTGACGCCTTTATTCCCATGGCTGTTCAGGTACTTGCTGAAGCAGGAGTCTCTCTGAAAGAAATCGACGCAATACTGCTTTCTGCAGTTGAGAAGCTGAAGAAGTAACTGAAAAGGTTAAAGGGCAGCAACACGCTGCCTCGCATAAAACCTGATAATCAGTTTGAAGCTGCTGCAGAGGTTTCAGATTACCCCAGCCCCAGCACATCCAGGTTCCAGAGCCTTTCCAGTTCAGGAAGGTCAAAGAAAACCAGATGGGCGATTTCCGCATACTGGGCTGACAGTGTTGCAAGATCGTGACTGCCCATAAGGAGGAGACCAATCTCCCTGCCGGACGGAACTATCGGATGGCAGGATCTGGTCACTGTAACTGCAAGGGAAGAGCACTCCATCAGCCATTCCATATCAGAATCATCAGGGGCTATTACTCCAGGTCTTATAAGAGACGGCACATTGTAGATGACAGCCTTCTCACGGTCATAGCATTCCGGTTCAGGGAGTTCCTTTATCATATCCAGAAGATTCAGAGGAAATTCTCTCATGGATTCGATGATGATGTCCAGCGGGCAGAATGGGTCTGAATCTCTTCTCTCCTTTATCTTTTTCATGATTGTTACCCTGTGAGCCCAGGCATCTTCTGTTGTTATTCTCAGTACTCCGTGTCTCACAGACGGCGGAATGGCTGTTGATGGCTTCTCCGGTGTGAAGATTTCCATTCCTGGAAAGTTTCTGCAGAAAACAGGCCTTGGAGGCGGGTCTGCGTCGTATCCCAGAATGTCGGAAACCTCTTCCCTGGTCTTCAGAAGTGACTGAAGGGTCTGGTCTCCGGATTTTGTTATGCAGTAGGGTGGCGTGTCTCTGAATTCTATATCCAGACTGCAAGCTTTTGACCTGATTTCCGTTCCTGGAAGAACAGAGATGCAGAAAGTCTGAACCTGTTCTGCAATACTCTTCTCTGTAAAAGTCTCAGCTGCTTGCAGAATGCTTTCTGGATGGTCTCCTGGAAGGCCGAGAATAAGGTCCATAACAGGTGTAATTCCTGCTGCTTCCAGATAGCCTGCTCCTCTGATTATGCTTTGGGGGTTTCCTCCTCTGCCTACAGATTTAAGCACCTTGTCGTTCATTGTCTGAAGTCCCACCTCAAGGCTGGTAAAACCTGCGGCTCTCAGTGCAGCTCCGTGCTCTTCTCTAAGCAGGTCGCCCCTTACTTCGGCAAAACTCTGAAGGTTCATCTCTTTCAACCCTTTGAGCAGTTCTTTCAGGTCTGGCCTGGCATTGAAGGTCGGGTCCAGAAAGATAAGCTCTTCCACCCCCAGTTCCTTCAGGTGCCGGATTTTTTCAAGTGCAGTTGAGGCAGGTGTTATTCTGGGAACAGGGGAGGTTCTTCTGTATGCGCAGTAGGAGCACAGATTGCAGCAGCCCCGCTGGGTTTCCATGTGGGCAGAGCCTCCCGGTTCAGGTATCAGATGACCTGTTTCGTAGGGATCAGTCCATCTGTCCGGCGGCGAGGTGTCAATTACAGGAGCCAGGAATCGTGTGCCTGTTTTCAGTATTGCCTTGACTGTTTCGGGATTTAATATCTCAGAAGCTCTTATCTCCCCCTCACCGGCAACGAAAAGGTCAACACAGCTTTCTTTAAGGAGCACTGCATTGTCTGAGGTAACTTCAGGGCCTCCTGCTACTATGAGCACATCCTGATGAATTTTTTTGTACTCCCTGAGAAGATGTATGGTTCTTGCCCTGTTCCAGAGGTAGAGAGTTGCCCCTATCAGTTCAGGGTTCTGTTCCAGCAGTTCATTCAGCAGTGCTCTGTCTCCCATTGTGTTCAGCTTCTCTTCAGAGAGTATTGAACTTTTAGGCAGGTTTGCCTGAGCAGCGAGCCTGGCCGGCGCAAGAGGAATGTTGCCGGTGGGTTCCCAGGCGGTTCCCGGATGAAGGGGAAGCTGTATCAGAAGAACACCGTTCATGTCAGTGTACTGAAGAGGCGGTTATCCCTGCTATGAAAATGGAGAGGGTAAGCAGGAAGGAAAGGCTCCATAAGAGGTGTGCCTTCCTGTGGTGTCCTGTAAAACTTTCTCTGCTTTCAGCTATGATTCCTGCTGTTGTGAGAAGTGCTGAACCGGTAAAAAAGAAGGGAAGCGCCACTGCGCCGTACTGTACGAACATTGCCGCCGAGGCGGTGAAGCCTGCATACAATGATAAAATGGCAAATCTTCTGGCCCATCTCTCAGAGTCTGCAAGCGGAGGGAAGGTCTCGTATGTTCCGGAAAATTCCCTTGAATAGAGCTTGATCCAGTATGCTGTTGAAAAAGACGCGCATAGTGTCAGGAGAATTCCGTAGGCAATACCGCCGGCAAGTGAAAGAACCTCAGCAGGTCCTATGCTGACATAATCAGCTGAACTTCTTAGAGGAATCAGAATAACTATTAGCAGAAGTATTACTTGCAGAGCCTGCAGGATACCAAGTACTGACCATCTGTTAAGTATTTTTCTTCCGAAAAGCCTGAATACCTGAAGCCCGATAAGAATAATGGACATCTGGCCAGAAGGTTCCTGGGGTCTGCCTCCTTCTGTGGAGAGAATCATGGCCAGTAAGAGTATTTCTATCAGTCTGAGCACATCAAAGATATCCATTGAATTGCTCTGTTTGTATGAGGGCTCTGCCGGAAGTCTGTTCTTCCGTTGTCTTTTGCGGTGGAAGATCTCTTCAATAATGAACGCTGTCAGCGCAAGACCGCCAAGTATTCTATGCATTGTCACTGTTCCTTACCGAGAGCAGAACAATCGCTCCTGCTGCGAAAAGTACCGATATCACCAGAATGGAGTTTCTGGTGCTTCCTGTCAAGTCGCCTGTCAAGGCGAACATCAGCGGGCCGATGATACTGGCGAATCTGGATGAAACAGAAAAGAATCCAAAATACTCAGCTGAGTGTTCAGCAGGAATCAGCCTGGAGTAGAATGAGCGGCTGATGGCCTGAATGCCCCCTTGCAGGAGCCCTACAACACCTGCAACAATCCAGAACTGCCAGGCCTCTGTCATTCTCCATGCATAGATTACAACAGCAAGGTATACTGCTATGCCCATCAGAATTGATCGTCTGGCTCCGGTTTTTTCAGCAAGTCTGCCGTAAGCCACAGAGCCGGGAACTCCAATGAACTGGGTAAGAAGAAGGGCGCCTATAAGATCAGATGTCTTAAGTCCAAGCTCAGCTTTTCCGAACACAGTTGCCATCATGATAATTGTCTGTACACCATCATTGTAGAGGAGGAATGAGATAAGGAATCTGAATGGATTCCTGTGCTGCTTCAGGTGTCTGAAAGTGTCGGCAAGGGTTTTGAAGGCTGTTTTCAGAGACTTGCTGAAGGAAATGCCTGCAGTTTTTTCACCTTCAGGCACCTTTCTGAAGAGAGGTATGGAGAATACAGCCCACCATACCGCGACTGTCAGAAAGGTGAGTCTTATGCCAAGGTCACCTTCGGGAATGCCTGTCAGAGACGGTTTGCTTACCATAAGCAGGTTGATAGCAAGAAGCAGCCCGCCACCAAGGTATCCCATGGCAAAGCCCCTTGCACTTACAAGGTCTCTTCTTTCAGATGGAGCCGCTGAAACAAGCAGGGAATTGTAGAAGACATTTGCTCCTGAAAATCCCAGTTGTCCCAGAACAAGTATTGCAAGAGTGTAGAGGACTCTTCCAGGGCCACTGGCAAAGAGCAGTGCAGAAGCAGCCACTCCAACTGCAGTGAGGATGCCGAGAAACAGTTTTCGTCTGCCGCCTGCATCTGCTGCAGCACCGAATACAGGTGCTCCTGCAGCAACAAGAAGTGCCGCCAGAGACATTGCATAGCCCCAGAGCGACTGTGAAGATGAGGTTATGCTGAAACCGAAAAAGCTGATAGTTACCAGGTCAGCTTCGCAGACAACTTCAGCGAAATAAGCAGGGAGAACTGCAGCAACAATAGTGGTTACAAAAGCCGAGTTGGCCCAGTCATACATGCACCATGCCTTTTCTGCCGATGTGAGCTTCTGCATAAGGCTTTCCTCCATCCGTTGCACGGAACATAGTGAATTCACAGGGGCGGCACTTCCTTCCATTCTGCATCTCCACTATGATTCAGATTCACTTTTCAATCGAATAAAGACAAAGGAGTGCAAAATGTCTCTCACAGAAGATCTTAACAGCTTGCTTGCCGAAAAGGGCAAGGCTGTAAGGGAGAACATTTCCAGAGAAGAAATGATTGCCAGGTCAGTGGAACGCCGTGAGGCAATTGTTATGGAATGCGGAGCACTGGCAACCTGGACAAAACCGGAGTCCAGCGGAAGGAGTCCCAAAGACACGGTTATAGTTAAAAGACCGGAGAGTCAGGATACCATCGACTGGACAAGTCCCAACAATCTTCCTGTGTCACCGGAAACCTTCGACAGTGTCTGGGCAGATATTCTTGATGTTTTTCAGGAAGCGGATGAGCTTTTTGTAACAGACAGAATGGTGGGAGCCGATCCTGCATATGCTCTTCCTGTAAGGGTGGTTACCGATAAGGCTCTTACTGCGCTTTTTACAGACAACATGTTCAGGCCATGGAGTGAAGAAGCAGCGAGAAAGTCTGTTTTCAGGAACAGGAGTTTTACTCTGCTTGCTTCACCGGACAAGAAGATTGACCACACAAAGTATCAGGGGCAGCTCAGAGAGAATCCTGCTCTGGGACACACATCGAACATGATGGTTGGCATGGATATGGACAGGCAGCTGGGTATCGTCTTCGGAAGCGCCTATTGCGGAAGTATCAAGAAGCTGCTCTTCACCGTTATGAACTACATGCTTCCCGGCGAAGGAATTCTTCCTATTCACTGCAGTGCCAACGAAGGGGAAAAGGGAGATTGTGCTCTGCTTCTGGGCCTTTCCGGAACAGGTAAAACCACACTCAGCGCAGATCCTTCAAGAGCTTTGCTTGGTGATGACGAGCACGGCTGGAGCGATGACGGCATAGCAAACTTTGAAAACGGCTGTTACGCCAAACTTATTGATCTCAGTGCAGAGAAAGAGCCTGAGATATTCAATGCATGCTTCCACAAGGATAAATACCTGAAACACGGTTCCATAATTGAGAATGTCATGGTTTACCCTGACGGTAAGTTTGACCTGTTCGATGACAGGTACACTCCCAACAGCAGAGGTTCTTATCTTCTAAGGTATCTTACAAACATCAAGAAATCATCGGTATCAGGTCATCCCACCACCATTCTTTTCCTTACCGCAGATGCCAACAGCGTAATTCCTCCTGTGTCAAAACTCACAAGGGAGCAGGCAATGCTGTGGTTCCTCATGGGATACACAAGCAAACTGGCAGGGACTGAAACAGGTATAAAGGAGCCGGTAAGCACCTTCTCAAGGTTCTTCGGTGAGCCTTTCATGCCCAGGCTTCCCCATGTTTACGCAGACCTTCTCGGCGAGAAGATGAAAAAGCATGGAACTCAGGTTTACCTGATCAACACAGGCTGGACCGGCGGCCCTTACGGAATCGGCCACAGAATGGATCTGCCCCTTACCCGAAAGATGGTTGATGCCTGTCTTACAGGAGCCATAGAGAATTCTGCGATGAATAAGGATCCGTTCTTCAAGGTTCTTGTTCCTGTTACATGCCCCGGCATTGAAGACAGTTCAATCCTTGAACCTGGAAACACCTGGGCCAGTCGCAGTGACTATGAGGCAAGGGCAAAGAAACTTGCCGGCGAGTTTGCAGATCACTTCAGAAAGGCTTACGGAACCCAGAATATCTCTGAAGAGATAGCTTCACAGTGTCCGGGAATGTAGCTCTGCTTATCTACTTCCTCCTCCGGTTCTGATTGAGGTGTTTAACAAAGATATTGTTTTATATTATCAGAATCATAGGAATTGAAGGAGTCAATTCCGTATCAGCAAAGGAAGGGGATTTATGAGAAAGCTTTTCATTTGCGCTGTCATTATCACAATGGCAGCAGGAAGCGCCATGGCCCTGCCATCATATTCAGGGCTCAGAGGGCTGAACAGAGTTGCAGATGCGCGAACTTCAGAGAAGGGATTCCTCTCCATAGGTCTCTTCACATTCCTTGGCATTTCGCCGGATGAGAGAACCGCAGTAATTTCAGGTGAAACTACCAATGTAACCGATACTGAATACAGCGGAACTGGATTCTTCGCATTAGGCTACGGTATAAGCGATCGTTTTGAGATCGGGGCGAATGTTTCTTATCTGATGAACCAGCTCGCCAGAGAGGATGAAGGTTCAAGACTTGACATCACCGGTGACTGGGAAGGTGATGACGGCTTCAGTGAAGCAGGACTTGCTCTGAAGTATACCTTCAATCCCAACTCTGAAAGTGCCTGGTTCGGCATTAAGCCTTGGGCAAACTTCTCTGTTTATCAGGGTGGCGACAACAGATATATTTACAACGGAGACGGCTGGGACGGTATCTGGCATCTTGATCAGCCCATGTTTCAGCTGAGAAGGCCGATGATCAATTCAGGAAGCATGAGCTACGGCGGCGACTTCCTGACCAGCTTTAACCTGAAGCCGCTTGTGCTTCACGCAAATCTTGGCTACCACATGTTCAGCCAGGACTTTGAGTTTACTGACAGCAGATACGATGCTTCAGGTAATGTTGTGGCCACAGAAGAAGTCGACATGACAGTGGACGATCCTGTGCTGAGAATTGCCGGTGGTATTGAGTACCCTGCAGGAACCACTACTCTCTTCGCAGAAGTTGAGTGGAGAAGATTCCTTGACAGAGAGTTTGAGGACGGCAATGGAAAGAGATTTGACGACTGCATTCAGATAGCGCCTGGTGCAAGGTTCGATTTCAACGGTTTCGCAATGGACATCACCGGTTCCTACTGCTTGTCCGATTTCGATCCTGAGTTCAACGACCTTGGCCACAGGTATTTCCAGGCAGGTCAAACTCTTACGGAGGAGGAAAGAGCCAGATACGCGCCTTTCCCAGGGGGTTATTTCCCTGAATACGGTTTAGGTATAAACCTGATGTACACAGCGGATCTGAACGCCCATCCTTCTATTCTCAATGGAACAGTGTCGGATGAGGTAACAGGTGAACCTCTTGTTGCTGAAATCTCTTTCCCTGATTCTGATGCTGATGCTGTATTCAGCAATACTAACGGGGCTTACAGCGCTCAGCTGTCCAGTGGAGAGCATTCTGTTCTCGTAACAGCAGAGGGCTACATCACTGAGAGTACCACAATCGCAGCAGGTTCAGGTGAAACTGTTACAAGGTATTTCCAGCTCATGCCTGTGGCAGGAACAGTTACAGGAACAGTTACTGATGCAGCCACAGGTAATCCTGTTCAGGCAAGTATTTCATCATCTGCAGGAGAAGTTACAACTGGTAATGACGGGCAGTACAGTATGGAGTGCCCTGCCGGTGAAATAACTCTTCTTGCAAAATCCGATGGTTACAGCAACCAGTCAAGAACAGTTATGGTGCCCGCAGGTGACACTGCTGTTCAGAACTTTGAGTTGAGTCTTTCCCTCAGTTTTGAGAATGTCTATTTCGACTATGACAGGTACAATATCAGACCTGACGCTCAGGTCATTCTCAACCAGATAGCTGACATACTGAAGAGCAATCCCGGTACTACCGTTATGATAACAGGAAACACCGACTCTGATGGAACTGCTGAGTACAACCAGGAGCTTGCAGAAGAGAGGGCAATGGCAGTCAGGAACTATCTTATCTCCAGAGGAGTTACTGAAGCTGCTCTTGAGACTGTTTCATACGGCGAGGAAAAACCGGCGGTTCCAAACAACAGTGAAGAGAACAAGGCACTTAACAGAAGAGCTGAATTCATCATACTCAGCACACCTGTTCGGTAACCGCTGAAAAAACTGATACCTTAAGGGGGCGGATGCAACTCCGCCCCCTTATATTGTGCCGTCACAAAGGAGGAATAATGGCTGTTCTGATGCTGTGCCTGCTGTCAACTTTTTCCATTGCAGGCTATGATTCTGATACAGGTGAATGGGGTGCTGCTGTGGCATCATGTGTACCGTTCGCCTATAACTCTGTGATTTGGGGCGAAGCAGGTTCCGGAATAATTGCAACTCAGGCAATGGCCAACCACTTTTACGGTACAGAAGGGCTTGAACTTCTTGCTGCAGGGTTAACTGCAGATTCTGTGGTTTACCTGCTCACAGAAGCTGATTCTCTCAGGGAACATCGTCAGCTGGGTATTGTTGATATGTATGGCGGTTCAGCAGGCTACACAGGATCAGAATGCATGGATTGGGCCGGTTCCATTCAGGGGCCGGAATATACCATACAGGGCAATATTCTGGCCGGTCCTCAGGTAGTGGAAGAAATGGAAAGGGCTTTTCTGTCAACGGAAGGCTATCCTCTTGCAGAGAGGCTTTATGCTGCTCTTTCTGCAGGTGAAGCTGCCGGAGGGGATGCCCGCGGCAGACAGTCTGCCGGGCTGCTTGTTGTAAGGAAGGAAAGCGGACATTCCGGAGCGACAGACAGGTTTGTTGAACTTGTAGTCAACGATAATCCTGATCCCCTTTCGGTACTCGGCGACCATCTTTATACCTGGGAGCTATACAACTGCATACCTGCATACGAAGCAGAAATTGATTTGAATCCGGTTTATGAGCAGAGAATGCTTCACATCATAGAACAGCTTGCAGAGAGGGGATCTGACAATCCTCAACTGCTTAATCTGGGAGCCTGGGAACTTGCAAGCAGAAATTATATGCTTGAGGAAGCGGTGATGATGGCTCGAATGGCTGTGGAACTTGCTCCTGATGATGCCAATATCAGGGATACCCTTGCGGAAGCATTGTTCAGGAGAGGTGATACAGATGAAGCAATTGAACAGGCTTCAATTGCCCATGAACTTGATCCTGATAACCGGTATTTCATTGAGCAGCTTGAAAGGTTTGCAGAGTAAAACACCCTCCATTCCAGGTTCTATTTGACTGCTGCATGGAAGAGCCGCAGGGAACACTCACTTGTTTCAAACAACTTCCTTTTCCACAGGAGACTCACCGAACTTCTCCAGGTCATGCATGCGCTCTCCTTCCGTCCCTCCCCCCAATCCTTAGATTGCAGAAAACCCTGCTCATCTCACCGCATAAAGAGACTCTGTCTATACCGATGAATTCCAGGCGTAAGTGTACAATATGTACATCAAGTCACGCATCCCCCTTGACATACTCTGCGAGCCAAGTAATCATTTCAGTACAAAAAACATATTGGCATAGACAGACTCAGTCTAATAATTGTTATGTGAACAATCCCATCGCAATAAATAAGCCTAAAGGAGAACAATATAATAATGATCCCACTAGAAAAAACACCAGAAAATCTTGACATACTAGAGGAAGAACAAGACGATTTTTACAGTGATGACGATCTCTTTAAAATATCTTCATGGGGAGCTGATCTCAGTTTTCGAGAGTTAATAGCAAGATATGACGAAGACGAATTAGTGAAGCCTGAATTGCAACGTCACTATGTTTGGGATAAAACTGAGGCTTCTCGATTCATTGATTCTATTTTATTGGGCTTACCTGTACCAAGCATTTTTCTTGCAAAAACAAAGGATGAAAAGTTACTTATTATTGATGGTTATCAGCGATTAATGACGGTAAGAGATTTTGTAAAAGGTATTTTCTCAAAAGACGGGAAAGTATTTAAGCTATCTAGAAGCCAGAAAATTCATGAAAGATGGCGTGGTAAAGCATTTACTGAATTAGAAGAAGACGAAAGACGACGGATAAGAAATACAACAATTCATGCAATTATCTTTATGCAACGACATCCAATTAATGGAGATACAAGCTTATATCAAGTTTTTGAAAGAATCAACTCCAGTGGAAGAACACTGTTGCCACAGGAAATACGAAATTGTGTGTATCAAGGTCCTATAAATACATTGTTATTCGAACTTAATAGCAATCCAAAATGGCGAACATTGTTTGGTAAAAACGAAGTGGATGAGCGGATGAGAGACATGGAATACATTCTTCGTTTCTTTGCACTCTCAGACGAAGCTCTTTTGTACGATGACAAATTTCCATTAAGTATATCTCTAAAAAAATACCTCAATCAGTTTATGGATAATAATAACGATATTAGTAAGATTGATGCTTTCAGAGATAGATTCAATAAGTGCATAGAATTTGCCTATAATAAGCTTTCAGACAGTGCTTTCCATAATATATCTTCAACTGGCGAAGCAAGGTTGATCGACAAATTTAGCCCAACAGTATTCGACAGCTTATTGATTTCTATTGATATCGCTTTAAAAAATGGTTTTGTCGCAGATTCTGATGAGGATTTCGTTAATAGGAAAATGAAGCTTCTGCGAAATCCTGAGTTTCAGGAGAAGCTATCAAAAGAAACTATGCGAGTTCTTAATATACGTTATCGGATATTCAATATGTACAAAGCATTATTTGGAGACATAAAAAATGAATAATCAAGGCGTTAACGATATTTTAAATTCATGTTTTGAAGAGTTAAGGAATATCCAGTCGCTATTGGATGGAATTGGAGAAAAAGCTAAGCCAACTCCCTATGTGAAAAAGTATGCTGTTATTCGAGCTACAGGTGCTATTGAAACAGGTTTTAAAAAAATAATCGCTGATAAAGTAGATGAAGATAGTCATGAGCAGGTAAAAAACTTTATCAGGAAGAAAATACGTGAATCCTCAAGCAACCCAAAACTTGGTGTTATCGAGAATATGCTAGTGGAGTTTGATGATAGATGGAGGGCTAAGTTTGACGAATTGCTTGCATTAGACGACAAACCACAACTAAAAGGATCACTATCTAAACTAGTAAGTGCTAGAAATGATTTTGCACATGGCGGTAATCCTGACGTTAGTATTGAAAATACTATTAATTATTTCAGTGATGGGCGAAAAGTCTTGGAAATCCTCGACGCTGTTGTCAATCATAACTTTGAAAATGATTAAAAATAAATCACATAACAAGTCGTTTCACCGGACTCGTTGTACTCTTACAGTATTGGACCTGATTTAAGTGCTTACAAGTGCTGAGAGCTGGCTTATGGTTCCAAAAACTGCTACGGTCATATAGACGAGGAAGGTATTTGGGCCAGTAATGGCGTAGATAGTGTTGCGCATGCCTATGACCCTTTTGATCTCCAGAAATGCAGAGAGTGCATTCAGTTACCAATATGCATGGGGGGCTGTGCAAAATCAGCGATTGATAAAAGTCAAACCGCTGTATTGACAGATAGCAATCTGGTTATGTGCCATGCAATATTTAGCAACATGGAAGATATGGTAAGGCTCTATCTTGAGTCATCTCGTAAGGAGAAGACATAATGAAATATGATCTGTCAGTAGCAGTTATAATATCGATGATGATACTGATTAGCTGCCAAGAATCTGCAGATAGATCCCAGGATGCGCCAAGACCTTTTGAAGCATCGCACTATGACCAGGAATACTGGATCAGCTATTTTGAGTCATCGGATAATGGCCTCTGGGAAAACGATACATTAAAGCATATTACTTACAAAAGAGAAGGTCATCTGAGTACATCATCAGGGGAGGAAGTATCGGTATTTAGACCGTACTCAATGTGCGTATATGATGGCAATATATACATAACTGACGCTGGCGTATATCAGATTGTAGCCTTAGATGAGGGATATAGCGAACTATGGAGAGCAGGTGATCAAGGAGAAGGTCCAGGGCATTTCACAATGATGACATCACTTGCGGCTACGAAGGACTTCGTTTTAGCTCTGAACTCAGGATTAAGCCGGGTCGAAGTGTTTGACAGAGAAACAGGTGACTATTCTCACTCTTTCCAGTTCATGGGAGCAGAGGATATAATTACGATTGATGACTCTACTGTTGCAATTGGTTCAAGAATGAACTCTGATGGAGACATTCACATTGTTGATGTCCATGGTGACATTCTTCAGTCGTTTGGGGTCACAGAAACGCTTGAGTATCACAACATACCAAGAAGCGATCTGATGAGATTAGCTTACGACAGCAATGGTAGAATATGTATCTTCAACCGCTATGAAGGACGTTTGGCAATATATGATATTGATAGTGAAGAATGCATCTATCGAGGTAGTAGATCGTATCCCTCGGAACCAAGAGGGCCACTTAGCCTCATTTCTGAAAACGGAGAGGAAAGGCAAGTTTACTTTCCCATTGGCGGAAATGTGTTTCTTGGTTATGAAAACACTATAAATGTGGTATTGTGCAATGTAATGCAGGATAGAAGTTTTATAAGCGATCCAGAATATCTTGACTACGCACCTGTAACATTGATAGATAGATACAATTGGGAGGGGAGTTATCTTGATACATACTGCCTCCCAGATTCATGCATCAGTCATGTAACAATGCTGTCTGAGGACATGATGATAGGTCGCAACTATGCAGAAGGAGCAATAAAAGTGTTTTCTGTAGAATAAATACAAAAAATATGATAAAAAGAAATAAAAGTATAATATGCATACAAGAAATGGAAATGATGATGAATACGATACTATGTCAGCTAAGATGGGCAACAGCAAAAACATAATGGCGTAATAGCTAATAATAATTATATAAATATCAGTGCAATGCAGTTATGGGTTATACTATCCAAGACTGGAATTCGGGCGCAACAACTGAATGAACCAGCCAAAGGCGTTTGGGTGCAGGTTCCGGTTGTAGCTGTGCAGGTTATTCAGAGCGTTAAACAGAAAGGAAAAGAGAAACTTGATCCCTTTCAGTGAATACTACAGAAAGTATCTTGGGATTGACTCTTATCAAATAGAATCTGACCGTTTCGTTTTCCCTTCCGAAAGAAGAGCAAAATCTGTTGCCCATTTCTATGTTCATCATCTCATCTCAACCGTAATTGACGGTAGACTAATTCACTCAATATCGCCGAGATTTGCTGCTGATTTTACCAGCTTAATTGGGCAAAGCCAAGTCAAAATGGTTAACCTTACTCTATGCAGAGATATTGATGATTCATTCTTCTATCTGCTTCCACCTTTGTCATACAGTTCGAGGATTATGCGGCGTATGACTATGGATTGTGTTGATGTATCTCAGAGCAATGAGAAGATTGATGTTTGCACAATATCTGAGAGCGACAAAAAGCTGTTTGATAAGCAATTGCTTCAAAGGGGAAAGAAATTCGCAGAGTTCATCTGGAATGAAAGACTGAAAACAATAAATTCAGGTCGATACTTTGCAGTTATTGAAGATGATAAAATTGTTTCTTCTTCGTTTGTTTCCGACATAGATAACCAGGCCGGGAATATCGTTGTGAGTACAAAACCAGAATATCGAAAAAGGGGTTATGGAAAAGCTGTTGTACTAAGAGCAGCTGAGTGGTGCATTCAAAATGGTATCCGACCGATCTATCTGGTTGACGAGGATAACACTCCCTCTGTGAGACTTGCTGAGGGACTTGGATTTACAGAGCAGGCACGAGAAGTGATTGTATCAACATATAAGAAATTTGCGTTTAACCCTTATGAGGCCTCCAGCTGTCAAGGGTAGGCCAGCCCCCTGGCAGTTAGGAATTCTGCTTTACTGTATTCAGATGATCAATCTGTCTTAGTTCCCACATTCGGTTCTGCACCAAACAGTTATTAAGGATCAAGACTTGCTGGAGCAAGCCTGGAAGGTTTCCTTTCTCGTCCTGGAAACAAACCCGTGCCCTCATACCATCCCATTCAACCGCATGGCTGGACCGGTGTTCACCAGTTATCTCCGGGGTCAGGGGAGGAGCAGAACGCATGCCTGAATACCATGTCCGTTCATTCCGGGGGAGCAGAGCGGTGTTCTAATTGTAGCTGACAGGAAGAAACAATTGACGCTGGATAAGTCCAGAGCATCAGCATACTTCTTCAGGGTGGAAAGTGACGGAGAGTGCTTACCGCTACTCAGAGAAGATTCAAGCCTGGTAACGGCTGGAGCCTTTATCCCTGCATAATCCGGCTCAAACTGGCCACCGATTTCGGGCAAAGTTGCCAGTCATTCCGGATGAAAGTTGCCACTGATTCCGGGCAAATCCCATGCTCTATGTAATCTCAGCCTTGCTGAGACCCGCACTCTGACAAGCTCGAAGCATTTCATGAAGCAAAGAGCATTCAGGTTCAAGAGCATCGTACGCTTCCTTGACCTTCTTGTTTGCAAGGGCTCTTTTCTTCAGTTCAGAATGATTCATTGTTGAGCATCTTTTTCTTTCTGAGAATTTCTATTTTCATAATTATATCTGGCTAATAAAATTAGATGCTATTTAGTTATCATATCTTTATATGTCTTAGTAGCCTCTGAATTAAGTTTATTCATGGCATTAATCAAATCATTACAGTCTATTAATATGTTGGCATACTTTTTAAGCATGCATCCCAGAGCGCTGTTTACTCTATCAGCTCCTACTTGTTCGCTAAGCTCCCACAGGGCAAGTGATGACTTGCAATATGCGAGCAACCATAAGTTCTTATCTAAAAGAGTAGTTTCTGAGACAGGAGCTAATTTGTGTCTGTGACTGTGTACTAAATCTGCTCTATGATCTATAACTTCTTTAACTGCATGTATACCCAGTATTTCAGCTGTAATTCTATATGCGCTATATTCTGCTAAACCCTCATGAATCCAAGGTGTTGCGAACATATCACTCATTAGAACATTTCCCCAATAGTAGTGACTTATCTCATGGGAAAGTCCCATTACCCAATCTGTCATTTCCTTTTCATTCAGCTGTATCACATTTTGATACTTCTCCAAGGGAAGCAGCAGGTTAAAACCACTGCTTGTGGCATTTGCAAACTCATCAAACACTATTGATAGAGTCTCTGGATATTCACAATTGAATATTCTGCAAAGAGCTGCTATTATTTTTCTTGCATATTTATCGATAGACTTGCTGATAGTGAAACTGTAAACAGAACCTGGTATGTACATCTTAATATCCCTATATTGGAAGCTGCTGCAATACCTTACAAATCCACTGCACTCAATTAGTGTTGGTGTAGGCATATTCGAGATGTACCTTGAAACAGACATTACCCCAGCTATTTCATCAGTTGATCTATCAAAAAGCAAATTATGATCAGATACATTTAACCAATATAGTGTTACAAAGTGAGGGGAAAAGACCCCACTGGTAGTTGGTACTATTATTGACTCAGGTTTAACCACAAACTTCTCATCAAACTGATATGAATAAAGGATCTTAGCGTGTATTTCCTGATCAATCTTAACTCCTTTTAAGGACAATACAAGAAATGGGCCGAACTTCCACTTTGCCACTTGAGTCGAGTTAATTATAGTTTTCTTTACTTTCACTGATGGATTGATAATTAAGTATAGATTAGCAGCTGTGCCACGCACTGTTATAATTTCACAGAGTATATTTGCTATATGATCATCACTAATATCTATGTATAGATTATATGTGAGTTCTTTTGATGCAACAACACCCCTGCTTTTCCATCTTTTGTATAGCCAATTCACTAATTTTGATACAACAGTCATTGCATATCCAGTGTCTGTGGGCGCATCATATTATGCGACCATTTCTCGAACCAAATGAACTACTGCACGCAATACCATCCGCATGCAAGATTGAAGCACAGGAGTTTTGGTCAACTCTTCATTGTGAAGTCTTCGATTTCCACAGAGTCAAATCCTTCAACCTGGATCGGGTCATTCAGAAATTCCATAATTTACCTTCTTCCTGCTAAATATGACACCTTTCCAATCAATTTCCTAGTATCTAATTGCAAAAGTTAATGCTATGCGCTATATTTGATAAGGATGTTGTATACTCATTGATGAGGCTTCATGGCATACAAATCGGCCCCCACAGACCTTTCGGAAGAGATCAGCACTGGAGCAAAACATCTGCTCCGGCAGGGCATAACAGCATCTTTGCACCAGAAGCAGGATTATTCCCATGGCTGCTGATGGAGCGGGTAATAATGAGATTGCCCGGGCTCTCGGAGTTCACCCCGGTGCTGTCAGCAAGTGGCGTGTAAGGTTCTTCAAGAACAGCATGAACCAGACGCCTGTCAGGGAACAATGTAGAGGTTAACGGCAGTGGTTACGCTGATTGTTCTGAATACTGCCACCTGCCCCATAAGCTGAATCATTTATCAAGACAGAAAATACTGAATGTGTGGCTGATTCACCTGCCGCCGGGGAATTAACCCGGTTCAGCTCCTGATCGTGGTATAACTTGTGGATATGTTCGCCTTCAATGGTTCAGATGGTTTTTTGCCATTGAAATACAGTGCTGTGTCCACACCTTCTGCATTAAGTCATGTACGCAGAATACGGAAGAACCCTTGCTTTTTTATTGTCTTGTAGCTGAATGTGCCGGACAGCGGATTTTTCAGAGTTACAGTTGTTGCCTGATTATTCCAGGGCCGCTTCAGGGTTTCCTGTTTTAATCCGAACCAGTTCGTTTATGTAAAAAAGAGTTTTCTCCCTTTCCTCTAAAGATTCTGAATCAATTTCTGCAGCCCACTCTGGAAAACGGTTCATGAGTACTTCAACAGGATATGAGTTTCCCTGGATCTCTGAAACTGCATGGTCAGCCACCTGACCATGCATTGTCATGTATTTTGCTCTTTCCTCAAGGTATCTGCGGGCCCATGCAGTGGACAATCCAATGATGACTGCCATGGTGAAAACCGCAATAAGTCTGCCGACTATCCTGTTACGAGCTGTGATAAAGAAAGCTCCCAGGATTGAAGCAGGAATCAGCGCTGCCCACATGGTAAACCCCCACATGAAAGTGTCCTGAACCCAGAAGAACGGAAAGGGAAAGATAAATATCGCAGCTCCTGCAGCTCCGAAACGGATGGCATCGGGAAGTTTCCTGACGAATACTGCTGCTGCTAAAACAGCGGCAGCTATGGAAAAAGTCGCCAGAGGCGGAACGAATAGATGATCTTTCAGCGGAAGACTCATTCTGACAAGCCTTGAAAACCCTTCCACATAAGCCATACCTGTACAGAGTTCAGGAGAATCGGCAGTTATTTCAAATCCTGCTTTTGCCCTGAGCAGGAAGAACAGAGCGGAAAGGGTTCCAATACCTGTCCAGAGAGGCAGGTCTGATCGAATGGTTTCCCGCAGTGTTCTTTTCGCTGCTAAAATGCTCCATAAGGGCAGCAGGAGAGAATAGAAAATACCTGTGTCCTTTGAGAGTCCGGCAAGAACAACGGAACACAGTGTAAGCCCGTAAAAGAGAAATCGTCTCTTGCCGTTTTGCAGGTAAAGGTCATACAGATACAGAGCTGTCACGGTGAAAAGTGTTACAAGCCTGTCATTTCTGCCGAGAATCTTGTAGAGGGACAACGGTTGTGCCGGATGTGCCGCCCAAAGCAGTACAGCCAGAGATGCTGTTAACAAACCGAAGCGCCGTCTCAGCAGAAGG
Organism: Candidatus Fermentibacterota bacterium; assembly: GCA_002748705.1. The sequence continues at coordinate 60,971 of PDSZ01000001.1, forward strand.
AAGCATACCGTATAACATATCCAGGAGAGGAGCAGGTCTGTTACATGGTACATCCCTGAGTCTGTGCCCCATAGTTTGTAATCCAAAAGTACTGAGAGACTGTAGACCGGCCTGAAAATGTCCCATTTTGTCGATTCCATAAATGCCCATGAAAGGTTTGCGTGGCCTTGAAACTCGAAGGGAGTAATGAATCTGGTTACAGTCTCCGAGCTGAATGGCAGCTGAAAGATGCTGAAAAAAGCAAGAATAATGAATAATGGATAAAAGAATATAACAGCCGCAGCAACAATATTACCTGGTTTATTGGTCATCAATGTCCTTTTCGATATATGTCACCGGTTTAAGCGGTTTTCTTCTTCAATTCAGTGCAGCATAACTCTTGCCCCTCAAGTGCAAGAATAGTTATTCATTAATTTGCTATCAAGCACCTGGTGTTGGAAGTCAGTGATCCTATAGGCTTTCACAGTTGTCTGATAGGTGCTGACCAAAAGTATAAGAGAGCAGTCTGATCATGACACGGAGTTCTCACTACATGTTTTGCCGGTGTAACTCCGGTGTTGAAATTTCAACCATGGAAAAACTTTTCGGTGATTCATGGCTTATGGACAATGAATCATATTCCAGAGCATATGAAGTATGGAATAAGTTCTAAGAGTTTTTTATTCACTCTATTAATTGAATAACATCAAATAAAAGATTATTCAATTTAATTGATAATTTTGATGCAGCCATCTTGAAAAAATGGATAAACTTGTAATATATGTTCTTCTGCTTTAATGCCTTATTAATGATAAAATATTATAAGTTAATTGAGTAGGAAATAACCTTACCGGATATTTCGCAGGCGAGCGAAACGAGTCAATTGAACTCTTCATTGTATTCTCGAATTTTATTAATATGAAAATGATTGAAAAAACGAAAAGAAAAAGCCTGTCCGGTTATCCTGAGAACTTTAGATCAGGGAATGGAAATATTGGTTTTTCAGGATCCTCCTGCTTGAGTTCAGTTAGTAAATGGAACTGTTGAGTTTGGTGAGGATGTTTTAGCTGCAGCTCTGAGAGAGCCGAAAGAAGACTCAGGTTCACCGGGCCTCTCACCAACGAGGCTGCTCTCCTGAGACTTGTTACCGGGATTCTGATTGAGATCTGTGACGAATGGGAGAGAGTGAGAAGGTATATGACCGTGAAAGAGTTGATCAGGCTCTGACGAATTTACAGACGAAGGGTTGCACTGTCTCACGAGCTCTCTATTTTTCGTCATTCGTTTCTGCAGCAGACAGGCTCTGAATGGCATCCTGTTTTCGTCAGAGCATTGGATTTCATATTGCGCATGACGAAAAAAACAAGGTGACGACTGCGGCTCACCTGATTCAGGTGTTGATGCCTTTGGAGCAAGCGTTTCTGTGAAAAGAGTCATAGCCAAAGGTGCCGGAGGCGACGGCGCTTTCCCTGGTATATTCTGTGACAGTGAAGACATGGCCTGAATCACCTTCAGCTGTACCGGCGGCGATGGAGAGTTCCTAGGCTTTCAGGGATTCTGTCTTTCTGCAGCTCCGGCAGGAAACTCCAGGGCTGTTGTAAGAACTTTTTAGACTGTCCGGCTTTAAAGAGGCATCCTTCCTGCTTTTCAGGAAGGGACTTTTTATATTCCGAAAAAGAACAATTGAACAGGGAGAGCGTACCTTATGAGAAAAGGCAGATTTCAGATATACACAGGTAACGGCAAGGGGAAAACTACAGCTTCCCTTGGTCTGTCTGTAAGGGCAGCGTGTTCAGGAATGAAGGTGTACTTCGGGCAATTCATGAAAGGTCAGGACTATTCTGAACTTAAAGTTCCGGAACGATTCCCTGAGATTACCATGAATCAGTTCGGAACACCAAAGCTTCTCTGCCAGGGAGAAAAGCCTGCCGAAGAAGATTTGAGAAAGGCAGAGAACGGTGCGAAGAAGATCAGGGAGGCGCTGCTGTCAGGCGAATATGATCTTGTGGTAGCAGATGAGATATGCGTGACAGTCCATCTTGGTCTTCTTCCTGAAGCAGCTGCTCTTGAACTGGCTGCGAAAAGACCTCCAGAGATGGAACTGGTGTTTACCGGAAGGTATGCCAGTGAGGCAATGATTGATGCTGCCGACCTGGTCACTGAGATGAAGGAGATCAAGCATTATTACAACACTGAGAAACTTATGGCCAGAAAAGGAATAGAGAACTGAGAAGGAGATGGGTGAAACATGAAAAAAGCACTGAGCGTTTTGTTTCTTTTGAGTCTGTCGCTGCCGGCAGCCGACCTGGATTCCGGCAGAGGGCCGGTTGATGCATTGGTCGTAATCAATGTGGACCAATCTGCAGCCAGCCCGGACCGTGACAGAGGAGCGGTGGACATATTCCTCGGAGCAGGTGTATGGGTTCCGGGAATGCTTGGTGAGAACAGTGAACTTGCAGTAGGGCCAATGTTTCTTGCCGGTGTTGAGACTCCCATGGCAGACGGAGATCAGTTCAGGCTCTCTGCAGGCTATGCCATGTGCGGTTCTGACAGGGTGGAGTATGACGGTATAGGTGCAGTGATGCTCAACCTTGCATACAGAAGTTATCCCTTTTACAGGCCTTATGCCGGTCCAAGGGGGCTTGAGCCTTTCATTGGAGTAACCGGCGGCGGGCTTGTTGCATGGGATAATCCTGAAACAGGTGATTCCGAAAACACCGGCGGCGGAATGCTGGGAGCTGAGATTGGCACAAGAATGAAGGCAGGGGAGAGCGCTTTTCTTGACATTTCCCTTGCCGCCGAATGGGTTCCCACCGGCAGCGCTCTTGCAGGTGAAGAGAAAGAGGATCTGTCAGGTATAAGAATTCAGGGTTCTCTGGTATTCTGATTCTCAAGTATTGAGCTTCCCAGCTGACCGCAGGCACCAGCCACCTCGCCTCCCCGTGATCTGCGTACAGTAACAGCCTGACATTTCGGGTACAGGTATTCGGTAAATGCCTGTACCTCTTTTTCATCAGGGCGTTTCCAGTTCAGCCCGGGTACCGGATTATAGACAAGAAGATTTATCTTGCAGGGTATTTCTCTGGAGTATGCTGCCAGTGCAGAAGCCTCTTTCATAGAGTCGTTCACTCCCTGAATCAGACAGTATTCAAGGGTTACCCTTCTTCCGGTGGAACCGGTATAGTGAAGCATGTCTCTTTTCAGTTCTTCAATATCCAGTGCTCCGGCTGCAGGTATGATTGACTCTCTGGTCTTTTGAACTGCGCTGTGAAGGGAGACTGCAAGCCCGTACTGTTTTCCTGTGGCAACAAGTCTTGAAATACCTCCTGGAACACCTACAGTGGATACCGTTATTTTTCTCTGCCCTATACAGATGCCCCTGTTGTCGGAGATTATTTCTAAAGCCTTGTTCACATTATTCCAGTTGTCCATAGGCTCTCCCATGCCCATGAAAACCACATTGCTTATTCGGTCGGAGGAGTTGCCGGCTATGGCATAGAGCTGTGCCAGAATGTCTGCTGCGTCCATGTTTCCGTGGTAGCCGGCACTGCCTGTCATGCAGAACCTGCATCCCATTCTGCATCCGTACTGTGTTGAGAGACACGCTGTGAATCTGGGCGGATCAGGTATCAGAACAGCTTCAGCAGGGCCATCTGGAAGTTTCAGAAGGTGCTTGACAGTTCCATCGTCAGAACAGACTTTACGGGCCTGTTCAGGTACGGTTATTTCTGCCAGCGCTGAGAGTTTCTCGCGAAGCTTTTTTGATATATCGGTCATCTCATGGAATGAAGCGGCTCTTCTGAAGTGAAGCCATGAGAAGAGCTGTCTGGCCCTGTAGGGCCTCATGTTAAGCTCACCTGTAAGAAAGCTGTCAAGTTCAGGGAATGTCATTCCCAGTATGCGCTTTTTGTTGTGTATCATGACAGTGAAGATAATGGAAAATACAGGTGATTGCTTTTCTGCATACTGATGAATCGGTATTTTTCAGTGAACGGAAAAGAAAGGAACCGTGAATGAGCAGAATGATAGGAATAATCGGCGGCAGCGGGATATATGCCATCCCCGGCGTTAAGATACACAGCAGCAGAAGGATTGAAACGCCATTCGGAGACCCTTCTGCAGATGTTACATTTGGGAGTATGCACGGTCTTGAGCTGGCATTCATACCCAGACATGGTCACGGGCACAGGTATTCTCCCTCAGAGGTGCCGTATGCTGCCAATATCTATGCACTGAAAAGCCTCGGTGTTGATGCAATCATAAGTTTTAATGCGGTGGGGAGTCTTCGGGAAGAGATAGAACCGAGACACTTCGTTGTGCCTGATCAGCTTTTTGACAGAACGAAAGGGATCAGAAGGTCAACTTTCTTTGACGGCGGTGTTGTGGCCCATGCTCCTTTTGGAGACCCGTACTGCCCCGGCCTTAGAAAACTTCTGGTTAAGGCCGCGGAAAGTGCAGGTGCTGTTGTTCATGATGGAGGAACACTTGTGATTATGGAGGGCCCTGCGTTCAGTACAAGGGCTGAGAGTGAGTTTTACAGAAGTCAGGGCTGGCATCTCATCGGAATGACCGCCCTTCCTGAAGCGAAGCTTGCAAGAGAGGCAGGTTTATGCTTTGCCACACTGGCCATGAGCACAGATTATGACTGCTGGCGCCAGGGGGAAGAGGATGTCACACTGGAAATGGTTTTAGAGGTCGTGAAGGACAATGTAAGAATGGCTGGAAGCGTTCTTGCTGAAGCTCTGCTTCTCCTTGCCGAGGAAGAGCCTGTTCACTGTGAATGCAGTGTGCCTGTCGGTCACATGACATTCAGTGATGCTCGCTCCAGGGAAAAAATGAGCCAGCTTGAGATTGTACTGAAAAGATGAGCAGGCTGCTTTCCGATTTAGGTGAACGGGGTTTCATCAATGAACTGCGAAACAGGTTCCCTCTGGCTATGGCAGGCGATGATGCAGCGGTTCTGGGTTCTATTAAAACACCAGTTGTTACCACAGATTCATTCTTTCAGGGAACCCACTTTCATAACTGGTGGACAACTCCTGATAAGCTTGCGGCAAGGCTGCTGGAAGCCACTCTCTCAGACCTTGCTGCAATGGGTGCTGAACCGGTTTGTGTATTCAGCTCAATCATGCTTCCGCCGGAGATGGAGCTGGACTGGATGATTGGTTTCTACTCCGGTCTCACTGCCAGAGGAGACAGCCCTGTTGCCGGCGGTGAGACAATAAGGGGCGAGAAGTTCGGAATAACCCTTACAGCCATTGGAGACTGCACGAAAGGAAAACCTTTTATGCGGTCCCAGGCGGCTCCAGGTGACTCATTGTGGGTTACCGGCCCGCTGGGCAGAACGATGAATTCACCTGCACTCCTTGAGAAGAGCAGGAAAAGCAAGTTGACAGATGCTGAGAGAGAACAGGTAAATGCATTTCTCAGTCCGAAAGCCAGGTTTGATGCTGTCCCTTATTTGAGGCGGTCCGGCTGCAGGTGCGCAATAGATATTTCAGACGGGCTTTTTTCAGAGTGCGGCCACATCTGTATGGAAAGCAGCGTTGGTATTGAGGTTGATCTTGACAGGGTTCCCCTTGTTCCATACTGCACCGGCAGAGCAGTTGAAGCCTGTTCTGCAGGGGAAGATTTCGAGCTTCTATTTACCCTTCCTCCTGAAAAGACTTCTCCTTTTACCAGAATAGGTAAGGTAGTTTACGAAAATGGATTGACTGTTTTGTCAGAAGGGAAGGTTTTATCTGTAGGAAAGAGAGGTTTCGACCACTTCAGCTGATTTGCGTGTTCCGCATTCTTCTGTAAGGTCAGTCAGTACAGCTTTATTGCAGTTTAGCTGTCATTCCGCAGTTTATCAGGTAGTCAGGGTTGCTGTAAAGTACAGTGATTTCACTGCAGTCTGTGGGCTCCATGTTCCACAGAGGTATGACATCAGTGGGATTGTGGGCGAAACCAAGAAGTGAGTCACTTGCGAAGAGCACCGGATCTATTCTCAAACCGTTTGCTTCATTCTCTGTCCAGGCGTGAAAGAGGCAGCTGTCGCCGTCCAGTATCAGTCCCCCTGTCACAGTAAGGTCAATGCCTCTTTCCGCAGCCAGTGATGAAAGTTCGCTGCTCACTGGTACGCAGGGGCCAGGCAGTGCCGAGGGGAAGACCATTTCCTTCAGCAGGGATGAGAGCCAGGAAAGATCGCTTTGGCTCATTTCAGAGAAGGTCACCGGTCTTGCAGACCAGGGCTCCTGATGGACCTTCAGAGTAATCTCAAGCTCTTTTGTCTCTCCTGCTTCAAGGCACGGGATTTGAGCATAGAGAACTCCTGCGCTTATGCTGAAATCGTTTTGAAGAAGTAACATCTCCTGATACGGCGGATGGATTTCCGGCATTGGTATTATCACCTGAAGGTCCCTTGCGGTGATTGTACCGGAGTTGGCTACAGTTACTGTGATTACCAGAGTGGTGTCCAGAACCGAACAGCCCTGAATTCTGTTTAATAACCATCTGGATGAGTTCTGGTCGCTTGTACCGGCCAGTGCCAGACCGTAAGCATTGGATGCCCTTATCCACTGCCTGTCAGCCTCAAGGAGCCTGCCGTACTCCAGCAGCCATGTTCCGTTCTCAACTGCTGCCATCTGGGCATAGAGTATGGCTGCTTCAGGAATATCCCGAATGCTGATCAGCGCTCTGGCTGAATCAGCAGGGGAGACAGCAATTCCAAGAAGCATAATGAGAAGGTTCACTGTATGAGCCCCTTTACCGGATCAAGGGCAGCTGCCCGAAATGCAGGAACCGCTGCTGCAAGAAGACTTATCAGAACAGCTGCGCCTCCTGCAGTAAGGGTGGATGAAAGGGATATCTTCATAGGAAAGGAGTCGTGGAAAGAATAGACATCCGGCAGCTGAATGATGTTTGCCGAGGAGATAAGCCAGCAGCCAAGGAGGCCCAGAAGTATTCCTGTTACTGCTCCCACTGCACCTACCAGCATCCCTTCCCAGATGAATACTCTTGTTATCAGTTTTTTTCCTGCACCCATGGCTTTCAGCACTGCTATGTCCCGTCTTCTCTCCATTACTGTTCTTGAAATAGTGCCTGTGATGTTGAATGATGCCACCAGAGTAATCAGAAGTATTGCTGCAAATGATCCCAGCCTTTCCAGTTTCATGCTTGCAGAAAGTGCCGGATTTCTCTGCTGCCATGTGAGTACCGAGAGAGAATCCGGTAGTTTTTCCTGAACGGCATTCAAAGCTCTTTCGAGGCTGGTATTTTCCGAAGGTTCAAGAAAATAACCGGTGTATCCCCCTGCAGGCAGAAACATTCTGGATGCAGTCTCAAGGGGTATGTATGCGATTTTTCTGTCGTTGGCTGGAAGCCCTGTTTCTACTGAGCCTGTGAGAACTGTTCTTCCTGTGCCGCTTCGACCGCTTGAGAAGAATGCGGAAGGTGGAAAAAAGATAATTGTATCCCCTGCGCTGTGCATGAAATCCTCAGCAAGGTAAAGTCCAAGCACTGCCCCTGGAAGGCCGTTTTCCGGAACTGCAGGAGCCTCGCCCCATACAAGCATTGTGTCCAGACCGCTGCCTGAGAAGCTTTCAGAAGAGACACCTCGAACCAGACATCCTGCTTCAATTCCCCTTGCAGGCATTCTGGCCACAGCTTCGCCTTCAATGAAAGGCTCAACTGCCTCTATTTCAGGAAGGGCTTGAAGCATCTCTGCAAAACCCGAATCGGAAGTAACCGGACTGTTGCCTGCAGAGAGAATCGCAAGGGGAGAATCAACAGATTGAACACTTTTACCTATGAATTCCTCAAGGCCGCTAAGTACGCTCATCACTATCACCAGAGCAGCAACGCCCAGAGTCACCCCTGCTGTGCTCACCACAGACGCAAAAGCAATTCGTCTTTTGCTGGGATGCCTTCTCAGGTATCTCCATGCCAGTTTCCAGGAAAGGTCTGTCAGAGGAACCTCCAATCATTTGCTGAGTATTTGATTATATATCAAAATGGTTATGCTGACTCATAGAGGAGGTTGGTTTGTTCTCTGCCTTGTCGGTTCTTTCGCTTATAGCTGCGCTGCAACTCTTTAATGTAGAAACGCCTGATCCGGTACTGACGCCTGCTGGAGAAGGTATGGAGATAACGGTAAGCGGTTTTTACTCTTCTGCAAGGCCCGGCTTCTGTTCTATTCCTGAAACTGCAAGATTCATTCCTGTGCCTCCTGAGTGTGAACCTCAGCTATCGTGGAATGTTGTATCTGTATCCGGCACCGGCTGGAACAGCCCAATGGAGTTTTCTTCAGCTCCTGTTATGAGCGGAGAAGGATTTGATGTTCAGATAAGCTGGGAGACCGCCCCTTTTCCCCCTGCCCATGATCCGGTTTCACTGGAAGTGGTCCACATGCTCGGTTCAACGGTTGCCGTTGTTTCTGTTTCACCGTTTTGCCTTGGCAGTGCTGAACAGTACATTTCCCAGCTTGAAGTTGAAGTAAGCTTTCCAGATGTGCCAGGCGCCCGCACAGTTGAAGGAACCCTTTTTGAGACGCTTTCTCCAGGCAGTGAGAGATGGTGGCGTTATTCGCATGATTCTTCAGAGAGTTTTTTTCAGGGTAAACCATGGGCAAGAATCTGTATTGAGGAAACAGGATTCCACTCAGTAACCTGTTCTGAACTGGCTGCAGAAGGCTGTGAAGTACAAGGGGTGCCCACAGCATCGCTGGCGATGTATTCAGGCCCTGGAGAAATGTTTACACATGATGATCCGGCAGCGGCCCATGAACTCCTTCCTGTTGCCATTGAGGTTTTTGACGGTGGAGACGGCTCATTTGACGGTTCTGATTCCCTTGTTTTCTACGGAAGAAGCCTATGGCACTGGAATGTTGAGCCGGATTCCATATGGCGATCCATTCATCGTTATGATGATGTGAACACCTTCTGGCTCACCTGGGGAGGTTCCGGAGGCACAAGAATCAGTAATCGTTCAGTTGCTCCTTCAGGAGGGATACCTGTTCAGCAGGGAACGGTTCTGCTGGGATTTGAACCTGAAATACTCTGGGAGAATCAGAACAACAGAACAGGCTGGGTCTGGGATTTTCTTTTTGAGAATGTTCCAGGCTACTTCTATCTAAGCTCTCCGGTTGCCTCTGACAATGCCACTCTCAGACTGGGTATGACCAACTCAGGCCGTGTAGGCGCCTGGTCGCATAATGTGGTAGCCGAACTTGAAGGAGAGACTGTAATTGATACCATCTTTACAGTCTTGCGAAATGAGGTTCTGAGTGTTTCCGGTATTACTCTGGGCAAGGGTGGTAATCTTCTGAAGGTTTGGAATGACCATTCAGGAGGTCAGTCTTACATGGACTTTGTTGAGTTTATGATTCCTGTTCCCCTTTCCTCATCTTCTTCGTATCCAATTTATCTTACCGATCCTCCTGAAGGCACTGTCTATTTTGAGTACGGACCTGTAACAGATCAGTACCGCATTTTTGATGTCACCGATCCTTTTCAGCCCACTAAGCTTACAGGGTGGACGCTGGAGGGTGCAGCTGCTCATATATCAACGGAGTTTACAGAAGGAACTGCCAAACTGGTATCAGTTTCTCCTGGCTCTTTTATCAAGCCGGTATTAATTCAGTATGCTGAACCAGGAATAATTGTTGGAGGATATCAGGAAGCTGATGTTCTGGTAACTGTTCCTGATGAGTTTTCCCAGTACATTCCGGAAATAGAAGCGATGTATGCTGAGTGGGGATTAAGTGTCTATTCAGCTACCTACAGAAATATTTATGACGAGTTCGGACAGGGAGTTTCTGATCCTGGAGCTGTAAGATCCTTTGTCCGGTGGGCAGTGGATACCTGGGAAGCCCCACCTGTGATGCTTCAACTTATAGGTGATGGATCAACGGATCCTCTGGGATATGTAACAGGTTACAGAACCAATTCTCCGGTGTACATAGAAGCTGGAACAGGTAACTGCTTTGAATCCTTCTTTACAACCTTCCATTCCGGTTCTGTTTTTCCTGAGCTGCCGTACAGCAGGATTCCAGCCTCCACTTCCACTGATCTGCTCACAGCTCTTGAGAAGAGTCTGGCTCTAAGCAGCAATGAGAACTCCGGTCCCTGGGGAAACAGAGTGCTTCTTGCCGCTGATGATGAGTGGAGTGATAATAATACATCAGACTCAAATCATACTTTTACCTGTGAATACATGGCTGATACTATCCTTGATTCCAGTCTGGATGTTGTTAAGCTCTATCTGATAGATTACCCATGGCCCCCTGGAACAACCGGAGAGGGCGCACATCCGGAAAAACCTGAAGCTTCTTCTGATTTTATTGAGCAGCTTAATAATGGGGTTTCTTCCGCATCCTTTTTCGGCCACGGTTCCTACGATCAGATAACCAGAGAAAAGCTGTTTGCCTCCAACATGGTCTCTCAGCTTGACAACGGCCCGAAATATTTCCTTTTTAACTCTTTTTCCTGTCACACAGGGGACTTTGTTCTGCCTTCAGGAGACTGTCTGTCTGAGATATTACTGAATCACTCCGGAGGAGGTGCAGCCTACTGTCTTGCGTCGACTGATGTTACTTATTCTACGCAGAACAAACAGCTTGCAACCAATTTGCTTACATTCCTTTATGATGATCAGAAGCTGTCTATTGCTGAGTCGTTCTGGCTGGCGCTGATTGAAACAGGTAATCCACAGAACCGGAAGTTCTCAGTGTTGGGTGATGGTGCTATTGTTTTGCCCAGGAGCAATACCCAGCAGTCGATCATGCTCGCACCGGACTCCCTTTTCAGAGGACAGGTGAATGTTGTGGAGGTTGATTTTCCCGGAGAATCCTTCTTTACCTTCACAGCTCGGGCGAGTGCTGATACCGTTCACTATGTCAGCCCCTTGACCGCCGGTGTAGAGATTGACTGGCTCAGGTACGGTTCTACCATATATACAGGTATACAATCCACTGATTCAGAGGGAAGGGCAGAAGTATCTTTCTTCGTTCCCCTTCAGGCGGATACCGGTTCCATGGGCAGAACGACTGGAACAGGGGTGTTCTCTCAGGATCTCCACACAGCTTACACCTGGCCGGTTCCGGTGGCGGATAACGGCGAGTATTCCGATGATACTGAAGGGCCTGAGATACAGCTTTTCTTCGAAGACCCGATAGAGGGAGAGATACCTTCAGTGTGGCAGAACTCTGTTCTTAACGCAGAGCTCTCCGATCAGTCAGGAATCTGCATTCTTGGTGAAGATGCCGGGTCAATAATCATCTGCTCCATAGACGGCTCCTATGAGGATGTAACTGACCTGTTCTCGTACGATACAGGCAGCAGCACGACCGGTTCTTTCAGTTACACCCTGCCGGAGCTCCTTCCCGGACCTCATCAGATAAGTGTGGTTGCCCGTGACGGCATGAAGAACACCGGAGAGGGCACCATAGAATTCAATGTTCTGGAGGGAGAAAGACCTTTGCTTGAAGAGACAGGAGTTTTTCCCAACCCCGGCAGAGGAACAAGGGTTTTCTTTTTTACAGCAGGAGCAGCAGGTGATGTTTCGGTGGAGATATTCACAGTTACAGGGCGACCTGTCTGGCATGGAAGCGCTTCTGCCGTTACCGGAGCCGGTCAGCTGGTATGGGATGGTTTTGATGCTGACTGTGACAGAATGGCTGCAGGCAGTTACATCTACAAACTTACCCTTGATACAGGAAGCGGCAGTACTTCAGTAACTGGTATTCTGGTGGTCGCTCCTTGATACAGATGGCAAAGGAACTCATAAAAGCCAGCAGAAAACCTGTTGTTTTCACAGGTGCAGGAATGTCCAGAGAGAGCGGAATGCGCACCTTCAGAGGTGAGGACGGGCTGTGGAAACAGTACAGCCCTGAGCAGCTTTCCTCCATAGAAGGTCTCAGAGCTGATCCTGAAACAGTGTGGGAGTGGTATCGTATGCGGTTCATGAAGAGTGAGGGGGTAAAACCTCATTCAGGATACTACGCGCTGACTGCGCTGCAGAATGAGAAGGGATATCTTCCTGTAATCACCCAGAACATAGATGGTCTTCACAGTGAAGCCGGTCAGGTTGATGTGCTTGAGATACACGGATCCATGAGAACGGCTTCATGTATTCACAGATGCGGGTATTCCGTCGCACTTAGCAGAGAGCTTGTGAAAAACCTTCCTCCTGTATGCCAGAAGTGCGGAGCCATTTTGAGGCCGGATATAGTTCTCTTCGGGGAAGCTTTGCCGCAGGATGTTCTGATGAGGGCGTACAACCTGGCTGAACAGTGCGATCTCATGCTGGTAATAGGCACTTCCGTAAAGGTCTGGCCGGCAGCGGGACTGCCCTTTGCGGCACTTGATAGTGGTGCGAAAATAATAGAGATCAACCCTGTACAGACGGAACTGTCGGTTTCGAAGGGTGTTATAAGCATAAGGAATAATGCCGGAGAGATACTTCCGGTTCTAGCAGACCACAGGCAGGAGTCATGATGATCCTGATTTCCATTCTTCTGGCCACTTCATGGAGCGATACCTTTCACTTTAATGCGCCGGTTGCTGATTCTGACGGTGTGCCCAGAATAGAGGGTACTGTTAATGTGTATGAACCGGGTTTGCCACAGTATCCTGTAAGAACTGTTTTTATTCCTGTTCCTCCAGGGTCGGAACCGGTACTGCAGTTTGCAGCACCCCGAACTGATGCTTTTTCAGGAACCATACCCAGGGCAGCAGCACTAACAGGCAGCGGTCTTGAGGTAATGGAGGTTCCGGCAGAACCGGTAAACAGAAGAATGGAGGCTGCAGAGCTTCAGGGTGTCATTCCTCTGGCTGGAGCAACAGTGGCAGTTGTGAACATTCACCCTCTTACAGAGAGGGGATTCAGCAGCTCAATTGATGTTTCTCTCACATGGGAAGGTGATTCCAGAGGAGTACCGGTTCCTGATGACCACCTTCTCAGCGGTCTTGTGGAGGGCGATGTCTTCTGGCCTGATCCTGTTCACAGAGCAGAGAGTCCGTTTCATGGAAAACCCTGGGCAAGAATATCCATTTCTGATACTGGAGGGTACAGGGTATCCTGCCAGGAGCTTGAGAATGCAGGCTGCGATGTTTCCGGCGTCCCTGTAAGCACCCTGGCCATGTTCTCCGGTCCAGGGGTGATGTTCGCAAATGCTCCTGAAACAGAACATAATCTGGAAGAGGTTGCTATTCTGGTTGAAGATGATGGAGATGGAATCTTTAACGGCGGCGACGAGATTATTTTTCTTGCAGGGGGCCTTAACAGATATGAAATGATTGAAGGCCGGCTTCAGTGGCTTTATCACAGGTATGATGCTCAAAGGGTGTACTGGCTTACCTGGGGTGGTGCTGAGGGCGCAAGGATGGCCACGGTCTCAGGTACACCGGACGGATCACCTGGCTGGGGAAGCACCTTACCCTGCCTGGTACATCTGGAAGAGAGTGGTGTCTGGTTCCCGTGGATGGAAAACCGTACTGGCTGGTTCATGGAAAGGCTTGATGACGGAGAGTCTTTGAGTATTCCGGTTCAGATTGGTTCTTCAGCCGGTTCTGCCGCCGTTACTCTTTTCTTTGCGGTTACAGAGGAAGCCTTGTACACTGTATCCCTTCAGGGCTGCGGAAGTGTTCAGTTGAGCGGTGAAGGCAGAGCAAGTGCAGTTTTCAATGATGTGAACCTGGGTTCAACTGATAAACTGACAGTGACTTTTGATTCACATGACCCTGAATCAGACCTTTATTTCGATTATGTTGAGCTTGAGTTCCCTGTTCCTCTCACAGCTTCAGGAAGACGGCTTTTTCCACAGAGAGAAGGCAGATACTCCTTCAGGTTTACAGGCGCCGACATGGTTTTTGATACATCGGACCTGATGCAGCCTGTCCGTATTACCGGCATACAGGATTCTCGCTTCTCCCATACACTCACGCCGGAGACCTCACTGCTTGTACTGGGCTCTGGGGACTGGAGGGCGCCGGTTTCCATAGAACCCGCTTCTCCTGGAAGACTGGTTGGCACCATAACTGCAGGTGACAGACTTCTTGTTGTTCCTCCTGAATTCACCGATGACGCCCTGGCTCTCAGAGCACTCCTTGAGCAGATGGGATACTCGGTGGTTACAGCTACTACCAGCGAGATTTACGACGAGTTCGGCCAGGGAGTAAAGGATCCTGGAGCAATAAGGTCTGCAGTGAGATGGGGCATGGACTCATGGACCACACCACTGAGTACGGTGATCCTCTGCGGCGACGGCAACTACGATCCGCTGGGTCACGCAACCACCATTCCGGACCTGATTCCGCCTAAGCTTTATCTGACCAATAATGAAAAATATCCTGTGTGGGCTTCAGAAGACTGGATGTCCCAGGTGCATCCCGATGCCACCTATCCGGAGATTCCCGTTGCCCGTATTCCAGCAGGAAATGTGGCAGAGTTCGGGGCTGTTTGCGCAAAGAGTTCGTTCTACCACACAGGAGAGGCAGGAGGCAGCTGGAGCAGCAGAATAGTTCTTTTTGCCGATGATGAGTGGAACTATTCGAGCCAATCAGAACGGATGCACACTCTTAACAGCGAAGCGATATGCTACAATAGCCTTCCTGAACACGCCAGTCCTGAAAAATTCTATCTTATAGAGTTCCCCTGGCCTCCGGGGACTGTTCCAGGAGGAGTGCATCCTGAGAAACCGGAAGCCAGAACAGCATTCCTTGAGCTTTGGAATCAGGGTATGGGAATAATGCTCTTTCAGGGTCATGGATCGGCAAACCTGCTTACAGAGGAGAAAGTTATGCTGGGAGAAGATCCCGCAGCGCTTGAGAACGGCGCCCGTCTTCCCCTTGCCATGTTCATGTCCTGTGATATTTCCAGATTCTTCAATCCCGGGGTTGAATGCATAGGAGAGAAGGTTGTCTACCATCCAGGGGGCGGTGCAATTGCTTCCATAGGCGCGTCAGGTCCGTCAAGCAGCGGTTCCAACAGAGCCTATGCTGAGTCAATTCTGAATCTTGTCTATACAGAGAAATCAATGGGATATGCCTTCTGGGCAGGCAAACTCCGAGCTTCCAGGTCAGGAAACTCCGAGAGATATGTATTTCTGGGTATTCCCGACCTTCACCTGATGGCTGCACTGCCTGAAGTGGAAATTACTCTTCAGGGAGATACGCTGAGGTCAGGTGAGGTTAACACAGTTTCAGGAGCAGCATCTTCTTCCGATGGACTTGCTCTGATCGAAATAAGGGAATCAGATATTCCATGGCAGTATACTATGCTTGGTTCAGGTGTAATTGATTACTACAGACAGGGCGGCACTGCCTGGCGAGGCAGAGAACCCTTTGCAGAAGGTCAGTTCACTGCTGACTGCATTATTCCTGCTGCATCAGCTCCAGGCGCTCTTGCAAGGGCAGACGGCGCTGGAGTGGTATCATCCGGGGTTCAGGTGGGGTCAGCGGCTCCCCTTGTACTGGTGGAGGGTGATCCTGCTCAGGACTTCCAGGGGCCGGAGATGGATATGTGGATATCAGGGCAGAGGGATGTGGAGGAACCGGTGATCACCGGGGACGGTTCCCTGGAGGCTGAACTGTCCGACTCCAGTGGTATTAGTTTTCTGGGCCGTTCCGGAAGCAGCATACAGCTTTTTGTTGACGACACAGAGTTCGATCTTTCCGACAGCTTTTCCTACAACACGGGATCAACTGTAACAGGTCAGCTTCAATACACAGTATCAGGCCTTGCCAACGGAGAACACCGGTTCATTTTAAGGGCAGCTGACGGTGTGGGTAACATCTCTTCCGATACCCTCTATGTAACCTCAACTGATGAGGACGAGGTCTCTATTCAGCAGCACCTTGTGTATCCGAATCCCGGCAGTGGAACACGGAGTTTCAGCTTTTCGGTGTCCACAGCGGCTCATGTGGAGGTTTCCATCTTCACCACAGCAGGAAGAAGGATAAGGACCCTTTCGAAGATGTGCTCCCAGGGGTACAACCAGATCATCTGGGACGGACTGGACGCAGATGGTGACACGCCGGCCTCCGGGTCTTACATTTACTTGATAGAGGCTCAGACCGAGAGCGGTCTGTTCAGCAAGTCATCTTCAGTTACAGGGGTTCTGGCAACAGTGAACTGACATATACATCTTTGGCTCTCTGAACAGGTGGATTACAGTAGAATACCGAGCTTTTTGTCAGATATTCAGAAGAAAGGCAGTACTGAATATTCGCAGAAAAAACACATGTTTCTCTTCTGCTGAGTTCTCAGCAACGCTTGGTTCAACAGAGCGTATTGTAACCTGTGCTGTAGGCTTTGGGGTCGGACTTGGGCTTCCGATCTTTCTCTCTGTGCTTTTCTACGCAATTTTTGCCAACCCTTTTGTTCTGCTTCTGCCTTTTCCTTTTGCTGCAGCTGTTCTGGCAGCTTTTCTCTATTCGCCTAAAGGGTACTGCATTCAGAATGGCAATGTTCATGTGCGCAGAAGAATAGGGAACACAAAGGGGCTTAAGATAGTTCAGATTAAAAGCATAAGGTTTCCTTCGGCGATACCTGCAGGACTGACTTTCTGTCTGCTGGGGGTAGGCGGCGTATTCGGGTCTTTCGGTTTGTATTGGAACAGATACTGGGGAATCTGGAGGAGTTATGTAACAGACCCTTCAAACAGCCTGGAACTCATCACTGAATATGGGGAACACCTGATTTTGTCTCCAGATGAACCTGAATTGTTTATAGAAGTAATCAAGCAGGTAAAGGATGTTGCTATTTTAAGTAAGTATCCACAGTAGTAACACCGCTCATCTATGGTGGAATTGAGGAATAACATGAGAAACACGATACTCATAGCAGCATATGTATGTGTACTGTTGGCTTTTGAATCAGCCTGCACCGGTGAAGAAAAGGGTGAAACAACAGTTCCAGTGGATACAATGAGTATTGTGGACAGTATTGGTGTGTTGAGCGGTGATGATAACTATACGATAGGAATGATATCGGATATTGATAGAGGTGTGAATGGCGAGATTATTGTTCTGGACTGGAGCAGAAGCTGTATTCGCGAATACTCGATGGATGGAGAGTATGTGAGAAGAATCGGCAGATACGGAGAAGGGCCAGGTGAATTCAATGATTTAAAAGGATTATGTGCCTGCGGCACCAAGGGAGCAGTAGTAATAAATAACACTGAATGGTATCAATACGATAGTGAATGGAATTTTGTTAGTGCAGAAATCATGGACAATTCTAATATATCTTCAATGCAAGCTGGAAACGACAGCTTAATAATAGGTATAAAAAACTATTTACAATTAACCGGCAGTGGAATGCATATTGAGAGAAGGCTGGAAAGCTGGAACAGGGAAAATCCAGATGAAATAATAAATGAATATTTTAAAGTGAAATATGTTGTTAATTGTCCGGAAGATTTGTATGAAGAAGAGCAGAATTTTCAGATTTTATACACAGTAACTGATGAAAGCATATTTGCAGCAAAAGATTCGCAGAATGAACCAAAAGTGTATGTATACAATCTGCAGGGAGATCTGCTGGATGAAATAGAAATGCCATACGAGCAAGTGAGAAAAACAGAGCGGGAAATTGCGCAGGAGGCAGCATATATACAAGGTTATATATTCAATATGACATCAGGTGAAAAAATGATCGAGTATATACCCAATCAGTATAAGCCAATGATAAGGAGTATTGGATGTGATGCAGAGGGTAATGTATGGGTGCAAAGGGGATTCGAGGATATTCCTTTCTATGATGTGATTGACAATGAAACCCATGAAGTAATAAAAAATGTAATAATAGAAGGAATAGATAATACAATAAATTGGAATATCTATGCAACAGAATACGGAGTGGTGGCAGCACAAGTATACGACTATGATTATCCAAAGGTATATATACTAAAATAATGATATATCATTGTATTGAGTATATCAAATACAATCTATTGCGACACGGTATAAAGTATGGCTATTCCGAACTCAGCGGCATACTGTGAATACTGTATTCCAGTCCACGCTGACATATGAGTACCGAATTGTCGGTTATCAGTCTTTGCTTCAAGGCTGTATTCAGAGCTGATTAGAGCCTGTCTTGAACATATGGTATTGTCCGGTTGCAGTTGCATGTCTTACTGCTTAGAATCTTAAAGCGGGTTTTGTTGTATGGCAGGGGTAAATATGGGCAGTGAGAAGATAAGCTGGCTCTGGAAACAGGTTGAGGAAGCCAGAGACGCCGGTGATGCAGGTAAGGCAAGGGAAAGCCTGGAAAGGCTTCTTGATGATTCCTCTGTAAGGGGAACTCCCGACAGGAACCTTGCTGAACTGGAACTTTCAAGAATTGATATAGAGTACGGAGCTGTCAGCGAAGCAGCAAGGCGACTGGCAGAGTTTAAATGGCTGGGGGTTCCAGGCCCTGCGGCTCTGCTTCTCGCAGCTGATGTTTTCCTTCGGCTTGACCGGTTCGAGATGTCTCTGGATGCCCTTGATTCATACCTTAAGCAGTTTCCAGGGGATACAGATGCAAAGCGCAAAAAGGGCCTTGTTCTGATGATGATTCATCAGGACAGGGAGGCTGAGCGCATCCTTCTTTCTGTTGCAAGGCGTGAGAAGTACAGGGTGCCTTCCACACTTACTTACCTGGCTTTGCTGGAAGCAAAGTCAGGGAGGCTTGAAGAAAGCCTGCACCTGCTGCTTCAGGCAAAGGAACTTGCACCGTTTGACGAGAAGATAGAGCACAGTCTTCTTCGTATAGAGGCTCTCAGGGTACACATGCGGCGCAGTGCTGTTGAAAGCCGCGACCTGCCCCTTGAAGATGTGGTTCCGGGAATGACAGCAGGTATGCTCGGGCTGCACGGATATTCTCCGGAAAGGGCCAGAACAGCTTCAGATGCCTGGCGCAGGTTCTGCGCTGTAAGTACACCTGCCGGAAGAAAGCCGGAAACATGGGCTGCAGCCCTTGAGTATGCTGTTACAAGGGAGGGGCCCCACCACACCCAGGAGCAGCTTGCAGCTGAGTACGGTGTTTCAGTGACACAGCTTCGGGAACACTATCAGGTTATCAGGGATTCTGTTGAGCTGCCTTCAGCTGATCTTCTCGACAGGGTTGCAGAAGAGGGATCAGACCTGCTTCGGGAAGCCCGAAAGGAAGAAATAGCAGCTGTACTTGCTGAGATGGGTTCCTCTAAAGTTGAGTTTGACAGTGCTGCTGAAGCTGCCTCCTGGGTTTTTCAGAGGGTTTCCCCTGTGGATGAAAAACAGCGGCGGGAGATGGAAGAATTCGTTGCATATATCTGGCGCAAAAAGAATTACAGCTAGTGTCCTGTCATGCTTCGAATGTGGAGAGTATGCGCAGTTGAGGGCGCATAGCCGGAGGCTATGTAACCGAGTCTGCAACGCTGCCTGGGCAGATAAGAACAAGCAGAATCCGTCATCTGAGGTTTGACAGGACACTGGAGCCCCATGCCTTCGGCATTATCCCTTATATTAATGTGGTTTCTCCCGGTGATTCCGGGAACTGCCACTATTATCAGAATACAGCAAGTGTTTCATAATCAACAGAACGGACAGAAATGACCAGGAAGTATGTGTACTACTTCGGTTCCACGAGAACCGACGGCGACCGGACAATGAAGGAGCTTCTGGGCGGCAAGGGAGCGAACCTCGCTGAGATGACCCGTATCAATATGCCTGTGCCTCCGGGATTTACAATTACAACAGAGACTTGCGACGAGTTCTACAAGGCCGGTTCTGTCTGGCCTGAAGGTCTTGAAGACCAGGTAAAAGAAGGTATCGCCACACTGGAGCAGGAGCTGGGCAAGAAGTTCGGTGATCCTGTCAACCCGCTTCTGGTTTCTGTAAGGAGCGGAGCAGCGGTTTCCATGCCTGGAATGATGGACACAGTACTCAACCTGGGCATTAACGAAAAAACTCTCAAGGCTGTGGCTGAGAAAAGCGGCAACGAGAGGTTTGCCTGGGATTCATACAGGCGTTTCATGCAGATGTTCGGCGATGTCGTAATGAACATACCTCACCATGACTTCGAGCATGCCCTTCAGAACATCAAAGACAAAAAGGGTGTTAAGCTTGATACCCAGCTCAGCGTTGAAGATCTGAAGGAACTGGCTGAAGTTTACAGGGGAATTTACCGTAAAGCCATTGGCGAAGACTTTCCTGAAGATCCCTGGGTGCAGCTCTCCCATGCCGTTAATGCGGTGTTCAGCAGCTGGAACAACTCAAGGGCCATAAGGTACAGGGAACTCAATGAGATCAAGGGTCTCATCGGTACCGCTGTTAATGTTCAGGCCATGGTCTTCGGAAACATGGGCGAAGATTCCGGTACAGGGGTCTGCTTCACCAGAGATCCGGCAACAGGGAAGAATGTGTTCTACGGTGAGTACCTTATGAACGCCCAGGGTGAAGATGTGGTTGCAGGTATTCGTACTCCTCAGCCTATTGCCACCCTGGACGAGAAAGATTCCGATTCCTACAAGAAGCTTCTCAAGCTTCGTCATGATCTTGAGAGCCACTACCACGACATGCAGGATATAGAGTTCACCATAGAAGAGGGGAGACTCTACATCCTTCAGACCAGAACCGGCAAGAGAACTGTATTCGGCGCTCTCAACATGGCTGTCGATATGCACGAAGAGGGCCTTATCAGCAAAGAGGAAGCTGTGATGCGTGTTCCTGCACAGAGCTTCAACCAGCTTTTCGCCCCTGTTCTCGGCGCAGACAGCAAGAGTGCTGCCAGGTTTGTTACAAAGGCTCTGAATGCATCACCTGGAGGTGCCTGCGGCAAGGCTGTATTCACAGCTGAGGCAGCGGAAGAGTGGGCAGAGAGAGGCGAAAGTGTCATTCTCTGCAGACTTGAGACAAGTCCTGAGGATATCGGCGGAATGGCTGCTGCTGCAGGCATACTTACCGCCAGAGGCGGAATGACCAGCCACGCAGCAGTTGTTGCCAGAGGCATGGGTGTTCCCTGTGTGTCAGGTGCTGGCGAGCTCCATGTGGACAGTGACGCAAAAATGCTCAAGTGCGGAGACATCACCATTAAAGAAGGTGATGTTATTGCCATCGACGGTTTCACCGGCGAGGTTTTCGCAGGTGAAGTGAGCGTAAAGCCCAGTGAGATAGTTCAGGTTCTCAGAGGTGAGATGAAGGCTGAAGAGAGTGTTCTTTACAGCAAGTACCAGAAGCTTGTCAGCTGGGCTGACGAAATAAGGAAGCTTGATATCAGAACCAATGCCGATTCTCCCAGAGATACTGAGATGGCAGTGCTCTTTGGAGCGCAGGGCATCGGTCTTTGCAGAACGGAGCACATGTTCTTCGAAGGTGATAGAATTGTTCCCTTCAGAAAGCTTATTCTTGTTGCAGACACTGTGAAGCGTCTCAGAGAAAAGATAGAAACCGGTACAGAGAACCTTGCTGAACTGGAAGCAGAACTCAGTGAGCCCCTTGCCACCTACAATGAGGCTCTTGCGGAACTCCTTCCCCTTCAGAGAGGTGACTTTGCAGGTATCTTCAAGGTACTTGACGGCCGTCCATGCAACATCAGGCTTCTTGATCCTCCCCTTCATGAGTTCCTGCCCCAGGATCAGCAGGGACAGAAGGAGATGGCAGAGGAAATGGGTGTGAAGGCTGAAGAAATAGCCCTCAAGGTGGAAGCCCTTCATGAGTTCAACCCTATGATGGGACACAGAGGCTGCCGACTCGGCCTTACCTATCCTGAAGTTGCCGATATGCAGGTCAGGGCCATCATGGAAGCTGCCATAGAGGTTGCCGATCAGGGCATAACTGCTCTTCCTGAAATCATGATTCCTCTTATAGGAAGCGTTAAGGAACTTGAAATAGCTAGGAACAGGGCTCAGAAGGTCATAGACACTGTTCTTGAAGAAAAGGGCAGGGCTTCTGATTACATAAGCTACAGCATCGGAACCATGATTGAGATTCCAAGAGCTGCTGTAACCGCCGATCTGGTTGCCGCTCAGGCTGATTTCTTCAGCTTCGGAACCAACGACCTCACACAGATGGGCTGTGGTTTCTCCCGTGATGATTCAGGCAAGTTCCTTGATGATTATGTCAGGATGGGTGTTTACGAACGGGATCCGTTCGCCTCTCTTGATGTTGAGGGAGTGGGAAGGCTGGTTGAGACAGCAGTAAGACTGGGCAGGAAGACAAAGCCTGGTCTCAAGCTCGGCGTCTGCGGTGAGCACGGAGGAGATCCTGCTTCTATCAGGTTCTTCAACGCAGTAGGCCTGAACTATGTATCCTGTTCTCCATACAGGGTTCCTGTTGCCAGGCTTGCAGCTGCCCAGGCGGTGCTTGAACATAAGTAAATCCGAAGGGCGGTTACGGTGAAAAGAAATGATCTGCTTCTGGCAATGGGAAACTCCGCCCTTCTGAAATCCATTGAAGAGGCCCTCCTTCGGGAGGGCCTTTCCGTACATTCGGCTGGTAACGGTATTGACGCTGTGATGGAAGCTTTCAGCCAGAGGCCAAGGTGTGTGCTATTGGGGCAGGTCATGGCAGGAGTTGATGGAATAAAAGCATGCCGATTGATAAGATCACTTATCCCTGAAAATGAGATGCCTGTTGTAGTAAGCATTCCGGACAGCAAGCCTGAGATGAGAAGAAGAGCTTTACAGGCAGGCGCTGCATCAGTTGTGGAGTACTCCACAACTGTGCAGAGAATTGCAGAACTGGTAAGAAAATTAATCAGTAAGTCGGTGACATCAAGTACACCGGTGGAGCTTCCACTTTCAAGAGGCAGTATTCTTGCCATGGCAGCAGACTCCATTGAAGAGGCACTGGAGATAACCGAGACTGTTGTTTATCTGGCAGATGAACTAAGGGGCGTCTCATCAGTCACAGAGGCGTGCAGAAAAACCTCTGCTGCTGTTCTTCGGGGCCTGGGCTTTCAGAGGGTCTGGATAGGTATGCTGAGCAGCGATTCAGACACACTGAAACCTGTGTACTACAAGGGCAGAGGAGTTGCCGGCGACCCTCTGGTCATTTCCGGAGTATCTGGAAAGCTTCCAGCTGATATTGCCATCAGCACAGGAAAACAGGTGCTCTCATGGCAGTTGGATAAAGGGCAGGCCGGTCTTGAATGGGCCGGTTCCATGTCATACATAGACACTCCTTTTTTCTCCGGTACTGATACCGCAGGACTTATCAGATGCGACAACGGATTATCAAAGAGACTGCCTGACAGCGGTCAGATCAGAGCTCTGTCAATGGTCGCAGGCATTCTCTCATCTTTTGTAAGGTACATGACAGTTCAGGGTATTCTTGATGAAAAAGCCCTTAATGTGGGCAGAATACTTCATCACCTCAGAGTGCTTTCTCTCACAGCAGACGGTAAAGGACGCATCAGGGAAATATCCGGTGAAAACTGGATTTCCCCCTTCATTCAGGAAACTGTTGCAGAAGAATCCGTTTACAGCTTCTTCAGCAGCTTTTCAGAAGACCTTGCAGAAGAATTTGAAAGGACAGTTCTGAAAGGCGGGCTGGAGCTGACAAGAAAACCTGTCAGAATAGGTGATTCTTCAATGTACGCAGGAATAAGCTGCATGCCCAGCTCTGATGGCAGTATCAGTGTCATGATTTCCGATCGTTCAGCAGAGGCAAGGCTTGCTGAAAGGGTGCAGTCCATGGAGTTTGAGACCGATGCAATGGCTTCACTTGCTGCTGATCTCACCTCGGAAATGGATGCAGGAGAGATATGCAGAATCATTTCAAGAACAGTTGAGAAGTTTTATCCTGAGGAAACTGCAGCTGTTCTTGCCCCTGAATCGCTGAAAACCTCTTTTGAGCCGGATTCAATGATAGTCTATGCTGTATCCGGCGCGAGAAACAGGGCCAGTTCCCTGCTTCCTAGAGCTACTGTTCTTCTGAATGGTGAAAGAGATTCAGGAGTTCTTGGTGAAGCTGTCAGAAAGGCAAGAGTAACCAACATTCCCGATCTTCTCAACAGTGATTATTACTTTTCCGGAAGTACCGGAAGCAGGAGTGAGCTGGTTATACCTATGATGAGTCGGGGAAGAATAGTTGGTGTTGTGGATATTTTAAGCCCTGTTCAGAATCGCTTTCAGGCAGATGATATAAGGAGACTCAACAACATCACAGGTTTTGCCGCGGGAGTTCTTGAGTCGGCTCTTCAGCAGACAGAGTTGATAAGGGTTGCAAGACGGGACAGGCTGACAGGTCTGCACAACATGACCTTTTTTGAGGAGCGTTATCCTGAAGAGTTCGAGAGAGCTCTTCGTTACCAGTACTCTTTTTCTCTGATCATGATGGATATTGATGATTTCAAGACCTATAATGACACTTATGGTCACCCGATGGGAAATGTGCTTCTACAGAAAGTTACCCAGGCTATGATTGGTTCCCTGAGAGAAGTTGATATTCTGGTCAGGTATGGAGGCGAGGAGTTTATATGTGTGCTGCCTCTTACGGACAAGCAGGTTGCTGTTGAGATAGCTGAAAGGGTTCGCCGGAATGTTCTTGAAGCCAACAGTGATATTCCCAATGCTTCCTCCCAGCCTGGAGGATGTGTCAGCCTCAGTCTGGGAGTGGCTGCTTTTCCGGAAGACTCAAGGGAGCAGGCTGAACTGGTGGAAATAGCAGATCGGAGAATGTACCGTGCCAAGAGAGAGGGAAAGAACAGGACCTGTCATACATGAATCATCACAGGAAATTTGATGTTGTTGTAAGGGATGGTTTTGCCGGATATTGTGTCAGTCAGATAAGAAAAGCCCTCTCTGAAATGGTGGATCTTGCAGGGGGATGGCCGAAGGCAGTACAGCCGGAAGCCAGAGTGCTGCTCAAGGTGAATATGCTCTCTGCGAAAGATCCTGACAAAGCCATAACCACCCACCCTGCTGTTGTTGCTGCAGTGGCTTCTTTACTGAGAGAGAAGGGATGCTCTGTAGACATCGGTGACAGTCCAGGGGGAGCGGTTCGCGGAATACAGAGGTACTGGGACAACTGCGGCTTCAGCTTTGCCGCAGAACTATCCGGTGCGGGGCTGGTTAACTTTGAGGCATCAGGTTCCAGAAAAGTTTCAGTCAGAGGAAGAGAATACGATATAGCTTTGCCTGTAGTGGAAGGATATGACTGCCGAATAAACCTTTCTAAATTCAAAACCCATTCATATACCAGAATCACCAATTCAGTAAAGAATGCATTTGGAATAGTGCCTGGTTTCGGAAAGGCCATGCTCCATGCCATAAGTCCGAGACCAAAGGATCTTGCTGTGGCCATTGCCGACCTGTATGAAGCTGCCGCATTTGATCTGAATGTGACCGATGGCATACTGGCCATTGACCGAAGAGGTCCAGGTACCGATGGCCGTCGGAGGCATGAGGGGTTTCTCGCTCTTTCCCGAAACGGATTTCAGCTTGATATGGCTCTCAGCGAAATGGCAGGCTTGCCCTGGCAGGAGCTGGAATACTGTTCAGAAGGTGTAAGAAGAGGACTGGCTGGGCCTCCAGGCAGTTTTACAGTTCACGGAAACCATCTGTTCAAGGATTTTGAAATACCCGGACCCTCATATCTAAACCGCATTCCACGATGGCTTGGCGCTGTTGCCAGAAGGCTTATGCGGATTTCGCCTTCATCCAATTCCAAATGCACCGGATGCGGTGTCTGTGCCAGGGCGTGTCCTGTGCATGCCATTGAGATAAGAAAGCAAAGGGCTGTGATGAAAAAAGGTATATGCATCATGTGCCTGTGCTGCCATGAGATGTGTCCGGATAATGCTGTTGAAATCAAACTGCCTCTGGGGCTGGGATAGGGCATGTCTGAAAAATCTGAATTTGTTCACCGTATTGAGTATCTGTTCACCAGAATTGCAGCTCTGACAGTTCAGATTCTGCCTCTTCGTGCAGCTTTGTGGTATGGGGCTTTTCTAGGCTGGACAGCATGGGCTATAGGAGTAAGAAAGAAGGTAGCCAGGCTGAACATTGCAAGCGCTTTTCCTGACATGAAAGCAGAGGAAGTGAACAGAACAGGCAGGGCTTCTTACATGAACAGCGGTCGTTCAATGGCAGAATTTATCAGGCAGAGAAGCCTTACAAGGGAATACTTTGAAAAGTACATTACAGTTGAGAAGACCCCTGCTCTGGAGAAAGTTCTTGCAAATGAAGGGGGTCTCATTTTTCTCAGCGGACACTTTGGAAACTGGGAGTCTTTAGGAACTCTCAGCTATATTATGGCCAAAAAAATTGCTATTATAGTTGCGAAGCAACATAATGTGCTTATAGATAAATACATAAATAGTCTTCGTTCTTCCCTGGGAGTTACAATTCTCAGACGGGATGCCTCAATAAGAGGAGTTATTGATGTTGCCGGAAGAGGGGGAGTTCTCTGCTGGCTCGGTGATCAGGATGCAGGAAGAAACGGTCTGGTGGTGAACTTTTTCGGGCTTCCTGCCTCTACTGCCAGAGGAGCAGCCGCCTTCGCTGTAAAGCTGAATCTTCCTCTGGCAGTAGGAGGTATGGTCAGGGAAAAGGGCCCTTATCACAAACTTGTAGTCAGGGCTTTTCTTGAGGCAGATCCCGATCTTTCCCGAAATGAAGCAGAGCTTGATCTTACTCAGAGGCATGTAACAGCGCTTGAAGAACTTATCAGTGAGTACCCTGAACAGTACTGGTGGGCTCACAGGAGATGGAAAACAACAACCGATCTTTACAGAAAGGGGTAGGCAGCTGTGCTTGAAAAACTGTTCAGCCTGAAGGAAGCAGGAACAACTGTGAGAACCGAGGTAACAGCAGGGCTGGCGGTTTTCCTGACCATGTCTTACATCATATTTCTTCAGCCTGCCATACTGTCAGGGGCATTTTCAGGAACTGATACCGGTATGGATTATGGTTCAGTACTCACTGCAACATGTATTGCCGCTGCCCTTGCAACTATGATAATGGCCCTCTATGCAAGGTATCCCATTGCCCAGGCACCTGGAATGGGGGAAAACTTTTTCTTTGTCTTTTCAGTCATACCGGCAGCGGCAGGGCTTGCGAAGGTACAGTCAGGACAGAGTGAGGCATGGCAGATAGCTCTGGGGGCAGTGTTCATCTCCGGTGTACTTTTTCTTCTTCTTTCTGTTCTTGGTGTACGGAAGAAACTTATGGACTCAATCAGTCCCTCGATGAAGTGCGGAATTGCAGTTGGTATAGGTTTGTTCATTGCGCTTCTAGGTCTTCAGTATGCAGGGCTTGTCAGCTCTGTGCCCGGAGCTGCCCTTACCATGAATACCGATTTCAACAGCCCGGATATTTGGGTGTTCTTTTTCGGGCTTGTCCTTACAGTGGCTCTTATGGCGCGAAAAGTTCCCGGGGCGATATTCTGGGGAATACTTGGAGCTGCTGCCTTTACTTTACTCCTTCATGGGGTTTTAAGCAGGGATTCCTACAGCGGAGCCAGAATCTTTACTGCATTCCATCCTGCTGAGAAGGTTGTTTCGGCACCTCCTGCTGTTTCACCTACCTTTTTCAGAATGGATGTTGCCGGTGCCCTGAATCTTACCATGCTTCCATTTATAGTGGTTCTTCTGGTAATGGATGTGTTTGATACAATGGGCACCCTTGTAGGAGTTGGAACAAGAGCAGGCTTTATAAAGAACAATGAAATGCCCAGGCTGGAGAGGGCCATGCTCTCGGATGCTGTGGGAACAGTGGCTGGAGCTGTACTGGGAACCAGCACAGTAACCAGTTTCATAGAAAGCACTGTAGGGGTAGAGGAAGGGGGAAGAACCGGGCTTACCGCTGTTACCGTTGCCCTTCTTTTCCTGTGTGCCCTCTTTTTTGCTCCGGTGTTTGCCATGGTGGGAAGTTATCCGCCGATTACAGCCCCAGCACTGGTGGTGGTGGGAGCAATGATGCTTCAGAATGTCAGGGAACTGAAGTGGAACGATCCTTCAGAAACTATTCCTGCTTTTCTGGTCATGGCAGGAATACCTTTCACATGTTCCATCGGTGACGGCCTTGCTCTTGGCTTTATAGGCTATCCTGCGATCAAGCTGGCTTCTGGAAAGGGAAAAGAGGCAGGCTGGTTCAGCTATCTCATGGCGATTTTACTTACAGTGTATTTCGTACTGGTAAGGAATGCAGTTTAGTAACCTTCCAGCAGGTAAGCAGCAGAGCCTGCACTTTATCAAGTGGATTTTTATGTGGAATAAAGTAGAGCTATATGCTTTGAGCCTTGCCTGAAAACACAATAACTGCGCATAGTCTGCAAAAGTTTACGGTACAGTGGCAGTATATTGTGAAGCTGCAGCATTCTGCAGAATGGTATCGATTGTCCTGCGAATTTACAGTGACATCGGAAGGGAGCAGCCGAGAAGCAACTTCCTTCTCTGTTGACCAGTTCTGTAAGCAATGGTATATCAGGTTCAGTTTAAGAGAATGGAGTGGTTATGAAAGTAATTCTGATGCTTGTGATGGCCGGGGTAAGTTTTTCTGCAGCTCCCGGTTACCAGCCGTTTTTTCTTCTTGAAGAGAACGGTACTGCAATCGACTGCGGTTACTACGGCTCGCCTTGTGTAACCGACTGGAACTCCGACGGCAATAAGGATCTGATTCTGGGAATATTTACCGGAGGGAACATCTGGTATTTTGAGAACGAGAATACCAATGAGGATCCGGTATTTAACTCCCACACCGTGATGCAGGCTGACGGAACAAATATTTCACTGCCTGCCGGTTGATGCACCGGTGCTACGAATCCGCAGGCTGCGGATTGGAATGGTGACGGCCTCGACGACATTATCGTAGGTGACAGGAACGGCTATGTAACATTCTTCAGAAGAACAGGTACAGGAATAAACGACCTGACTTCCGAAGGACACATGAGTGACGGCAGTGGTGTGATCGATGTGGGCTCCAACTCAGCTCCGGTGGTTGTAGACTGGAATGGTGACGGGGTTCTTGATCTGCTTGTGGGCAATGAGGATTCATCACAGGGCATCAGGCTCTACATAAATACAGGAACTGCAACCAATCCTGTACTTGATACCTGGACCTGGATATACAGCAATGGGTCAAGTATCAACTGGTACAGGTGCGTTCCGGCGGTTTACGACATGAACGGTGACGGCAACAAGGATCTTATCGTCGGTGAGAGCAGCGGCAAGTTCTATTACTACGAGAATCAGGATTCCAACGACTCTCCGGTGTTCACTTCCTATGAGCCGATAATGGTGGGAACACAGCCTCTGGATCTCAACTACGGCTCGCGCTGCGATATAGCTGACTGGAATGAGGATGGGTTGCCTGACATTATTGCCAGTGACAACAACGGCAATGTGAACATCTTTCTGGCAGACATTGTTGGTATTGCCGGTGAGACTAGTGCTCTCATTAGCAGCGGTTTGACCATTTCTCCTGCAGAGAATCCGGCATCAGGCAGTTTCAGTTTCATGGTCAGCGGGCTTGAGACAGAAGCAGAAGTAACTCTTTTTGATGGTGCAGGAAGAAGAGTTCTTTCAGCTGGTGTTTCTGACCCGCTTGTAACCTTTGGCACAGTGAACCTCCCTGCTGGATTGTACACTGCTGTTATAAAACAGGGCGCAGAAGTATCATCCTGCAGAGTTGTTCTTGTTGAGTAGAGTTACCGGGGCACATCACACCAGGGGGCGGCTCTTTACCACTGGGAAATATTTCTGCCCTTGAGGCAGTGAAGGAGAACACAGCGGGGGCGGCTCTTTGCCGCCTCCGGACTTGATCAAAGACCCTGGGAAAACTCTGAATTTTCATTCAGGCGCGTGGTATAAAGCTGCTGATAGCCAAGCTCAGGATCGTCTTCCCAGGCAAGAATACCCTGTTCAGAGATGGAGAATCTCCAGCTCCAGCCTTCCATCTCGTAGAGAACCTGTCCTATGTGGTTACCCTCCATGCCGAAAATGTCGAACATGGGCTGACGGTTTGTACCCCGCTGAACCCATATGTTTCCGTCAGGGCCGATACCTACATTCTTTATCATGTCTCTGTAGGGTTCAGGTGTGTATCCCTGCATGCTCTGGTCTCCCATCTGACCGAAGAACCCCTCCATGTAGGCCTTTTCCTCGGCGATTTCTTCAGGTGTTTTCGCAACAGGCTCTATATCAAGTGAGATGGTCATGGCTTCTGTTCCGTCAGGATTGTAACACCTGACAAGGTATTCTTCCGATTCGCATAGAGCCACCATTACGATGCTTTCATTGCCTCCCACTGTTATACCGAATATGAAGTCGTTAATCATATCGGATGTGCCCCCTGCCATCAGTCTGGCCAGTGTGAATTCTGTTGAATCGGCCCAGTAAACAGTTTCAAACTGGTCACTGTTGTGGTTCATTCGCACCACTCTCCGGTAAAGCATGAACTCACCTTCGCTGTCTCCTTCACTGAAATCCGGTTTGTACGCAGCAAAAGAAGAGTCGGAGAGAGCAAAGCACTGAAGGGGAGGATTCTGGGTCCACAGTGATATTTCCTCAAGAAACTCCAGTGAATCATCGAAAACTACGAACCCCTGTTTCATCATGTTGCTCACCAGCGTCATTCCGCCCATCTGGAAGAAGCCGAAAGAAACGACGGAAAGCTCTCCCGGACCGTCTCCCTGTCTGGATATCTGCCTGATGTATTCTCCGTCAGGAGTGTACTCCTTCAGGCATGATCGTCCTGAATCCAGCACAAGGATGTTCCCTGTTCCTGAATGATACAGGGCATCGGAGAGTACTCCGAAGGTGTTAGTGGAGTCTCCCAGCTCTTCGCCTATGGATGTAACAGCTGTGAGGATTTGTGTTTGCATGGTTTGGCAGGAAGTGTCAGCTAGTGATGATTCAGTGTTGCCTCCGCATGCGGCTATAAGCAGTGCTGCCAGGATGAGAATACGATTAAACTTCATGTTGTTCCTCCGGGAATGGCTATTGCAATTGTAATATCGGCAAAATTAACGGAATGTCAAAAAACAGCAGGAACAAGTATATTGTGCTGTTCCTGAAAGGGGTTTGCCATGAGGGTTTCAGTGCTTGGTTGCGGTCGTTGGGGCAGTTTCCATCTCTGGTATGCCGCCAGACAGAAGTTTCCGGTAACAGGCTGGGAGCCTGATTACAGCGTTTCCTTCCAACGGCTTATGGAAAAGAGATCAAACCGTTATCTCTCTCTTCCTGATTCTGTTCAACTCACCACAGACATTGAAGAAGCACTCAATGCTGACCTGCTGATAATCTCCGTGCCTGCCCAGAAGTTCAGAGGGCTGGCCTCGGAGCTGGCAGAGCACGATTTATCGTCAACAGATGTGGTTTTGTGCATGAAGGGCATTGAGGTGGCAACAGGCAGCAGGCTCTCTGAAGTGGTACTGCAGGAGGGTATGCAGACAAGGTCACTTAGCGCGTGGGTAGGCCCTGGACACCTGCAGGATTTCACGGCAGGTGTTCCCGGATGCATGCTTCTGGTTTCAGCAGCCGAGGAGGATGCTATGCGAATAACCGGAATGCTGGGCTCGCCTCTTGTGAGGATGTACAGATCAACTGATATGATCGGCTGTGAGATAGGTGCTGCAGCAAAAAATGTGATAGGTATTGCAGCAGGTATGCTTGACGGAATGAACATGGGCGGCCTCAAAGGCGCTCTCATGGCCCGTGGTCCCCAGGAGGTTGCAAGGCTTGTTGATGCATGCGGAGGTGACTGGCGAAGCGTATACGGTCTTTCTCATCTGGGGGATTACGAGGCAACTCTTTTCTCCCGTTTCAGCCGTAACAGAGCATTTGGAGAAGCTCTTGTCAGAAAAGAGGAATCTCAGGGGCTTGCAGAGGGAGTGGCAACATCAAAAGCCCTGCTGGAGCTTGCTTCAGTCAATGGTGTGGAACTACCGATTACTGAAATGGTAAGAAATATCATAGACGGCAGAACAGATCTTCAGGGAGCTGTCGGCAGACTGTTCCTCAGACCCCAGAAGGAAGAGTTCAGTGCACCATTTTTGTAAAAGGCTTATTGTAATGGCAATTGTTCTTACTGCTGCATCATCTGCATCAGCCCACAGTAACTGCCGCTACTTCTGGGTGGTCCGTCACGGGCTTTCTTCTCCCGGTTCCATAGATGAGCTGCTTGAAAGGGCAGTTGCTGCAGGAGCAAACGGTCTGGTTGTTCAGGTTGTGGGCAGAGGTGAGTCCTATTACGATTCAGAGATACTTCCACCTGCTGACTTTTCAGGATTTGAAGATCCGCTGGCTTACCTGATAATGAAAGCCCGGCCTCTGGGGCTTGAGGTCCACGGCTGGGTTAATGCCTTTCTTGTGTGGTCGTCACCGGAAGAACCTGTTTCATCGACGCATGTTTACCATGAGCATCCTGAATGGTTTACCGGGCATATCTCCGGCAGAAGCAGCAGAGATTTCTCTCCTGCTGAGGCTGAAGCAGCAGGGCTTGTGGGCCCTGCTCTCTCTCCTGCATATCCAGCTGTCAGAGGATTCATAACTGATGTGATATGCGAACTTGCTGAAAATTACAGCCTTACAGGCATACATCTGGACTATATAAGGTATCCGAATTCTTCCTTCGGCTACTCGGAAGGTGAAAAGGAAAGGTACTGGAACGATACAGGTCTTCTTCCTGAAGAATCCTCTGAAGAGTGGAACAGTTGGCGAAGAAGGCAGGTAACAGCAACTGTGGAAACTGTAAGGGCTTCACTGAACTCTGTTGCTCCTGAGATGCTTCTTTCCTGTGCTGTTATGGCCAATCCGAATTCTGCGGTGAATGAGTTCTTCTGCCAATGGCAGAACTGGCTGGATACCGGTCTGATTGACCTTGCGTTTCCCATGGCCTACACATCCAGCAGAGAGAGAGCGCTGGAGCTTGCTGCACTGACCACTGCTGAACATTCGAATAAAGTGGTTTACGGAATCGGAGTGTGGAACCAGTCAGTGGATAATGCTCTGACAGGTGCAGAGAGGGCTCTTGACCGTGACGCTGCAGGAGTTTGCGTGTTCAGCCTCAACTCCCTTCCTGCAGGTGGAGAGGAAAAACTGCTGGAATTCTGGGGACGCGGCACCGCTCCGGAACACGGTGTTTCCCCTGCAATGTTCAACAGGGTGGTGGTAAGATGAGGCTGGCTGTTTTGGCAAGCGGCTCCTCGGGAAACGCACTGGCAGTTGAGCATGAAGGGCAGATGATATTCTTTGATGCAGGAATCAGCGGCAAGCAGCATTTGCTCCGTCTTCAGGAGTCCGGATTATCTTATGAGTCTGCAGCAGGTTTATTTGTAAGTCACGAACACGGAGACCACTCCAGGTGTGCCGGAATTCTTGCAAGAAAATGGAAGGTTCCGGTTTTTGGAACCAGAGGTACACTTGACAGTTCAGGGCTTACTTCTCAGAAACTTCCCGGTCTTGAGGTTTTCGCCAATGGAGATACTGTGAATATAGGGCCATTCACTGTAATGCCCTGGACAATATCTCATGATGCCGTTGATCCAAGCGGATTTACCGTAACAGCAGGCGGCAGAAGGCTGGGTATTGCAACTGATATGGGAGTGGCAGGCCCCCTTGCGGTAAAAATGCTGCAGGGTTGTCATGGGCTGGTTCTTGAGTTCAATCATGATATAGATATGTTATGGAATGGGTCGTACTCCTGGCCGCTGAAGCAGAGGATCGCTTCCGAGGAGGGGCATCTTTCCAACAGTGACGCTCAGGAGCTGCTTGACGGTCTGGTGCATTCGGAACTGGGATTCTGCGTAGCAGCGCATCTCAGCAGAGAGAACAACACTCCGGAACTGGCGGTGAAAGCCTGTTCCAGTGCAGCAGCTGGAAGATTTGATGTATATGCCGGTGAGCCGGACAGGGCTTTGCGTTTCATAGAAGTATAGGAGGCAATTTGTTCAGAATAATAATCTTGGCAGCGGTTCTCTCCGTGACTGCAGCGGCAGGAACTGTCAACCTCACCGTTGAGGGAGCCGGTCTCACGGCGCTGGGCGGCTGGGGAAAATATCTCAGCAACGGTCTCTCAGGTTCAGTCCAGGCGAAATGGCTTTTTTCCAGAAAGTTTCAGGCAGGTCTCGGTCTGGAGGGTGTTGTTTTCGGTGACGGTTACAGCGAAGATGCCTCACTTCTGCAGCTGAAGCCAATGGGTATACTCTCATTCTATTTTCGTCCCCGGGGCAGAAGCTTCAATCCAGGTATAGTGGCGGCTTTCGGATACTGCAGAAGCAGACTTTCCTCAGGAGAAGGAGTTGATCCAGTAAGCTGGGATCCATTCTGGAGAGCAGGAGTAAGATGGAATTTCAGCCTGGGTGAGCCCTGGAGAGCAGGAATCGGTTTTGATCTTGAGAGTGTGCTTTCCTCCGAGAAGAACGGGGATGCCTTCAAATTCACCTTCGGCGTGTCCAGGGAGGTGTCGTTGTGAAGAAGATAATTTTGATTGCCTCAGTTGCAGCTATACTTATTTCAACCGGATGTGAGAGCAATCCTCTATACTTCAGACTTGCGTCATTATACTTTCCCGTATCACCTTCCGGTACCACCTGGGAGTACTCTATTGACGGCGGAGGAAGTCGAATCGTGACTGTGGTAGACCAGGTGGTAATGGGAGAAAGACCATGCTGGCGACTTCAGTCAGGAGCCGATTACGAATACTACATCAACGATAATGGTAAACTGGAAAAATTTGAGAATCAGACCATTCTCTTCAATGGATTCGAGGTTCCCATCTATCAGGGCTGGTTAACTTTATTCCAGTGGCCGCTTACAGACGGCATTTCATCCAGGGACTCTGTAGGGGCTCAGACTGTGAGCCAGGGAGTAACACTCAGTCATACCTGGGTAAGAACACAGACAGTTACCGGCCCTGTGGTTTCACCTGACGGTGAGTGGGCAGAATGCTACAAGATACACAGGGAAGAAACAACCATCAACTGGATACAGACAGCAGGATTCAATCCTGAGACAACTGTGACAGTAACCAGCATATGGCTTGCTCCCGATGTGGGTATGGTAGCCCTTGAATCTGATGAACATGTTCTGACACTTACCTCTTTTACTCCAGGAGGGAATTAGTTGCCCTTTTCCAGCTGTACTTCGTCTCCTGTTCAGTTGCGATGCTTTCAGTTATGGATATTCTTCTGTACCTTGTCTGACAGAAAAAGAGCTGCTGTCCCTGCCTTTGGAGACATGGCATGTCACTGAGCCTGGCTCAGATATTTTCCGCAGCTTTTCTTGCGGTCTATGCCTACATTGCATTTGGAAGCAGGTTCAGAGGAGCAGTGGTGTGGGCAGGTATTGCCGCCGCGACTGCAGTGGCTCACCTCAACGGCCTCCATGTTGATCTTGGCGCACTTTTCTCCATGGTAAACTGGAATGTGCTTCTGATATTTTCCGGTATTCTTTTCACAGCAGAGGTTCTCATAGATGCAGGAGTTCCTGCCCATCTGGCAGCCCGTATCATTGCCATGAGCAGAAACTACGGCTGGGCGGCCATGCTTATCTGCGGATTGTCCAGCGTCATATCCATATTCGTTGAAAATGTAGCTACTGTGATGATAGTTGCTCCGATTGCTCTGGAGGTAAGCCGAAGGCATAATGCCAATCCGGTTGTCCTGCTCATAGGTATTGCCATTGCCAGCAACCTGCAGGGTACCGGAACGCTGGTGGGAGATCCGCCTTCAATGATACTTGCTGCCAGTGAGAACATGAGCTTCAACGATTTCTTCTTCATACACGGCAGGCCCGGGATTTTCTGGGCGGTTCAGCTTGGAGCTGCAGCAAGTTTTCTGGTTCTCCATCACTTTCTGGGCAGGGACAGGGGAGATGTGCCGAAGGTTGCCATTCCCCCTGTGGCAAGCTGGGTTCCTGCATGGATACTGGCTGCGGTGATAGTGGGGCTGGCTGTGATAAGTTTCATAAGTCCAGGTGTTCACCTTATCACAGGTCTCATGTGTATAGGTGGAGGATTTCTTTCACTGTTATGGTATGCCGTATTCAGAAGAAGGCACGGCCATCGTTACGAAAACTGTGTTGACAGAAAGACCCGAAGTGTGGTTAAGTCTTTTGATCTGGATACACTGTTTCTTCTGGCGGGAATATTCTTCATGGTGTCGGCACTGGATATGTACGGTGTTATGGAGCAGGCAGGGGTTTTTCTTGCAGGGGTAGCCGGAGGTGAGCCTCTTACTGCATATCTGATAATTGTAACAGGAGCTCTGATATTCAGTGCCTTTGTGGACAATGTTCCCTTTGTCACTGCCATGATTCCCGTTACTCACGCCCTTGCCGGATCAATGGGGCATGGTGCAGGTGAACACCTGTACCTTACTTTCGGGCTGCTGATAGGAAGCTGTCTTGGCGGCAACATCTCTCCTGTAGGGGCTGCTGCAAATATTGTTTCAGTCTCCATACTGAAGAAGAACGGATACAGCGTGAGTTTTAAGCAGTTCGTAAAGGTGGGGCTTCCGTTTACCCTGGTGGCAACTGCAGCCGGCGCTGCATTCATCTGGTTCGTCTGGCATCCGTGAACCGGCTGACCTTTTCCTTTTGCAGGCGAGAGCTTGAAACGCAGGTGATTTTCACCGATGATGTTCCTGCTGAAGCGGAAAAGCCTGATATGCTGCTGGTGGATTCCACTGTATGGGAGTTTCACAGCAGAAGGTTTCCAGATTGTACTCATGTGGTACAGCTTTCAGGTGGAGAGATAAGCAAAACACCGGAGACCCTCTTTTTTCTTTGGCAAAAAATGTCAGAGGCAGGCCTCAGAAGGGATTCCACTGTAATGGTGGCAGGCGGAGGAACAGTCTGTGACATAGGGGCTTTTGCTGTTTCCACCTGGAAACGGGGAGTTGATCTGCAGATGGTGCCTACAACACTTCTTTGCATGGTGGATGCCTGTCTGGGAGGAAAAACTGCAGTAAATCTGGATGCAGGGAAGAATCAGGCAGGAACCTTTTACCCGGCATCAGTAATCTTTGCGGACACAGCATTTCTGGCCACACTGCCTGAGAGGGAGATGAAGTGCGGCATTGCAGAGGCTCTGAAAACATCGGTGATTGCCGGCAGGGAAATATCCGACCTTATTCTAAAGGGCGAGACAGATGAAGCTGTGAGAATGTGCATGCAGGCCAAGGGCGATATAGTATCAAGAGACCTTGAGGAATCAGGGGAGAGAAAGCTGCTCAACCTGGGGCATACAACAGGCCACTGCATTGAAGCCATTACTTCATTTCAGGTTCCCCACGGGCAGGCTGTTGCAATGGGAATACCTGTGGCTGCAAGAATGGGGGGCAGCTTCGCCTTTGCAGAGGAGTTTATATCTGTTGCCCGAAAGCTGGGAATAGACACAAGTCTGCCTGAAGCAATATCTACTGATTTAATTCTCAAACTGCTGAATACAGATAAGAAGACAACAGCAGAAGGAAGAACATGGATATTCCCGAAAACCTGGGGGAACTGCGTTCAGAGAGTTCTTTCTGCCGCTGAGGAAGAGGAACTGCTGCGACAGGCTCTGGAACTGTGATGGAGAACGGTTCTTTCTGGGATCATCTCGAGGAGTTCCGCCGCAGGCTGATTACAGTTGTGATTGTTGTGGCGGTTTTCAGCATGATCGCTTTCTTTTTCAGCAGGAAACTTACCGGATATGTCGCAGGGACCTCTCCGGTTCCCCTTGCCGCACTGACACCTGCTGAAGCGGTAACAGCGAATATCAGAATATCAGTTACTGCCGGAATTATAGCTTCTGTTCCTGTGATACTTTTTCAGATATGGCGTTTTGTCTCTCCGGGACTCTACCGAAAAGAGCGAAAATCTGTTCTCGGGGTTACCGCTGCAGGCATCATACTTTTTTTCGCAGGCGCGGCCTTTGCGTGGTTTGTGATGCGAGGGCCTGCGATAGAGCTTTTCAGAAGCTTCGAGACCGGCAACATAACCGGTATGTGGAGCGTTTCCAGCTATCTTGGTTTCATAGGCAGGTTCATCATTGTTTTCGGTTCAGCTTTCCAGCTGCCTCTCGCAGTTCTTTTTCTGGCGAAAACCGGAATAGTTGAACCGTCGGATATCGGAGCCTACAGACGGCATGTGCTTGTAGGGCTGCTGATAATTGCAGCTGTTCTGACCCCTCCTGATCCCCTTACACAGGTAATGCTCACACTGCCGCTTTATGTGCTTTTTGAGATAAGCCTTCTGGCAGCTGGAATAGCTTTTCGAAAGAAGGAGACCGGAAGTGCCTTATAACATGAAGAAGCTGGTTGAGGCCTGTGGATCAGTTGAGCTTGTAATTCCTGTTTACAATGAAGAGAGAATACTGGTTTCCCAGCTTAGACCGGTTCTTGAGTGGTCTCCGAAGGGCATGACAGTCACTGTTGTTCAGAACGGTTCCACCGATTCCACCTCCTCCATTCTCAACGATTTGTCCGCTGAGTTCAGCTGCCTGAAGGTTATGAACCTTTCAGAACCTGGCTACGGTAAAGCGGTTAAGACCGGGCTTGACGCATCGTCGGGAGATGTGCTCATGGTGGACGACCTTGATGTGCTTGATACCGAATTCTGGCATCAGGGGCTGGCACTGATCGGCTTGGGAAAAGCTGATGTGGTACAGGGATCAAAGATACTTGCAGGAAAGAATGATCGCAGACCCGTTGTAAGAAGAATGGCTTCAAGGGTACTTACTTCACTGCTCAAGCTGCTGCTGGGATTCAGAGGCACAGATACACACGGCCCTAAAATTATGGTTAGAGAGAAAGTATCAGAAATTCTTCCCCTCTGTGGTGATGAGCCTGATCTCTATCCCTCTGAACTGATAATAAGAATTCAGCGGAAGGGTCTGCGAATAATTGAACTTCCTGTTTCCCTTGAGGAGATACGGGAAACTCCCCTGGCACTTTACAAAAGGGTTCCCAGGGCGATACGGGATCTGTTCAGACTGAGAAAAAAGCTCGGAAGCAGGCAGATGATACCTTACCGTTAACACAAAGTTTGCTGAAACATGGTTTACCGATGAGCTTAATGAAAGCTCAGGACTTTTCAGGCTTACAGACCTTTCTCTTCACCAAATCGTTGCACTTTCTGCAGAGATAATAGCTCTGTTTAACTCTGCCTGTCGAATCGCTTTTTTGTAACCAATTATATGTCAATAGATTATGCTCAGTATTATTTCAAAAAGGGAAGTATATGCAGTTATTATGATTTGAGGTAAGGTTTGAAAGATTTCACCTGGCCAGGTTTTGAGACAGAATCTGCGGCACTGCCGTTTAGGGAGGTGTATCGCCGGCGTGTCAGGTTCAGATGCCCTTCTCTGTTTTTTGCAATCAGAGGTTTGACAGATAAACATATGTTTACTATTTTGCTGTAGAAGGGAGGTGAGCCTTGCAGGAACTGGGTGAGAGAGTGGAGATGATCTGTCATTTCTCAGGGGGCACAGTGCTGCCCTGCCGGTTCCGGTGGCAGAACCGGGTTTATCATGTGGTCAGGGTTTCCTCCTCATGGGAGAGCAGAAGGGGAACTGTAAGGTTTTTTCATTTTGTGGTAAGAACCTCTGCCAACGATGTATACGAGATGCATTTCAATACTGAGACCCTTGGCTGGATCATTGACTGCGAGTACTCCCATGGAGCCTGAAAGAAAGATACTGCATGTGGACATGGATGCATTCTTTGCTTCAGTCGAACTTCTCGGCAGAGAGGAACTTCATGGCAAGCCGGTGATTGTAGGCGGCAATTCCATGTTTCGTTCAGTCGTTACCTCATGTACATATGAAGCAAGGGAATACGGGGTTCATGCAGGAATGTCCATTGCAGGAGCGCTCAATCTGGTGCCTCATGCTGTGGTGCTTTCAGGAAGTTTTGACCGTTACAGAACATACAGCCACAGAGTGCTTGAGGTGCTGCTCCGGTTTACTCCCAGAATGCATGCCACAAGCATAGATGAGGCTTTTCTTGATATTTCCGGAACGGAAGGCCCTGTTCTTGAGAAGGCCGGAAAGATACAGAAAGCGGTTCATGACGCCACCTCTCTCTGGTGTACAGTTGGATGCGGCCCCAACAGGCTCCTGGCAAAGATGGCTTCCAATCATTACAAACCAAGGGGAACAGGCATTCTCACAGCTGATGACATGGTGAACCTCCCTGTGAGAACAATCTGGGGAATAGGCCCAGGAGCTGCTGAGAAACTGGAGGTATTCGGCATAGACACCATCGGAAAACTGCGAACCCTTTCCAGGTCTGTTCTCAGGTCCATAATGGGTGTTTCAGGGGAGGAAATATACAGGTATGCCAGAGGAATTGATGAGAGGCCGGTACAGTTTTTCGGCCACCTGGAGCCCCCTGAATCCATAGGGAATGAGCACACCTTCAGCAGGGATGTCTTCAGCCCTGATGAATACATGCCTGCTCTGGCCATGGTTGCTCAGAAAACCGCCTGCAGGGCCAGAAAATCAGGCTGGCAGGGGGGGACTGTAACTCTTAAGTACCGTCTTAGAAACATGAAGAGAGTAACAAGAAGGAAGAGGCTGTCGTCTCCAACCGACCAGGACCAGACCATACTCAGAACAGCAGAAGCCATGGCCCGAAAACACATAGATGAACCTGTAAGGCTTATAGCCCGGATTTCTCATAAATACAATTGAAAAGGCCGTTTCAAAGTGTTATATTACGATGCAAACCAACAACATAACACTCAAAAGAAACGGCCAAATCATGAATAC
This sequence comes from Candidatus Fermentibacterota bacterium, assembly GCA_002748705.1. Next base: position 101,592 of record PDSZ01000001.1, read on the forward strand.
ACAGTGTCTACCCGATAATGGTCAATTGTCACTCGAATTTCAAGGGCTCGGGAAAAGAAAAGTTGAAGCCAGGTTTGATGGTGAATACATTTCATCAGATGGCGGTGCACTTCTACTCAGGGAGGTTGAGGCCAGAACAGGTATTATCTCCGAGCTGTCAAGTTGTTTTGAGGATCACAGAGATCAGCGATATGTGCAACACCCTCTCAATGATCTTATAGCACAGAGAATCTTTGGGCTCGCCCTGGGTTACGAAGACCTTATTGACCATGACAGACTCAGAGCAGATCCACTTATCGCAATTGCCCTTGGAAAAACTGATCCTACCGGTGCGCATCGGAGTAATCCCCAGGATGTCGGTAAGGCTCTTGCCGGTAAAAGCACCCTGAACAGGGTTGAGCTGAGCAGTGAGAGATGTGACAGGTATTGCAAAACCCCTTTTGATTCTAACCTTATCAGGGAAACGCTTGTGAACTCATTCATCCGTATCACTGAACTGAAGGGTGTACCGAAGAAACTTGTTCTCGATATTGATGCAACCGATGATACAATTCACGGCAATCAGGATGGAAAGTTTTTTCACAAGTACTACGATGCTTATTGCTACATGCCTCTGTATATATTTTGCGATGGCCATCCGCTTGGTGCGAAATTGGGCTGTTCCAGTGCAGATCCGGCAAAGGGAAGTATTGATGAACTGGAGTTCATTGTGGGCAAATTGAGAGCACGCTGGCCGAAGGTAAGGATAATACTACGAGGAGACTGTGGATTTTGCAGGAGTTACCTTCTTGACTGGTGCGAGGATAACGGTGTTGATTACATCCTCGGCCTTGCGAAGAATAACCGCCTGAAGAAAATCATAGGCCGCCAGCTCTATGCTGCCCGCAGAAGGCATGGAAAGACCGGTAAGGCATCCCGGGTGTTTACCTGGTTCTGGTACAAAACAGAAAAGAGCTGGCGGCACGAGAGACGGGTAATCGCCAAGGCAGAGCACCTTGATAAGGGGCGAACCCTCGATTCATTGTTACCTCTCTGCCAGACAGTGACCGAAAGCTTTACGAGAAGGTCTATTGTGCCAGGGGTGAGATGGAAAACAGGATCAAGGAACAGCAACTTGATCTGTTTGCCGACAGAACAAGCACACACTGGGTCTCCTCGAATCAGCTGAGGTTATGGTTTTCAACCTTTGCCTACATTCTGCTGAATGCCTGTAGAATACTCGGTATGAAGGGCACCATCTTTTCCAGGGCTCAGTGCGGGTCAATTCGCTCGAAACTGATGAAGATCGGGACCGCAATCAAGTTCAGTGTAAGGCGGATTTCCATCAGTTTTGCCATCGGCTATCCCTGGTATAAAGAATTCTGTCAGATCCACCGGAATATATGTACCATCCCACTGCGCATCTGAGAAATCCTGTGATCCTGCAGAGTATGCCTGAAAAGGCAGTAGGGGGAGTGTAGCCTCATCACTTGAATGCCGCATTGAAACCGGTGATTGGGTCCGAAATCTCTTTGAAATGATACCGAATCCTATCCATTAACGAGAAGTGAACCAGAATCAGGCAGAATTCAGTGAAAAATCAGCCCTGAACGAGGGGATATGAGAAATCCGGGCTAAATACTTACTGATGCATAATATCTCTTTTGCTTGGTCATGTCAAGTGAGGTGGCCTGGGTTGTCAAGAGAGAAAACCTCTCTGCTTAAGGTAGATTTCTTGCCCCTTCCTTCGGCCGCGACGGAGTGGAGGGCGTGGCCCGTAGCGGAGTGGCTGCCGATGCGTTCTTTCATGCTAATTCTCTCTGATCTCTTCTGTAACCGTGGTATCTCTCTGCCGGTGTCTGCTTGTCCAGGCTCGAATGCCTCGTTGTTGTAGAAATTGATGTACCGCTCAATGTTCGCAAGTACCTCGAAGTAGTCGCTGTATTCGTTCAGGTACACCTTCTCATACTTCACCGTCCGCCACAAGCGCTCAACCATGATTTTGTCGAAAGCTCTGCCTTTACCGTCCATGCTTATCTGCACACCGGCTGACTTCAAGCGATCAGTAAAGATAGTGCTGGTGTACTGGCTTCCCTGATCTGAGTTGAATATTTCCGGTGTACCAGTCTCCAGAGTCCTGTTCAGGCAAGCGGAGAACAAAGCTGGTATCCATCTCCCAAGAAATGATGTAACTGCTGTAACAGTCCATCACCGCCGCAAGATAGCAGTATCCGTGCTTCATCTTGATGAAGGTTATATCGAAAAAACATACCTGATCCGGATGGTCTATGGATAATCCCCGCAACAGATGATGCGCTTAAAGATGCAAAACAGGCTTTGCTGCAGGATACCCTTCTGAAAGCAGGCATTTGTATCGGCGGAAGAACAACAAGCTGAAAAAAAAGAAATCCATGATGGCCTGCGGTTTTACAGGCACACCATGCAGAAGCTTGCAAGTCCAATCTGCATATTTCATAATTTCATAACTTCATAATTATATATTTTAGTAATTCTTTCTTCATTCCATTAATTATAGTAGTATATTAAATATAAATATCTCTTCGACGATACTGAAAATGATATGATCCAGATTGGTACCATTATAGAAAGTTAATATCTGTTAGTTCTATTTGAAGCAATTTTGCAATTATTCCAAATATAATGACGTCCATATTCTCTTGTCTGGGAGTTCATCTGTAAAAGAAATTCGTATTCGTGCTGATCTTCAATACAGGCAAGGGAATGAAATGTGACAGTTGTTGCAAATACTGACATGCTGATAGTTTGCCGTTCAGTTCAACAGCTTCAATAAGTACCGGGCTGAATGCCTCCCCGATTTGGAAGAGGTTTCAAAACGAAGACTCAGCCCGGCGCAGACGATATGGCCAGGGAGGTAGTTTTTCAGCGGGAGTTCAGCCAGTCTCAGGCAGGACGATCCTTACAGTTGTTCAGATATTTTTGAAGTGTCTTTTCCAGCCTGTCGGCCCTGGCCGACCCGAATACTGATTCGACGAAGATCAGTGTCAGCTTGTAGAGAATAAACAGAAGCCCCAGAGGAACAATGATAACATCCAGAATCCATGAAACACCGGTTCTCAGAAGCAGGTCAGGAAGTTCCCGGGCAAGCGCTCCCATGTCCTCGATGATATCTATGACAAGATAGAATTTGGGAAAATCTATGGAAGGCAGTTCCTTTTCCCCCAGCAATGAGAATTCGCCTCCTTCAATTGTGATGATATCCCCTTTCTTGATCTCTTCTATTCTTCTTTCGTATTCCTGCTGAAACTCATCCATTCTGATGTCGAACTCTTCTCTTACCGGCCTGGAGTATCCTTCGGAGAAAAATCCCGATATAAAGAGCGTGAAAGGTATTGCAAGATAGAATGTGAAGGACAGAATTCCAGTGAAGAACGCTGTTTTTCGAATGGTCGGCTTTTTCATGAACTGGAAGAGAAGAAGGAGCGCGAAAGTTATTGTGAGAAAAGCAGGGCTGAGTGATTCACAAAGTTTCAGCAGTATCTCTATGACATAGAGGGATGCCAGGCTTACTGTGATGAGTTTCCATGCAATGTCTACGGCATCATAGAGGGGCTGTACTATATCGCCCACCTCAATACCTACAATATCGGACCCTTCAACTACAGCAACTATACCCTTCACTGCGCTGATGGTAATGAACGCGGCAAGAGCTTTTTCCTGTGATTGTTCAACATAGTTCTCCGCTCTTTGAAGAACCACAGCCTTCTGGAGGCTGGCAAGAAGACCTGTAACGGACAACACGGCGAAAACAAGCAGTATTCCTGCTGTTATCAGTTTTCTGCGGTCAGGCTTTTTCAACGGGAATCTCCTCTCTCAGCAATTTATAATGATTTCTTGTGCGAAGCTATCTGATCAGTTACTGTTCGCAATTAAGATCTCTTTGCTCTATCCTGTTATCACAGAAGTTCTGTCAAAAAAGAGTTTCGGGCCCCGGGTAACTTTCAGTCCGGCTTTCTGTGCTGCCTGCTTCGTTTTTTCAAAGTCTTTCTTTGTAACATGAATTCGGTGTTCGATCAGAAGGGCTTTACCTGTCTCTTTAAGAATACCACCTATCTGCCTGAAGAACTCAGTGCGGTTCTCTATCTCGTGCACCACATAGAAAAGGAGAATAAAGTCTGCTTTCACCGACAGATTCAGGCTGTTCTTCTCTGTCCTGTGAAGCCTGATAACCTTCTTTCGGGGTGTGTTCTCTATTTTCTTCTGAATTATGTCCAGCATTCCCTGTTGAAGGTCTGCCGCAATCACAGTTCCCTCCGTCCCTGCCAATTCAGCCATTGGAATAGTGAAGAATCCAGGGCCTGAACCGATATCTATTGCTCTGTCACCTGGCCTGATGAAGGGAGCCAGAATCTTCTTCGGGTTATGGATTAGTTTTCTCAACCTGTTATCCAGAATACCGTGAAGTTCAACCGGGCAGACATCACTGTTTTTCATCATTGACATCCTTCTTCCAGAGTTACCTCCCAGAGAAACCATCAGTTAACAGAGGTTATTATTGTTTTGCTACAGATTCAGAACAAGTCTAATCTGTATTGATGTTTCTATCGGCTTTTCTGTTCTGAGATGAATACTGAAAATATGTACCTTGCAGAACTTCACTCACTTTAAGGAGGAATCAGCATATTCTGTTAACTACTTAAAAGCACTGAGCCTGTCTTCCCCATTGGCAGGCTGCCTTAGCTTATACCACTCGCAGTAAACATTTCAACAATCTTACGGGAATATCACATTGTCAGTTCTGCGTGAAGAAGTACTGATACTCTTCCACTTACCCCTGACAAGGAGAAATCTCAAGATTAACTACAGCTCTGTAACGGTTATATCAAAGCCGTTGTAGGTGTTGTCCGGCAGAACAGCAGGAAGCTTGTATTCCGGGTTATCAATAATCTCAGTAACCCTGGTATCAGTTGCCCTAAGAAGCTCAGGGGTGTTCAGTCTCCATTCATCGCTTATCTCCTGATACCGTCCTGAATAATCCTGCGCTCCAAGGCTGGATGTGATCGTCCAGTAGATATACTCTGTTATCTGGCACTCATACATGCAGGTCCGGTCGTAATAGGTATACCATGCATTTTGAGGGTACAGTTCCGGTATTTGCGGAAAGTAGCCGCCTCTGGCTGTATCCATTGCAACCGATAGTGTGGAACCATGCTGAAGCCCGAACACCTCCGGGTAAGCGCCGGCATATCCGCAGGATGTGATTATGTGCAGAACCTCCTCCAGCGAAGCGTCAAAGAAGCTGTTCTCGCCGTCAGGATCAAACTCCGGATTAGTTTCGCTGCTGTAGAGGTCCTGCGCCGCCTGAATATCTGAAGGAAGCTTATCGAAATCGAATGCCTCGGCTTCACTCTGTGTGGCGAACATCATAATCGTGGCGTTTTTTGAAGCAAGTTCAGCTGCGACAAGTGAATTATCTGCTTTTCCGTCTTCATCATTATCCAGATACTGGGCAAGAACCATTCCAGCCCTTAGAAGGGTTGTTTCCGATACAGAGGGAGTAGCCCATATTCTTACTCCGAATACACTTATCTGTCTGTTGAACCCTTCAGGCAATGATTCTCCTGCAGGTGAAGAGCAGGACACCGCAAGAATTGCAAAAAGAATCAATGCAGTCAGGCGCTTTCTCATTTTTACTCCATTTCTAAGCTTCTTCTACTTTCACCGAAGCCATGGGTTCCCGGGAGTAATTGTCTGAACAGGATTGCAACCTATTCTGCGTGGGTACTTATCAGGTACTCTGCAACAGCCTGATAGGCAGGCAGCGAGGTCGGGTCAATCACTGAGTTAAAAGCATTGGGGAAAGACGCCAACCGCACAATAACCATCTCAGCAGCAGGGTCTACATAGATAGTCTGTCCGTGAACACCCCTTGCTGCAAAAGCACCGTGCTCGTTGTGGAATACCCACCACATACTGCGGTAACTGCCTCCTTCCAGCGTACTGTAACCTGCCCTGGCAAATACTTCCCTGTCGCCGCCGGCACGGATGTTCTCAACAACCTCTTCAGGGAAAAGCCGTTCTCCATTGATTGTACCGCCGTTGAGCATCAGAAGACCGAGCCGTCCCATGTCACGCATACCGGCATTTATTCCGCCGCCTGCAAAAGGAGTTCCCTTTGCATCCACTGTCATATAGGCATCCTGCTCAGCGCCCATTCTGCTCCAGATGCGCTCAGAGAGAAGATGTGCAATGTCCTGACCTGTGACCCTTGATACAATCCAGCCCAGCGCATCGGAATTTATTGTTCTGTAGCCGAAAGACTCACCGTGAACACCGTTCTGATTCACTGTCTGCAAATACTCAAAATAGCCGTTGGGACCGTCATAGCCCTCCGGTTTAGGCAACGGGCTTGCTGCAGTTGAATAAATCCAGATATCCGCATCGGGCTCAGAGTAGTCCTCGCTGTACTCCAGGGCTGTGGTCATATCCATAACCTGGCGAACGGTGGCACTGCCGAATCCGCTGTTCTCAAGCTCAGGTATTATTGAGGATATAAGTGCGTTCTCATCAAGCTGCCCTTCAACTATCAGAATCTCAGCAAGAAGACCTGTAACAGATTTTGTCATGGACATTGCAGCGTGCTTGCCAAATTCGTCAAGGCTGCCGAAGTATTTCTCGTAAACGATTCGGCCTCTGTGAAGAATAAGAACACCATCGGTGTAATTAGCCTGAAGAGACTGCTCCCATGTCATAAGTTCCTGGCCGTTTATAGGCATGAAGGTTACCGAGTCTATACCTTCGTCTAACATGTATTCAAATGGAACAGGTGCTCCTATACTTCTACTGACCTGCATGGTAGGCATCAGTTCCCGAATGTGACACACAGTCCAGCGCAGCTTGGGAAAACTGAAAAAATCAGATTCAGGCTGCATTATCAGCCTGTCAGGGGGCGGAGGAAAGCCGGTCATCCACCCAAGTTTAACAGGATCTGATTCTTCTGCGCTTAAATCTGATCCTTCAGAGGCATAAGCTGAAATGGAAGCCAGGCAAACACCTGTAAGACAAATAAGAAGTGACAGTTTCATTATGTTACCTCCTTGGCAGGTAAGTGATTATAAGTTATCGATTTTTATTCCGTTCAATAGCGTATGAATCTCTCTCTTTGACCGGTTATTAACACTTCAGTTGCTGAAACTGCATACAGAGCTTCTGCGCATTCAGGGGCTGTTCGGATTTCCACTGCCATTTATTGTGCAATGTTTAAACCTGGGAATATCTGCACAGGCTTATTCGGTGGTAAGCAGATATGCTTCTGTTCTTTCAGCCATTCATATTTCAAAATATGCTCCTCATGGGTTACACACATAATAACAAGCAAGCAAACACGGCACAACATGCAGCTCAGGCAGTTTGCGCATTTCACCGTTGAGCGCTGAAATCATAACTCCGGCGAACGCGGAATCTTAACTCCTGCGCGGGCACCCTCACCTTTCCTGTCCATTCAGATCCTTCGAAGCAGTCTGTAAACTCAAACTGAAAACACTGTAAAACAGATTCACCGGAAACCGGCATGGAAACCAATGCGCACAGCATTCCGTACGAACGGATGGAACGCGGCAGGCATTTCAGCAGCTGAAGCCGGAAAAAACTGTATACTCTCCTGAATGAAGCTGCTCTCTCCCAGATGCCTGTTCAGATATCCTGCAAGATAAATTCTGCAGTTGTTGTATTCCAGGGTGACTGCGGAGCGGTAAATAAGACTCTTCCTAAAATATCTGGAATGAGTGAATCAATCAGAGAAGGCAGCAAATTCCAGTTGAGGAGTGCGAAGGGGAACTGGTAATGTCTGGTTTATGCCGGACAGGCTGAAAAAGATGCCTGAAAACTTTTCGGCACTGTCTGAAGGCTGAAGCGCAAAATCCGCTGAAGATTGTTTCCATGGGTACTTATGGGAATTCAGCTGCCTTTTGAAAACCGGTCTTATTCGTCGCAATTTCTCGAAGAATCAGTGTACGCTACAGAATTGCCTGCCTACTAATTGAACATACCATCAAGCTTCTTCGAATATGTATCCGCTGCGAATAATCCCATGCGGACATTTACCGTCTTCTGCTCTGACGGAGAATTCAGAGATACTCGTTCCATTTTGAGCTGTAATCAACCGGTATGCCGTAATCTGCATCTTTTACTCAGGGAATTACACCTGCTTTTCCAGAAGGGCTTACTGATTCATCAGAGCTGTTTCAATAACATATTTTATCTGTTCAGAATTGACCGCAGCCTGAGAACAGACTCTCAGCAGCCTTCCTTTTCTCTGCCGTATAACTGCAGACAAGGAAGCATCGCTTTGGTTATTCAGTGTTAACTTCACCGCTGACTGCTGATGTTTCAAAGGTATCAGCTTGCTTTTACGGCAAGGTTGTATCCGACAAATGCAAGGAGTAACCCTATTGTGGCTGTTTTGCCGATCTCAGGAAATACGAAGAAGTATATTCCTGCGGCAAAAACGACTCCTCCGATAATTCGGAGCAAAACAGCTTTCCCATTACTCTTCATACAGATTCACCTCCATTGCCAGTAATGCTGCTGCCGTACTGATTCCATCCCCTTAAGTATCTTTTTAAACCCCAGCATACTACTTATCCCAGCATCAGGTCAAGGATACTTAGCCAATCGCCCATCCTGGGAGTCAATTACTCCAGACACCCATTGGGAAGCTCACGGCAGAGAGGAACCTCAGGTCCGGACTCCCGCTTTTCAACCTGTGAAGCAAGTTTTCTGAGGGCGCCTCGTACTCCCTCTTCAATCACCGGATGATAGAAGGGAAGTTCAAGCATCTCAAAGACAGTCAGACCTCTCTGTATAGCCCATGAAAGCATGTGGGCAATGTGCTCACCGGAAGGAATAATCATCTCTGCGCCAAGAAGTTTTCCTGTAACCCCCGATGCATACATCTTCAGAAGGCCCTGGTTGCGGGCAGCTGTTTTAGCCCTGGCCTGTTTTGTAAAGTCTTCTTCTGCTGTCAGAGCATCATCCATGTGAAGGTCTCTGAATCTGCTTCCTGCAAACGCAATATTGGGATGGGTGAAAACTATACCAATAGGAGTTCTGCGGCAGAAGCAGTGTTTTTTATCAGAGTCAAGCATGGCATTGAAACCGGCTATGTGACCGTCGTCTGCAGCTTCATGGAGAATAGGCGCTCTGCCGTTCACATCCCCCGGCATGAAAACAGGAAGGTCACCTATCTGAAGGGTGTGCTGGTTCACAGGAGGAAGACCTCTTTTATCAAGCTCCACTCCAAGGTTTTCAAGGCCGAGCCCATCTATGTTGGGTCTTCTGCCAACGGCTGCAAGCACCTTGTTAACTGTTATGCTGTTGCCCTCCCATGAAACCTTAACCTTATTGTTAAGCGTCTTCTTAAGTTTGACTGAAGCTCCAAGGTGAACAGGGAACTCCCTGCCGATTATCTCTGCTGCTGCCTTACCGACTTCCGGATCAGTCAAGCCGCCTACTGTGTGAAGAGCATCAAATCCTGTGACCCTTACGCCAAGCCTTGCAAAAGACTGGGCAAGCTCCAGACCAATTGCTCCCAGCCCTGCAACTGCAAGACTCTCAGGCAGGTCTTCCATTTCGAAAATACTGTCGCTGGTAAGAAGCAAATCTCCAAGCTCCTTCCAGGGCCCTGGAACAACAGTCCTGGAACCGGTGGCGATTATCAGTTTTTTCGTTTTGAAGAGCTGTCCGTTTACTTCAACGAGATTCGGGCTCTTTATCGTTGCCCTGCCTGGAATGTTATGATTTTCGTCCAGGTTGTCAGTTGACCGCTTCACTCCCTTTACAAAATTGTCCCTGAGCCTTCTTACCCTTTTCAGCACAGCTTTGCCGTCAACAGCAACCGATCCGTTAAGATAAAAGCCCATCTCTTCATAGAGGGTTCTGCCATGATAAAGTTCTGCAGCTTCAATAAGGGCTTTTGAAGGCATGCAGCCCACTCTGGCGCAGGTGGTTCCGTAAGGGCCGTCGTTTATCAGCAGGAAGTTGTCTGTTCGTTTTCTGACCTGTCCAAGAGCTGACAGGCCTGCTGTTCCAGAACCTATTATTACAACATCCAGCTGCTTTTCCATAAGAATCACTTCCTTTGCAGAGTTATGCGCTTTTTTATCTTAACAATTATAAAAAGCCTTTGTATATGGAAACAGGGGAACTGTGGCTAACTTAAGGCAATTTCTCTGAACCTGCAGAAGAAGTTCACTGAGTGAATAGAATGCCTTTTCCCTGCTCAGCAGAATAATGCATCATTCACTTACAGTTCCATTCCGGAACCATCGTTCAGTTCAGTCTGATCAAAAACCGATTCTGCCAGTCATACTGCGAAACTGTTTCCCCACTTGCTGATTTCAGTTTGCACAAGGGCCGCCTTATGCTTTTGCAGGTACAACTGTGCTGCAAATCAGGCCAGCTGCACAAGACCTTCGAAGTGCACCCTCATGCAGTTAATCATGTTGATATGGTCGGCAGTTCCTGCCATCTCCCTTGCAGAATGCATCGAGAGCATAGGGTTGCCTACATCCACTGTGGGAATACCTGTTCCTGTGGCTGCTATAGGGCCCAGTGTGCTGCCGCTGCGGCTGTCAGCCCTGGCTACAAACTTCTGAACCGGACTGTCTGCAAGCCTGGCACACTGAATGAAATAGGCAGAAGTTCTGGCGCTGGAAGCGTAGCTGCCTCCTGCAGACATCTTGATTGCAGGGCCTTTGTTGAGCCCCGGCTTTGAAAGCTTGCTGTGCTTACTGCTCCAGCCGGGGTGTACAGCATGGACGCAGTCTGCACTGACATTCATGGATACGCTGCAGGCACGGAAGTACTCTTCCCTGCCCCCTGAAAGCCGCTCCAGAATTCTTTCCATGAACGGAGAGGCTGCGCCGTTCACTGTTCGGCTGCCTATTTCCTCGTTGTCAAAGAGAATTGCAACTGCAGTGCTGTCAGCAGTCTCAGCTCGGATTATTGCTTCAGTTGCGCAGTGGGTGCTTGCCTGATTATCCAGTCTGGCGCTGTTCAGGTAGTTGTCATTAATACCGGAAAGGGCTGGTTTCTGAACAGGAAATACCTCCCCTGAGAAATCAATAAGTTCCTCTGCCTCTACACCTGCCGCCTTCGCCACCATTTCTTTGAGGTCATTCCAGCTGTTCTCTTCATCACCAAAAACCAGCAGAAGCTGTTCTTCAGCATTTACCTTGAAACCTTCCTTGTTGGCTGTTCTGTTAAGGTGAATGGCAGGAGAAGGAAATCTGAGTACAGGTTTGTCTATTCGGTAAAGCCTTGTTTCGAGACCGTTCTCCCCCATGAATGTCACCCTGCCTGCAAGGCCCAGATCACGGTCTATCCAGGTGGCAACAGTGGGCCCCCCATAAATCTCGACACCAAGTGTGGCAAGCCCCTCGGTGTATGCAAACGGTTCAGGCTTGAGTCTGAAACACGGGGCATCGGTATGGGTGCCCACAGTTCTGAATCCTGCTTCAGCTGCCGGGCGATTCCCTGCAACAAATGCAGCAAGGGTTGATTCTGAGTCTATGACGAACCGTCGGTCTCCTGGCTTAAGGGTCCATTTATCACCCATTGAAAGCTCACTGAAACCTGCTTTGCTCAGCATGGCTGCAGCTGCCTGAATACAGTGGGCAGCTGTAGGACTCTGCTCAAGGAAGGAAATCAGATCGTTTATCTCTTTCTTAACTGTCATGCAGAATCACCTGTCTTTCCTTTGTGAAGCCTGCGCACCTGGTGCATGAAGGCTTCATATCTTGAGGTGTTGTCGGTATCCTCCTGGCCGTCAAAAGCAAGATTAAGCCATGGAAGCCCTGGTTTCTCCCTCTTTATTCTCCTTGATACAGCTGAGACCACCGTTCCAGGAAGGCAGCTGAACGGATAAACATTAACAGCTCCGTCAATGCCTCCCTTTTCAAGAAGAGCCAGAGGTGTTCCTATACAGAGAACAGCCTCTCCTCCAATGTTTTCAGCCATGTATGGAGCGGAAGCATCCATTATCTGTCTGGCTGAGGCATGTGGAGTGTCTTTAAGCAGGTTGTCGAATGGCTTCTCAACAGCCCTCTTGACACGGGAGATAAAAATCTCCCTGGCCTTGCCCTTCATTACGGAAGCTGTTTTCTTTTTGGCTTTGGACTTCTGAATGTAGCTGTAGTTCACATAGTCGAACCACTCGGTGAGAGGGGTGTATATTACCTCAGCTCCAAGTTCTTCCAGTTTTCTTATGGTGTTGTCGTTGGCGTAGTCATCGTTCCTTACATAAATCTCGCCGAACACAGCAACAAGAGGTTTACGGGGTTCATTTCTCAGTGGAAGACTCTCAAAGTCACCGGCTGCCAACCCTGCTGCTTCAGGAAGAGATTCGCCCTTTTCGATTGTGTCCTCAAACTTTTGAAGCCACTTTTCAAAAAGCCTGTCGGCGCTTCCCTTTTCCGACTCATACGGGCGGGTACGCAGAAGGGCCATTTTCAGTATGTCTGCTGCTGCCAGCCCCTGAAGAAGATCCTTCTGGAAGTTCCTTGAGTTAAGGCCCGGCACCTGGGAATAGGAGTCACTTGAGCTTGCTGTGAGAACCGGCACATTGTCGTAACCCCGCTTCTCCAGCACCTGCCTGTGAAAGCTGCAGTAACTGCCGAATCGGCAGGGTCCGGATGCTGTTGCCATGAAGAACGCCGTCTTTTCCGGGTCATTATTCTCAAGAATACCCAGCATGTTTCCTGCGGTGATAATTGCAGGATAACACTCTCTGCCTGTTGTTACAGTTCTGCCCATTGCAACTGTTTCAGCAGTTGTAGGCGGTATGGCCCTGGCATCCAGCCCCCGGTTCCGCACAGCAGCGGCAGCCAGGTATGTTGCCTCACTCATAAGAGGTATCCAGAGAGTTCTGTTTTTCAGGTCTATAACATCCTGCTCTGCCGGAATATGCTCTTCTGTACCAGTTTCACCTGCTCCTTCAAGCGCATCAAGAAATGCCTCGCACCTTGTTATCACACCTGCGTCTGCAGCATGCTCGTCTATCTCTATGGAAAGATATGGTTTTTCTCCCATTATCTCACTGAAGGTGTGTTCAATAAAGGAGTCAGGGCCGCACCCGAAGTTGCTTATGTAAACACCGTGAAGCTCAGGATTCTCCTTTATGGCAATACCGGCAGCCACTATTCGCTGACCGTAGTGCCAATACATGTTACTAAACTCTTCTGAAGCCCTTTCCATGGGAAGGGGCAGCATGTCAAGCGGTATAACCACACCGCCAAGCCTGGCCAGTTTTCCCGGCAGATCAGTGTTTACAACAGGGTCTGAGCCGTTGTAAGGTCTGCTTACCAGAACAAACCCCCGTCTGCCGTTAAGATTTTCAAGTGCCACCGCCCCTGCTTCTCTGTTCAACTCTGTGAACCTTATCTGGGCCAGTTCTGCGGCCTTAAGAGCTTTTTTTGCCTCTGTCCTGCTGAATCCCAGATTCTCCGCAGTCTTCACAAGTGAATCCATCCACTCTTTGCCGGGCAGGGAGAAGTCAAGCACAGGTTTCAGGATTTTAAGGTTTTCTTTTCCACTGAGATCCAGGCCTGCATCAAGAATGTAAGGCGAACCCTGCACATAGGGGCAGTTGTAGGATTCAGTGAAGTCTCCCTGGGGTTTGTTCCTCAGAATAGAGGGAAGAAAGATGGTGTTCACCCCTGATTTCATCAGTTTGATAACATGACCGTGGGTTATCTTCACAGGAAAGCAGGTTTCAGCTGCCACGCTCTCCACTCCGGAGTGTACAGTCTCTGAGGTTGATTCGCCGCTTATCTTAACCTGACACCCCAGCGTGCGGAAAAATGTTCCGAAGAATGGATACATTTCCCAGAACCAGAGAGCCTGCGGAATACCTACCACAGGTCCGTTACCCTTGTTTTCACCGGCGGTGGCAAAGAGGTTCGCCACTCTCTTTTCAAAGAGGTTCTCTCCTCCTTCAACTATCTGCATTGAACCGGTTTCGTACTTCTCGCACCTTCCGCCGTATACAAGTTTTGTTCCATCGGAGAGGGTTACCCTGTGTATCTCGCAGTGGTTGGAACAGGCGCGGCAGATGAATGAATCCTGGCTGTAGTTATTCTCAGAGAGGCTGAAGCCTCTGAAAGCCGATGTCTGTCCTTCAGCCATTGAGTCTCTTGCCATGAGAGCTGCGCCGATAGCGCCTGTTACATCATGGTGCGGCGGAAGTATAACCTTCCTGCCATCTCCCAGAACTGAGTTGAATGCGGCTACCACACCCTGGTTGTGAGCGGTTCCACCCTGAAAGAATATCTTCTTTCCTATCTTTCTCTCGCCAACCACTCTGTGCAGGTAGTTTCGAACTATGGAATAGCAGAGCCCAGATGTGATCCGTTCAAGAGAAGTGTTAACAGACTGCTGGGATACAACATCACTCTCCATAAAAACGGTGCACCGTTCTCCCAGACGGCATGGACTCTCTGCCCCAAGAGAGACAGGGCCGAATTCCCTGATGTCCACGCCGAGTTTTTCCGCCTGCTCCTCCAGAAATGAGCCGGTTCCAGCGGCGCAGACCTTGTTCATCTCAAAATCCACCACACGACCGTCTTTTATTGATATGTACTTAGAGTCCTGCCCGCCTATCTCAAAGATTGTGTCAACCTCAGGATCAATGTCCACAGCAGCACGGGCCTGGGCTGAAATCTCGTTTCGAACCACATCAGCCCCTACGAAATCCCCTGTCATGTACCTGCCGCTTCCTGTAACGCCCACACCAAGCACTACTGCATCAGAGAGGTCTTTTCCCAGCTCTCTCAGGCCGTTTCTTACCGCTTCCAGAGGCCTTCCGGCAGTTCTCAGATATAGCCTTGAGATAACTGTGCCGTCAGGGGATAACGCTGCCAGATTGGTGCTTATGGAACCTACATCGATTCCAAGGTAAATACCGTCATTTTTCTTTTCAGGATGTACGGTGAAATCAGCGGTATCCAATGCGAATGGCCCCAGAGGAGGCATTGTTTTCTCATCTCCTGCAAGGTTTCGCAGCGCCTTCTCAACATCTGCTTTTCTCAGTATTCCAGGTTTGCCGCAGAGAGCAGCGCCTGCAGCGGTAAGGACATTGAAGTTTTCAGGAACAGTTATACTGCCTTCAAGAACTGTCTCAAAAGCTTTTACCATGCCTCTGTTTGCAGCCACGCCTCCTGTAAATGCCACAGGAAAACGAAACTTTCTGCCTGCTGCGATAACTGACCTGAAGTTTCTGGCAACTGCATGACAGAGACCGCTTACTATTTCTGAAACCGTCGCCCCCACCTGCTGCAGGTGAATCATGTCGCTCTTTGCAAATACACTGCAGCGGCCTGCTATTCTCGGAGGCGCATCACATTCAGCGGCGAGATCTCCCATTTCCTCAGGCGTAAGCCCCATACGGGTAGCCTGCTGATCCAGAAAAGAACCGGTTCCAGCTGCACAGACTGAGTTCATTGAGAACTCGTCCATCACCGTCTCCCCTGAAGCGTCTTTACGGAGAAGCAGCAGCTTGGAATCCTGGCCGCCCATCTCAATAACCGATCCTGCGTCAGGTATGTATTTTGCCACTGCCGAGGCAAGCGCAACCACTTCGTTGACATGTTCAGCAGAGGTGACCGGAGTGTATACTGTAGAGCCTTTTCCGGTAAGCACCACTGGAACCGTATCAAGTTCAGGGTATTCAGAGTACAAAGAAAGAAGGGTTTCCACCGGTTTCCCGTGGTGTCTTCTGTATACGGACTTGCTTATTTTTCCATCTTTAACGAAGGCGACTTTCACTGCCACCGAACCTGTATCTATTCCGGCAATTCCAGATTTCATGATTCTCCCGATTGAAGGTTGAGGAAGGAATATGCCAAATTAGTCGGATTTACGCACGAAAAACCTTCGGATAGCCTGCAGCTTTACGAAAAACATAGCAATCAGGACCAGCAGGCAATTCACAGCAGCCACTTACGAAGAATAGTAATAGACAAATACCGTCGATGAAAATCCTTCAAAACCGATAAAGGTTTCAATTAACAAAAAAAACAGCCTGGAAGTGCGTAAATATCCGATTAAATTATGATGACTGAAATTTTCTTGTTTTCCATGCAATTGCAGCGATAATGAAAAGCATCCACAGGACAGAGTACCCGTTAAGCTGCCATGGTGAAGGAGAAGCGTATACGCTTATGGAGCCGCAGCAGGGAGCCATTCCATACACTATGTTTTTGTATCCTGCATTCAGGGGAAGAAGGAATGTGAGCACTTTCTCAAGGAACACAATGTATTGCTCTGGATAAACATCCACAGTTCGAAAGTAAGCAACCACCTGCACAATGTGCATAAGAAGCAATACGGAGATTGAACCGCCCTGCAATGTGCTGTTCTTTTTGAAAAGAGAGATGAAAACAATTACAAGAAAAACCATCAGAGTTACCTGCACAACCCCAAGCAATCCAACCGCAGGATTACGGGATGAAGCTTCAAAAAGAGTGTTCGCGCCAAGCATAAGAAAACCGTACATCACAAATGACAAAACTGCCGTTCGTTTCATAACCTGCAATATCATTATCGAAAACAGCTTTTCTCTGGAAACCGGAAGGGAGAGCCACAGTTTGACTCTTCCGCTTGAAACTTCATCGGCTATGATCTTCCCTGCCAGCTCAAAGCAATAGAACGACTGAACAAAAAACACAGCCAATGAACCTGTAAAGACAAATGCCCAGGCTGATTTAACGGCATCAAGGTCAGTGTTCAAAATGATTGCAGTGTAGCAAAGAGCAATCAGAAGAACGCAGGCTGCCAGTGCGGCAACAGTTGCGGTATGGTCATTTTTACGATTGATCACAGGTTTTCCAGAGAGGCAATGTAAACATCCTCAAGTGTTGCAGGAGAAGATATATTTTTCATATTCCAGCTGCTGATGGATTCCGAACTTTCTGCTTTAACCAGACAGTAGTCATCTATACTGCTTACTTTGCGGACCTGATTCATTCCCAGGTGTTTGACTCTCTCTTCAGGAATCCTCCTATACAACTCAAGATCAGCCATTACTCCCTCTCCCCTGAACTCCCCGTCATGAATTATCAGGTACCTTTCAGCGTGTCTTTCAGCCTCATGTATTCGGTGACTGCTGTGGAGCACTGTACATCCTTCACGGCACAAACCGGTGATTCGTCTTCTGACTTTTCTGACATTCATAGGATCAAGCCCCTCCATAGGTTCATCCAGAATCACAACAGACGGTGAGCCTGACAGAACAATAGAGAGCATAAGAAGCCTCTTCTGACCTTTGGATTTTTTAGAAAAGGGATGATCGATAAGATGAAGGCAGTCGAATTCTTCTGCGGTTGCTCTGAAATCAGCCATGGAAAACTCGCTGCTGTATCTCTGAAACTCTATGAAGAGATCTGCAGCTGTGCATTTCTCAGGAACCTGCATGTTGTCAGGGAGATAGCGAAGCCCTCTTCTTGATTCAGGCTTGCTGCAGCAGATACCGTTAATCGTAATCTCACCCTGGTCAAGAAAAATGTTACCTGTTATCAGGTTCATCAGCGTTGTCTTGCCTGCGCCGTTTTTCCCTATAAGAACAGTATTCACTCCGCTGTAAATCTCACAGCTGAAGTTCTGCCTGATAGCGTTAATGTTCTTGTAGCTCTTCTTTATCTTATTAACTACAATACACTTATCGCCTGGCATTCTTCAGTTCCCTTCAGCTGTCAGCTTTCGCATACAGTTTCTTTCACAGTACCGCTGCATTACGGAGAAGCTCAAATACAAACCTGCCATGCCCTGCGGAAAACTACCATACTGCCCAAAATCAAAAACTATCACTGAAATTCAGCAGTATCCACTATCTGAAACTCACTGACGATCTGATTAACAGGATGATATGTATAGAACCGGCTGCCGCTTGCATCAATGCTGTAGCACAAAGCAGGCAGAACAAAAGAAGCTGCGTATTCTCCGCTGAGAAGATAGCGATCAACCACAGCAATGTTTGCAAGTCTGTTCAATCCGGCTCTATCCACCAGAGGCTCTTTGTCTGTGGTCATTGAAGTTAACAGCACACATATCAAGCTGTCTTCCATGGTTGTCACATCACAGGCGTGGAAGTAGGACGCTGTTAGGGTGTTTTCAGGAATTTCAAAGGGCAACCTTCTTTCCTCAATTTCAGTCATCTCCTCTGTAAAGATATTCCAGGTTTGAAAACCTGCTTCTGTCTCAACAGCAAGAACTATTATTGAGTCTGAAACAACAGTTACAGTGAGAGTATTATTATCCGGAGACCTTTTCCACAAATACTCTGCCTCCATGCTTCCAAAGGAGCTTATCTTTTCTCTGGTTTCTATGCTGTAGAGATTTACAATATGGTCTTCAACCAGGCTTGTAACCACAAGTATTGAATCACCTATAACTTCAAGGCCGAAAGGGTGTACTGCCTGTATGGAACCCTGATACTCGCCGCATATACTGTAAATCTCAACCCTGTTGTTGTACTTGCTTCCTGCAAATACACACGAATCGCTCTGAGCAACATCTCCTATGGATGAAAAGTGCCCTGGCCCTTCACCGGCCTCGCCTGCACTCCAGAGCAATTCACCGTTCTCTGAATCAAAGCATAGAACTCTCTGGTTCATATCATCAGCTACAAGCAGTCTGCCATACTTTTCATCTATTGCCACAGGCGAATAGAATATGCCGCTTTCTTCCTGTCCGTAGTTTCGAACAAGCTCAGTTGTGACTGAATGCCCGGCGCTGAATACACCAGGCTCACTTGATTCGGCCCATGCTTTCCATTCCGACAATGAATCATTCCCTGAATCTGACACC
This sequence comes from Candidatus Fermentibacterota bacterium, assembly GCA_002748705.1. Next base: position 120,411 of record PDSZ01000001.1, read on the forward strand.
CTGCCATTGTTGTCAGCACAGGCAAGAATCAGGGCTGCAGCAACAATAAGCAATATCATGTGACGGCTTTTCATGATTTATATGTTGAATTACTCCTGTCACATCAGAGAGCGCTGCGACTCTGAATATTATGGACTATTTCTCTCTGTGAACTCTTTTTCGCATAGCTGCGAGTATAGTTGATTGAAACCCTTTCAGGAAATATCATCCTGATAGAGTTGCTGTTTACATCAGCTCTGAGCTTGACCCTGAAAAACTTATTGTTATCATCTGTTAAAGCCGACACAGATATGCAAAGGAAACTGATCAGATGAATTCTCTTGATTGGGTGGTTGTAGTTCTATACATCGCCGTTGTGTTCGCTGCAGGGCTCTTCTTCCGCAAACACGGAAAAAGCTCCACTGACTTCTTCCTTGCAGGCCGTTCAATGGGATGGTTTCCTATCGGGCTATCGGTAATGGTAACTATATTCAGTGCAATTAACTACCTTGCACTTCCAGGTGAGGTTTACGGTCATGGCCTATATGTTGTCATGTCACTCCCTGTGTTCTTTCTGGTAGCAATACCTGTAACCAGAGTATGGATGCCCTTTTTTCACCGCATGCAACTCACCAGTGCCTACGAATACCTTGAACTGAGGTTCGATAACCGGGTGCGGAAACTTGCAGGCTGGATATTCCTTGTGTGGAAGCTGTTCTGGATGGCCACCGCTCTCTTTGCTTCCGGCAGAATTATCGGAACACTTACAGGGCTGCCTGTTGTTCCTGTGATACTTGCAGGTGGACTGATAGCTGTGTTCTACACCTTTCTTGGAGGAATAAGAGCTGTGATGTGGACTGATGTGCTGCAGTTCTTCGTTCTCTTCGGAGGAATAGTTCTGGGGCTTATGCATGCTTCCGGCACAGGAGGAATCGGTGAGGTGCTGGAGATAGCAGGAGAAGGAGGCAGGCTTCGCCCCTACGCTCCTTTCGACCCTGAGTTTCTTCTGATTGATCCTGCCATTCGAATGACACTCTGGAGCTGTCTTATCGGCGTCTCTGTTGCATTCCTTGCAAGATACGGCGCAGACCAGGTGGTAATGCAGCGGTACTTTACCGCCAGAACACTTAAGCAGGCACAAAAGGGACTTTGGCTCAATGCCTGGGTATCATTCTTCTGCCTTTCACTGCTTGCTCTTTTCGGCCTTGCTGTCTACGCCTCTGCAGTGAAGTCAGGGAACCCTGACCTGCCTGCCAACGGTGCCATCGCCGCAATGATCCTCTCTTTTCCTGCAGGTATAACAGGCCTTGTTGCAGCAGGTCTCATGGCTGCGACCATGTCCAGTGTGGACTCTGGAATGAACGCCTGCTCAGCAGCATGGGTCACTGATCTGAAACCACGAAACAATGACAATATTCTTAACAGAGGACGGACACTTACATTGGCTCTCGGTACTGTTTCCATTCTCATGGCCATAGTGCTGGTACCCCTTACCAGAGAAGCGGGAAGTCTGTTCATGATGGTCAACAAGGGAGTCAATGCCATAGGCAGCCCTCTGCTGGCACTGTTCATACTGGGAATGTTCACAAAAAGAACCAATTCTGCAGGCGCCCTGTGGGGTGGCATAACCGGATTTGCCGCAAGTCTTGCGATATCCTTTCTGGTCAAACCGCTGGCGCTGCATTACTATGCGTTTCTCAACCTGCTGGCCACCATAGTACCCTGTCTGCTGATAAGCACATTAGTCTCCGGAGGAAAAACCAATTCCGCTGCAGGAACAAAATGGACATGGCTTGAAACACGCAGAAACTTATAACTGATACCAGTTTAGAGCAGCTTGAGTTCATCAGCAGGTTGAGAGCCAGATGGCCCAGGGTCAGTATTGTTGTACTGGAAGACAGCTGATTCAGTCAGGATTACATCATGAAGTGGTGTGAAGATCACGGGGTCAAGTACATTTCAGGCTTATGGACATCAAGACCCATATATTAACATGATGGACCGCCCTTTCGGCTGAGAATTCTGACAAGGGTAAGGTACCCTGATCAGAGGTGGTGGTTCAACCATTATGTCCAGGACAAGTTGGTGAACGATGAGGCTACGGGAGCTGTGTTTTATGCTATTAGTCTCTTATGTCCTTGCTGCATCATGCGATAGAGGTACTAACAATAATTGCATGCCTGATACAAATACAGCTGAGAGTTTTGTGTGTCCAGATACAATAGCAAAGTGGACTGACTGGGCGATGAGAAATGTTGATGGCCTTTGGGAAAATGATAACAGGCATTCTGTTGAAATGCGTTTAGTTACATCCTATGGTGGCGAAGATTCAGTTAATCCTCCTTTTTATAAGGTTAACTGGATACATCTTTCTGGAGACACTCTATTTGTCTCAGATCAAGCCGCAGAAAAACTTGTCTGTATGAACCTTGATGGAACTGTATACTGGGAGTACGGGGCGGAAGGAGAAGGACCTGGTCATTTTTGCACAATCGGAGGTATTGATACCAGCGGTGATTGGATTGCAGTTTGTAACATATATGGTGGGAATATTGAAATCCTTGATCGAAATGGTGAGTTAACTTCTATTATTACTGTTAGTAATCCACAAGATGTTATTGCTCTGTCTGATAGCACATTAGCTATTCTATCCAAGGCTTAAAGTCGAGGTAATCTGCATGTATATGCGCTGCCTGATTCACTTTTGTACTCCTTCGGGGAACCTGAATGGACTCACTGGGGCACAAGATCCAATAAAGATCTCACTGGATTACTTGCAGGAGATACAGTTGTTGTTACCTCTAAGGTTCTGCAATCAAATGTATTTCTTTGATTTAAGCAACAGAACCGTATCTCCCGATTTCGCCAGAGAATATCCTGCTGATTATGAAGTAACCAGTCAGGGTGTAGCATGGAATGTAATGGGTACTCCTTTCCTGGGCCCTGATAGCTGCATCTGCGTCTGTCTACCGCCATTCAACAATGATGGAACATTCAGAGTAACGAATTCGCCGTTTGAAGAATGGGCACAGGTAACAATTGTAGATCGCTACAACAGGAATGGCGAGTATCTGGACAGTTTCTGCATTCCAGTAAGGGGCGTATTCGATTGTATTTATTCACAGGAATATGGCCTGTTAGTTAATCAGTATTCTACTAGCACTATTTATAGATTAGAGATAAGTTACTAGCATAATATTTGACCATTATACCTTATTGAGCATAATCACAATCTGAATGGAATAATCAACAGGAGACCGGACTTCATTCCTTCTGTGCACTGCGTTTTACCCATGCTGTATGACACGAGTTTTCACATGTAAGCCCCTGAACTGACAGGGGTTTTCCGAAGACAATATTATGTGAGTGCTGCCATACTGGCAGACTCTTTTTCCTCCTGTTCGCAGTATAGGTACTCGAACTCCCTGGGGGGTATATCACCGATTGATTCAAGCAATCTCCTGGTGTCCTGTCAAACCTCAGATGACAGATTCTGCTTATCTGCCCAGGCAGCGTTGCAGACTCGGTTACATAGCCTCCGGCTATGCGCCCTCACCTGCGCCTCTCCTGAACAGATAATAACTGCGCATACTCTCCACATCCGAAGCATGACAGGACACTATCGTCCATATTTTTCTGTGAATTCCCAGTAGTCGTTTAAAGAGGCAGCCATCATCCCCTCAATTGGGGTATTGTTTTAAAAACAAACATCAACTCAAACCTGAGAGGAAGATGATGACCAAAGGTAAAGTAACACAATCTGAGGCAAATGTTCAGAGGCTGCTCTGCCACAAGAATGCATGAGGAGACCAGTGGAAAACAGGCTTCATGAACTCGTTGAGGAAGAGTTCTGGAAGCACATGGGGTGCAAGCTCTGTGAGCGTGATACCGTCCCCGGGTGTGCAGAAGCCGGAGCGGATTCGTTACTGAAACTAAGCAGTGCAGGGAATAATGAATCAGCTCAATGCTTACATGCCTTAAGTTTGTGGCAGCTCTCTATAGCAGATATATATAAAACTTATATATAAAAACTATGGAGATATGTTCAGGCAGCTGCTGCTGAGTACCTCTTGGAATCAGCAAAAAAACATATCACATCTGACTGATGTCCTGTGATATTCTGACATGCACCATTGAAGCCACACCGAGGATATGGGGAATGAGTAAAATAAACTTCATCCCGAAGGGAAGTCCTCCGAACATTCCCCTGGACATGGGATGGGAGTTCACCACCTTGAAGCGAATGTCCCACTTCTCGATGTCGCTGACAGGTTTCAGCCCCCAGCCGCCGTCCATGGACATTCCCATACCGCCTTTCTTCAGCACCTGTTTCTTCCCTATTTTGATCCCAAGCGGAGAGAGTGAATCAAAGTACAGGTCGCAGCTTTCAAAACGATCAGCTGTCTTCCTGAAGAATCCTCTGATATCTTCTTCTTCGAAGTAGTACAAAACTCCTGCGGCCAGAAAGAGCAGACCGTCTCTGACCTCTATTTTATCGAACCACTCTGTATCCAGAAAAGAGGAAGGAATAGTTCTGTATCTTTCGTTCTCCGTAAAGAAGTTCTTTCTCAGTTCTATCACATCAGGCAGATCGAGTTCGTAGAAAAGAATCCTGCCGTTGTCTATTCTGCTGAATGTTGTGTCCATACCGCAGCCGATGTTAACAATTGAGGCCTCCGGGTGTTCAGCCATGAACTCTCTTGCCAGCCTGTCTGTGTGAAGGCTCCTGGCCACCCACCCGTGCTGACTCATTGCCTGGGTCTCCTCTATTCTGGAAAAATCATAGTCTATGCTGTCAAGTATCTCCACTGCCTTTCGATCAATCAGACGGGGATTTTCTCTTCGGGTTTCGTAAGCCCTTCCCCAGAGGGGCAAAAGCAGAGTTTCCTGAACACTGCCGGTTTTTATTGAGACTTTTTTCATGACCTGTCCTTTCTTTCTGCCGAAAGCTGCCGTTCACAGCAGGCATTCAGGCAGCAGTTTTCCAGCAGATTGTCTTTCTTCGTATCTGTACAGCATCAGGCGGCAAACTGATTACCGGGAAACATTGTTCTGTGGTGCTTTGGAATTTAAGAGTATGCCTAGCTTTCATTAGACCAGTTAAGAGGCAGAAAGAGCTGTAAAACCAGATAATTATAATTCTATCTGAATCCAGTTCCAGTGAATTAGGATTATTTGAATCAGCGTTAGAGGAATAACAAAACATTGACAAGGTCTTTCCTCCTCTCAAACTGATATGTCCGCCGCTTCAGCTGAAGCGGCGGACCTGACACTACTTTCTGCCCTTTCTGCTGTAGATGTTTGTCATCTTGAGCAGAATAGGGGTTACTGTGAAATCGGTGAACAAGGCGGTAATGATACCTGTGCACGCCAGAAATCCCATGTTTATAAGCATTTTGGCAGGAGAAGTGAAGTATGCGGAAAAGTTAAGCACAAGCACCACTGATGTTGTGAGAAGAGCAACTCCCACCACTCTGAAGGTTCTTCTTACAGCTTTGTCGTAATCACCTGCCCTGTCATACTCAAGGTGGCAGTGATTGATGAAGTGAATGGTGTCATCAACTGCAAGCCCCAGAAGCATGGGCATTATGGTAACTGTCATCATGTCCAGCGGCATCTTCAGAAAACCCATCATTCCGCCTACTGCAAGCGCAGGAGCAATGTTGGGGATTATTCCGATGATACCCATTCTGAAGCTTCCGAACACAAGCATCATAAGAACAGTGATTATGCCCAGGGAGATAAGGAAGGACTTAATCTGGCCTATGGTTATAATTCTCTGCATTACTGTGTAGTAAGCCACTGTTCCAGATTCTATAACCTTTGCGCCTGGGAATAGCTCCTGTGAAAGACTGTCTATCAACTGGAATTCAGCAAGATGCTCATCTGCCACATAGTCTCTCACTTCAACCTGCATATGCAGCCAGCGATTCTCATAGTCTATCCACTTTTCTGCTTCGGTTCCTCCGGCGTTATCGTAGAGGAGCATTGTCTGGGCAACAAGCTGCCTCTCTATCTCCCTTCGTTCCTCTTCAGTTCCATTGAAGTCGCTCCATGCGGGAACATCATCCATGGAAGGAATGCCGTACGCATTTGGATCCCCCCCTGCAAGCACCTGGTTCAGTTCCCTGATAATGTCCAGCACTGAGAACACCTTACTGGTAAGAGGAAATTCCTCAACTGTTCTCTCCAGTATCTCGAATTTTCTCAGGTTCTCAGGATCCAGGGCGTCACCATTCTCAGGAAACTCTATGCCTATCTCGTAGGAATAAAGAGCACCAATTTCACTGTCTGTTACATGGAGCAGCTTTGCCGCATAGGGAACCTTCTCTCCCACAGAGGTCCGAATATCAAAAGATGCTCTGACCATTGTGAGACCCCATACGCACAGTGCCATGAAAATGCCTACGATGACCAGAAAAGTCCTGGGCCTTGCCATGACAAAGTCGCCCATGACAGCAAGTCTTTCAGACATTCTTTTTTTCACCCTTGTGCTGCTTTTCAGTTTGCGGACCTTACCGAAGCTGAGCAGAGAGGGAAGTATCACCAGGGTCAGAAGAAAAACAACCCCCACAAGAGCTGCTGCGGTGAAACCTATCCATCTGAGCATTTTCACTTCGATGAACAGAAAAGACATCAGTGCCGCCGCAGTTGTAAGGGCTGTGAACATGATTGGCCATCCGCACTCCTCCACGGCAAATACAGAAGCTTCAGACGGAGTTTTGCCTTCCTGCATGCCTTTCCTGTAAAACGAGGTTATATGAACGGCGTATCCAACTGCCACAGCAAATCCCAGAAGCATGGGTACTGTGATAACACTGGGGTCAACCTCAACGCCCATGTATCCCTGTATACCGAACACAATCAGCATGGCACTTACACCACAGAGAACAGCAAAGATCACTCCTCTTACCAGTCGGAGAGAGAAAGCAAGAACAAGCACGGAAAGAAGAAGCGCCAGCCCCATGATTCTGGGCATTTCCTGGTTGAACCAGACCCGCTTATCGTAATTGATCATGGGCATTCCTGAAGTTGATGGGTTCAGATGCGAATATTTTTCCTGTCCCACAATCTGCTCGAAAACGCAGCCTATGAGAATCTCAGGGGGCTGTGGTTTAGTCATGTCCATTCGCTGGAAAAGCTCAGGGTATTCCTCTCCCAGGGACTGCATGTAGGCAAAGTACTCCGGATCGTTGGCCCAGTTATCAGGATAGGTGTTCAACCTCAGTATGATCCATGTATCCCTGCAGTCCATGGAAACAAGTTTTCCTGCTATGGATGGCCTTGAAAGTGCAGTCTCCCTTATTGCTTCCAGTTCAGCTGAATCCTCAGGAATGTTCTCCGGTACCAGATCGGTTATCTCGATGCCTCCGGATGTTCCTCTGGAGAACTCAAGATGAGTCAGTGAGAGCACCTCATCTCCAAGAGGAGTAAACTTTTCAACCTCATCACTGAGTTCCCTTATACTTCGAAGAACCTCCGGAGTGAACACATCGTCCACCTCTACAAGAACAGCGGCATAGTCCGAGTTGCCGAAAATGTCTTCAAAGGTGTCTTTTATACGGTTCATCTCACTGTTTTCAAGGAACCAGTTGTCGTTTGATGTCACCTGCTTCAGAAGGGGCAGCCCCTTAACCGAAACAAAAAGCAGCGCCGCAAAAAGAGCCAGGTTCAGCCATCTGAACCGGACTATCACATTTCCCAGCTTTGCGAACCGCCTGTTTATAGCTCCCACATTAAGTCCCATATCTCCTCCATACACAGCCTGTTCAGAAGCTGTACCTGACCTTCATAAATGCCTGGGTGTTGTGCTCATAGCGGCCGAAGTCAGTGTCATCAGGGCCTGCAAAGATGTCAGCGCCGATACTTGCCTCAAGGGCATCGGTTACATGGTAGAGCACCGACAACTGATTGTACAGGTCCTCCTCTGTTATGCCTATGTAGACCATGTTCTTGACTTCAAGAGTCTGCCTGGCGAACTGTCTGGATACCATCAGGGTTCCCAGTACGGTGTGTTCCTCTTCATTGATGGTCTCTGTGTGATCCGGCAGCCAGCTGTCAGCCAGTTGCACACTTGCTGTCCAGTTGCAGCCGGGATACCAGTCAACCCCGAGCAAAGCCTTTATCTGGTCTCTTTCAACTGTCAGGTCTTCAGACTGAGTGTCCTGAAAATACCTTCCGGTAATCAGACCAGCCTCTCCGCGAATAACAGTTTCTCCAACAGGAACACTGAACTCAGCACCGCAGAATGTTGTTCTGTGGTACCTTGGCTCCCAGTGAACAGTTCCGCCCTCAGTGTACCGGTGCATAACAGGAAAATCATCCCATGTGCGAAAACAGGAAGCTGCCGCGTCAAAACCGGAGGTAAACAGGGATATTCGAACAGCGTACTCGCTGTTCTCCAGTGTTTTCTCAGGCATCACCGGCGCATCTGTCACATCGCCTTCAGGTATGCTGCCCTCAGTTGCCCAGGGGCTGTCAGATGAAGGATAGATTCCCGGCTCAAACACAGGAAGCCATAAAGCTTCCACTGATCCCCACAGAGGCAGCAGACGAAACTGAAGAACATCCACAGGCATTCTTATGTCGTCAAAGTCCCTTGTTATGAACTCTGTATAGTCACCAGGGCAGATAACATCGGTTATGGGAATACCGTCGGTATTGCCCCACTTGATGATCTGGCGGCCTGCCCGCATGTCCCACACTGAACCGGCATACTCGAACCAGGCTTCCCTTAGTTCAACCTGTGTTTTTTCCTGAGTAATGTGGTTTTCTTCAGCATTGACAGAGGCAAACAGCCAGCTGCTGCCGGAACCGGAGGAGCAGTTCATTCTGAGCCTGCTCCTCATGGAATTCCAGTCTCCGCCGTCGAAGGATGACGCAAGGTATGTGTCGGCGAACCCTGTAAACCTTATATCGGTTCCGAAACCTGCAGAAATCACCAGCAGCAGCACTGCCATGTACTTCACTGTATTCTGCCCCGCTCCATGGCAGCAACTGTAAAGATGTTGTCGTCCAGTCCCTGGTCATAGGAGACACTGCTGAAAGTAAGAGTGGTCTGGTGCTCATCACGAATGTTATCCATGTGTATTCTGTGAGCGGTCCAGATGCCGTTCACCTGCCTGATATCCTCTGCGGTGAATACCTTCATCAGACCCATGGCGTCGTAGTATTCAACCTTTACAACAACAGCATTGTCCTGCCTGACCCAGATTACCTTCCTGTCATACATGTCATCCGGATCCACAGGAACCGATTCCACCACCCAGCAGAGATTGCCGTCAAGGTTCTCTTCACGAAGCAGAGTGTGCGTATCTTCATCAATGTTCCTGTCACCCATGTCGTCGTATGTGAAGTCACTTCCCATGAAGTAGTCGTTGCTTGAAGACCCGGAGATACGCCTTGATGACCTGAGAGCAGGCATGTAGAGCCACCTGTCGTCATCCTTTGACGGATCATCGTACTCCCAGGAAAGGTAACCGGTTCCTGCAACATCCGCAGGGAAAAGAAACACCATCACCTGCTTGGAGTCCTCTCCGTAGTCCTTGCCGTAGCTGCGCATTTCACGAACTCTGGAAACTCCCCTGTGATTGGTAAGGGTCATTTCCATCTCAGACTGCCTGTCAGTGCCGTCTTCCCTCTCATCCACCATGGTCATTATCTCTGTTCCTGTTAAAGCGTATAGTCCTGCCATAGTTCCGCTTACAAAGAGAACAGCCAGTATCGTCATCATGCCTTTCATCTTTCTTCCTTTCGCTGAATAATGAACAGCGTTCAGCACTGTTCAAAAAAAAAGCTCTCATTTTTCAATCAGTTTTTCAAAGTCGCAATCCATCACCGCCTGCCAGCCGTAATACATGAAAATCATTATCTCATCCATATAGGTAACCATTTTTTTGTACGGAACCTTGTGCATAAGAAGTTCTATCAGGTAAGTAACCATAATGGAGTTTATGCTGTGAACGGTGAATCTCGATACATCGGTTCTCACCGTTGGAAAGAACTCCCCTGCCCTTTTCAGAAACACCATCGACATATCAGTGTATTTCTCTATCACATCGTCTGTATATGTTTCAAGGCATGAGCCGTGAGACTTGAAAACCAGAATCTCAAGAAGTAAACGGTTCTCATGAATAAACAGAGCCACTTCACCTGCCCGATCTCTGTGTTTCTTGAGAGACCAGCTTTCTCTGTCGGTGAACATATCATCCTTAATTTTCTCGATCATTTTTTCGATGTAGTCATTCAAAGGTTGAGTAATAGGCTCCATTACTGAAAAGAAAAGTTCATTCTTGTCTCTGAAATAGTTGTAAATATTACCGACAGCAAAACCGGCATTCTTAGCGATACACCTCATGGAAGCGTTCTGAAAACCCTTCTCCTGAAACTCTGCCAGAGCGCTTTCCATTATTCTCTGCCTGGCTTTTCCCTTGAGTACCTGCATTTGTTGCACCTAACTATATAATTTAGACTAGTCTAATTATAGCAGCGCTGTTCAGTATGTCAATAGGTGGCCGGCAATCTTTGCATATGCCGGCTTTGTGTACGGTCAGTCCGGTTATCAGTTCTGTATGAATCAGCCCCCAGGGAACGCTGGAATTCGTTGATAATAAAGTTCTTCCTCATAAAGATGCCCCTGTCAGGAGGCAGCTTTTTGCTCGGGAAATGACCCGCTGACCGGCATCAACCTGATACCTGTAAAGTTCGGGCCGGTGAGATTGGAAACTTTGCTTCGGCGAGTGGAATCATAACTCCGGTGATCGACCTGGATTCCGGAGTAATGTGGCCAGTTGCTGAGCAGGGAGATTTTCCGGCGATGGATGAATCAGCCGAGGTTTAGAGTTTTCCGGTAATGATTAAGCCTGTCGTTTGAAAAGCCTTCCTAACGCTTATAATCAGTAGACTGCGAAAACCCATCTTTTACGACAGTGACGCAGTTCTACGACATTTTATTGTTATGCCTTTCTCTTCCTTCTCTGACTGCTGCAACGAGATATCCAGTAGTGAGATCAACTGACTATCCGGGAACATTCAAAGGAGAAGATACTCTTCTGAATTCACTAAGGCAAAAGGGTTCTCCGTTTCTTCTCTTGATTGGTACTTTGTTTTCCCTGGCAAGATCAGGAACTTCAGCAAGTTTTTCCTGGCCTCTGAATAAGACAAGCACCTCATATCTCCAATACTTCAATATTCCCGCTGATTGCAATTGCTTTAAGCTTCTGATCAAGAGTCAGCAATGGGTATCTCCAGTGGAGGGAACATTCCAGAAAACAGGCATCATAAGCATAGATCATGTTTTGTGTTGCCAACTCTGCCGCTGATCTGATTTCTATCGGCTTTAGTTCAACTGGTGTATCCATCAGAATGCCCCATATTTTCAATACATCAGCTGCACAAATTCGTTTTCCGCGCCATAACCAACTCAGCGTATTCCCCGGTTCAAACGGAAGAACATCAGGAGCAATAAGGTCATAACCAGTTGTAATCTCAATCAAGCGATCCTTTTCAGGTTCGTTCAATGCGACAGATAAGAATACACCTGAGTCAGTTACGATTCTCATATGTATAATTATACTTTTGATTAGTTATTATTAAGCATAGTACTCTGCATCAGCATTTGCTATGCAATTTGCTTAATGCAGTTTTCAAAGGTAGTCACCTTGACAGCACAGTCAAGTAGTCACATAGCCACATGCCACGATGAAAAAAGTTATCCACCTGGTAGACGCTTATTCAAATCTGAAAAGTTTATGCAATTTCAGTGAAAGTGTCATTACAGATTTGCGCTTGATTGCATAAAATTCTTTCGTCACCGCTTTCAACTGTTAAAAACTGGCTGTGGCTGAGATATGATTACAGAGCCAATTGCCGATTCTCTGAAGCAATTGCAGTACATGAAGATCGTAACCAATACTGGCAGTATTAATGCTTCAGAGGATCCGCTAACAGGCTAGGCGCCATACAGTAACATGGTCAACTTGATAAGCATAGCTATAGTTGCCGCCCCATTCAGTAACAGGTCCGGTGTCTCCGCCAATTCCGGACCAATCAGGCTGTGATGTGGTTTCAGAAAAAGAACTTCCAACAGCAAAAAGCATAATCAGAAAGATCATTGCCTTAATGGCAACTCCTTTCGACCTCTTCTTTACAATGCAGCAATAGCTCAGCCCCCCAAGGCAACAGAAGGTTACTGAGATTGCTTTGCTTGCGTATCAGCCAGCAGACCGTTCAGAAGCAGACTCTCCAGCTCGGCTATGTATTTTTCGTCCTCTTCTCCGTTTTTGTTGTCATAGCCAAGATCATGAAGAAAATGATCGTGGTATTCACACCAGAAGTGAACTGCCCCTGTAATGATAACCATAAACCTGAAGGGAGATATATCGCCTCGAATCTCCCCTCTCTGTCGGGCCTGCTCTATTCTCTCAAGGTAGAGATGGTGCCAGTCGGCTTCTCCGGGCCAGGGTTCACACTCACCCTCAAGCATGCTCCACTTGGAAAGTTTGACCAGTGAAGGATTGAGTTTGTAAAAAGAAATCATTCCTTCAAGTATATCCTGCAGAAAACTTCTGAAGGAAGATGCTTCTGAAGGCTTCTGAACAAGGTGCCGGCAATAACGGTCCATGATGCTTTTTTTTACAGCACTGTAAAGACCCTTCTTGCTCCTGAAATGGAACATTATCAGAGGGCCTGATGAGCCGCTTCTCTCTGCTATGCTGCTTATGGAAACACCGGAAAAACCCCTTTCCGCAAAAAGTTCCTCAGCAGCTCTCAGTATGGCAGCTTTTGCAGTTTCCGAATTCCGGACCCTGCCCTTACCCATCTATGAATCCACTCTTTTTCCAATATCCACCACAACAGGTCCGTAGGGAGACTCGACCTCTAAACTCCGAAGTACCTCCAGCCCTGCTTCAGACATTGCAGCTGCAACTTCACCCATATCAAACCCCTCCACATGATCGGCAAGAACCATGGAAAGCATTGGCACCACATACTCGGAAGGACAGGTTCTTTCACAGGTGAGGCCGTCTGCGACAGAGACAAATATTCCCCCTGGAGTCAGGGCATTCCGTATCTTTACCATCATATCCACAAGGCACTTCCTTGCGTAATTAAGGGTAAAACTGGCAAATATCAGATCGTATCCTTCTCCTATAGCGTCGGTGATGTAGTTTCCGCCTGTTCCTCTGACTCTGCTGCTGACACCATATTTTTCAGCCATCATGTTTACCACTTCAGCCACCGGAGGCTGTTCGAAAACTGTAACTGAAGAATCTGGATACTCACCTGCCAGGGCTATTGCTGTTAAGCCGGGGCCGCCGCCAAGATCAAGTATTTTCCTGGGATTGGAGAGTTCCGGTATTTCCCTTATCAGCTCCAGTTGATAACGGGCAATTCCGGATTGCATATAGTTCACATAATGTTTTGCCATATCTCCCCAGAACTTCTCTGAATCCACAGTATCTGCAGGTTGTTCAGGAGGTCCGTGCATGACCATATGTCTGATTTTTTCAGGTGACGACATGTTGATCATTTTTGCCTGTGAAAGAATGAATTCTCCCAGATAGCCTGGAAAATCCTTTCTGAGAAATGCGGAAGAAATGGCAGTGTTTCTGTATAGACCCTTATTCTTTTCCACCAGTTTCATGGAAGCCAGAGCATCCAGAAAGTCTCCAGTGTTCTTTTGGTGACTTCCCAGTTTTTCCGCAACCCCCTCTGCAGAAATCCAGTCACTCAGAAAGTCAAAAATTCCTGTGAGTATTCCCGCTTCCAGCGCCTGACAACGGGAGACTCCGTAAATTATATCGAAGAACATCCTGACGGAAGGCTTAGGCTTCGACAACTCCTCTATTCTGTAGCTTGTCATTTTGAGCGCTCCTTTCAAAGAAAGTTTTTACTGAACATTCAGTAAATAAGGAAATAGTAAAATTGCAGACTTATGTCAAGCAGAAAAAAATCAGATAAGAACAAACTCCACAGGAACAGTTCCAGTGTTCTTTATGGACTCAATTACCATGGAGCAAAGCTGCAGGGAATCCGCAGCGCTGCGCTCGGGCACATGGAGAGCTGTAACGAATCCGTTCCCGCTTCTGCATACCTGAGGGCGGTAATCTGCCACAGACTCCCTGTGATCATGGCGGTTGTCTGAAACACTCATTACCTTCTCACTTGAAGGAGTGCTCAGCGTCAAATACCCGTTTACCTGAATAGGCGATTACCTCTTCTGCGGTATCAGGCAGGAACTCAATGAATCACAGATTCATGAGTAGTCTCACCTCCACTGATGGCCTGAGCACTGCTGCAGCATAAGTGTGCTTCTTCAATTCCGCTCGCAAATGCAGAATGACTTTCTCCGCCTTCTTGTACAGCCGGCTGTACTGCTTCCTGCGCTTTCTATTTGCGCCCTTTCTGCCTGCAACAGTGTTTATCCTGAAATCACATTTCCTGATAACCTTCAGCCACTTGGGAATAAACCACTCTATCATGTTCGGAACAAGATACCGAGAGTAAAAGGGATAGGAAAAAATCAGGAGGATTGAACAAGGAGGAGCCCGGACACAGGATTTATTTGTAAAGATTACCACATTCCTGTACGGAAGAAAGCCGATGCCCGGACACCATTTCAAACATGCATGAAAGAGACTGCAAAGGTAAGTGCAGGAAGCACTATTGGCAGCAGGAGATTACAGGAGCTCCCAGGAAGTGCTGAAACTCCAAACCAGAAGGATTCACAACTTAGGCTTCATTTCCGTGTTGAGGATCAGTTTCCACCTTTTGGCCTTCTCTGATGAACCTTGCTGGGCAGTTCGTCTCAGCAGAGCATAGCTTTCAGCTTCTTCCTGAACGAAAGAGTTCAACGCATCGGCTGAGTCTGATGAACTTGAGCGATCAAGCACATAACCCAGCCTTTAAGCCCAGCTTTCAGGGCACACGCTGGCAGCCTTAAGTAACTTCTAAGGAGCCACCTGATCAGTCAGATCAAGAGCAACAGCAGCCGGGAAGGCGGTGCCATTACACTGAACCCAAATGTTGTAGAAGATGAGCCAGTGAATTACTCTCGGCAAACTGGCTGGAACGCAATGTGCCCTCTCCTGAGTTCAGGGAAACAAATCTCGGTTTCAGAGCGGACTCTTTGAGTGCTCCGAAGATGTCGTACTGAGATTCCTTGGCAAAGGTAACATGTTTGCCCCCGGTCTTATGGGCAATGAACCTACCGAGTCTGCGTCCTGGGGAGTCATCAGCTGATTGTCTGCTTATCTGCATGGGATCTATGACCAGTACCGGTATTCCCTGTCTGCCAAGATTCACAGCCTGCTTTCTCACCCTGCCGTAGATGTCACTGTTCCATACATCGCCCACAGGAACTGGTTCTGGAAAACAGTCTGACAAGAGGATAATGAATCTCTGCTCTGCCTCTGACCGGGAGCTGCGTCTTAACTCGCTACCGGATAAGGACAGCAGCTCATCCAGTGGAGTCGCTCCACCTGGCGTCAAATCATTCAATCTGCCGAATACCCGTAGTCTGTTCCTTGTGGGTGCAAAGTGCATGACAGCTTTGCCGTTCCTGATCACTGCCAAACCTACCCTAGACGATCGGTGAAAAACCTTGTTGAAAAGGCCGTCCAGAATGTAACCCAGGTCTCCCATGTATTCCTGCGATGACCTGCTGCCATCTACAGCCAGCATGCATACCGCCCTTGTTTTCGATGCGGTCTTCCATTTTCGCCAGTAGTGCTTCTCAAGTGGGACTATGGGCAGTCTCTTTCCGTCCATTGCAGCTGCTTTCACTGAAAGCAGGGGATTCATCTCTCGGATGGTTTCAGCCTTAACCGGCTTCACCGGCCTGCCTGAATCGTTGTCTTCCTGCATCCGGTTAGACTCTGAACCGCTCCCTGCTCCAGACGAGTTCCTACCAGAGGAGAACATCTTTACCTCCCTGAAGAACTTGTTGCGCATCTGCTGGGAAAGCCTGCCGAGAGCTCCAACCTCGGGTTCCACATAATCGAGGCCTCTCACCTGTGTAGTAGATGGTGTGTTATGTATTGAGTTCTGCACCTGGTCCAGTATTCTCTCGGTAAGCTCCTTCATGCGGTTGGAGACTATCTCCTTCTCTCCTCTCATTGCCATCTCGCAGGCAAAGTTAACCGCTTTCAGTACTTCAGCAACCTCAGGGAAACCTCCGGATTCTCTAGCAGATCTGTGTCCCAGGACCATAGGAGCTACTGTTTCAAGGTGCTTTTTCTCAACCGATGAAGTCCCCTGCAACGAAGCAAGTGCAATACCGGAACGGAATAATGCTACCTCAGCCCTGTGTCCTGCTATTCGCAAAGCTGAACAGGTGAAAGCACATGCTCTCGTATACCAGCCCGGGATCCTTATCTGATCAAGTCGGTTAAAGGCTTCGGCAAGCAATGTTCCCGGTATCTCATCTTCTCCCCCATAAAAGTGACAGGAAAGTACCGACAGTCTCTGGTCAGGTTCTTTGAGACTGCTCATCTCCACGCACAGACCGAACCGGTCAAGAAGACGACCTCTTATCTCTTCGCTCCCAGAGACGGTGGCCATCACCGGTTTACCACATGAGAGTATCAAATCCTGGATGTCATCATTGAACAGGTCAAGATGCTCAACGAGAAGTACCGCCTGATCATCTCCATCAAGGAGACCTGTCTTCCGTAAAACTTCACCCTTTGAGAGCAGGGCCTGGATGTTAATGCTTCCCGTGAGAGCTTCAACTTCAGATCCAAGGGGAATTCGGACGGATCGTATCCACTTGGCGAACTCATTCATCAGAAGTGTTTTTCCACTGCCAAGTGCGCCTTTGAGGAGCAATCCGCCAACCCTTGGGTCAACTGCCAGAATGTAGGCGGCAAGCGCTGCATCCTTCTGAAAGTAAGGTATCACTCCTGGGAACCAATGGCTTCGGAGAAGGACCACATCCTACCGGAATTCTTTTTCCCTCCGAACTTGGAATGAGCCTCCTTAAGGGCCTGAAGGATCTCCTTTTCCTCCGGTGCGTTCCTGTACCCGCCTTGCCTGGTCCTGTGACCAACGCTGAGAGGGGCAACCGCATGAAGGCTGTCCAGATCCACTACATCTTTACCCTGGTAGGCAGAAAGTGCTTTCGCAGCCTTCAGAGTGACGATATCAGCCCTCTGGCCGTCAAGCTGCAGCTCAGCCATTGCGCCGGCTACTGTTGCCAGTATTCCCACAGGCATCTGCACTGCGGAAAGATGTTTTCTTGCCTGACTGATCCTTGCTCTGATTCTATGGTCGGCTCCGCTGAATGCCTTGCAGAACGCTGCAGGATCCTCACTGAAGGCAAGGACTCTGTTAATTATGTCTATCCTCTGCTCAGACTTCTCTATTGTCGCAATGGGAACACTCAATGCGAACCTGTCCAGTATCTGAGGTCTGAGGCGTCCCTCCTCAGGATTCATTGTACCGATCAGGACAAATCTGGCAGGGTGGGTTATGGAAACATTGTCCTTCTCTATGGTGTTCACCCCGGATGCGGCACAGTCAAGGATGTTATCAGCCACATGATCAGGAAGAAGGTTCACCTCATCGATGTAGAGCACCTGGTTGTTCGCTCTGGCAAGCAGACCCGGTTCGAACTCCACAGTACCCTCTCTCAACAGGGTATCCATCCTTATTGCACCAAGCAGACTGGCCTCATCGCTGCCAAGAGGTACATTCACCAGTTGGGGCTCCAACAAATGCGTTTCTGTATCTCCGCAGCTGCATTCAGGACAGAGCTGTGAATCATCTGGTGAGCAGTTGTAAGAGCAACTGTTAACCTTCAGAGAAGGTAGAATACCAGGGAATGCCCTCACCAGGGTTGATTTCCCTGTTCCTTTCTGACCAGTCAGCAGTACACCACCCATATCAGGATCTACGGCTGACAGAATCAATGCAGTTTTTGCCTTATCCTGGCCAACAACTGCGCTGAATGGATATTGCATTGTCACATCTCACTTTACTTTTTTTCAGTTCTTGTACCTATAGATCAAAATCACTGAAACCTGCTTCTGACATTGCTTCAATACTTCTGTGGAGAGGATCTATCACTTTCAATAAATCAACCTCCAATCCTTAGTCTGCATTTCAGATCGGGACCACCCATACCTACGGTGATGCCGTACTTCTTGCCGCATCCCGAGCTTGTCCACTCCATTCTATCTGAAACAGCAGACACGGTTTTCAACATATCGAATGCGATGCCCGAAACAGTCGTATCATGAATAGCCTTTCCAAGTTTACCATTCACAATTTCATATCCACGGTTGACAGAAAACATAAACTCACCTGTCATGTCAGCCTGCCCGTTAGAGTAATCCATCAAGTAGTAACCTTTCTCTATCGAAGCGATCATTTCGGCCAACTCGTTATTAACTGGCAGAATAGCTGTATTTCGCATCCGTATCAGGGGCTCTTGCTTGAATTGCACAGCCCTTCCATTACCAGCTGGATCCACTCCGAATAGAGCAGCAGACTCACGATTGTGAAGGAATGTCTTCAAAACACCATGGTCGATGATTATTGCATCCCTGGCCACAATCCCCTCCTCATCCATGAAGACAGGCATCGGGCAAGGTTGCCCAAGGTATTCAAAGGCAAAATCAACAAGGGTAATCAAGGGACTGGCAATCGTTTTTCCTAGAAAGTCGCCAGCCTTTGAACCTGCTCTAACAAAATCTGACTCCACGGTATGCCCGATGGCTTCATGAGCAAGTATTCCGGTGAGGCTTGATCCAAGAATACACTCATGAATCCCCGCTATAGGCGGCGCTCCCTCACTCTTCTGGATTAGCTCCTCGTAGAGATCTGTCAGCTCTTCTATGAGTAGTTCAGGTGATCTTATGAAGCTACAGATCTTCCTGCGATCCCAATATTTCCTGTGAAGCACAAATCTGCCTTGTTCTCCATCAAGCGTGAACGAGAATGAAAGCAATATTCGCTCTATATGGGTTTCTCTCTCCCCTTTATCAGATGTAGCCAACTGCACTTTCTCAATTGATTGGCTATAGCTGATTGACCTAGAAGACAATCGTTCAAAGCCCTTTATCAACTTCGCATCAATGTAAGGAAGGAAATCCAAAGCTTCCTTTGGGGAAATCGGTGAAGGCTCTGTGTTCCTCACAACATATCCAGGTGATGGAGGAATATCCTTTAGTTTTCCAGGGGAAATGGACGATAAACTAAATGCGTTTCTTGATGCCTTAACCACTAGCGTTGCCAGGGCCTCTTGATCAGAGTAGGGACAACATGCAAAGCCCCATCTCCCTCTTCGAAATGCCCTGGCACATGAACCAATCACTCTGGATTGACTATTTTCATTTATCAAGCCATTCACAAATCTAACAGTAGCAATGTTGTGCTCCTGGCTCCTCAGATCCGTGTAACAGTCTGCATTCACGAGATGTCTCTTCAGATTTATTTCAACACCTCCAAGTGTGAATCCTAACCTGAGCCATTTATAGGAAGCGCATGGCCTTGAGACGGGTTAATTTGTTGGCAGGTATATTGGTATGCTAAATTCAATATAAGCAACAGCAAACTTACACCACAAGTGAAAAGCGCTCCATTGCAAATATCGCAAATTCTCAGGAACGCGCAAATCCCTTCCAAGATATTTAAGACAACCGGAGACAGGTTTGCATCAAGAACAGATCCGACTCTTTTTTCAAGATACATTGGCAGCATAATGTGCTACCGGTCATGGAGGAGCTTCTGGACAGTATCATACGGAGCAGTAAGGGGCAGAGAATCGCCTGCATTCTCAAACAGATGTTCTGCTTCATCGCTGACGGTACCAGCTCCAGCATTTCCTGCTCCGATGAAATGCAGAAGGATCCCGGTTACTCCTCCACTCTTGAATGCAGGCAGGATTCTCTGCTATCATCACATTTGCGATTCCTCGGGAAGCTGACACCACTGCTGAACTGTGCTTGAATCCAGTCTGCTTGATCCTGCGGACAAGACGGCGATTGCTTCGTTCGACCACCTCGCAGAGGAGCAATTATCCATCGCTGTATGTTCTGCACAACGCTTCGAATCAGCAGATGTCATTCCTTTGCTCAGCCACTAACGGCGTTCTACTGCATTCGATTGTTCACTCAAGTATTTATCTATAAACTCAGTAGATCTTAAAATCTCAATTCCGGAATATCCATTGACATCAAGTAAATGCTTGTCTCCTGAGATTACTATTCCTGCATCTCCACCAATTGCAGCAGCGAGAAACTTGTCATCGTCGGCATCATCACATATCTGCCCACCTATTACTTCCGGTTCTACAATCCTGCAGCCTGATGCGAACACAGACAGTATTCCGGATACATCAATTGTGGGATACTTCTTGGAAAGTCTTTTCAGTACTTCAGAATACTCATCCAGAATTTCCGCGGAAAGGATTATCTCAAGGATGCCGGCTCTCCATGCTTCAAGAATGACATCTGGTTTCCCCTTGAAGAAAACGGCGGAGATCATCACATTTGTATCAACTACGATTCGCTTTTCCCGAGCGCACTTCACTTATTGCCTTCTCAACATCTTCAGGAGTCATTCCTGCTTCGTATGCGATTTCTCGTGCTTTCAGAATCATTTCTTTGAATTCAGAAGAGTGAGGAGGAGTTATTGTTTTCAGCACAACAACATCTCCCTCGCCGATAACGACGAATTTCGTTCCAGCCTTCAGATGAAGGGCATTCCGAATCTCCTCAGGAATTACGACTTGCCCCTTCGATGACATCTTTGTTGTTGCTAAAGTGTTCATTAGCATTCCAATCATTTCAAGCCAATCGTCTTACCAGTAAGAATGTATCAGCTTGAGATTGAGATGTCAATCTCTGAAGAGTGACCGAGTGAACTCACTGGTTGTTACAGAGTGCAGCGGAGCAAAATCCAGTGCAGTGACTTGTTATACCATATCTTTATAATTTTATTTGCAATAATGCAACTTAGACTAATTCAGTAACTGCTTCCTTGACTTCTATTCCATTATTAAATCTCTAATTCTTATTTGAGCTTGTTGTTCAATCTCTCAGCCCCTGCCCTGCATACCTGACCAGTCCAGTTCGACCCAAAGGACTTCCAGTAACAAGCAGGCTTTCAGACTGTGATAAATCCTCATAAGGTATAAGGTATGAGGAAGCACCCTCCATCAACAGCCTCTCAAGATTCATTACCAGGCAGACCATGCTTATTACAGTCTCACTCGTTTCCCGAAGCCTGGTCATTACCCGGTCGGTTGAACACCTCCGCTTACCTTCTCCGATCTTACCCTCTATTGCGTTCCTGATGCGCTCATCTTCATAGCTCTGTTGATGTTGAAACCGGACACGAATCTGCCATAGAGGGCTCGCTGTCTTCTCCCGAGACTTCGAAGATAAATTTCTTCCACGAAATCCCAGGAAACCAGCTTTGCCGGCCTGACCTATCTGTTTTCAGTATCCAGCGGTGTCCTGAACAGAGTCTTGAAGGCCTCAATTTCCAACTGACGGTTGTTATGCTGATACAATTGAATGTGCAGGGGTTTTGAGCAAATATGCTCATATCGCGTTCATTTCCATGCACCTGCTATACCATCATCATGTTGCGCTGTAAAGGGTTAAAGCTTAAGCATCAAGCCATACTTATTAACCAACAGTACCCTGCCAGGGTTCACCTGGCAGAAGAGACACAAGTGATTCCATCACGCATTCAAAGGCATCTTCGAAGCTCCACTCAACCCCATTTCTCAATAATGGAAAAACATCTGCTCTGAAGTCGGGATCTGCTTTCTTGGCTAAAAGGTTTTCCTCAAACACAGCTCTCGTTATGTGTCTGCTTTCTTCAGAGGTGTATCTCTGGAAACACCTGACTATTTCAGAGCAGCTTACATTTCCGTTACTGATGAACTGCGAGAGATCGAACAGGTCTCTCCCCTTTTTTCTCTGGTAAAGCGCTCTGAGTTTCGTGCCCAGCAGTTCAGGCAGTGAGTACCCGGTTACTTCAGCTCCACCTCGAAACCACAGACTGTCAACAGTAAGGTAAACTGGCTGGATGGGCATCACATGGAAATGCTCTCTGGTGTTAATCTCTATCTTCAATCGAAGACTTCCTGGATGTGAATCTTCTGAAAGAAACCTGTAAACCAGGGTTGCTCTACCCTCTCCGAACTTTCTGCGTGGAACGCCCAACCAGGGGTTGAGCACATCCTGAATGGTATCCAGAGTCTGACCAATCGGTTCAGGATGTCTCTGCACCAGGTCAATATCCTCGGAGAATCTCGGCGCAGGAGAGAGGTGTAACTTGTAGAGTGCTGTCCCACCCCGAAAACACAGCCGTTCAGACAGCTCCGGTACTCGAAAGATCTCTATCAAGCTCCTTGTGATAACAAGATCCAGCTCCACCTGCTGGTCTAAGCTCCACAAAGCATGTTTTCTCCAGGCTTGTACTGCCGCTCTTGGAATCACTGCTCAGGCTCCATTTCGGTGTTGAGGATCAGTTTCCACCTCTTGGACTTCTCAGCTGAACCTGGCAGGGCAGATCGTCTCAGCAGAGCATAACTTTCAGCTTCTTCCTGAACGAAAGAGTTCAACACATCGGCTGAGGCTGATGAAGTTGAGAGATCAAGCACATAACCCAGCCTTTGAGCCCAGCTTGCAGGACACACGCTGGCAGCCTTGAGCAACTTCTCAGGATCTACCTGATCAGCCAGATCAAGAGCAACAGTAGCGGCATTGCTCAATCCTGCAGACTGTACCGGGAAGCCGAACATCTCCAGCAGGGTCAGCTCCAGCGTGGCAAATCTTACAGTTCCTGTAGGAGTGTTCAGCCGATTCACAGGCATACCAGTCAAGTCTTTTCTGACTATGTATCGTATTCTCTGGTTCCCGCAGACAGTATCTCTTCTGGGTTTCTCTACCATTATCTGATACATCTGGGGCTTCTGATGAGATGCTCCATACCGCTCAGCAGCGGACAGGAGACAGACATAGTAGTTCAGTCCCAGACTGTTCATCATCTGATCAATGAAGAAAGACGCAGGAGGACACCCTGTAATCCTGTACTCCAGAGGTACGATCACATGGAATCCTCTTGTTGGAGTGGCAATCAATTTATCTCTTCTCAGATACCTGATCCCAGCCCTGACAGACTCCAGAGACTTGCCAATAGAGACCACAGCCTGTGAAGTGGTAAAACAGTACTCCCCATCACTTACAAGCGAACTAACATAACCTCTCAGATCCTTTGCTCCCACTGGAAACACCTTCCCAAGTCACTTCAATCTTTGCATAATATGGCATATTCTCATGTGTACCGCAAACATCGCCGGGCTACCATACTGAATGCTCTGCAGAGCATCCCCCTGGGAATTGATGCCACCTTCAGAAAAACGAAAACAGACTGATGCTGACGAAGCTTTCAGATGAATCAGATCAGGAACTTGCCACTTGGGTTCCCCCTCAGCAGTGTACTTTCATAACATTATTGGCTTATTATCTATTCCAGGGCTTGATGTTCAACCCATCATCCCACTCAGCCCCGGGCCTGCATACCGACCAGTCCAGTTCGCCCCAAAGGACTTCCAGTAACAAGCAGGCTTTCAGACTGTGATAAATCCTCATAAGGTATGAGGAAGCACCCTCCCTCAACAGCCTCTCAAGATTCATTACCAGGCAGACCATGCTTATTACAGTCTCACTCGTTTCCCGAAGCCTGGTCATTACCCGGTCGGTTGAACACCTCCGCTTACCTTCTCCGATCTTATCCTCTATTGCGTTCCTGATGTGCTCATCTTCATAGCTCTGTTGACATTGAAACCGAACACGAATCTGCCGAAAATAGCTCGTTGGCTTCTCCTGAGACTTCGAAGATAAACTTCTTCCACGAAATCCCAGGGAACCAGCTTTGCCGGCCTGACCCATCTGTTCTCAGTATCCAGCGCGGAGCCTGAACGGAGTCTTGAATGCCTCAATTTCCAACTGACGGTTGTTATGCTGATACAATTGAACCTCCAGGTGCAAGGGTTTTGAGCAAATATGCTCATATTGCGTGCATTTCTATGCACCTAATATACCCTTATACCGTTGTGCTGTAAAGGGTTAAGGCTCCAGCACCAAGCCCTAGTTATATTACATTGCCTATCGTTTACTTATTTTCTACTATATATTTCTTTATAGCATTTTTCCTTCTTGTTCTTTGTGTTTTGCTTTTTGTATTCGAACTCATTGAATTCTTATACTCTATTATACTCTCTTTTTTCTCTCTCTTACCAAAGTACTGTTTGTAAAAGCTATGCAATCCTTTTTTCATATCTTCCATATTTCTATCCTCATAATAGCATTCACTACAAAAAC